>JBMFQE010000007.1:0-115364 GCA_049968755.1 Bacteroidales bacterium
GTTGAAAGTGGTTCAGGATAGCAAGGTAGCCTTCTATAAGGTGGTAAAACAATAGTTAGCAGTGAAACTTGAATGAAACACCCATGTTCCTGCGAACGCAAATACAATAGTGATAAAATTGCGAACATGGGTGTTCCATCATACCTTTAAAAATTAATTTTTTTATGATGAAAAGTTGCCCCAAAACCTGGGGCAGCTTTTTTTATTTTAGGTTCAATGAATAAAAAAAGTATTTTCTGCAGCTAATTTTAAGCTGCTGCTGCCAACGGGTATCCCTCTTTTCTTTTGCCTTGATGCAAAAGAAGCAAAAAATCAAGGCTTAAAACCCCGATCCGATGGGTGCCCCGAGAGCGTCTCTGCGTGCGCGACACAACTCGCCCCGCCTGCAGCGTGGCTCTGGTAGTTGTCGTTTGCACAAGTCACCGGGCAACGATCCGCTCCCGACCCATTGCCGGGTCGGGCTTTTAGGCTAGCAGAGTGGCGGCTGACTAAAACTTTGCCCATGTTTGCTGCAGGTATAATAGTTGAAAAAAAATTATCCAGGTAGTTAAAATTATTGTAACAGAAAAATCGGGGTTAAAAATCGCTGTTGGCAAAAACCTCACCCCCATCCCCTCTCCTAAGTAAGGAGAGAGGGGAGAAAGTATACCGAACATATTATTGACCAGGACAAAAAATAACACATTTAAAAAAAATGGGCCATCACATTTTTTAGTTGATTGTATGATGAAATATCAACTTATTCGTACTTTACAATAGGTTATGTACTAATATTGTCATCACTAAAATTTAACAAAAATGACCAAAGTTCTTGTTCTGTGTACAGGTATAGTTGTCGAAGCCAGATGGTAAATGGTTTTCTGCTTTCGTTTGATGCGAATCTATGGGTTTGCTCGGCTGGTATCATCCGGTTTCGCAGGTTAGTCCCTGGGCCATTGAGGTAATGAAAGAGGTGTGTGTCGATATCAGACACCATGTACCTACTCCCGTAGATACCTATTTGCAGGAAGAATGGGATTATGTTGTAACCGTTTGCGACTATGCTCACGAAGCTTGTCCGGCTTTTTCGGGTAAGGTAAAACACCGGATTCACATGGGTCTTGAAGATCCTGCAAATGTAGTGGGTTCCGAAGAACAAATATTGAACAAGTTTCGTCAGGTTTGGGATCAGATTAAAGAGTATTTCTGGAACCTTTATAATGAATACCTGAAAAATAGCTAAATCCTGATTAGTTATTTAAATCAAGTATCATTTCAACCAAGGATGTTATTTTATGGGGTAATCATGAAATTTATCCTTTCTATAAAACCAATATTTTCATTAGCTTTGGCAAAAAAATTCGATGCAGGTACATTTCATTGCCATAGGGGGTAGCGCAATGCATAGCCTGGCGCTGGCCTTGAAAAAGAAAGGGTACACCATTACCGGATCCGACGATGAAATTTTTGAACCTTCGCGCAGTAAGCTCGATAGAGCTGGCTTGTTGCCAGAGCGTTGGGGATGGTTTCCCGAAAAAATACATAAGGATCTTGATGCGGTGATTTTGGGAATGCATGCCCGGGAAGATAATCCAGAGCTTATACGTGCGCGGGAACTCGGGCTTAAAATTTATTCCTATCCCGAGTATCTTTACGAACAAACCAAAAACAAGACCCGGGTGGTAGTGGGGGGGAGCCATGGCAAGACCACTATCACTTCTATGATTATTCATGTGCTTACGCAATGTGGGAAGGATTTTGATTATATGGTAGGGGCACAACTCGAAGGTTTCGATAACATGGTTCGTCTGTCGGACAGTGCTCCACTGGCTGTGTTTGAGGGGGATGAGTATCTGGCATCACCTCTCGATCCCCGTCCCAAATTTCATATTTACCTGCCCAATATAGCTGTGATCAGCGGCATAGCTTGGGATCATATCAATGTTTTTACTTCGTTCGATGTGTACGTGGAACAATTTAAAATTTTTATAGAAAAAATCGAACTCGGGGGTACACTTGTCTATTGTGCCGACGATCCGCTGGTAGCGGGTATAGCGCTGATTGCTCGTGAAGATGTGACATTGATACCCTATCGTACACATCCCTACCGGGTAATGGATGATGAGGTGTACCTCGAAAATGAGGGTAGGCTTTATCCGGTGATGATCTTTGGTCGGCACAATATGCAGAATATAGCAGCTGCAAAAGCTGTGTGCAATGTACTGGGGATTAGCGATAATGATTTTTACAACGCCATAGCTAGTTTTAAGGGAGCGGCCCGGCGTTTACAGCTTATTGCAAACAACGACTACACCAATATTTACTTCGACTTTGCCCATGCACCCTCTAAACTCACAGCCTCGGTAAAAGCTGTAAAAGAGCATTTTCCCGACCGAAAGCTCGTAGCCTGCATGGAGTTGCACACCTTCAGCAGCCTGTCCGAAAATTTTCTCCAGCAATATTATGGCACCATGGAAAAAGCCGACGTTGCCTTTGTATATTATAATCCAAAAATAATTGAAGCCAAGCACCTGAAACCAATTACCCCCGAATCGGTTAAAAAAGCTTTCGGTACAAAACATTTGGAGGTATACACGCAAATCGGCGAGCTGATAGACGCACTCCGGCAGATTGAATGGAAAGGCACCAACCTGCTCCTGATGAGTTCGGGGAATTTTGATGGATTGGATATTTCGGCATTGGCCAATTCTCTTGTTCAAACCTCGTGATCACTAATGCAACATAATTTTGAAAGCCTATGATCATTCCCCAGAAAATGGCTTTTTTCCTTCGAAATTTTGCCCGCGGATTGGCATGGGTGGTGGCTATTCTTGCCATAGTTTTTGGTTTAAAAAAGCTCAATATTTTCGACTACGAAACCTTTTTACTTCCCCTTTACGATAAGCCCGTGCTCATTTATCTGACTTTTTTTGTCTCGGAGGTGATCGTGGGTATTATTCCACCGGAATTTTTTATGCTATGGGCATTGCATAACCACTCTTTTAAACAGTATATGTTCATTGTGATTGGACTGGCATCAATTTCCTATGGTGCGGGGTTGATTGCCTATTTTGCTGGACGCTATCTGAATACGAGCAAGTTTTTTCGCTTTTTTCGCCGTCGCTTTCTGAAAAAGCTCGAACGACTTTTTTTTCAGTACGGCATGCCCTTAATTATTGTATCGGCCCTTACACCTATTCCTTTTTCGGGGACCAGTATGCTGGTGGGTTCGAGCCGATATCCACTTGGAAAATACCTGCTTTATTCACTCTCCCGCTACCTGCGTTTTGTTTTATATGCCTATATCGTCTGGAAAACAGCATTAACAGTTAATTAATCTGATAAATCATAAGAGGTATTTTTTATTGCATGTTTTAGCAATTTTATTGCTATAATAAACGAATAAATGTTTTTAATTACTATTATCCAAAATATTTTGAATAAAAATATATAGCACTTGATTTTCAATTTGTTATGGGATATTTTCCCTATTTGCGCAAAAACACTCCCCTACAGAACCATTACCTTTGGATTCCCCTCTCCTTCAAGGAAGGAGAGGGGTTATGGGTGAGGTATTTTGGACATTAGTGGTTTTTAATAAAAATTTTTGTTGATAATATTGTTAGTCGTTCCCCTGCGGGATTGTGAAAGACTTCATCCACCCAGGACAGCGGAAGACATAAAAAAGAAGGACACCTAAAAGTCAAATATACTCCAGAAAATTATTTGGTTAACTATGTTCGTTTTTATGTTCAAATGTGGACAGATATTCACTTGGAGTTTTGTTGAAGTATTCGCGAAAGCATTTTGTAAAATACGAAGGCGAGGAGAAACCAGTTTCGTAAGCTATTTGGGTAAAATTCAATTGCTTTTGTAATATCAATCGTGCCGCAGTTTTCAACCGGATAGAAATTATGAATTCGATGACCGACATGCCCGTCAAAGCTTTAATTTTTCTGTACAATTGAACTTTACTAAGGCAAGCATGATGTGCCAGCTCATCTACACTCAGGTTAGGATTTGACAGATTGCTTTCGATGTAGTTAAGTATTTTTTCGAGAAATTGTTTATCGATATCGTTATTAGTAACCTCACCGGGATGTAGGTCGGTGGCTTTAGCGAATTTCCGGTAGATTGTTTCTTTCAGCTGAATGAGTTGTTCAACCTGGTTTTTGAGTACTTGCATGTGAAAGGGTTTGACCATATAAATATTTGCTCCTGCATCGAGTCCTTCAACCTGAGAATCTGGATTTGCTTTGGCCGAAAGGATGATAATGGGTATATGTGAGGTAGTAATATTTTCTCGAAATTCCTTGCAAAGTGCTAATCCATCCATTTCTGGCATGACAATGTCGGTAATAACAATATCTGGTAAAATATTTCTGGCGATTTGTAAACCTTCTATTCCGTTAGTTGCCGTATGCACGTTGTAGTGCGAGGAAAATTCACCGGCCAGGTATTGTAGAATATCCGTATCGTCTTCTACAATTAGCAGCTTATAGGATGTTTTGTGTTTTGCCTTTGCTTCCTTATCATTGGCAACTTTAATACCTATCGGGGCGGGCATCATGATGAAAGAATCGTCGGAAGCAGTTTGTTCCACCTGCCGGAAAGGAATATACACTTCAAAGCTAGTTTCCGAGTTTTGTTCACTGTGTACCCTAATGGTGCCATTGTGCAGTTCAATCAACGACTTAACAAGGGATAAACCAATACCCAACCCCTGAGCAGCGGGATCGATCTGATAAAATCTGTCGAAAATCTTATCCAGTTTATCAGCAGGAATTCCTTCACCAGTATTGGTAACCGATAGTTTAACAAGACTTTGCCCATTTTGCTCAACCAGCGTGATTTCGACAACGATTGAACCATTCTTGGGTGTAAATTTAAAAGCATTGGAAAGCAGGTTGAAAATAACTTTCTCTATCATTTCTTTGTCGAATCCTGCTATAAGTTGATTAAAAGAACTGTAAAACAGAAAATCGATCGACATGCTATCTGCCAGGGTAGCAAAAGATTGCATTAGGTTTTTCGTAAGGTCAATGATATCATAATTTTTCATTTCGGGTCTGATGAGATCTTTCTCTATTTTGGTGTAATCCGAAAGTTCGTTAGTTAGTTTCATTAACCGGTAGCTATTTTTAAGGGTAATGGTCAATTTTTCTTTTACACTTTTTTCCAGGTCATGATGCTGTTTCACCAGGTTTTCGAGAGGATTAATAATAAGGCTCAGGGGTGTACGAATCTCGTGCGTAAGGTTTGTTATAAAGTTGGTTTTCAGTCGATCGAGCTCCTGAATTTTTAGTTTTTCAAATTGTTCTTTTTCGAGTTTTGCTTTCTGCGTAATTTTCTGCTTGATTAAGTTTCGGTAGGTTGTAAAAAGTGCCAGCAATATAAGGAGATAGGCAAGGTAAGCCCAGAAAGTTTTCCACCATGGGGGCAGAAAAATCAGTTTTACGGTCCTCGTAGCTAAAAACCCTGACGGATGTTGTGCTTGTACCTGCAGCAGATATTCCCCTGGATTTTGATTGTAGAAGCTAATGGTTCGCTGGTTTCGTTCAAGAGCAATCCAGTCATTCGAATTGATTTTGTATTTATATTTTATTTTATTTTGATGGATAAAATCGATGGCAGCAAAATCAAGACTGAGGGTTGCATTATAGGGGATACTTATTTCTTTGCATTCATTAACATTGCGTGAGATGATTTGCTTACCATTGATGCGTAATCCGGGTGATACCGGTTCGTTGTTGATTTTAATACTGGTAAAATACAGCGCAAAGCGTTTTACAGAATCCTGAAGTGAATCGGGATTAAATAGTACTACTACCTTGTTTGTTGCAAAGGCCAACATATTGTTGGGCAAAGGCACAACGGCCAGATTGATAAAGTAATTGAACGTGCTTTGAGGTTCATCAAATATATAAGTTTTTATATTTATGTTTGCTTTGTCGATTAGCGATATTCCATACGAAGTCGAAGCCCAAATATTATGGGATTTGTCGGCAATGAGATAGTTGATATTTTCTGAGGAAATTCCATGACTTTCGTCATAATAGCTATAAAGGTTTTTATCCGTGTGGTATGCACAAATGCCAGCATTGGTTCCAATCCACAAAACAGGGTCATTTTCACTTTTGTAAAAGCAACGAACAAATTTACTGGGCAAATGACTATTGATATCGTTGGCCAGTATTGCGCGAAATTTTCCGGGCGATATTTCAGTGATTTCTACAATTCCTTCATCACGCGTACCTACAAGGTACTTGTTTGGTTCTAGTTCTACAATAGCCTGTGTGGGGGAGATATGAAAAGATAGGGAATGCAACATGTTCTCATTATAAACGGGTATGTATTGCACTCTTTCCTTTACCTGCTGCGAATTTATGGACAGTTCAAAATCGGTTTTAAAATCCAGTAAGTGCACGGCTTCCCAGTGTCCCAACCATAATCTACCTCTGGAGTCCTCATAGAAGTTGGTAATATAGCTATTGCCCATCATATTACCGATTATGCTGTTGGCATCAATTGGCGTAATATTTTTCGCTGTCTGATGCAAAGACTTGAGCAAGCCTGCAGGTATAACGTACAATCCCAGGATGCGGTGTACCAGCCACAAATTGCCTTTTCTATCTTCATATACCAACGACAATTCATTAGATGCAAGCCGAAGTTTTGAATTGGGGTTTGCACTATAATGGTTGTAAGTACCTTGTATCAGATTATAGTGTATTAGTCCATTCCGAGTAGTTGCTATCCATACACTTTTCGGAAAAAGGTTTGAGCCACTCATACTGGCAATTTCGACAGATTGGTTGGGAATGACCTTTTCGAGTTCTATCACCCGCATTTTCTCTTTTTTGAAATATATTTTTGTGAGTGCAGGCTGGTTCATACTCACCCATAATATACCCTCCTTATCGAAGAGAATGTGGTTGATGATATCGGATTTTAATGTAGGCGGGTCTTCCTTGGGTTGTCGGCAACTAAAATGGGTGAATTGCCGATTTTGCAAATTAAACTGGTAAAGGCCATCCCCATAGGTTGCAACCCATAACCGGTTATTGTGGTCATAACAAGAGCTGATGACGCGTTTATAGCGAAGCTGACTATTCATCCAGCTCACAAGGGGATCGGTCGTAAGCGTTAATGTGTAAGGATTAACAAGGAATACACCTCCATCCCAGCTTCCAATCAAAAGCTTATCATGCAATGGCACCATGGTTCTAATTGCATTTTGAGGGTGTGTCAAAAAGCCCTTAAGCATAGAATTAGTTGTGTTTAACACAAACAAGCCTCCGTTGGTACCAATCCATAAATTTATTGAATCAGCGTACACATATAAACAGGTAATTCTATTGCGTTGGTCAGATGGGTTAGAAGGCTCGGGCAAAATAACTTTTGAAGGATATTGCCGATTGCGTTCGAATGCTTTTTCGAGCTCAAAAAATATGAGCCCGCTGTCAGTAGCCAACCAAACTTTCTGCTTAAATACAAGTATTCGGTTAATATTGAATGAAAAATTTATACCGATGGACAGGGGAAATATTTCTTCATTGTGAATGTTATAGTAAATAACCCCCCTTTTGGCAGTGGCGACCCACAGATTTCCGTTGATATCTTCGGTTATATTCAACACTTCACAGCTTAGGATCTTGTCTTTGGTATTGATTTTTTTGAAATGATATCCGTCGTATCGCAATAAACCATTAATGCTGCAAATCCACAGGAATCCCCGTGAGTCTTTAAAAGTGCCATTTACAATGTTGGTGGTAAGACCATCGTAATACGAGTAATCATTCGTTACGATGGTCTCATTTTCAATACCCATAATCGTTTGACAGTTGAGCATAACCCACAACCACAGGGTCGTTTGCCTCACCATACGATTTTTTTTACCTGTTTTCATGTTTCAATGAGGGTTTAATGGTAAGTTGGGTTTCTTGCAAGCCATCAGCCTTTATGGTTACATTAAAGGGTTGTACGCTTTTATTTGCAAAGCGAACAATAGCAAGCGCCAGTCCGTTGAATGCTTTACGTTCACTGCTGGCAAAAGGGGTCATATCTGTAGGGTCGCCATTATCAGTTGCAACCAGTTGTCCAGGAAATTCCACTTTTATCTGGATTTTGTTATTGGCAGTGGAGACAGTGCGTCCCATGTCATCGGTTATACGGATAGTTATGAAGGATAGGTCGTAGCCATCGGATCGAATGGTGTCGCGATCGGCTTCGGCTATTAATTTTGAAGGTTGGCCTGTTGTTGTTACAGTCTGTTCAGCCCATTTTTTACCATTTTTATAAGCTACTGCGTGTAAGGTTCCGGGTTGGTACACGACACTGTCCCAGCGTAAGCGATATTCATATCGATTCTTTTTCTTTCGTCCCAGCGATTGACCGTTGAGAAATAGTTCTACTTCATCGCCCGAAGTAAAGACATGCACAGGGGTATGAAGGCCCATTCGCTCGGGCCAATTCCAGTGAGGCAGGATATGTACCATGGGGATATTAGGGCGCCAGCGCGATTGATACAGATAGTAACGATCTTTAGGAAAGCCAGCCAGGTCGATAATGCCCGAGTATGAGCTGCGTGCCAGGTAGTAGGGTGTAGGTTCACCCAGATAGTCCCAACCAGTCCACACAAACTCACCTGCGACAAAGGGATGTTTATCCAGCGAAGCAAATACCTTATCTGGCGAAGAGCCAAAATCGACAGCATACAATTCATAGGCGCTTACGTACATATTGTGTTCGTCGCCACCTATCCCCTGACGAATAAAAGATGAGTTTTTAGAAGTTACCGGAAACAGGTAGGTTCCGCGTGTACTAAGCGCTGAAGCTGTTTCGGTACTGAGGATAACCTTGTTGGGGAATTGTTTATGAAAGGCTTCGTATTGGGGTGGGGTACGGATTCGGTCGGTGCCTTCAAATTCAGGATCCTGCCTAATACCTTCGCCCTGATAGTTCAAACCTATGATGTCGGGTATCGCTGGCAGTTCCATATCGGGTTTTGCATAATTCATAGCCAATGTTGTGGGGCGTGATGGGTCCTCCTGTTTAATAATATGCTTGAGCTTTTGTGCTATAGCTGCGCCCTCAGCACCGGTGTATTGTTCGCCCACCTCGTTACCATAGCTCCAGATAATAATCGACGGACAGTTTCGATCGCGACGAATAAAGGCACGGGTATCGGCTTCATACCAATCGTCGAAGATGAGGTGAAAGTCGTGCGGTGTTTTTTTGCGTTGCCAGCTATCGAATATTTCATCAATCACCAGAAAACCCATCCGATCGGTTAGCTCGAGCATCTCGGGGGCAGGAGGATTATGGGCCATTCGAATAGCATTGCATCCCATCTGTTTCAGTATTTCGAGCTGGCGCTCGGCGGCTCGGTAATTAAATGCAGATCCCAGCGCCCCAAGGTTGTGATGTAGGTTGACCCCACGGATGGGTATGTGTTCGCCATTGACAAAGATTCCACTGTCGGGGTTAAACAATAGCGTACGAATACCAAATCGAGTAATGTAGGTATCGACTACCTGCCGACCCATCAAAACAGTGGTTTTAACAGCATAAAGATTTGGCCTTTGCTTTGGCGGAGGCCCCCACAACAACGGATTTTGTATTATCAATGTATCGAAAAACCTGACTACTTTTTTTGATGGAACAATAGCTGCCAACCCCAACGATTTTGCCACGGGTGTGCCCCTGTACTTGCCTTCTGGGTTCCATGGAAAAACTTCGTGTACAATAGTAACCGATTCCTTGCGGGGCGAGAGATTTGCTATTGAGGTTTCAATGTGTACTGTGGCCTCGTAGGAAGTTACCCGGGCAGTCTTAACGAACGTTCCCCATTGGGCTACATGAATGGGATGTGTCTTTGTAAGCCACACATTTCGATAAATACCACCGCCGGGGTACCAGCGTGCCGAATGGTTGGGATTATCTATCCGGATAGCCAGCTGATTATTGGTGCCAAACTTTACGTACGGCGTAATATCGAGCTGCCACGATGCATATCCATAGGGCCATCCTCCAGCCAGATGCCCGTTTACCCAAACCATAGCATACGACATGGCTCCATCTATCTCAAGTATGATTCGTCGAACAGAGTCGGTATGGCTCAGAAATATTTTTTTACGGTACCAACCTACTCCATTGCAGGGCAATCGTCCCATACCACCGCCCACTTCGGCATCCCATCCTGTCATAAAAGGTTTTTTGATCGCCCAGTCGTGCGGTAAATTCACAAGTTCCCATCCCGAATCATCGAAATCAGTTTGAACAAATGGGAAATCCTTACCCGGATCACCCGTAGGACGGATATAATGTTGTGATGAATCGGCAATAAAGCTATTAGCTGTTGGCAAAATCCAGGGTTTAAGTACGAATTTCTTTGAAGTTGAGTGAATAGCTTCGGTTGGTTTACTGTCGGCATCCTTAGTATCGTTATGCTCAATAAGGGGTGGACGTTCGTCGTATATCAAGGTGTCGGCCTGTTCTTGTTTGCTGTATTTATAGAAATACCACTGATCATTCAATAGCATGCGTTCCCGTAATACCTGTGTCTGACATTGCAGCTCAAAAAATTGGCTCATAGATATTATGTGCCAACCCAGCAATATGATTGTTCGCATAGCGTATGGCAATTTGTAGTGATAAAATTAGAATAAATGTATAAAAAACACTTAATTAGAGGGAGTATTTTTCTACCCAAATTATGAGAAAATTTTACTAATGATATTATTAAAAAATTGTTTTTGTTCACTATCGTTTAAAGAACCTCGCCCCTAACCCCTCTCCTTTTTTGAAGGAGAGGGTAATCCAAAGGGGTGAGGTTCTTTAGGGGAGTGTTTTTGAGCAAAAAGGAAAACACTTCATAACGAATTGAAAATCAAGTGTTGTTTATTTTTATTCTAATTATATTGGACAATAGTGGTTTTTGTTATTGAAATAAAAAATTACAAGATAATTTTAAATAAAAAAGATTGGAAAGATTTCCAGTCTTTTTCTTTTTTGTTGGCTAAAAAATTGAAAATTGAAGTTTCTTTGTTATCACATATTTGGTACAGTAATGCTTTGAAGTTAATGTAAAAATAATTTTTTCTCTACCACCCAAATTTTTTGAGCCAGATTTGTTAAAAGAAACAAATAGAATCTGGATTTTCTTTTTTATTGGTACCATCGGCCTTATCAAATTTTTGCTTGTGGATTTGAGTGTTTAACAGGCTAAAGGGGATAGACTTTGCCAATATTTTGCAGCATAAAGTATCTTAAATGTATGTTTTTTTTGAATTTTTGTCACAAGAAATACCTACCAAACACATAACTGCATGGTATCAACTTTCGAACTTATAGCGTCTAATAACTTCTCTTGCAATATATCTAAAAAAAAAGAAGTTCAATGTATGTATTTACCTGAGGCGTAGCTACATAGGCAAACTTTTGACTAATGCCATTTTTACTACGGATAAGTCATTGGTTAGCTTTACGCCTGATGACTTTGCTGGAATAAATATACAATTCATGCAACAAAACTGTTGAACAAAAAAGGTACATTTGGGTTATTTTAAAAAAATAGTTAAACCATAGAAAATACACACAGGTAGAATAAAAATCGATTTAAAACAATGCCAATAGTTAAATGGTTTGTATGGATGGAATTTGAGTTGTTATGCTTTAATTTGTATGATGAAAGAATTGAGTCAGGAAATATTCACTGGCTTTTTTGCAAAGTATGAACTGTTGTTTGATCCAGAAATTATGGGTAATGAACTTTAAGCAATACTTACAAATGTTCTGAATTAAATAAATTAATAACTATGATTGAGCAGTTGAAAATAATTTGTTCATTTAATCAGTCTATTTTACGACAACAAGATGAAGAAGAAACGTTTTTAAACGCACTCGAACCATCTGTCTTTTTTTTAAACGACCATTTTTTTTAAAACACAAACTGGTACGGAGATATTTCAGGCGATTTCCAGTTGGTCTTAAAAATCAACTTTTTTCGTTTAAGATAAGCCAATTGTTAATTAGTAAAACCGGCAAATGGCAGGTAATGTTATTTCCTGGTCCAAAAAAGTTTTAAAGAAGCGTTTTTCTATTAACACATATAAAAATTTCAATTGAAAAAATACCAACATATCGTATTAGAAATTAAAAAATAGTTTTCTATGCATTTTGATTTATTATTTGAGAATTTAACAAGCCCGGCTTTGTTATTTTTCCTACTTGGAATAATAGCTTCAAAATTAAAAAGTGATTTAGAGATTCCTTCCACATCTTCAAAATTTATTTCTCTTTATTTACTATTTTCAATTGGTTTCAAGGGGGGGCAGGAATTAGCGCACAGCCATTTTACAGCAGAAATTCTTTGGACAGTGTTATTAGGGCTTTTAGTGGCTTGTATAATACCTTTTTATACATTTTTTATTTTGAAGCAAAAATTGAGTATAGAAAACGCAGGTGCAGTTGCTGCAACGTATGGTTCAATCAGCGCAGTAACATTTGTTACCGCTGTTTCGTTCTTAGAAACGCAAAATCAAAGTTTTGGGGGGCACCTGGTTGCAATAATGGCACTAATGGAAGCTCCTGCTATTATAATTGGCGTAACTCTGATTCGGATGTACTCCCCACACGACGATAGTCTACCTAATATAAGAGGTATTGTTGTTCATTCATTTACAAATGCAAGCGTTTTGTTGATATTGGGAAGTCTGCTAATCGGATGGTTAGCAAGCGATAAACAAGCACAAGGAATAGCGCCGTTTACCACCGACATTTTTATGGGTTTTCTTGCCGTTTTTCTTCTGGATATGGGAATTCAAAGCGGGAAAAGATTAAGCGAATTTTTTAGAGGTGGTTGGTTCACAACTTTGTTTGCTATTGTAATTCCCCTGGTAAATGGTATTTCCGTATCATTTTTGAGTGGATTTGTAACGGATGTTATCGGAAACAGATTTTTGCTATCTGTATTGGCAGCAAGTGCTTCCTATATTGCTGTTCCCGCAGCGATGAGAATAGCTGTTCCAAAAGCCAACCCAAGTATTTTTATGCCCATGTCGTTGGCAATAACATTTCCGATTAATATCACCATAGGGTTACCCATCTATTATTATTTTGTTCAAAATTTTTAAACAATGAACGAGCATGTTTTTCAAGCATAAACAATCACAAAGATATTGCAGGCGGGTTGTGGCTACCGTGTAAATCAATTTTTGGGGATAAAAAATTAAACATTGTAATCCGAATTTTTGTTTATCTTTTTGGAGTTCGTTCCAGCTAATTGATTTTACGGTTCGCTACTGAATGATTGGTGTCGTTTTATCTCATTTTCTGTAAGAGCACTACTTTAATATTTAGAAATTATGAAACACCCATGTTCCTGCGAACGCAAACACAATAGTGATAAAATTGCGAACATGGGTGTTCCATCATATCTTTAAAAATTAATTTTATTATGATGAAATCATATGCATTTTGCCCCATTTCAGAAGAGAAAATTAATGAGCGGGTTACCCGTTTCAATGCGTTGTTCACTGTGGTTGTTCTTTTGGTGTTTGCGTTAACTCAGAGCGTTCTATTGCTTATATGGCTATGCATTGATTTTTTATTTCGGGCCATAGTCCTATCAAAATATAGCCTGATAGCAATAGCTTCAAGAACCATTTGCAGGTACTTACCCGCAGGCAATATGATAAATGCCGGTCCAAAAATTTTTGCTGCAAGGGTTGGGTTATTGTTTACGACCTTGATCCTTTTGCTGTATTTGCTAAATTTTCAGATAGCCGCTATGGTGCTACTGGCCTTTTGACCCTGTTTGCATTTCTCGAAGGAGCCTTTGGGATTTGCGTTGCTTGTATTATATACCCATACCTTTACAGGCTTGTTTATAAACGTGATTATAGCAGCGAGTAAGCTGGTCAGGAAGTTTAAAAGGCTTAGTCTCGAAAGTTTTTTCATGGCTGTCCACTGATCACAAGCAGGGGCCATTATAGTAAGCTGTTCCTTTGAGCATAAGAACGGAATGCTTACACAGTAATTTATTCATGTGACAGATTGTATAATTGTAATATATAATCAATTAGTTTTGTTTTGCCTCGTTTTTTGTGCGGGTTCAAAAAAAATACTTAGTTTACCCTAAACTTTTTTTTCTGGTAATGGTTATACTTTGAAAATTCAAAGGCATGAGAAATATTCGTACAGGACTAAAGAATGCATCTCGGAGGAAGTTTCTGCAGCAGTTAGCCCTATGGGGTGGGGGTTCGGTGCTGGCCGGGGGAGCAATTGCTTCCGCATTGCCGAGCATAAGAAGAAGGGCATTCCGCACATCAAGGAGATAGCCGAACATACGCATCAGCTTAAGATTAATAAAGAGGCATTGACAGAGCTTCAGCGCAGGGGACGGGAAGGTATTCCTGGAAAGCGGTGGATTTGGGTGATAGATCTGGCCAAGTGTAAAAACGCGCGGCGTTGCATGTCGGCCTGTCAGCAGGCTCATCATCTGCGTCCCGAACAAAGCCATATGAATGTATTGGTTATGCAGGCTTCGGAACACGCACCTGCCTATTATATGCCTAAACCCTGCCAGCATTGCGACAATCCGCCCTGTGTTTCGGTGTGTTCGGTGGATGCTACCTTCAAAAGGCAGGACGGGGTGGTGCTGATCGACAACCAGCGTTGTATTGGTTGTCGTTTTTGTATTGCAGCCTGTCCTTACAATGCCCGTATGTTTAACTGGATAGAGCCCCTTTATGCTAAGGAAGATGCCAACATGGAATACAATGTTGAGCTCAACCTGCCCCAGCGTAAGGGTACAATTACCAAATGTCTGATGAGTGCCGACCGGCTACGGGAGGGTAAGTTGCCTTACTGTGTATCGGCCTGTCCCAATGGTGTTTATTGGTTTGGCGATGAAAACGAGGATGTGGTTACCAACGGGACCACCCACGAAACCATGCGGCTGAGCGAACTGCTCGAAAAAAATGGAGCTTATCAGCTTATGCCCGAGCTGGGTACAAAACCCCGTGTTTACTATCTACCCCCGAAGGATAGGACTATGCCTGTTCGGGAAAAAGATAAGCAGATAGCCCATGAATATGTCCATCATTTTGAAAGCTAATTTAGATAAGTGCTATGAACGTTGCGAGTGAAAAGGTGATCAACGATTTGCTAAAGCCCATTGGATATGGTAAAGGTTTTTTGCTATGGATGTCGTTTCTGACTACGGCTCTGCTCGTGTGTCTGTATGCTTACTCGATCCAGCTTAAGGTAGGGTTGGGGGTTACAGGATTGCGCGATTATGTATCCTGGGGTATTTACATTGCCAACTTTGTATTTTTTGTGGCTACCAGCCTGATAGGTATGCTCATCAGTGCGTGTTGGGGCTTACCCGTATTCATTGGGCAGCGCCACTTGCACGAATTGCTGAGATTATATCGCTGGCTTTTGCTGCAGTGGCAGGATTAGTTATTATATCTGACATGGGGCGTCCCGACAGGTTTTTATACCTGTTTTTTTATGGACGTATTCAATCACCCATTATCTGGGATGTTACGGTAGTTACTACCTATGTTGTAATAAGCACGTTGCTGCTTTACCTACCCATGATATCCGATATAGCCTTGTGCCGTGACAGATTAACGAATATACCCAGGTGGCAGAGAAAATTGTATGAAGTACTGGCCGTGAGCTGGCAAAATCGTGAGGAACAGCAACGCATAATCCGACAGGGTGTAAAAACGTTGCTTATACTCATTATCCCGGTGGCACTGGCTATTCATACAGTAACCTCCTGGTTGTTTGCGGTTACCCATCGTCCCGGGTGGGACAGTACCATATTCGGACCCTATTTTGTTACGGGAGCGTTTGTAAGTGGAACGGCAGCGGTAATCATTGCCATGTATGTGTTTCGAAAAATCTATCATCTGGAACAGTATATTACCCACGATCTTTTTGATAAGATAGGAAAATTATTGGTGCTTGTATCGCTGGTTTATCTTTACTTTAATATCAACGAGTATCTGGTGCCTGTGTATAAGCTAAAGCATGCCGATGCTGCTCATCTGCATGAGCTATTTCAGGGAAGATTTGCCGTTTTATTCTGGTCGGTGCAGATTGGAGGCTTGCTATTGCCTATTATTCTATTGTTGTTCAGGCCCATGCGTAAGCCTTTGCCGTTAATGATAGTGGCTGTTTTTGTAATTATCGGGGCGTGGTTCAAGCGATACTTGATAGTTATCCCTACCATGCAGCACCCGTTTTTGCCCATTCAAAATGTTCCTGTTGAGTATCAGATATACAAACCAACTTTGATTGAAATAGCTATAACCATTGCACCCATCATTCTGGTATTGATGATTATTACGGTTTTGTCGAAAACATTTCCTGTTTTGCCTATACAAGAAGTTGAAAGCCATGAGGATAACTAAAAGAAAGTTTTTAATTATTTGCTGTTCTTTATTATACACCATAAATAGCGTGGCCGAGGAGTGGGAAGTACCGTCGGATAAGGAGAAGCGTACTTCGCCCTATTTATTCGATGAGCAAATGCGCAAGAAGGGTGAAGATATATTTAAGAGAAGCTGTGCCTCATGTCATGGAATGCCCGGGCAGGGGAACAATATCCGTACGCTGGTGCCCATACCACCCGATATGGCAGAAAAAAAGGTACAGTCGCAAAGCGATGGAGCACTTTTTTATAAGATTACCGTGGGAAGGGGGGCAATGCCATCGTTCAAGAACTCCTTAACCGAACAGGAACGCTGGCAGATGATTGCTTTTCTACGAAGTTTCAACAATAACTATGTTCAACCGCCTCTGGCCCGATTGGTCGACTCTGCAAAATTGCGCTCAGTGAAGGTTATACCTACTTTCGATACCGTTCAACATAAAGTTACGATTCTGGTTAAAGCCCGACAGACTACCGATACATTACCCCTGGCTGATGCGGAAGTGAGCCTTTTTGTAAAACGTTATTGGTAATTTGCCTATAGATTCGGTGCGAACCACGCCCAAAGATGGAAAGGTTACTTTTCATTTTCCAACCGATTTGCCTGGAGACTCATCGGGTTATATTCAGCTGGTAGTGAAAATAAATCATGAAATGTTTGGTGAGCTGGAACAGGATTACAAGGCTAAGCTAGGAGTGCCTACTATCAAGCCCCCGCTGACCGAGCAAAATGCCATGTGGAATATTGGCAGTAAGGCTCCTCGCTGGCTCATTATATCATACCTGTTAGTGGTGGGCACCATCTGGTTCTTTCTTATCCGCATCATGCTATCCATTCGAAAAATTAAGCAAACCGGTAAAAAACCTGAAATATGAAAAACTTAAATTTACTGGGTCGTATACTTTATGGCCTGCCTTTTGGCATCATTGGTCTGAACCATTTTTTTATGACCGATGTTTTTTTGGGAATGATGACGTCCTACGTACCTGGCGGAGCCTATACGGTATTTCTGGCAGGGTTCTTTCTTATAGCAGCCAGTGTGCTCATTATCATTAATCGTTATGTGACGGTGGCCTGTTATGGTTTGGTTTTTATGCTCAGCCTTTTTATTCTGACCATACACATTCCCAATCTTTTTACCGAACATGCCGAGATGGCACTTTTTGCACTCCTCAAGGATGTAGCGTTGTTAGGAGGTTCCTTGCTATTGGCCAATAATTACACCTCGCAAAAAGCAGCAGATTAGAAAAAATGCAGGTGTACAAAACAAAGATTTGTTAATGGAGTTTCAGTAAGCGCACAGGAAAATAAAAAATTCATGAAAAAGTTTTGGCTCATATTAGGTTTGGGATTTTACCTGCATGTTGGCCAGGGTCAGACAGGCATGGTCGACCCGGAGGTAGGCATTGTAGAGCACTTAAATGATACGATACCGTTGCACCTTAAGTTTGTCAACGAAAATTCCGACACGGTTACCCTGGGAGAAATTGTTGACAAGCCTACTATTTTTAGTTTTGTGTATTTTGATTGTCCTGGACTTTGCAGTCCGCTACTTGAGGGGGTAGGGGAGGTTATCAAGCGCACCGATTTGATTCTGGGAAAGGATTATCAGGTGGTGACCATTAGTTTCAATTTCCGCGATACTCCTGAGAAGGCTAAGGAGAAAAAACAAATCTTCACCGAGCGATATGCGAAGGATCATAAGGAAGGGTGGCATTTTTTAACCTCCGACAGCATGACCCTATTTAAGGTTACCAATGCTTTTGGCTATAAGGTGAAGGCAGTTGGGTTTGATTTTGTTCATCCCTCAGCAATTATCGCAGTAAGTCCACACGGCAAAATTACGAGGTATCTGTATGGTCTTAGTTATTTGCCGCTAGATTTTAAGATGGCCTTGATTGAAGCCCAGAAAGAGGAGGCACGGCCGGCAGGTCAAAAGATCTTGTTGTACTGTTTTGCTTACGATCCAGCAGGCAAAAGATATGTTCTGGATGTACTTAAGGTTTCCGGCACGTTGATGGTGTTTGTGTTGATTTTGTTTGGGATTTGGTTGTGGCGGCATTCGCGCAGGAAAAAAACAATAAATTCATAGTAAAAAATGAGAGCAGAAATACAAGAGTTTTACAGGGGTACTTACCTCGAAAATACGGGTCGGTATAAAGGGATATGGGCGTGGCTCACCTCTACCGACCATAAGCGGATAGGGTTGATGTACTTATACGCTATTACGGCTTTTTTCCTTGTAGGGGTTATCATAGGATTGTTGATGCGATTAGAGCTTATAGCACCGGGTAAAACTATTGTTGAGCCGCAAACCTACAATGGGCTATTTACGGTGCATGGCATTATTATGATTTTTATGGTGGTGATTCCCGGTTTGTCGGCTACTTTTGGAAACTTTAGCTTACCCATTATGATTGGAGCAAGGGACGTAGCCTTTCCGAGGCTAAACCTTTTTTCGTTTTATCTTTTCCTTTTTGGTTCTTTTCTGGCCATTCTTTCGCAGTTTATGCGTCACGGTCCTCCCGATACGGGTGGACGTTTTATGCTCCCTATAGTACTTCAACGGGGACCAATGTAATCATGGCCACGACAGCAGCCTTTGTACTGGGTTTTTCGTCGATACTTACGGGGCTTAATTTCATTGTGACAGTTCATCGGCTTCGTGCTCCCGGCATGAAATTCTTCCGGATGCCCCTCTTCCCCTGGGCTATATATGCAACGGCCTGGATTCAGTTGCTTGCAACCCCTGTGGTGGGGATAACTTTGTTGATGATCATTGCCGAGAGGCTGTTTCATATTGGATTTTTCGACCCTGCACTGGGGGGTGATCCTGTACTTTACCAGCATTTGTTCTGGATATATTCCCATCCGGCAGTATACATTATGATTTTGCCAGCTATGGGTGTTATCACAGAGATTATTCCCACTTTTTGCCAGCGTAAGGTGTATGGCTATAAGGCTATAGCCCTTTCGAGTGTGGCTATTGCGGCAGTGGGGTACCTGGTATGGGGACATCACATGTACACTTCTGGCATGAGCGGTAAGTCGTTGTGGCTTTTCTCGTTTTTGACCTTTGTTGTTGCGGTGCCCAGTGCTATCAAGGTGTTTAACTGGCTGGCTACCATGTATAAGGGTTCCATTGATATGAAGCCACCATTTCTGTTTGCCCTGTTTTTCATTTTTCTGTTTACCATTGGAGGACTCACAGGCCTGGTATTGGGCTCGCTGGCTACCAACATTCAGGTGCATGATACTTCCTTTGTGGTAGCGCATTTTCATTATATCATCTTCGGGGGAATGGGTTTTGCAGCGTTCGCTGCTGTTCATTACTGGTTTCCTAAAATGTATGGACGCATGTATAATATCAAACAGGCAACTATTGCGTCAATCATCATGTTTATTGGCTTTAACTTGCTGTATTTCCCCCAGTTTATCATTGGTATAGAGGGCATGCCACGAAGGTATTACGATTATTTTCCACAGTTTCAACCTGCACAGGTTATTTCTACTATCGGTGGCTTTATTCTTACGGCGGGCATTGTACTCATGTTATATAATTTGGTACGTAGTGCCCGTAAAGGCGAGAAGGCTCCAGCCAACCCATGGAATGGTACAACCCTTGAATGGCAAATTCCCTCCCCTCCACCTCTCGAGAATTTTGAAGAGATTCCACGTATTGAGGGTAGTCCTTATAATTTCAAATAATTGGTTGAAGTATTATGGAACATCAGGCGAAAGCACACTTGTTGGAACATCGCGACGATGAAGCGGCCAAGCTGGGGATGTGGCTGTTTATTTTTACCGAAATTCTTTTGTTTGGCGGGCTGTTTCTAGTTTATGCGGTTTATAGAGCTATGTACCACACCCAGTTTCATGAAGCCTCGCTCGAACTGAACGTAATTTTTGGAGCTGTAAATACGATAGTACTGCTCGTGAGTAGCATGGCAGTGGCTATGGCACTTACCGCTTTACAGGAAAATAAGGTCAAACTCAGCCGGCGGCTTATCTGGCTTACGGTCCTGTGCGCATTTATTTTTATGGTTAACAAGTATTTTGAGTGGGGGGCCAAGTTTGAACACGACATTTATCCAGGCTCAGAGCTACTCAGAAAACTTGAGCATGGTCATATTCTTTATTTTGGGCTGTATTTTGCTATGACCGGTCTTCATGCCTTACACGTTACGGTGGGTATGATAATCCTTATTGTAGTTGAACGTCGAATAAAGGCCGGAAAGGTACATGCCGAAAAATTTGTTTTCCTTGAGAATGCAGCTCTTTACTGGCACCTGGTCGACCTGATCTGGATATTCCTGTTCCCATTATTATATTTAATTACTTGATGCTATGACGGATCATCATCATTCAACATTGGCTCACGTTACGCCTTACCGTACCCTGGCTACGGTGCTTGTAGTGTTGTTGGCATTAACTTTTATTACGATTGAAATTACTTCTTTCGATCTGAAAGCATGGAATGTTACGCTTGCTCTGCTAGTTGCCTGCGTGAAAGGTTATCTGGTGCTCTCGTATTTTATGCATCTAAAGTATGAGAATATGCTGATTAAAATCCTGGTAGGGATGGTTATTGTGCTGTTTGCCTTGATCATTATCATCACCTACATTGACTATTTGTACCGCTAAAAACCGACGACATGAATTACGGAATTCCTTACGGCGCTTCAAATTTTGTTGAGAAAATTGATAAAACATTTTATTTTATTTTGGGCATAGATATCTTTTTTTTAATTTTTATCACCGTGCTGATGATTCTATTTGTGGTGCGTTACAACCGCAGGCGTCATCAGCAGGCAGTGCAGGTAAAAGAACGTACGTGGCTTGAGGTGATGTGGATTACTATTCCTCTGATACTGGTGTTGGCCATGTTTTATGTAGGTTGGGAAAATTATATCCCCTTGCGCAGACCGCCTAAGGATGCGCTGGAGGTTAAGGTGATAGGACGGATGTGGGACTGGCAATTCGTCTATCCCGATGGTAAAGTGGCGACCACTCTGTATGTACCCCTCAATAAGCCGGTAAAATTAAATCTTTACTCGCCCGACGTTTTGCATGGTTTTTTTGTGCCTGCCTTTAGAATTAAGGAAGATGTAGTACCGGGAAAGAATAATTTTACCTGGTTTAAGGCTACTCAGCTGGGAGAATACGATATTTTTTGCTCAGCTTATTGCGGTATGCGTCATGCCTACATGTATTCAAAGGTAAAGGTTGTGCCCACCGAAGAATTTGACAATATTATGGCAAAACTCGAAACAGCTGCTTCTGCCACTGCCGATGGAGATGCGGTGATGAGAAACCATGGTTGCTATAGCTGTCATTCTACTGATGGAACCAGGCTGGTGGGTCCTTCGTTTAAGGGTCTGTGGGGAGCCAAAAAGACAGTTATAACCGCCGATGGTAAGAAGGAGACGATTGTGGTGGATGAAAAATACATAGAAGAGTCAATCCTTGATCCCAATGCAAAGGTTGAGGAAGGTTTTATGCCCAATGTCATGCGATCGTACAAGGGAGTATTGAAGGATGAAGAGATTAAAGCAATTGTAGAGTATTTTAAAAAGAGCGGTGAGCAAAAATAGGCATGGGAATTCTTAAAACATACATGTCCGTTGTGCCAGAGCTGTGGAAGCATCGAATTTCGGTGATGGTGGTATTCACAGCTGTAACCTCATACTTGCTGGCGGCTAATATGGTCGATCCTGTGCTGATAGGAGCTATAGCTGGGGGCGTTTTTTTCGTGGCTGGTGGTTCGGCCAGCCTTAATCATTGGCAGGAGCGACATTTCGATGCTCTCATGGAGCGTACCCGTCATCGGCCCATACCAGCCGGACGGATTAGGGCTAGCTTTGCCTTATGGCTGGCCATTGTCTCGATTGTTGTCGGTGCTTTTGTGTTGTATGCTTTCGCTGGCTGGTTCCCGGCATTACTGGCTTTGTCTAATGTTTTCTGGTATAACGTAGTATATACACCCCTTAAGCGCTATTCAGCTTTTGCTATTATCCCGGGCTCGGTTATTGGCGCTATTCCAGCGTTCATTGGCTGGTCGGCGGCTGAAGCTCCGCTCAATGATATTCGGGTATGGATACTGGGGCTTTTCCTTTTTTTCTGGCAGATACCCCACTTCTGGATCCTATTGCTCAAGTATGCCGATGATTACGAACGTGCTGGTTATGCTTCGATTAAACGCGTTTTTCCCCTTGAAGACCTGCGCTGGATTACTTTTCCATGGATTATGATAACAACATTGTGCTCGCTGGCTTTTCCAATAGTTGGACTGATTAGTTCGCCCTTGGTCGTATGGCTTATTGTGTTTGCCAACCTGATTTTGATCATCATGTTTGTTCGATATCTGTTTGGCAAAGAAACAGCTGTACCTCGACGGCTTCGACAGGTATTTCTGGGTATAAATCTGTATTTACTGGTAAATATGCTGGCTGTGGCTTTTCAGCGGCTTGTTCTATTATAGGATTGTATTGTCGTGTAAGGGAAATTTTGCACAGTTAAAACAGAAAAATATTTAAACAATAGATAGGAAATCAATGTTAAAAGAATAAAAAGTTCAGTTATGGCTAATCGCATTTATACACGCAAAGGTGATGAGGGCACTACCTTAATAGGGAACGGGCAGCGTCTGCCAAAGTATGATGATCGTATTGAGGCCCTTGGTGCGCTGGAAGAATTAACCAGTTACCTTGGAATACTGCGCGACCTTACCTCGTGGCCCAATATTTCCGAAAAACTTGCTATTATTCAAAATAACCTGTTGAGTTGTGCTGCTATTCTTTCGGAAAATTATTCCGGTAGAAAGCCAATGGTGGGGCAGGATGATATAGAGTTGATTGAGAAGGAGATAGATAAGATAGATTCGGTACTGAATGGATACCAGGGAGTTTTTATACCTGGAGGTCATCCATTGGTTGCCTATTGCGATGTGGCCCGGAGCGTATGCCGCAGGGCCGAGCGACAGGTAGCCCTTGTGAGCGATAAATATAATACCGACAAAATTATTGTTGCTTACCTCAACCGGTTGTCGGACTATCTTTACATGCTTTCGCTATTTTTTATAAAGGCTCTCAACGTAAAGCCGGTTGAATGGAAGCCTAAATATTCGTAGGGGGTTGTCTTCCTGTGGGTTAACTAATTGCAAAATTTAGGCTTTTCGACGTGAGGATGAGTATGTGGAAAAATATAAAGCAGGGAAAACTCCCTGCTTTTTTTATTAAATTTTCCAGGAGCTGATCGTCCTATTCAGGCAGTTTGGAAGGGTATTATTCGGAAATGAGCCAAACGGTAGTGTTAACATACCCCGAGGCATTGCCACCGTATGCTTCAGTTAGCAGTATAGCAGCGGGCGACCAATCGGTACCTTGAGTTAACCCTACCCCAGTCCATGCTGCGCAGTGATTACCAAAGGTAATGGTCATGTTTTTTCCGGTAGGGGCCTGGGTTTTTCGAGTGCTGAAAATCTGCCGGAAAGTAGCGGTGCCAATAATTGAGGGCGCATTGTAACGCATGGCCGTGTAGATATCGTATTGTGCACCATCGCTAGAGAACGTTCCTCTATATTCGCCGGTGGGCCGGCTGCTACCCCATTTCTCATTTACATAGTATTCAATTAATGGATTTTTAGTCCAGCCGTAATAACCGAATGTGCCACCGCCATTCATGGTAAACGCTCCACAATTATACCCTAATTTACGTGTGGGTTTCCCATAGCTCCAGCCTTTGCCGCAGGTAAAATTGCCCTGATAGTTCCATGCAACGGAATAATTCCCTCCTGGACCATTCTGGTAATTAACATAGCCGGCCTTGTCGTCGGTCCACAATGACCAGAAGAAACCGTCGTGAGTTCCCGACTGATACGCTTTTAGGTGACTTTGAGACTGAGGCCGAAAGTCCTCAGATTCTTCTTCCTTGTTGCAGCTTACTGCAAACAAACATACCACCATTGTGGGTAGTAAGAACCATTTTTTTGTTTTCATGTTTTAGAATTTTAATTGGTTAGCTCCCCAAAATTAGGCTGGATGACTACCGAGGACTATAATTATTATTTCAAAAAATATCAGTATTGTTTCATTGGATGGTGTCAGGGAGGATATAAAATAATTGCAGTGAGGATTATTGGGTTGATATGTTTTCTACTTTTTTTAAACCCAGGTGTTTGTCTACTGCCTACGTATTACCTGCATTTTGGTTTTTGTACAACTTCCCATTGTTCTTTCATAAAACCGCTCCCTCTTCAATCTATATCCGCTTGTTTACCAGAGAAAAAGATGGGTAACGAGGTGGCAAATGGCAGGTAAAAAGTTGTTTTGGATTTGACAAGAGTTAAGTTGATGAAATAAAATTACCAGATTATGACAGAAAATTTCTAATGTTACGGGCGAATGTTCTGTATTTTTTGTTAAAAAAAGAAAGAATATAGCCAGTTTAAGACAAAAATCTTACAGGCAACCAGTAAATTTATGCTGTAATTTTATAAAAATATAGTATAGTTATGTATGCTTTGAGGTATTGGTTAATTGGGGTATTACCATTGATGATGTATACGCCGTTGGGGTCGCAATCGGTTTCATTTAAAACCTACAAAAATCCTGTAATACCTGGCGATCATCCTGACTGTACGGTTTCAAGGATTGGGAATGATTATTATACTACGGGTTCATCTTTTAATCTTGAGCCTCAAATATATCATTCCACCAATCTGGTGCATTGGCGGGTAATAGCCAAACCAGTAAGCGCAACATGGGAAGGATTTGGTGATGCACCCGGTGGAGGTTGCTGGGGGGGACAGATGGTATTTCACCATAATAAGTATTGGCACTTTTTTTCACGAGCCAATACCATGTATTTCACAACGGCCAACAATCCCGAGGGTCCGTGGAGCATGCCTACTCGTATGAATAATCCACCTCAGCTTCCTTACACGTTGGGATACGACAATTCTATATTTATCGATGACAATGGCAAATGGTATCTGTTGGTTAAAAATGGTCAGCCCAACAATGGGATTGTGGAGTTAGGCGAGGATGGTCAGCCTACTGGTGTGGTGTACAATCTTAGCTGGCTTAATCCGGCGCCAACATATCCGTATAGCTGGGCCGAGGGTCCGGTCATGTGGAAATATAATGGATACTACTATTACTCTTTTGCTCGCGATCTGGCAGGTGGGCAAAAAGTAATGCGCAGTAGAACGTTAACTGCCGAACAATCGGCATGGGAGATGCTGGGCGATTTTTTTAATGAGAGTGATCCGCTTAAACCTTCAGCTCTTTTTACCAGTCCCAATCATAGTTCGGCAGTGGTTATGGCTCCCGACAGTACCTTTTGGGTTGTTCATCCGCTGTATGCTAAAGGCGAATGGCGAGGGCAGGGGCGACAGGGACTGCTCAATCAGGTGTTTTATGATGAGAAGGGTAAACCTACCGCTGTTTATCCAATAGACTCGTATTTTACCGCGCCGCGTCTTCCCAGTAGTGGTATACCCTGGATGGTTCCCAAATCAGATTTTTTTTCGACAGAAACATTAAATCCTGAATGGCAATTCTATGGGTATACGCCAGCACAGCTCTATTCCCTTACCGAGCGACCAGGTTGGCTCCGCCTTTCACCTAAAACACGAAGGTTTAATCTTCTTTCGAAAAACGATGGAGAACATAACTACTCGTTGATTACCCGCCTGGATTTTAACCCGCAATCCCCTCAGGATGAGGCCGGTCTGGTTATCATGCGGGGTGATGAAAAAATGTTTGTGAAACTGGTCAGCACGGTGAATGAGCTTGGCAGGAAAATCATTCGCTTTTCTTTCAACGATAGCTATTATCAGGCCGATAATATGATTGGAAACATCGTTTGGCTTAAGCTGGTGCGTATTAATCATAAAATCAGTGCCTATTTCAGTGAGGAAGGGATAAACTGGTTACCCATGGTAGGCAGTTTCGATATTTCGGAAATTGATTCATACTCCGATTTTTCTACGTTTACAGGAACCCGACAGGGGCTTTTTGTACAAAATCGCAGCGCTTTTTTTGATTTATATATTTACCGGGATGCCTATACTTCTATTCTTGCCGAATGTCCGGCAAATGAATTTGGAACCAGGCGTACTACCTTAAGTAATGGCATTTACTTGCTCGATAGCATTCACAATAACGACTGGGCATTGTATGCTGGCGTTGAATTTGGGAACAGCAATTATGCACGAGCCTGCGATTCAGTAGAATTCATTGCTTCGTCGGCTACCGGTGGAGGGATTATTGAAGTTTGGCTTGATTCAATAGATACGGGTGAAAAAATAGCATCGTGCCATATTACCCCAACGGGCGGATGGAACGAATTTCGTGTTTTTAAGGCAAAAACAAAACGCATATCCGGTCGTCATGACGTGTACCTGCGATTTCTGGGACCTGAGGGTAGCCGCTTGCTCCAGCTGAAATGGCTCAGGTTTGTCCCATCTTATGCTCCCCGTGTGATAAGGGGCGCATCATCCGACGATGGAAAGAGCCTGGAACTTGAGTTTTCCAAACCGATTCTTCCAGCTGATTTCCTGATTGGATTTAAATTTTATGTTAATGGTGAAGCTAAAAGCATCGATAGCGTCAGGATTAACAATACATTGCCCAGCCGGCTAAACATTTATCTATCAAATCCGATTGCAGTTACCGATACCCTGATGCTGTCGTATGATAATGGCAATATACTGTCGCTGGATAGCTTACCCTTGACTGAATTTTCAGAATTTCGGATTGACAACAGGATGGCTGGCGCAAAGCCTTTGATCAAACAAATGATTACAAACAGGAATGGGGATAGCATTGAAATTACTTTTTCCAAAAAAATGCGTATTCTGGACGAACAATGTAAGAAGTTTGTTTTAAAAGTCAATGATAAAACTACTCAGATCCCTTCTGGCTGCTTCTGTAAGGATAATGATTCCTTGCGCTATGTTTTAGGTTTTGATCGGCGGTTTTACTATGAAGATACTCTGCATTTATCGTATAGTACAAATGATTTGGCAGCAACTAATGGAGGGGTGCTTGATCCCTTTTACGGGGCATCGGTGGTGAATGTAGCCACGGGATATCCGTTGCAATTGTTTAGTGCAACAGTGCAAAAAAAAGGTTCGGGCTTTTCGGTTATTCATTTGAAATTTGACAAGCAAATACTCAAGCTCGATTACCGTCCTGATGCTTTTCAGGTAGCAGTAAATGGAATAACGGCTATCGTTCGTAGTTTAGTCGTAGCAGGCGATTCTGTTGTACTATCGTTCTCTCCAGCTGCAAAAGCTGGGGATACGATTTTGCTTTCGTATGATAATGGTAATATACAAAGCCAGTACCTGGGAACTTTAGAAAATTTTTATAACCTTCGGTTAACCATACCCACTGGTTTAAAGAAAATGAATAGGACTACTGGCGTTACAGTGTTTCCCAATCCTTCCGATGGGCAAGGAATAAATATTTATGCTGATGATCCGTTTGATTTTATCCGGATATGCACATTACAAGGGCGGGAGGTGCTGCGAAGGAACATTTATCCTGTCTTTTCCCATCAATTATCTTTGTCTCTACCGCAGGGTATCTATTTGCTTGAGGTTCGGGGTGTTCGAGGAAATGCTTACCAAACAAAATTGGTAGTCAAGTGAAGTTTTATAGGGAATCGTTTTGATCTATAATTTAACCTAAATTTGCCATTAGATCAAATTTTTCTAATTACTGCATATTAGAAGATTTAAGTCTAATGACAAATTTAGGTTCCCTACAAGACAAATATTATCCCATCTGCATGCTGTTTGATGATTCTTATTTAATAAATTTCACCGTAAAAAGATTGTTGTTATAACCGATTTTAGCAACATAAATTCCTTCTTTGAGGGCAACCTGATCCCCATTGCGGAAGTTTAGGTTACGATATACCAGTGCGCCCGTAACACTGTAAATATTCATTTGTATGGGACCTCGACCCGATAAGGCAGGAATGTAAAGTCGGTCATTTTTTACCACAATAGCATAGGTATGTGATTGAGCAGTTGATGCAATGGTATTAACAATAGCCGACCGTTTAGCTCCCTGTTGGTATAGCCACAAAACATTTTCCTCAGTTAGGGCAGTACCCCATATAGCAAAGAGTTCAATTAAGCCTTTCCAGGTAGGATCTGGATAAACGCTCCGGCCAATAAACGCACTTTCATTGGACACTTTCGATAGTGTGTGATTGGCATCGAGCGTATCAATAGCCGGTTGGGCGTTATCGCCATATTTCAGCAGGCTGCCGTCGACATATAGCTTCATGATATTGTTGGTGTCGATGGTAACTACATAATGGTGCCACACAGAATCTCCTATGTTGGCGTTAAAGCTTAGCCCATCCTCGTTGGCCCAGGGCGCATCAGAACCTACCGATAGGCGGGCTGCTACGCCCGTACCCCAGCGACCCGGCGTGAAAAACAAATAATTCATTCCAACATTACCCGACTGGCCAAAGCTCCATAGCATGTTGGGATTAGGCGAATTGAGACTGGTGTATGGTAAGCACCATATTTCGATTGATACCGCCGGGTAATTTTTAAGATTAATTACATCGGCTGGAAGACTTAGATATCCCTCGTTTTTTGTCGTATCCGACAGGTCGAGTACACCATTGTGAATGGTTGCCACTGCGTCGGGTTCACCGTGTGCCTCACCAATCTGATCCATGGGCGTATCATCCTCAAAATTCCAAAGATGGCGCTGATCGCTAACTGCAGGCTTTATCTGGCTATAGATTGCCATTGTCATGCAGAGCAAAACTGTTACGGTAGTAAGTAATTTTTTCATAGCTAATTAATTATTGGTTTTAGCTCAAATGTATTTCTCAATACAGCCAAACCTATATAAGTATTCTTTCAATCGTTGTGACTATTATTTCATTTTCAGCATTTTTTTGCTTTTGTTATTGAGGTCAGATAAAATGATGCCTGAAAAATGAAAGGAAATTGACAGATAATGAAAAAATAGTTACAGCGCTTTGTTATAGAACCGGATTAATTAGCAGGAAAAATTTTCTGAACCAGTTATTAGCGATCAAAAATTTATGGTATGAAACACCCATGTTCCTGCAAACGCAAACACAATAGGGATAAAATTGCGAACATGGGTGTTCCATCAAACCTTTAAAAATTAATTTTATTATGATGAAAAACAACTACTACACTACGTGTGCAAAGAGACGACTGTTACTGATTACAGCATGGTTGTTTTTATGGATGCCTGCTGTACTGTATGCACAGAAGATCAAAACAGTAAGTGGTATAGTGAAGGATGCAACGGGTGCACCTATTGTGGGTGCTACCGTAGTTATTAAAGGTACAAACATTGGGACGCTGACCAATCAGGAGGGTAAATTTTCAATTAGTGTGCCCGAGGGAAAGGGAAACACACTGGTTATTTCCTTCCTGGGAATGGAACGCCAGGAATATGATATCAGTGAGGTATCTACCATTGAGGCGGTATTGAAAGAGACGGAGGTTAAGCTCGAGGATGTAATTGTGGTGGGCTATGGCAGCCAAAAAAAGGAGAGTGTAGTGGGTGCCATTGCACAGACCAAGGGAGATGTACTTGTACGAACGGGCGGGGTTACGAATGTGGCTTCCACGCTGACAGGTAATCTGCCGGGGGTTGTTACCATGCAGGGGACGGGTAAGCCGGGGCAGGAAGACCCCGTGATCTTAATTCGCGGGCAGGCAACCTGGAACAATTCCAGGCCGCTTGTATTGGTCGATGGTATTGAACGTTCGCTCGATGGGCTTGATATTAATTCCATTCAGAGTATTTCGGTACTGAAAGACGCTTCGGCTACGGCCGTGTTTGGTGTAAAGGGTGCAAATGGGGTTATTCTGGTTACTACCAAACGTGGTGCTGAGGGTAAAGCCAATATTTCGATCAGCTCCAATGTGACCATGAAAGCACCCTCAAAACTACCAAACAAGTACGATGCTTACGATGCTCTTAAGTATCGTAATATCGCCATTGAACGTGAACTTGGGCTGAGTCCTTCCTCCTGGGACTATGTAACCCCTATCCCCGAGCTCAATAAGTACAGAAATCCTGCCAATCAGGAAGAAGCAGAGCGTTATCCCAATATCGACTGGCAAAAAGAATCGTTTAAGGATTATGCTTTTTCTCACAATAATAATATTAGTATTTCGGGTGGAACACCTTTTGTAAAATATTACAGTGCGCTCGATATAATTAATGAAGGTGATGTAATAAAGGTAAGGGAAAATAATAAAGGTTATACACCAGGTTATGGTTATAATCGTTTGAACGTTCGAAGCAACCTCGATTTTAATCTTACAAAAACTACTACGCTATCTACTAACCTGGCCGGTATTTATGCCAATCAAAAAGAAACATGGAGCGATTTTGAGTACACCATCTGGCAAAATGCCTATACTACGGCTCCCGACGTTTTTCCTGTTCAATATAGCGACGGGTATTGGGGTTACTGGCTGCAGGATGTGCAGGCATTGAATTCGCTTCGAATTGTATCTAACACGGGTATTCGTAATCGTAAGACAACCAGCTTGAATACCGACTTCACCCTGACACAGGACCTTAGCATGTTGCTAACAGGGCTCAATGTAAAAGGAACCCTTGCCATGGACAACCAGTTTGTGTCGGTAGGGGGTATTTACGACGACGGTAGCGCTTATCAGAAATGGATTTCGCCCGATGGCCAGGTATTCTATAAAAATACTACCGGCGCTATTAAGTACGACTACGTACTTCCTCAATGGTCGGTTCGCAGCGACCAGATGGACAATACGCTAACCGCTCGTAAGCTTTTCTACCAGATGCAGCTCAACTATGCACGTAAGTTCAATCGTCACGATTTCACGGCTATGGGACTGTTTAGCCGCGATAAGCTGGCGACGGGTAGCGAATTTCCTCATTATCGCGAAGACTGGGTGTTCCGCGTGACCTATAATTTTGACGCACGGTATTTTATCGAAATCAATGGTGCGTACAATGGATCCGAAAAATTTGGACCAAAATATCGTTTCGATTTCTTCCCTTCGGCGGCCATTGGTTGGTCAATTGCCGATGAGAAAATCGTTAAAAATAACTTAGATTGGATAAATCGATTGAAGGTTCGCGCTTCGTATGGATATATTGGAAACGATGATATATCCAATGTGGGTAGGTGGTTGTACCTATCCCAGTGGGCTGCAGGAGGATCCTCGTCGCTGGGACTGAACAACGGTACCATGAGTCCATACACCTGGTACCGAGAAGCTGTTATTGGCAATCCCGAACTACACTGGGAGAAAGTGCGAAAAACCAATATTGGTGTCGACTATGGCTTTTTTAACTCGCTAATCGAAGGTTCGATCGATTTTTTTAACGATTACCGAACCGATATTCTGGTGGCCGGTTCCGATAGAGCTATCCCTTCATATTTTGGAGGTGCGGCTCCCGTAGCAAATCTTGGCAAAGTTAAAGTCAATGGGTTTGAATGGGAAATTAGAATCAGTAAAACATTTCCAGGAGGATTTCGTCCTTACATCAATTTTAACATGAGTCATGCCATCGATAAAATCATCGAACGCAACGACCCCGAATTGCTCGATGACTATCAGAAACAGGCAGGATATTCTATTGGTCAATTCCGCTCCCACGTTATTACCGACTATTACAATACCTGGAATGAGGTGTATGGAAGCACTCCAGTAAATACCAACGATCATCAGAAATTACCGGGTAACTACAACCTTATCGACTTTAACGCCGACGGCGTCATTAACGATTATGATGTGATACCCAATGGTTATCCCGAACGTCCGCAAAACACCTATAATACTACCATAGGTTTCGATTATAAGGGATTCAGCTTTATGGTTCAGTTTTACGGGGTAAATAATGTAACCCGTTACATGTCGTATGGCAATTTTGCTGTTAAAACAAATATTCTGTACAATCAGGGCGAATTCTGGTCAAAGGAAAATCCTAATGCTCCTTCTTTTATGCCTCGCTGGGCTTCGGTTTGGGATTACTATGGTAACTTTTATGCATATGATGGTTCGTACTTACGACTGAAAAATGCTGAGATAGCATATACTATTGAGTCGAAAGGCATTCAACGCTACGGGCTGAAGTCGATGAAAATATTTCTTAATGGGAATAACCTCTTTCTCTGGACAAAGATGCCCGACGACCGCGAGTCGAACCTTGGACAATGGGGTGCCATGGGGACCTATCCAACCGTTCGCCGTATCAATTTAGGTCTAAAACTAACTCTCTAAAAACATTTTAGATATGAAGACAATAAGTTTTGCAAAAATATTCCGCTTGAGTACATTGATCATTTTATTGGCGGTTTTGCCTGCCTGTGAGGAGTATCTCGATAAAGCTCCTGAAGCCGAAATATCTGATAAGGAGGTATTTGGAACTTTCCGGAGTTTCCAGGGTTTTGTCGAAGAGCTATACCATTGCATTCCCGATTATACCAAGGGGACGTGGGTTGACGACTGGAATATTGCCGACGAGTTACTGGCTACCACTGGAGCCAACTGGAGACTTACAGTAGCTTTCGATAATGGAGACTATTGGGCATGGCAGCATGGCAACGGATGGTCGCAAAGCTACATAGGTAATCCTGCCGATGGAGCCAACACCGATAACAACGCTCATACAAAAAATTTGTGGGACCTCTCGTGGTATGGTATCAGAAAGTGTAACATAGGTTTGCAGAATCTCGACAAGCTGGTGGCTGCTTCCGACGAAGAAAAACGGGCTATCAAGGGTCAGCTGTTGTTTTTCAGGGCATTTTTCCATTTCCAGATCATGAGCTTCTGGGGTGGTATACCCTATATCGATAAGGATTTGGCGTCCGAGAAAATGAACCTTCCTCGATTGAGCTATCGTGAGGTTGCCCTGCGCGCTGCGCAGGATTTTGAGGAAGCAGCTCAATTATTACCGGTCGACTGGGATAAATCGCCGGTAGGACAACGCACCCTTGGTAACAATTACCAGCGCATTACAAAGTCGGTGGCTCTGGCTTACCTGGGCAAAAACTACCTGTATGCTGCCAGTCCGCTGATGAATCTGGTCTCGACCGGAAATGCCAGTTACGATGCCGAGTTATGTAAAAAGGCTGCAGAAGCCTTTTATCAATGCCTTTACCTGTCTCATACAGGACAGGCCCCCTATAAACTTATCGAATGGGAACGATACGAGGAAAATTTTTACACACTTAATGATAAGTTGCCCGGTATACCCGAGCATTTACTTGCAGCTCCCAATTATGGCGCAGCTCCTGATTGGTATTCTAACTTCTCCCTGTTTTTTCCTCCCGTATTGGGTGGCGATGGCAACATGATTTCGCCTGCGCACAATTATGTCAAAAATTTTGGTATGGCCAATGGCCTTCCTATCGATGATCCCGAATCGGGTTACGATGAAAGCGATCCATGGTCGAATCGCGATCCGCGTTTCTATAAATTTATCGTTTACGATGGAGTTCAGGTTGTGAAAGGTGGAACAAGCGCTAACGATAATGTGCGCTATGCTAACCTATATAACGGCGGAAATTATCGCGATGATGGTACAGGCAGCCGTAGTGGCTATTTACTCCGCAAGTTTATGAACCTTACCAATAATAACATCGACGCCGAAGGACGTAATATAATTGTGTTACCAGCATACCTAAGGCTTGCCGATGTTTATTACATGTATGCCGAAGCCGTGTTACATGGCTATGGTACTCCACAAAGCTCATACCCCGGTAATCCCGATTATGTGCTTACGGCTGCCGATGCTGTAAATACCGTGAGGGCCCGTGCAGGCGTACCCAATGTCCACGAAAAATATCTTGCCTCAAAGGAAGCTTTTATGCAGGAACTCATCCGCGAAAGAGCTGTTGAACTCTGCTACGAGGCCAACATACGATTTATGGACCTTCGTCGCTGGCTATTGGCCGAAGATATGAAATACCGCATAAAAACGGCTATCGATTTCGATCGCTCTGGTACTCCGCCTGATACAAAGCCTATTAACATGCGTGAACGTACCGTTGTGGTCAGGGTTGTGGAAAAGAAACACTACTGGTTGCCTTTCCCCACCAGAGATGTTAACCTGTATCCCGAATTTCCCCAAAATCCTGGCTGGTAATAATTTTCTAACTTAAAAATTAAGGATCATGAGAAAATATAGAATACCCTATCTGGTTTTATATCTGCTGTCACTATTCATATTACAGGCTAACGGGCAGAATTTGACCATCAATTCGAGAGTTACCACTTCGGATGGAAAGCCTATTGCAAACGCATTTATTACCAACGAAAATGGAAAAGTTTTGGCTGTAACGGATACAGCTGGCAGATTCGTTCTTTTAGAGGTTGCCGACACTATTTCATTGTATGTTTCGGCCGATGGCTTTCAGGCAGTAATGCTTAAGCCTAAAGATGCTCTGAATGATATTGTACTCGAATACGACCTTAGTAAACAAAAAGCTAATGTTGCATATCGAAATATCTTTAAAAAGGACATAGGTACTGATATATCCGTGATCGACCTAAAAAGTGTCAACGATATTGACAACAACTTTAGCATTACAGATGCTATAAATGGACGCACCAGTGGACTTTTATGGTATAACAATATCTGGGGAATGCAGAATGCACAGGTATTTATCGATGGTGTGCCGCGCGATATCAACTCTATTACTGCAGATGAAATAGACCATGTTACCCTTTTAAAAGGAGCACATGCGGTGGCATTATACGGTAGTATCGGAGCTAAAGGTGTTATCCTGATTACCACTAAAAGAGGGGAACAGTACAAGCGAAAAATCGATGTGAGGGTAAATAACAAATTTGGTGTACCTCGCATGTATCCTTCTTTCCTGAATTCAGCCGACTACATGACCCTTTATAACGAGGCGCGCATCAATGACGGATTACCCAAGCTTTATGGCGATACCTTAATAAACAATTACCGTACCGGTAATCGTTATCAGTACCCCGACATAGATTATTATTCACGCGATTACCTGCGTTCTATGGCTAATCGCACCGAAGCCAGTGCTCGGTTTAGCGGTGGAAACCAGAATGCTCGCTTCTTTACCAATATTGGCTATGTTCGCAGCACGTCTTTACTCAATATCGGAGAAGGCAAAAATGAAAATGATCAAGCCTTCAGGGCAAGGGGGAATGTCGATTTAAATCTTAATGATTTTATTTCCAGTACCATTGACGTGGCTACTATTTTCTCCAATAGGCGTTCGGCTTTGACAAATTACTGGCAAAGTGCTGCAACCATTTTGCCGTTTAAATATGCGCCACTTATCCCATTAAGTCTTATTCGCAACGATTCGTTGATTGAGGTGGCAAATTCCAGCCGAAATATTATTGATGGGAAATATTTACTCGGTGGTTCACAGGAATATCTCAATACCCCTTTTGCCGACCTGTACGCAGGGGGATATAACAATAATGTTCAGCGGGTTTTACAGGTAACCAATAAGTTGCATTTTGATTTAAGTGGGTTGGCAGAGGGGTTAAGCTTCACTACAAATATTCATGCCGACTATCAAAATGCCTATAATCAGTCAATCAACAATAATTATGCAGTATTTAGCCCCGTGTGGCGAAACGATAGTCTGGTTGATCTTATAAAATATGGTAACGATTATCGACCTGGCGTTGAAAATATTAATAACTCCTACCAGACAAGAAATATTGGTGCCTCGGCACAGGTAAATTACGATAAGCAGTTAAACGACCTACACAGCCTATCTCTTATGGCAGTGGCTTCAGCTATTAAGATTCAGTCGACAGGGATCTATCAGCCCAATAAGTATGCACATCTGGGTGTACAGGCTAATTACTGGTTTAAGCAAAAATATGGCATCGACCTAACGGGCGTTTGGGTAAATTCTACAAAACTACCAAAGGAAAACAAAATAGGCTTCTCGCCTTCTTTCGGCTTTACATGGCAGCTTAGAAATGAGGATTTTATTAAAAACTTAATCTTTGTCGATTATCTGAAGGCTTATGCTTCCCTGAGCATGCTTAAAACAGATTTAGATATTACCGATTATTTTCTTTATGAAAATTATTACAGCTCTCAAGGATATTATGCCTGGAACGATAATCTCAACAATACCAATAATTCTGCTACGGTTTCTCTGCGAGGAACTAATCCCGATCTTACTTTTCCAACACGAAAAGAATTTACGCTCGGTCTTGAAGGGAGTATTCTCAAGCAAATCGCTTTTTGTGGTAATTATTTTATTATTCGAAATGATGGGCTGCTTACCAAGCGTTTGAGCTTGTATCCGGGCTTTCTCTCCGACTTTGTCCCCTATGCCAATTACAATGCTAATCAGTATACAGGTTTTGACCTATCATTGACTTTCAATAAAACTTTAAGCGAAGCTGCTAAGTTTTCCGTCGGTTTCAACAGCACCTATGTGACTTCTAAGGTTATCAAGCGGGATGAGTTGTATGCCTACAATTACCTCAATCGCACGGGGAAGCCTGTGGATGCTATTTTTGGCTTGCAAAATGCCGGGTTCTTTAGCAGCACTGAAGATATCAAAAATAGTCCTTATCAACTTTTTGGAGAGGTAAGGCCCGGCGATATTAAATACGTCGATCAAAATGGGGACAACATCATCGACCAGAATGATGAGGTGATGATAGGTCGCTGGATTTCGCCCTATGTTTTTGGCCTGAATGTTACCTTTTCCTATAAAAATATAACATTATTTGTGATGACAACCGGCTCAATGGGTGGTTATGGGGTGAAGTCCAACGATTACTTTTGGGTGGATGGTGATGATAAATATTCAACGGTGGTGCTCAACCGCTGGACAGAGCAAACCAAAAATACTGCAACTTTCCCTCGTCTAAGCTCTTTACGCAATGAAAACAACTTCAGATATTCCGACTTCTGGCTGTACAAAACCGATAGGTTGGATATAAGCAGGGCTCAACTCACTTATACTTTGGGTAAAAACACTTTCCGTCAGGGTTATCTAAAGGAACTGCAGATTTATATCGGCGGTGCCAACCTGCTTACCTTATCCAAAAGTAAAGAAATTTTATTGCTCAATGTATATGATGCTCCCCAGATGACCTATTATACGCTGGGGATAAAGGGTAATTTTTAACATTAAAATCGTAAGTTTATGAAACATATATATTCATTTGTAAAGGGCATAGGCTACAATGGCTTGAGCCGCTTTTTTCCAGAAATAAGTAATATATTGTTCGGCAACTGGCTGAAGCAACTTTTGGTAGTCAGACGAAATTTGCTGCTATGCTTACTTTTGCTTGTGTTGACTACCGGTTGTGAAGACATACTTAGTCCCGACCTTGAGAATCACCGCACCTTTGAAGATGTATATACCGATGCTTATTTTGCCGAGGGGCTATTAATGAATGCATACGCCCGTTTGCCTTATAATAATCCATTTTATTCCGACGTAGCTACCGATAATGCGGTGATAAACGATAAGTTCAGCAATTACCGCAATATGGCTACGGGTCAATGGTCGGCTATGTTTAACCCCATGTCGCAATGGACCAATGCTTACACGGCTATAAACTATTTGAATTTGGTGCTGGAGCATACCGATTCCATACGTTGGTCGAAGAACGACACGCTCAGGTTTCTTTTTGCACAACGTCACAGGGGAGAGGCTTATGCATTGAGAGCATTGTTTTTGTACTACCTGTTACAGGCTCATGCTGGCTACGTGGGTACCCAGCTGTTGGGGGTTCCAATCATTACAAAGTTTGTTGATGCGCAAAGTTATAACCGTTTGACACGTAGTTCTTTTGACGATTGCATCAATCAGATTTATAGCGACCTCAATGAAGCCGAAAAATATTTACCCCTCGATAATAAAACCCTTACGGATATTTCGGCTATCCCATCACAATATGCATTTGCAGGTCTGGAAAAATATAATACGGTCTTTGGGGATATCAACCGGCAGCGCATGTCGGGAAGGATTGTTAAGGCCATCCGCGCAAAGGCTGCCCTGTTAAAGGCTAGCCCAGCTTTCGAGGGTACACAGACCGATTGGGAAAATGCTGCCCGTTACGCTGCTGAACTTATTCAACTCCTTGGCGGTGTGGACAAACTCGATCCGAAAGGTAGTTTCTACTTTCAGGCAAACAATGTGAATGCAATTAACCTGACCATCCGCAAAGATCAACCCGAAATGCTCTGGCGTGGTAGTCTGTATAATTCGTTCGATATCGAGCTTACCAACTTCCCTCCATCGTTGTACGGAAACGGACGCGTGAACCCTTCACAGAATCTGGTCGATGCTTTTCCCATGGCCAATGGATATCCTATCGATCATCCCAATAGTGGCTACGATCCCAACAATCCCTACCAGAATCGCGACCCGCGGTTGAAAGAATACATTGTGGTGAACGGAAGCACGCTTGCCGGAAAAACAATTTTTACAGCAGCAGATGCAAATACAGACGATGCTATTGACAAAATTCGTACCTCAACCCGTACGGGCTACTATCTAAAAAAATTGCTGCGCGAGGACGTCAACCTCGATCCAACCTCCCGGCAGCCAAAGCTACACTATAACCCCTACATCAGATATACCGAAGTGTTCCTGATTTTTGCAGAAGCTGCTAACGAAGCCTGGGGCCCCGACGGCGATGGAGGTTACGGATTCACGGCCCGTATGGTGGTGGGTGAAATTCGTAAAAGAGCAGGAATTGCTCAGCCCGACGAATACCTTGCTTCAATTGGTTCTAAGGAAGAAATGCGTGCGCTTATTCGCAATGAACGTCGTATAGAGCTATGTTTCGAAGGTCATCGCTTCTGGGATATCCGACGCTGGAAAGAAAACCTGTCTACTCCTGTTAAAGGTATCCGATTCTTGAATAATTCTTATTCGATTGAAACCGTCGAAAACAGAGTGTTCCAGGATTACATGTATTACGGCCCAATCCCTTACGATGAAGTGATCAAGAATAACTTGCAGCAAAACAACGGTTGGTAAATTTTATGGATAAAAATTTAAACTTTTTAAGTATGAAAAGAATAGGGTTCATCATCATAATGCTGGCATCTGCATTTTATGCCTGTGAAAATGAAAAATGGGAATTCCCCGATTATAAATATACGGCCGTTTATTTTTCTTATCAGACACCAGTCAAAACACTTGTATTGGGTGATGATGAAATGTATGACAATTCCAAGGACAACGAACATGTTATACAAATCTTTGCTACGCTGGGAGGTGTTTACGAAAACAAACAGGATAGAATCATTCAGGTCGAAATCGATAATGCATTGTGCGATAGCCTTTATTTCGATAGTGAAACGGGTAGCCCCGTATTGCCTCTTCCTGCAAGCTATTATGAGTTACCCTCCAAAATGCAAATCGTTATTCCCCGGGGAAAGTTCATGGGTGCCATTGAATTTAAGCTTACCGATGCCTTTTTCCAGGATTCGCTGGCTTTAAAAAAATCTTACGTTTTGCCGCTTGTGATGAAGTCGGTCGTTGGGGCCGACTCAATTCTCAGGGGTAAATCCGAAAAAAGCAATCCCGACCGTCGTGTTGCTGGCGACTGGATTACAGCACCTAAGGATTATATCCTGTATGCAGTGAAATATATTAATCCTTGGCATGCTTTTTACCTGCGAAGGGGCAGAACTCACATCAAAGGAAAAGATGGATTTTCGAATATAGATACATCCCTTGTGTATCGTGCAAAATATGTGGAGAAAGACGAGGTGTGTCAGGCAGTGTCCAATTCATATAACACGGTTTCCCTTGATCTTAAAACTAAAGCTATCGATGGTAATACCGATTTACCCTTTACTATTAAACTGAACTTTAATGAGAATAATGAATGTGTGGTCAATCATCCGGCTAATGCTACCTATACTGTTGTGGGGACAGGAAAATTTGTAAAGGATGGTGATGAATGGGGTGGAATCAAACGAAATGTGCTGTATCTTAATTACACCGTAGAGTTTGCCAACGCTACCTATTCGTTTACCGATACGCTTGTGGTAAGGGATAGGGGGATAAAATTCGAAACCTTTTCGGCTGTAGTTAAAAACCAATAGTATGTTCTTTTTTGTGTTAAAGAAGCTATGTAGTTTTTGTTCTCCTATACATTGGTGTTTTGGTTAGTACTTAGGCAAGGACATCGGGGTCAGCGAGGCAATACTTACCCTATAAAAAAGTTATGCGGTTACAAATGCTTAGCATGCTCAGGAGTGGATAGTACCAACTTTACATTGGTGGTGCAAGGGTTATCGGTGTCTAATCTCAAAAGTGCATGGGTGCAATAATCTATGCGCATTTAGGTTACTGTAAATGATCAGCGGAAACAATATTGATACATTTACTCGCGCCCCCATGTCCTTTTATGCCAATTGCCATTAACTATAGTCCAAAAGTAAAAAGGGAAATAATATGCACGAAGTATACGAAAAAAAGAATAATTCATGCCTTTTGCCATGCTTTTCATGGGGTAACTTTAAAAAGCTAAATTTTTAAATTAATTTTTATGGGAAAGAATAAAGAAAATGTCTTATTTGAGTGGTTAAGCAAAAAATTTTTTGCTGTTGTGGGAATAGTATTGACAGGGTTGATACCGTTTACTGTCTGGGGTCAGCCATCGGGTAAATTAAAAGCATCCAATGCTCCCCTTATTATCAAAGTGGTGTATCAAGGCGATGATCGGGTATATCGCGACAATCCCCTGAAAGATGACGAATTTTACAATCCTATTTTACAGGGTTGCTATCCCGATCCAAGTATTTGTAAGCGTGGAGATGATTACTTTCTTGTTACATCGTCTTTTGCATTTAACCCAGGAGTACCCATTTTCCATTCCAAAGACTTGGTCAACTGGAAACAGATTGGACACGTACTGGAACGGCCCTCGCAGTTGAAAGTGGAAAATACTGGCATGGCCGCCGGTGTGTACGCTCCTACGATTCGTTACAATCCGCACAATGAAACTTTTTACATGATTACCACCCAATTTGCCGGCGACTTTGGAAATATTGTGGTAAAGACCAAAGATCCTTTCAAAGGCTGGAGCGACCCTATAAAACTGAAATTCGATGGAATAGACCCTTCTTTATTCTTTGATGATGATGGAAAAGCTTATGTAGTACACAACGATGCACCCGAAAAAGCTTTGTACGATGGGCACCGTGTAATTAAAATATGGGAATACGATGTTCAAAACGATCAGGTGATAACCGGAACGGATAGGGTAATCGTCGATGGTGGGGTGGATATTACCAAAAAACCCATCTGGATTGAGGCCCCTCATATTTATAAGCGTTATGGTAAATACTACCTGATGTGTGCCGAGGGTGGCACGGGCGGATGGCACAGTGAGGTGATTTTTAAGTCCGATCATCCCATGGGACCTTACAAACCTGCCGAAAACAATCCCATCCTTACACAGCGTTATCTTTTCCCGCATAGATCCAACAAAGTCGATTGGGCCGGACATGCCGACCTGGTGGAAGGTCCCGATGGCCGGCTATATGGCGTATTTCTGGCTGTGCGCCCCAATGAAAAAGATAGAGTTAACACTGGCCGCGAAACATTCATCCTGCCTGTCGATTGGTCGGGAGAGTATCCTGTCTTTATCAACGGGCTGATTCCTTTGGAACCTAAACTGAAGCTCCCTAAAGGCGTGGTAAATATGACTGGTAAGGATGGTTTCTTACCGAATGGTAACTTTACTATTGTTGAAAATTTTTCTGCCCCCTCCCTCGATTATCGCTGGATTGGCGTACGCGGACCAAGGGAGAATTTTATTGCAAAAACAAAAAATGGCATACAAATAAAGCCTTTTCCGGTAAATATCAGCGAGGTGAAGCCTACTTCAACTCTTTTCCTCAGGCAAATGCACAACAGCTTCTCGTTTACTGTAAGCATGCACTACACACCCATGTCCGAAAATGATCTGGCTGGTATTGTCTGCTATCAGAACGAAAAGTTCCATTATGTGTTTGGCATCACTAAAAAGGATAAGGCTTATTATCTGGTATTGCAACGTACCGAAAAAGGCCAATCAACTCTTGTGGCCAGTAAATCCATCGAGCTGAAGGGTATTGTTCATCTTCAGGTAACCGCTAAAGGCGATGATTATCAGTTTGGTTATTCATTAAACGGAACCGACTTTGAGAATGTGGGTGAAACTGTCTCGGGCGATATCCTTTCAACTAACGTAGCTGGCGGATTTACAGGTGCATTAATAGGTATCCATGCAACCACAGCAAATGATATTAAACCTTAACTAATATAGCTAGGCATGAGAGAGGATATGTGTCAATGCCTAATGGGAAAGTGTTAGACAGAATTTTGATTTAATCCCGATAACATATATGGGACGTCATCTTTTTGACGTCCCTGTCGGGATTGAGCATAAACATTGGCTTTGATTTTAAATGTTTATATCAATGAAAACCTTTACTTTGATGTTCATTGGCCTTATCTGTTGCCTGAAAGCGGGTCATGTTCAGGCGCAAATTTCTTATTTTACCAAACCTGAAAATTTTGACGTTTATCAGGCCAACATATCCCATGGTAGGATTGATACGGTTGCGTATTACTCCAAAACCGTTGGCACATCTCGCAAAGCCTTAATTTACACCCCTCCTGGATTCTCAAAAGCTAAAAAATATCCAGTTTTATATCTGCTTCATGGCATTGGTGGGGACGAAAAAGAATGGTTCAACGGGGGGCAGCCGCATGTTATACTCGATAATCTTTATGCACAGGGCAAGATTGAGCCTATGATTGTTGTTATGCCCAACGGACGTGCAATGAAAGACGACAGGGCAACGGGAAATATTTTCGACAGTGCTAAAGTGCAAGCTTTTGCAAATTTTGAAAAGGATTTGCTCAACGATCTCATTCCTTTTATCGAAAAGAAATATCCTGTTTATAAGGACAGGGAACATAGGGCAATTGCTGGTCTTTCCATGGGTGGTGGACAATCGTTGAATTTTGGACTCACCCATCTTGATAAGTTTGCGTGGATTGGTGGATTTTCGTCAGCCCCCAATACTAAAAAGCCTGAGGAATTAATTAAAAATCCCGAAGAAGCCCGAAAACTTATTAAACTCCTCTGGCTATCCTGCGGAGAGAGCGATAACCTTATTTTTATCAGCCAGCGTACGCACGACTATCTGGCTAAGCATGGTATCCCTCACATTTATTTTGTTGAACCGGGAGCGCATGATTTTAAAATATGGAAAAGCAGTTTGTACTGGTTCTCACAACTGATTTTCAAGCCAGTTAGTCAGGAAACTATTAAGAAATTTACCACTTCCGGAACACCTGCACCAACCAATGTGCGTGGTTCAAGATATCCTCAAATCTTAGCCGATGGTCGTGCTATCTTCAGGATTAAAGCTCCTGAGGCACAGAAGATCCAGCTCGATTTGCATAAAAAGTACGATATGGTTAAGAATGCCGATGGTACATGGGAAGTTGTAACCGACTCCCTGACCGAAGGATTTCATTATTACTCAATCATTATTGATGGAGTGGCGGTATGCGATCCTTCCAGCGAAACATTTTATGGCATGGGACGAATGGCCAGTGGCATCGAGGTGCCATTTAAAGGCGATGAGTATTATGCTGTTAGGGATGTTCCGCATGGCGATATACGCATAAAGCGTTATTTTTCAAAGATTACCGGAAGCTGGCGATCGTTCTATCTTTATACTCCCCCTGGCTATGACCAGAATGTCAGTGAAAAATACCCTGTACTTTATATTCTGCACGGCGGAGGAGAGGATCAGAGAGGCTGGGCTCAGCAGGGAAAGGCCGATTTGATTCTCGATAACCTGATTGCCGAAAAAAAGGCTGTACCCATGATTGTTGTCATGGTCGATGGCAATATGCCCCTGCAGGCCTTTGGCGAGGATGGTTTACGAATGTTCGAGGCTGAACTTAAGGAAAGCATAATCCCATTCGTGGAAAGCAATTATAGGGTAAAAACGGATGCTGCTTCCCGCGCTTTGGCAGGATTATCGATGGGTGGATTGCAAACCCTCTACGCTGGCATCCGTAATGCCGAACTGTTTGGCTATCTGGGGGTATTTAGCTCGGGATGGATTTTACCCATGCAAAATGAGCTGGCCAATCGTCAATACGAATTCATTGCCCGGAATAAGGACTACATATCCAAAAATTTAAAACTGCTCTGGCTGGGTATGGGAGGCAAAGAGGATATTGCCTGGCAAAATTGTCAGGTAATGCTTAAAAAATTCGACGAACTGGGATTAAAATATATCTATAGCGAATATCCTGGTGGACATACATGGCCTGTATGGAGAAATAACCTTTACAATTTTGCCCAATTGATTTTTAAAGAGTAGCATTTTAACCAATGGCTTACTTTCATTTAACGATATGGAAACCATCCGAAAAAACTGAATATATGAAGCTTAATATGTTAAAACTATGGTTTGCAACACCGATCTTTTTCTTGATGACTCAGCTTTATGCCGAAAATTACACTGTTAATAGTCCCGATGGAAAACTTGCAGTAAATGTTTGGCTCAACGATAAAGGCAAAGTTTTTTATAGTATTTTGTATTTGCAAGACACGATTTTAAAAGAATCAAGATTAGGACTGGTGCGAAGTGATGGCGATTTTACCAGAAATTTAATATGGGAGTCCGTATCCGAACAAGTTCAGGTAAATGACAAATATACATTATTGCATGGTAAACGTCGTAACTGTGAGTATACGGCCAACAAAAGAGTGTTCTACTTCAAAAATAAAGATTCGAAAAGGTTGGCTGTAATTTTTCAGGTATCGAATGACGGTGTTGCTTTTCGCTATTATTTTCCGGAAAAATCCGATAAAAAAGTAACGATATACAAAGAGGTTACTTCATTTCATTTCGATAGTTCAGCAAAAGGATTTCTACAGCCTTGTCCCGATGCACGTACAGGATGGTGTTACACACAGCCATCGTACGAAGAATATTATCAGATCAACATTCCGGTAGGCACACCTTCACCTTTTCAGGCAGGATGGGTGATGCCAGCATTGTTCAATTTTAGTCTTTATTGGATAAGCATTACCGAGGCTGCGGTTGACACGAACTATTGTGGTTCGCGCCTGAGCCAGTTTGCCCCGGATGGTGAGTATAGCATTCAGTTTCCTCAGCCACAGGAAAGCATGGGTAGTGAACCTTATCTCCCTGAGTCAGTGCTCCCCTGGTACACTCCATGGAGGATAATTGCTATATCCGACAATCTGGGAGGACTGGTGGAATCGAACCTGGCAACTGATCTGGCTAACCCTGCCCAATACGACGTTTCCGGTTGGCTCGAACCGGGTATAGCCTCGTGGAGCTGGGTTATTTTAAAGGATAATGCCACCGTGTATGAGATGCAAAAACATTTTATCGATTTTGCATCGGAAATGAAATGGAGGTATTGCCTGATTGATGCCCTGTGGGATACACAGATAGGCTATGATAAAATAAAGGAACTGGCCGATTATGCAAAAACGAAAAATGTCAAAATATTGCTCTGGTACAATTCGGCCGGAGATTGGAACACCACAACCATTACCCCGCGCGACCGCTTGCTTACGAGCGAGTCACGCAATGCCGAATTTAGTCGGCTAAAAGAAATGGGTATAGCTGGTATCAAAGTCGATTTCTTTGGTGGCGACGGACAGTCGATGATGAAATACTATATTGATATCTTGAAAGATGCTGCAAAATATAATCTTGCTGTTAACTTTCATGGGTGTACCTATCCACGAGGTTGGCATAGGACATTCCCCAATCTGGTCTCCATGGAAGGCATAAGGGGAGAGGAATATGTTACTTTCAGCCAGTACTTTGCCGATAATCAACCCTGGCATTGCACGGTTATCCCTTTTACCCGAAATCTTTTCGACCCAATGGATTTTACGCCTGTAAATTTTTCGGGAATTCCAAATATTACGCGAAGAACTACGGGTGGATTTGAAATAGCCCTATCGGTTTTGTTTACTTCGGGCATTCAGCATATTGCTGAAACGCCGGAAGGAATGGCAAAGCAACCAGATTATGTTATTGAATTCATGCGCACTGTTCCGAACGTATGGGACGATGTACAATTCATCGATGGGTATCCAGGGAAGTTTGTAGTTCTGGCAAGAAAGAAAGGAGAAACATGGTACATTGCTGGCATTAATGGCGAAAAAGCCGAAAGGATAATCGAATTAAATCCATCGTTCCTAAACAAAAAGGTAAAAGGCATGATGATTACGGATGCTGAGGATGGCAAGAGTTTCAAGAAAGAAAATATAAGCTTTGGCAAACCCTTGAAAATAAAAATACTGCCTTATGGCGGATTTGTAATAAAAACATATGAAACACCCATGTTCCTGCAAACGCAAACACAATAGGGATAAATTTGCGAACATGGGTGTTCCATCATACCTTTAAAAATTATTTTATTATGATGAATAATTACTTATTACAACTCAATTATGCTTATTAAAAAAAGCGCATTCATTTGGGTTTTCTTATTAGCAGGACTGTTTAATGTTATGAGTTCGCCGAACTACCATAAAACTAAGTATGGAATAAAATCAACGGTAGAAAACGTTGAAATTGAAATTCAGTTTTACAACCCTTCAACGGTAAGAGTAATTAAATGGCCTGCTAATAATGCTTTTAACAAAAAAAGTCTTTCTGTTATTTCCGAACCACAGCCGACAGAACTGGTGTTAACGCAAAAAAACAAAGAAATATTTGTAAAAAGTAAAAAACTTACAGTTTGTCTGAATCTGCTATCAGGGAACCTTTCATTTTATTCGGAAAAAGACATTTTACTGTTGAAAGAAAAGGAAAAAAGCAGTATCTTCAAGGATTTCGATGATGTAGGAAGAAAAACATATCGTGTTTCCCAATCCTTTCTTTTAGACAGCAATGAAGCAATCTACGGCCTTGGGCAGCAGCAGGACGGAAAAATGATTCGCCGAAATATTCAATTACGAATGATTCAGGGTAATACTGACGATTATATTCCATTTTTTCTATCAAACAAAGGTTATGGCTTGTTCTGGGATAATTATTCACCAACAATTTTTACCGATACTCCTGAAGAAACCTCTTTTGATTCGGAAGTAGGAGATGGAATTGATTATTATTTCATATACGGAGGCAATGCGGATGGTGTTATTGCACAGATGCGTGAACTTACTGGAAGAGTGCCCATGTTTCCGCTCTGGACTTTCGGTTATTGGCAAAGCAAAGAGCGTTACAAAAGTCAGGATGAAATTGTAGGTGTGGTAAAGAGATATCGTGAACTGGGTGTTCCGCTCGATGGAATTATACAGGACTGGCAGTATTGGGGAAATAATTATCTGTGGAATGCCATGGATTTTCTCAATGCCGAATTTTATGATCCGCAAAAGATGGTGAACGATATTCATGGTATGAATGCCCATATCATTATTTCCATTTGGAATTCATTTGGACCTCACACAAAACAATATAAAGAACTTAACGAGATAGGCGCTTTAATGGATTTTACTACCTGGCCCGAATCGGGTTCGGACAAATGGCCTCCAAGACTCGATTATCCATCGGGAGTGCGTGTTTACGATGCTTACAATCCACAGGCTCGGGATATTTACTGGAAATACCTGAAAAAAGGCCTGATGTCTCTGGGTATAGATGGATGGTGGATGGATTCTTCTGAACCCGATCATTTGCAATTTAAGGACGAAGACCTGAATAATAAGACTTATTTAGGGTCCTTCCGAAGTGTTCGCAATGCTTTTCCTTTGATGACAGTAGGTGGTGTATATACTCATCAGCGTGCGGAAACGTCCGAAAAACGGGTTTTTATACTTACCCGTTCGGCATTTGCTGGCCAGCAACGTTATGGATCCAATACCTGGTCGGGCGATGTGGTGGCTTCGTGGGAGGCTTTGCGCAATCAAATTCCGGCAGGACTTAATTTTTCGTTATGTGGAATACCCTACTGGAACTCCGATATAGGCGGTTTTTTTCTGTGGAATTTTCCACGCAAACTTGATGACCCCAATTATCGGGAACTTTATGTTCGCTGGCTACAATTTGGTGCCTTCTGCCCAATGATGCGTTCGCACGGAACCGATGCACCACGCGAAATTTATCAGTTTGGCCAAAAAGGCGAACCCATTTATGATGCTATCGAAAAATTTATCAACCTGCGTTACTTATTACTCCCTTATATATATTCTACTGCCTGGGATGTAACTGCCAATCATGCTACAATGATGCGGGCTTTAGTCATGGATTTCCCTGGTGATAAAAAGGTTTTCGACATTAATAATGAGTACATGTTTGGGAAATCATTGCTGGTATCTCCTATAACTGAACCCATGTATTCAAAAAGCATTAAACAGGGTAACGAAACAACAGTCATCGGAGATTATAATGAAATAAAGAGTGTAAAGGTTTATCTCCCTGAAGGCTCTGATTGGTACGACTTCTGGACAGGTGAGAAATTTAAAGGCGGGCAAACAATAATGAAGGAAACGCCAATAGATATTGTGCCTTTGTATGTAAAAGCCGGATCTATTCTTCCTATTGGTCCCGAAGTACAATATGCAGGCGAGAAAAAATGGGATAACCTCGAAATAAGAATATATGCAGGAGCTGATGGAGAGTTTACCCTCTACGAAGATGAAGGCGATAATTACAATTATGAGAAAGGACTCTATTCAATAATAACGTTTAAATGGGACGATAGAAGAAAAATTCTTACGATAAGCGATAGAAAGGGAAATTTTCCCGGAATGCTTAAAACGAGAACTTTTCGGTTTGTACGTGTATCATCAGGTCATGGAGTCGGCTGCGAAGAAAAGTTTTATGCAGATAAAGAAGTTGTATATAACGGAATGAAAAAGAAAATTGTGTTTAATGAGTAGATTCTCAAATATTTATAATAACCAACTAACAAAAGGAGAACAAAATATGCTGTTCAAACAATTCATTATTCTGCTGGCAGTTCTTTTTATCAGTGAAGTCTGCTTAGCGCAAACGAGTAATACGGTAATTGAAGATTTTAAATCTTCCGTTCTAAATCAGCCGGGACAAGAATACCCGCAGGTGAATTCGCAAGGGTATGCTCGTTTTCGCATTTTTGCCCCACAAGCCCAGAGTGTTAAGGTAAGTTTAGGTGGGCGTGAGGGGACGACGCTCTCTAAATCTGATGATGGTTATTGGACGGGTACAACTGCCGAACCCCTCGATGAAGGATTCCACTACTATCGCCTCACAGTCGATGGCGGGACTTTTAACGATCCGGGTACGCTGAATTTCTACGGTTCCTGCCGATGGGAAAGTGGAATCGAGGTGCCAGCTTTTGATCAGGATTTTTATGCCTTGAAAGACGTTCCCCATGGCCGCGTGCAGCAGATTCTTTTTCCATCGAAAAGCACCAATAGTATTCGCCGTGCCTTTGTTTATACACCACCCGATTACGATAGGGATCAAAAAAAGCGCTACCCTGTACTTTATCTCCAGCATGGCTGGGGGGAGGACGAAACAGCCTGGACCAATCAGGGACATGCCAACCTGATTATGGATAACCTTATTGCCGAAGGGAAAATAAAGCCATTTATAATCGTTATGACTTACGGCATGACCAATGAAGTTAAGTTTGGCGAACTCAGAAAATTCGATATCAAACCATTCCAAACAGTGCTTATCGATGAGCTTATCCCTTATATCGATAATAATTTCCGAACAATCCCCGATCAAAAACACCGTGCCATGGCAGGTTTATCGATGGGAAGCATGGAAACAAAAATGATAACATTAGCCAATACCGACAAATTCGCTTATATAGGTCTGTTTAGCGGTGCCTCCATATCCATGGATGAGGTGAATAGCACACCAGGATTTAAAGACAAAATTAAGCTTGTATTTGTGAGCTATGGCAGTAAAGAAATTGACTGGATGATTCAACGAGGGCGAGAATTTACTGGAGGTGATCCCCGGGAGAATGTTGAAGCCTTGAAAAAGGCTGGCATTAACAGTGTATTATACATTTCTCCAAATACAGCACATGAATTTTTAAGCTGGAGGCGTAGTTTGCGCGAGTTTTCAATGTTATTGTTCAACTAAAAAAATAAAATGATGAAAAGATTGAAAAATATTTTTATTACTTCCTTAGTATTTTCTTCATTTAGTCTATCCAGCCAACAATTACCTTTTCAAAATCCTCACTTAAGTTTTGACGAACGGACACAGGATTTAATTTCGCGGTTGACTGTTGAAGAAAAAGTGGCTCTGATGTGCGATCAGTCTGAGGCTATCCCCCGATTGGGTATTCGTAAATTTAACTGGTGGAGCGAAGCACTGCATGGCTATGCCAACAATGATAGTGTAACAGTATTTCCTCAACCCATAGGCATGGCTGCTTCATTTAATGATGAAATGGTTTATCAGATCTTCTCGGCTGTTTCGGATGAGGCACGTGCAAAATATCACGAACACCTGCGTCGAGGAGGTGAAAATAAACGATTCCTGAGTCTTTCTGTGTGGACGCCTAATATTAATATTTTCCGCGATCCACGCTGGGGTCGTGGCCAGGAAACCTATGGCGAAGATCCTTATTTGATGACCCGCATGGGTGTTGCTGTGGTGAAAGGTTTACAGGGCCCCGACACAGCTAAGTATCGCAAATTACTTGCCTGCGCCAAGCATTATGCGGTTCATTCGGGTCCCGAATGGAGTCGTCACGAAATCAATTTAAATAATGTCGATCCGCGCGATTTATATGAAACCTATTTGCCGGCTTTCAAAGCATTGGTGCAGCAGGCAGGAGTGCGTCAGGTGATGTGTGCATATCACCGCCTCGACGATGAACCCTGTTGTGGCAATCGCAGGTTGCTGCAACGAATATTACGCGACGACTGGGGATACAAGTCTATCGTGGTGTCCGATTGTGGCGCTGTTACCGATTTTTTTACCAGCCATAAGGTTTCCTCCACTCCGGTTCATGCAGCTTCAAAAGCCGTTCTTGCCGGAACCGATGTGGAATGCGTGTGGGACAATTATCCCTATAAAACCCTCCCAACAGCTGTAGAAAGGGACCTGATTAAAGTTGAGGATATCGATAGAAGTTTGTCGCGTGTATTACGCGGCCGTTTCGAACTCGGCGATTTTGACCCCGACTCACTGGTGCCCTGGACAAAAATTCCCTATACTATCATTAACAATGAAAAGCATCGTCAGCTTGCCCTGGAAATGGCTCGCCAATCCATTGTATTGCTGCAAAACAAAAACAATATTCTCCCGCTCAATAAGTCGGCGGTTAAAAAAATTGCTGTAATTGGCCCCAATGCAAATGATGCTGTTATGCTCTGGGGAAATTATAATGGTACCCCTATACGTACTATTACTATTTTAGAGGGTATTACCTCAAAATTGTCACCTGAAAAAATTCTTTATGACAAGGCATGCGACCTTGTTGAAGATAAGATTACCCAGAGCTACATAGGACGTGCCCAATTTGATGGGAAAACAGGCTTTAAGGCTACCTATTGGAATAATCGCGATTTTAGCGGTGATGTCGTTGCAGTACAAAATATTACCAATTCTGTTAAGTTAACTACTGCAGGCCAACATGAGTTTGCCCCTGGTGTAAAACTCGAGGATTTTTCGGCCAAATATGAAACCGAATTTACTGCCGACAAAGACGAAGAAATTACCTTTAACTATGGCGCTACAGGCTATTTTGAGTTATTCGTTAATGGTCAGTCACTGGTTAAAAGCTATAACTGGCGTACGCTTCCCTCGAAGGCTCATTTTAAGGTTGAGGCCGGCAAAAAATATTCAATCGAGATACGCTACGCCCAGCTTTACAACTGGCAGGCCAACCTAGAGTTTGATTTTGGTAAGGAAGTAAATATCGATTTCAGCGGACTTATCGATAAGTTAAAGGGTATTGATGTAGTAATCTTTGTAGGTGGTTTGTCGGGTAGGCTCGAGGGCGAGGAAATGCCTGTGCACTATCCGGGTTTTAAAGGAGGCGACCGTACCGACATTGAATTACCTGCTGTTCAGCGCAATTTGCTTAAAATGTTGAAGCAGGCCGGTAAAAAAGTCATTTTTGTCAATTGCTCAGGCTCGGCTATTGCGCTCACCCCCGAAACCCAGACCTGCGATGCTATTGTGCAGGCCTGGTATGCTGGCGAAGCCGGCGGACAGGCTGTGGCCGATGTGCTTTTTGGCGACTATAATCCATCGGGTAAATTGCCCGTTACCTTTTATAAAAGCTCCGACCAGCTTCCCGATTTCGAAAACTATTCAATGAAGGGTCGTACCTACCGCTTTATGAACGATGCTCTTTTCCCGTTTGGTTTTGGACTAAGCTACACAACCTTTAAAATAGGTGAGGCTAAGCTGAATAAAACCCAAATATCGGCTAATGAACAAATAGAGCTTACTGTCCCTGTTACCAATGCTGGTAAACGCGATGGTACCGAAATAGTTCAGGTATACGTCCGTAAAGTGAATGATACCGACGGCCCCCTAAAAACGCTCAGAGGCTATCAGCGAATTGATGTGCCAGCAGGCAAAACCCGTAATGCTGTAGTTACGCTACCTTACTCATCTTTCGAGTTTTACGACCGTAAAAGCGGTAAGCTGACGGTAACACCGGGAGAATATGAAATTTTTTACGGAAATAGCTCCGATAGCAAAGATTTAAAAAGTATGAAAATTATTGTTCACTAAGGCTTAACTCCGTAGAGAAAACTTTTTTCTCCACGGGGGGCTGGCAGTCCATTGAACTAAATACCATTATTAACATAAACCCATAAAATTATGAAACACCCATGTTCCTGCAAACGCAAACACAATAGTGATAAAATTGCGAACATGGGTGTTCCATCATACCTTTAAAAATTAATTTTATTATGATGAAAAATTTAAAATGTCTGCTTTTGGGGGTATGGGCATTTATTGCAGTTGAATTATCATATGCCCAGATCGAAGATTTTCAGGTGGGTAATACCACCCGTCAAATGCTTGTATATGCTCCCTCGACCATTGTTCCAGGTCGTCCGCTGCTTATTTCCATGCATGGATATAACCAGGACATTAATTATCAGAAAAACCAGACCCAATGGGAAACCATTGCCAAAGAGAACAATTTTGTGGTAGTGTATCCTGCCGGACTTAATAATTCGTGGGATATATCGGGCAATACTGATATTGATTTTATCCTTGCCATTATTGATGAAATGGTTAACAGGTATGGTATCGATAGGGAAAGGGTATACCTTTCGGGCTTTTCGATGGGTGGCATGATGACCTATTATGCAGCTACTAAAATAGCCGATAAAATTGCTGCTTTTGCCCCTGTTAGTGGTTACCCGCTATGGAATAGCAATATCAGTAGTTCAAGGCCTGTCCCTATTATTCATGTACATGGCACTGCCGACGATGTGGTAGCTTACAGTGGAGTGCAACCCTACCTAAATGGATGGATTGCCAGGGATAGTTGTCCTACTACAGCCGTTATTACAAAACCCTATCCACCCGACAAACCCAATTCCAATGGCACCAGATATTATTGGGGACCGGGTACCGATTCCGTCGAAATAGTGTTGATAAGCATTACCGGTGTAGGTCACTGGCACTCCATCGACCCCAATGGGGTGAATACCAGCAAGGAAATTTGGGATTTTTGTAAAAAATTTTCACTTGGCTTTGGGGTTCCTAAGTTCAAGGCAGCTTATGTGCTCGATGCTGACCCAAAACAAATAATGGTTACTTTTACAAAGCCAATCAAGTCATTGCCATCATTTGAGGGTTTTTCGGTAAAAGTCGATGGGCTGGATGCTGCCATTGATACCATTGTGCTGGCCGATTCCGTTCATATCGCTATTGTGCTAAAGAACAATATTACAAAAACCAACGAGGTTACCCTGTCGTATGGCAACGGAAATGTGGTGTCGGTGTACAACAAAGCACTGGTGGCTTTTAACGATACGGCTGTAGATAATCAACTCTATGGATCTGCTCCAAAATTAGTTGAGCTGGCGGTTACCGAAAGTGGTGATAGCTTAGTGGCACAATTCAATAAGAAGATGTTGCTATCCAATGATATTTCTTCATTAGAACTGAAGGCTACTTTCAATGGACAAAAAAATATTTCGCTCCTTAATTGCAGTTTTCTGAACAACGACTCTACCACACTGGTATTCCAGCTTTCGGATACGGTTTATGCCGATTATCAGCTAGCCCTCAGTTACACCGGCAATAGCATCTTATCGGTTGATAGTGGAGTGTTCAAGAATGACACAGCTTACATAGTAAAAAATAAGGCTAAGGGACTACCTGTTCATATTGTCTCAGCCAGTGTCGACAATAACGCAATAGCTTTAACCCTGGTATTTTCAAAACCTATGGCAATGATTGATGCACAAATTCCTCAGCTCGCATTGAAGGTCAATGGTAAGGCCGTAGCCATTAAAGAAGTGTTCAATATTAAAAATACTGTTAAGTTAAACCTCTATAGCAATTTATACTATGGCGATACGGTAACCATTTCTTATACACCCGGAAACATTACGGCTGCCGATAAGGGTTCGTTGGAGGCTTTCACCGATTTTTTAGTTGAAAATCCATTACCAGCACCCATTTACGTCCAAATACCCGGAAAAGTTGAGGCCGAAAATTATACCCTTCAGTTTGGCACAGCTACCGAAAATACAAGTGACGCCGGTGGCGGATTGAATGTAGGCTGGACCGAAACAGGCGACTGGCTGGTTTATGCCATCGAAAACAATACCAACGATACGGAATTTAAAATTTTATTCCGCCTGGCTGCCCAATCTGCTGGGCCTAAGTTCGATTATTACCTGGATGATGTTAAAATAGGTACCATTAGTGTTCCCTCTACTGGTGCATGGCAAACATTTACCTCGGTAATAAAAGATATATCTGTACCGAAGGGAAAACACTACCTTAAGATTGTTACAGTTACCGGAGGCTTCAATATCAACTATTTTGACATAGAAAAGGATTTTGTTGGAATTACAACCAAAAATACTGGCAACATATCCATTTATCCCAATCCTGCATCCAATGAAATTGCGATTAAATCACCCGATTTCAGATACAATAGGATTCAAATTACCGACATGATGGGGAGACTAATTATGGGCAAGTCTGTCAACTATGCCCCTGAAATGACCTTGCCTCTGAGTTTAAAAAATGGGGATTACTTTGTAGTTCTTAGGAATGGTACGACTGTTTATTCTCAAAAGATTAGCATAACAAAATAAAGATTGAGCCATGTTTAAACACAGAGGGCACGGAGAAACACAGAGAAATGCATAAAAATCTTTGTGCCATCTGTGGTAAATTAATAGGGGAAAAAAATAACTGAGCAATTGGATTTTAATGTTGAAGTCATGCCTTAGGATAATAAAAAAATCAGCTTTACACGCTTTTGGAAATACAGCCTCAGTAATTAAAGATTATATGCCATGAAACACCCATGTTCCTGCGAACGCAAACACAATAGTGATAAAATTGCGAACATGGGTGTTCCATCATACCTTTAAAAATTAATTTTATTATGATGCAAAACAATATATTTTTTGCAATTATTTTCTTATTCTGTTTTATAAATTTTTCAGAATCTCAAAAAGCCACCAATCCTGTCATCTTTGCCGATGTGCCTGATATGTCGATGATACGGGTAGGGGATACATATTACATGAGTAGTACTACCATGCATATGTGCCCGGGTGTACCGGTAATGAAATCAAAAGACCTTACAAACTGGGAAATAATAGGTTATGCTTATGATATCCTTGAGGATATTGACGAAACGCGTCTTACAAACGGAAAAAGCGATTATGGGCGGGGTTCATGGGCCAGCTGCTTACGATTTCACAAGGGAACATACTATTTGAGTACTTTTTCCCATACTACCGGCAAAACATATATTTTCAAAACAAAAGATATTGAGAGTGGCCAATGGGAAAGATTTGCATTTGCCCCCACCTTACACGATCATTCCATATTTTTAGACGATGACGGCAAAATTTATATTATCTGGGGTGCAGGGACGTTAAAAATTGCTGAACTTAAGGAAGATTTTTCGGGATTAAAGGAGGGCACGGTAAGGATATTGATTGAAAATGCAAGTGCACCGGCAGGAGATAATATCGGCCTTCCGGCTGAGGGGTCGCAGCTTTTTAAGGTAAAGGATAAATATTATCTCTTTAATATTACCTGGCCAAGAGGCGGAATGCGAACCGTTTTAATCCATCGTGCCGATAACATAAATGGCCCATGGGAAGGCCGGATAGCCTTACAGGACAGAGGTATTGCCCAGGGTGGATTAATCGATATGCCCGATGGACGATGGTTTGCTTATCTTTTCCGTGATTTTGGTGCCGTAGGCCGTATTCCTTATTTAGTGCCGGTTACCTGGCAGGATGATTGGCCTATCCTGGGAATTAATGGCCATGTACCTGATACGCTCGATTTACCTTTTAATAAAAGTATTATTCCTGCCATTGTATCATCCGACGAATTTGACCGAAATGAGGGAGAGCTTGACCTACCTCTCGTGTGGCAATGGAATCATAACCCCGACAATAATTTATGGTCAATTAAACAGAGGAAAGGATATTTGCGGTTAATCACTGGTACGGTAGTCGATGATTTCGAAAAAGCAAGAAATACGCTGACACAACGAACTTTTGGACCGAAATGCAGCGGAGCTGTGAAAATTGATGTGTCGGGCATGAAAGAAGGCGATTTCGCAGGTTTGACTTTATTACAAAAACAGTACGGACTGATAGGCGTAAAATACGAAAATGGTCAGAAAAGAATTGTAATGGTTATTAATCAAAACAAAGTCCCTGAAGAAATCGAGAGTGTGCCTTTAAAACAAAATATAGTGTATTTTAAGGCCAACTGTAATTTTACAAATATGGTTGATACCGCCCGTTTTTATTACAGTCTCGATAACAAGGCATGGAAACCTATTGGCAATACTCTAAAAATGACATACAATCTGGCGCATTTTATGGGGTATCGCTTTGGACTCTTTAATTATGCCACCAAAATAACTGGTGGCTACGTTGACTTTGATTGGTTCAGAATTAATCAAATATTTTAAAACTAAAATGAAACTTTCAATAGGCAGTATCAAAACATAACCTGAAAACAAGAAATTAGAGAATATTTCAATTTATTGTGAAAAATAAAAAATTATGAAACACCCATGTTCCTGCGAACGCAAACACAATAGTGATAAAATTGCAAACATGGGTGTTCCATCATACCTTTAAAAATTAATATTATGATGAAAAAATTATTCCTCTTATTTTTACTATTTGTGACCTTTGAAAATATTTTTTCACAAAATCCAGTAATACGGAATCAATTTACTGCCGATCCATCGGCTCATGTCTTCAATGGCAAGGTGTACGTGTATCCTTCCCATGATATCCCGGTGCCCGAAGGAAAGGGATTGCGTAAAGATTGGTTTTGTATGGAGGATTATCATGTCTTTTCTTCCAGTAATCTCGTCGATTGGGTTGATCATGGCGTAATACTTACGCAATACCAGGTGCCATGGGTCGATACTACAACTTATAGCCTGTGGGCACCCGATTGTGTTGAACGTAATGGTAAGTATTTTTTTTATTTTCCGGCAATTAGTCAAGAAAAGGATAGCGTAACTGGTAGAAAGCTGTTTCGCATAGGGGTTGCAATAGCCAATAAACCCGATGGACCATATGCTATTCAGCCCGAACCCATAAAGGGAATTGTAGGTATCGATCCCTGTGTGTTTATCGATAAAGATGGTCAGGCTTATATCTATTGGTCGCTGGGTAATATTTATGTAGCAAAGCTGAAGGATAATATGCTTGAACTTGCCTCTGATCCTATCATTATTGAAAATTTGCCCCAAAAAGGTTTGAAAGAGGGTCCATGGGTTTTTGAGCGAAATGGCTTGTATTATCTTACTTTTCCTCATGTTGAGAATCAGATTGAACGGCTCGAGTATGCCGTTGGAAGTAGTCCCATCGGACCATTCAAAATGACTGGGGTAATAATGGACGAGTCTCCTATGAACTGTTGGACCAATCATCATTCTATCATTGAATACAAGGGTCAGTGGTACTTGTTTTATCATCAAAATCATCTTTCGCCTCATTTCGATAAAAATCGTTCCATTTGTATCGATAGCCTCTTTTTTAATTCCGATGGAACCATTCGTAAGGTTGTACCTACTAATCGTGGAGTAGGGGTTACGGATGCTTCAAAAAGAATCGACATCGATAGATATAGTAAAATTAGCGAAAAAGGTATTACTATTGCATTTATCGATTCTACCAAAACTTTCGTTGGATGGAAAACTATTTTCCATCAAAAAGATGCCTGGGTACAATACAATAGCGTGAGCTTCGAAAATAAAAATTATAAAAATGTTATAATCAAATACCTGGCCGAGAGTGGAGGTGTAATAGAGCTCAAGCTAAATAACGTCAATAATCCTTCCATTGCAAAAATGATTATTCCTCCAGCCAATCAATGGCAGATTGTTAAATTTAAAGTAAATGCATTAAAACCGGGATTGCATAATTTGTTGGTGTCATCTGCCGATGATAGAAAGGTTGAAATTGATTGGCTGACTTTTGAATGATTTGATTTTAGAAATTAACCTTGACGAGGGAAAAAATGTTTTTTGCTAACAAACAGATAGCTATAGCTCCGGCTCTTGAACGTTCTTTACATTTAAATGCCTATTTCGAAACATTTACAGGCAGGCTTATCAGCGGAAGTTTGATATTTTTCGGAAAAAAAATTAATAGTCATTAACTCACATGAATTATGAAAACAATAAAGCTACTCAGCGTTGTGTTTTTATTTTGGTCAGCACTGTCAACTATTGTTTCGCAGCCGAATACTCAACAGCCCTACTTTCAGCCGACATTCGAGTCGCTGGAAAGGGCTAATCCTGTTCCTGAATGGTTTAAGGATGCCAAGTTTGGCATTTACTTCCATTGGGGCGTTTATTCAGTCCCGGCCTATGCCAATGAATGGTATCCCCGGAACATGTACGTTGCGGGTTCGAACGAAAATAAGCATCATACCGAGAAGTATGGCGACATCTCTGTGTGGCCATATCATAATTTTATTCTGGGCGCACCAGATAAGGAGGGCAACTTTGTGCAGTTTGCTCCCCGTCTGAAATCGGAAGGGGGCAATTTCGACCCCGACGAATGGGCTCAGCTTTTTGCCGATGCGGGAGTTAAATTTGCTGGCATGGTGGCTGAGCATCACGATGGCTTCTCAATGTGGGCAAGTAAGGTAAATCCATGGAATGCAAAGGATATGGGACCCAAACTCGATTTGGTGGGCTTGCTCAGCAAGGCTATCCGCCAGAGAAATCTAAAATTATTGCTTTCTATGCATCATGCTTACAACATTACCGGATACTTTGAGTATGTCCCTAAAACCGATGACCCCAAACTGCAGATGCTTTATGGCCAACAGGGGAAGGAAAAAAACGAAGCCCTCTGGTTGGCTAAACATAAGGAAATTATCGATGGCTATCAACCCGATATTATTTACCAGGATTTTAACCTGCACCAGCTATCCGAACCCGTCCTGCTCGGCTTTCTGTCTTATTACTACAACCGGGCAATCGATTGGAACAAGGAAGTGGTTGCTACCTTTAAGGATGGCTTAAATACGAAATGTGCTGTTCTTGACTACGAGCGTGGGGGACCTACTTCGCTTACCGACATTTACTGGCTTTCCGATGATGCTGTGAGCCCAACAAGCTGGTGTTATACCGAAGGTCTCGCCTATTATTCGTACAAACAATTGCTGCATTCGTTAATCGACAAGGTTAGCAAAAACGGCAACTTGCTACTTAACATCTCACCCCGCGCCGATGGTTCAATTCCTCAAGAACAAAAGGATATTCTGCTGGCCATTGGCAGGTGGCTTAAAAAATACGGCGAAGCCATTTACAATACCCGTGCCTGGCAATGGTATGGCGAAGGACCTACAAAGATGGGCGCTAACCACGGCGTATTTATTGCACCGCAGGAAGGCACAGCCCAGGATATCCGTTACACCCGATCGAAAAACAATACAACCCTCTATGCCATATTGCTCGGATGGGACAAAGCACAGAAGGATGTAAAGCTAACCTTGCTGGGTGCCGATCATATCAACTTAAAAAACCTAAAGTTGGTAGAAATGATTATGGGCGAAACAAAAAGATATCAGCCCTTGTCTTACAACCAACTCAATGATGGCTTACTGGTTAGTTTGCCCGATACCTTTTTCGATGAGCCGGCATACGTTATTCGGCTAAGCTTCGATGGCTACATCCCACCTCTCGATAATTACGCCGATATCAATTGTTCCCTGAATTATTTCCTGATACCAGCTAACAATAATGGCAGTCTGGTACTTGGGTACGATTTAACTCTTACAAAGGGAAGGAAAAACTACGAAAATCAATGGAAGCTTGAGTCCGCAGGCAAAGGTTTTTATAAAATCATCAATCGGAAAAACAATAATCAGGTGCTGGAGTATAATGCTTCAAAGCAGGGTATTGAGATCGCAAAAGAGCGTGGCCAGGACAATCAACAATGGAAAATCGAAACTATCTATTACGGAATGCTGAGAATTACCAATAAGCAATTCCCCCATAAAGTTTTGATCGTTAAGGGGGAGGTTGCTGAAGGAAGTAAAGTGGATGTCGGCGATGCTAATGCTACCTCTTTTGCTGGATGGCAACTGAAGGAAGTATGTGATGTAGCCCAGCAGGCCTATAAACTGAATACCATACCGGGTACCATCGAAGCCGAGGATTTTGATAGGGGTTGCCCCGACGATGCTTACCACGACAGGAATGAGGTAAACGAGGGTGGTCAGTATCGTTTACAGGAAGGGGTGGATATCGAAAAATGTTCGGCCGGTGGATATAATGTTGGCTGGATCAACAGAGGCGAATGGCTGGCTTATACCGTCACGGTCGAAAAACCAGCTACCTATGAGGTGTCATTGTACCTTGCTGCGGCTTTCGAAGGGGGTAAGTTTCACCTCGAATGCGACGACAAAGATGTATCTGGCACAATTGTGGTGCCCAGCACAGGCGGATTTCAAAACTGGACAGTGGTGAAGAAACCCATAAAACTTGAAGCAGGTACCCATGTGCTCAAATTTGTAGCCGATGGCGATAATTTTAATATCGATAAGATGGTGTTTGAAATTGCAGGGAAAAAGTAAACAGCTGTCGGATGAAATAAATAGCAGGATGAGATTTATTTCATTCCGGGTTCTTTTAGGCTTTTTTTCGATTGGATTAGATGTTACCTAATTATAAGAAAGCTGCTGTAAAGCAGCTTTCTTATGCCATTTCCACAACGGCTTTTATTTGAGTCTCTTGTAACGTCATGTCCACATCTGGCTACCCTTACAACCACTTTGTCCAGAAGTACATAGGAGGTTCTGTGTCGGCAAAGCCCAGCTCACGATACAGATGTTGTGCCGGAAGGTTGTCGTGGCGCACCTCAAGGGTGACCTTGCAGTAATTACGCTCACGGGCTATTGCTATTATCCTTTCAAGTAGTTGCCGACCAATACCTTGCCCTCTATATGCTGGCAGCACTGCAATGTCGTGAACGTTGAAGTAGGGTCGGGCATAAAAAGTAGAGATACCTATAAAGGCCGTGCAAATACCTACATAATTCTCATTTACCCTGGCTAGTAGAACGAGTTTAGCTGGATGTGCCGACAGAACCGCTGACAGATTTTCCTTTACATGGTCAGCCATCCTTTCACCGCCTCCCATCGGATCCAACATGTAGGCTGCAGTGAGTTCTCCTATTGCCTTCAAATGCTCAGGATCTTCAAAATTACATTCAATAATCTTTGCAGATTGTTGCATATCCATGCTTGCAATAAAATTGCAACTTTTAGTTACCCTCTACGTATAAGACAAAAGTAAACATATTTACAAACTTAAAGGTAAAGGAAATGGAAATAATTAAGTGGAGCGATAGCTATAGTGTTAAGATTGCAAGTATCGACAGGCAGCATCAATCCCTGTTTGATGCTTTAAATGCCTTTTATGAAGGTATAGTTCAACAAAAGGACACTCATGATGCTTTATTACAGCTCCTTACAAAATTACGGGATTATACGGAGTATCATTTTCAGTGGGAAGAACAATTGATGCATCGTTACCAATATCCCGGCTTTACTCTGCACAAGAAAGAACACGATGAATTTATTAAGAAAGTAAATGAAATAGCTGAACGGGTAAAGACAGGCAAGCTGGTGATTAGCATCGAAATTACCAACATGATCAAGGAGTGGATAGAAAATCATATTCGTAAGACCGATAAGGAATACAGTGCCTATTTATTGTCTCATGGTGTGCATTAGTCTGATAAGTAATTTATTTTCATACAAAAGGGCTAATTTTGTTCCCTGTTAGGAAACTTTGAACGATTTTTGTTGTTTAAACTAAAAAGCAGGTAGGTATGAGCAACAAAATTTTGCAACTGGAATCAGAAATAGCCACGGTGCTAAAGACCATATACGACCCCGAAATTCCGGTCAACATTTTTGATTTGGGTCTGATTTATGAAATCAACATTGATGATAATTTCAATGTTGAGATAGTAATGACCATGACGGCTCCCAATTGCCCTATGGCCGATGAGCTGGTGGTTGAGGTACACGAAAAGGTAAAGGCCATAGAAGGGGTTAAGGATGTAAAGGTTAACCTCACTTTCGACCCACCATGGAACAAAGATATGATGAGCGAAGAAGCCATGCTTGAGCTGGGTTTATTATAAATTCTATCGGTGGATATCGAAACCCTCACACAATTCATTAAAGCCAAAGCCATTGCGCTGGGATTTGATGCCTGCGGTATAGCCCGAGCGGAAAGGCTGGAAGAGGATGAATATCGTTTACAGCAATGGCTAAGCAAAGGCTATCACGCTGGCATGCAGTGGATGGCTAATCATGTGGATAAGCGGATTAACCCACAACTGCTATTTGAGGGCACACGCTCTATCGTTGTGGTTTTAAAAAATTATGCGCCTGCACACTATCCCTTTGCTAATCGAAAGTACAAAATTGCCCGCTATGCCCTGGGGGTCGATTACCATCGGGTCATGAAAAAGCAACTTCAACGCTTGCTTTATGAAATTCAACAAACTTTTGGCAATCATATTCGGGGTCGTTGTTTTGTTGATTCGGCTCCGGTAATGGAGCGTACCTGGGCACAACGAGCTGGTCTGGGCTGGATCGGGAAAAATAGCCTGCTGCTCAACCGACGGCTGGGGTCATATTTTTTTATCGGGGAAATTTTCCTGGATATCGAGCTGGCTTATGATAAGCCTATCAATAATTTGTGTGGTACCTGTACCTATTGCATCGATGCCTGTCCTACGGGTGCTATTGTAGCCCCTATGGTGATAGATGCCAGTCGCTGTATTTCCTATCAAACCATCGAAAATAAGAATGATATCGATGAACCAGTGAAGGGAAAATTGCAGGGATGGATTTTTGGTTGTGATATATGTCAGGAGGTGTGCCCCTGGAATTTCCGTGCTAACCCCCACCACGAACCCGCATTCGAAGCCAGTCCGGCTTTGAAGGAGTTAACAGATGAACAGTTGGAAAATTTAACCGAAGAGTCCTATTCCTGTCTTTTTGCCCGCTCGCCGGTAAAAAGAGCAAAATATCCAAAATTGCTTCATAATATTAGGATAAATCAAAAATATAGTCTAAAAGCCAGTAAGGTTAATTAAATTTGCAGTAACAGCAATTAAGCTAAGCTATCATCTGCATGAAAACAGGCTTGTTTTTTGGATCGTTTAATCCCATCCACGTCGGGCATCTGGTTATTGCCAACTACATGGTCGAGTTTACCGATATCCAGCAGGTGTGGTTTGTGGTAAGTCCGCAAAATCCTTTTAAGAAAAAAAGTACCTTGCTGGCCGATTATCACCGGATGGCACTGGTGCGTGAGGCTATATATGACGATCGTCGTTTCCGTGCCTGTGATATAGAGATGAAAATGCCTCAGCCATCCTACACCATCGATACCCTGGCCTATTTGCGCGATCAATACCCCGATCGGCAGTTTGTTATTATCATGGGTTCCGATGGTCTACCTACTTTTAATCAGTGGAAAAATTACCAAGAAATCATCCGTACCACAACACGATATGTGTATCCGCGCCCTGGATTTGAATGCAACCCCCACGAACATCCCAATTGTGTGTTTGTGCCAGCTCCCCTGATAGAAATATCAGCTTCCTTTATTCGCAATTGTATTAAAAAGAAAAAGGACGTACGCTATTTTTTACATGCCCGCGTGTACGACTACATCCGCGAAATGCATTTCTACGAGTAACAAAGCACATCCTTCACAGCCTCGATAATATCTTTTATTCCGGCTGGCTTTGATAGGAAGGCTTTTACCCCTAGCGAACGGGCGCGTTTTTCACTTTCTTCCGATGCGTTGGCAGTTAGCATAATCACAGGAATGTTGGCCAGCTCTGCCTGTGCTTTCATGCTCTGCAATAAATCGAATCCATCCATCCCCGGCATCATCAGGTCAAGTATGATTAAATTGGGTTTCTCCTTTTGTAAGCTCTTCAATGCACTCTTTGCCTGCTCACATACCACTACTTCGTATCCCTCATCGCTCAGGATGCTGGTATACAATAGGTTGTTTGTTGAAGAATCGTCAATGAGCATAATTTTGGGACGTGTCATGGCCTTATAATTTTTTATCAAAAATAATTAAAAAGTTTAAAATTAATTAGCAAGGTATATGGCCGGAAAAACATTCTTTCCCTCACAACTTTTCCATAGTAAGGGTAAATTGAGAATGGTTAAAGGTTTATTTTCATAATTGACGATCACCTCCTTGTACGAATTGGCTGTTGTGGATTGAAAATTGAATGGGTAGCTCAGCAAATCATCCAACATTGTTACTTCTGTAATCTCATCATAGGTAAGTCCGATTATTTCTTTTTTCTTTTTTTCTGTAATTATCTCAGCAAGCAGGATATTGACTTTATCTTTACTTTTATATTGATAAAGATGATGAAGGTTTATGTAAGGTATCGACATACCCCAGATGTCAATCCTGTTGATGAGCTTATTCTTTTCCTTTTCGGTAGGTAAGGTCACGTTCTTGAGAATATTTACCAGCTGACTGGCTTTTATGCCCAATATTTTATCATTTACCTTAAAAATCAAAAATTTTGACATTCTCATTGTTTTCTGATTTGGATTATACCCAAAGTTACGTTTCTACTTTTGGGTTTCCGATAAAAACGGCATGATAAAAATTGGAATTTGATATGAAAAATATCATTTCTACTGATAAGATAAACTTCCAGTAGGCTACTGACGAAAACAAACAATGCGCACAACTCAGGGGGATATCAACATCGTTACCTGTGCCTATATTTAAGCAATAAAAGATATTAAAAGGTGTTGTTTGGGGAGGAGAAGTTTATGTCTTGCTGCTACAGTTGTTTAAAATTTTGAAAGCAAAGTCTTTGTGTCAAAATTACAATTATTTTTTTGTAATATTGCAGAAATATTATAGCAATTTATGCCTGAATTTTTATTACTTTTCCAAATAAATAACGTAAAAAGCAATTGGATTACTGTTGTAAAAGTAAGAAATAACAACAATAAGAAAATTAAAGGGGATACTTATGAAATGGAAAGATTTACGGATAGGCTATAAGATAGGTATAGCAGTGGGTATAATGATATTACTGGCTGCAATTATCGGGGGGGCATCGGTGCTAACGATGATAAAGATTCAGCGAGAGGCGGTCAACCTGACGCAGCGGTATATACCCACAATCAACGAAACATTTTATATGGATAAATATTGGCACGAAGTAATACAGCTACTTCAGGCATACGATAATAGTGGTGATCCATACTATATCGACCGGGTAAAAAGTAAGCTGGCGAAATTTAATGTTTCGCTGGATGCCCTGATTCGTATTTCTTCGTCCAATAAGCAGTTGGCAAATGTTGTGCAGGAGTACCAGAAGATTAAGCAGGATGTTCAGACCTTTACCAGCGACCTTGAGCAATATGAGGCACTGGTAAAAGAGAATACCCGGTCACTCGAATATGTAAGGCAGGGTTATGCTTTGTTGCAGCGATATAACGACGAAGTGTACCGCGGACGCAATGGGCGGTTTAATGAATTGCTGAACCGTGCCAATGATATTTCCGCTACTGTCTTTTATGCCGTTTACGCACGCGTGCCGGCTGATATGCTAAAGTCGCAGGGAAAATTTGAAAACTTTCGCACCTATGTAAATAATTACCGTCGGCAGGAACGACTGGCAAAAGATCTGGATACCTCGCTGGCTGCTTTCTCGGATGCTGTTGTGTCGTTAGGTACAAAATATCCGCAGGCCAAACGGATGGAACTGGCCAACTTTGAAAAATCGTCCAACATATTATGGAATATCCGTGGTATTTCCGATGTTGGGGTAGATCAGGTGAAGGAGATGGGAGAAAGTACCTATTCGTTAATTCAAAAAAGCAGAATTTTTCTACTTCTGGAAGTTATTGCCGTTATTCTCATTGGTAGCATTCTGGGGTATCTCATAACGATATCAATTGTGGTTCCCATTGAGCGCGGTATCCAGCTGGCTCACCGGATGGCTGAAGGTGATCTTACGCAGGTTATTGAAGTAGAGCGTGAGGATGAGGTAGGTATTCTTGCCAATGCACTTAATCGATTGAACCAGCAATTACGGGCTATTATCTCCGAGATAGCTAAAAATGCCGACGATATTGCCGACACCAGTACGGTGCTGTCTACTAGTGCGGCTGAAATAGCTGAAGGCGCTCGTCAGCAGGCATCGGCTACCGAAGAAATTTCGGCCTCGGTAGAGGAAATGCATGCTAATATCCAGCAAACCAGTGAAAATGCTAAGCAGACAGAGATAATATCCAATAAGACTGTTATAGAGGTGAATAAAAACAAGGAATCGTTCCAGGTTGCCTCGCAATCGCTGCGCCAAATAGCCGAAAAAGTAAATATTATTGACGAGATCGCCTTCCAGACCAATATCCTTGCATTGAATGCTGCCGTAGAGGCTGCACGTGCAGGCGAACATGGCAAAGGCTTTGCAGTTGTTGCAGGTGAGGTACGTAAACTTGCCGAAAAGAGTAAAACAGCAGCCGGCGATATAAACAGCGTATCGAAATCGACGCTAATGCTTTCTTTGAATGCTGAAAAAGAACTTCAAATGTTGGCCCCTGAAATCGAAAAAACTTCGAATCTGGTTCGTGAGATTGCTGCTGCCAGCCTCGAGCAGTCCAGCGGCATTGAACAAATCAACAACGCTATGCAGCAGCTGAACGTTGTGGTGCAATCCAATGCTCAGCGGTCGGAAGAAATGAATTCGCACTCCATGAAACTCGCCGACCAGGCTGAACGTTTACGAAAATTGGTTGATATATTTAAAGTATAATCAGGTATCCCCTTTTAAAAAAGCCCCGAAAGGGGCTTTTTTATTGAAGATATAGCAATTTTTACCAGTTCGTTTTGAAACGCTGATTGTAAATTTTGTACGTTAATAATTCACCAGTTACACTTCGATATTGAATGTTCCCCGAAAGGGTATTTTTGACAGCAGCACTGCAAATTTTTTTATCCAGTGGCTGTGGAAGAGTAATCGAGAGATTATATTCTCCCTTACCTTTTATCTCATATTTGATCCCGTCAATCACTACTGGCGGATAATTATCCCAGTTTAGCGTAATTTTTTCAATCGTGAGGGGACTGTTATATTTCGAATATATTACCAGCGCACATTGTACCGACATAAGCGGATCGCTTCCTGTATTGGAAGCCGTAAAAATAATGTCGTCGCGCAATAAAATTTCGGCTTTGTTGGCGTTGATATCAAATGCAAAATCTTTTCGAAGCGATGAGCTTACAGGGTAAACAACAGTAATTACATTGCCCGGATCGTCGTAGCATCCTGCATAGTTATACCGAATAATCCATTCGCTCCCTTCGTTGCGTGTTTCTATAATTTTGGCACAGTTTGAGGTTACACGGGGATTGGTTGCTGTAGTTATAATCCGGTCGTTATATCGAAGGCTGTATCTAATTTCTCCCAATTTTTCTTCCAGCGGATAAATGGTTATTGAACGCAGCATCTCGTTTAGCTTATTAATATAGAGCTCGGCCTTCTGCTTGCGCGTGTCAATAAATGCCCTCGACAGGTTTTGCAACGAACGCATGTATTCTGTTAGTTGCTCGATACTGGTGATGTAGGGAATGCTATCGATGATCGTGTTCATTTCTTCGGTTAGCTGTTTGTCGGCCATTTCAAAATCAAGCACAAGCTTAGCCAGTTGTTGTTCGCTAAAGGGATACTTGATGTGGTAGTAGTACTTGATTTTTCCATCTTCCGAAACTTTTTCCCAGTAATATGCTTCGGCCTTATTGAGAGAAATTCCTTTGATAAATCCGATGTCGGCTGCTTTAGTTTTTGTAGAAGTTTCATAATTCTCAATAAAATTAGAGACCCCATTTACCGTTTTTTCACCGCGGTAGTATTCGCTGCTGGTCTGGATATTTTCGGCAATTGAAGAAATGATGCGTTCCTTGATCCGAAGAAGCGCATTGGATTGGGCACTCTCTGCAGTCTCGCCCGAGGCACTTACGATTATGTAGTCTTTAACAATACCATTGACCCATTCAGGAGGTTTGCGTGCACTTTTCTCCAGCACCTTTACCTTCTGGCTTATGCCCGATATGCAAAACGATGCGCCTATAATCAGTAATACTAATTTCCTCATAACTGCGGTTTTATTGGTTTACTTATCTTCTAATTCCTGACAGTTCGTTCACCTCCACTCGCTCATAGAAAGACAACATAAGCGGGAAGGTAGACAAAGCCCTTATGGGTTAAATATACATAATTTTCATGACATCTTCAAAAAAGATGCAGTTGATGAATTAAGAATAAATCGGGGGGGATAAAAAATATCTCAGCGTTTATTTATGCAATTTCCCCCGGTAATACGAGAAATACACTCCTATCAGACAGATAATTGAGAAAAGTAAAAAACTGTATCTGGTGATTTTAAGGAATTGTGTGGGCGATGCCATGTCTATGGCCTTATTTCCAATTATCAGGGCAAAAAATATAGTAATCAGTGTCATGCTAGTAATTTGACCAACTACGCGCATGGTTGATGCTGTGGCCGAAGCAATGCCATATTGTGTTTTTTCCACCGAACTCATGATAGTGTTCATATTGGGCGAGGAAAAAAGTGCAAAGCCACTTCCCATCCAGGCGAGGATAAAGAGGATTGACCCTAAGGGGAAGGTAGTTGATAGAAACGATAGGATGAATAAACCGATACTACACATGAACATTCCTACTGAAGCTAACAGGTGGGGTTGGATTTTGTCCGAGAGACGACCTGTTATGGGGGAAAAAACGGCCATTATAAGGGGTTGGGTTACCAGTATGGCTCCTGCATCCCGGGGCGATAGACCTTTAATTTTTTGCAGATAAAGACTTAGCATAAACACAATTGAATAGGTAGCGCTATAGTTAATTAGTGCGGCAATATTGGAATAGGCAAAAAGACGGTTGCGCGTAAAAAGTCTTGTATCGAGCAGTGGATGTTTCGAACGATTTTGAATGTGCCAGAACACAAATAGCGTGATGATTCCCGCTCCCATCATCAGCCAGCCAGGGGTGTGGGGTATTTTTGACGAACCATACACCAGCAGTACTAGCCCTACCATATAAATCAGGCTTTCGATATAGCTAAATTTTTCCCGAGAGGCTGAGTTCGACTTTATCGCATTTTTAAAGATTCGAAAGGCAAGGAAAGCTATGACAATTCCAATGATGGTCGACAGATAAAAAAGCATGCGCCAGCCTGCATATTGGGTAATGATACCTCCCACAAAGGGACCAGTTGCCAGTCCCAGATAAACGCCAGCAATGGATATTCCCAGCACCCTTCCGCGGTATTGAGAAGGAAAGGCTGATGCCAGGATTGCTGTACCGGTAGCATTGGTAAAAGCTGCGCCAATTCCCTGAATGAAACGGAAAAAAATAAACCAGAAACCACTCTGTACCCAGCCACAGGCCAACGAGGCAAGCGTGAAAACTACTATGCCTGCTTTGTAGGTCCTAAAAATTCCATGAATATCGGCCCAGCGGCCAATAGGAAGTAATAAAATAGCCGTGGCTAGCAAAAATGAGGTTATCGTCCAACTAAGCTCGATTGCAGTTAAATTAAATTCATGCTCAATGCGGGGAAGTGCAATATTGACCGACGAAATCAGAAAAGTGCCCATGAAGGCGGCTACGCTGGCAATGCTTATAAGTGCTACCTGTTGTCCTGTAAGTTTCATTTTTACCAACCCTGTTTTTGCGATTAAAGTCGACGATGTATGAAAGACGTTTCATTTCAAAAATTGTTCAAAAAAAGCTCAACGAATATCATTGCATTCGTTGAGCTTTCAAAATTCTTATAATAGGCTGAATTATTGTCCTACATAGCGTGCATAGTAGGTCTGAAATTGCTGTTCAATTTGCTGGGCTCGATCGGTATTGCCATATTGTTTTTCGATCATAGCCAGTTGCTGCAATATTCGCAGGTTGACCCGTATGTCGTAATCCATAAGTTCCCGCTGTTCTGGTTTGAACTGGAAAATATATCTAAGCTCCGAAGCAGCAATCTCTTCCAGTCGCTTGCCAATGCGTTGGGCCTGTTCGGGTTCGTTTAAGCGGTAATAAATATCTACAAAAGGTAGTACAAAATAATTGAAGGGTACGCAGTTATCGGGCATTACCTCCATCGCTTTATTTACCACCTGGCGGGCCGAGTCGAGCTTGTTTTGCTGAATCAGGGCATCGGCCAACTTGGCAAACATGTTGCGCATGTTGGAAAGCATCCGTAGATTATTTTCGTCGAGATAAACCTTGGGATTATTGATACCACCCCAGCGGAACTTAAACATCAGGTTATTGTATGTAGTGTCGACATTAATGTTTTGGATATCACCCATTGGGGCTTCCTCGTAAATAGGGACAACCTTATAGGTAAGTCCATTGATTTGCAGATAGTTGTCGAGGTTAAGGTAATTGTCGCGGGAAACGGTTACGGCAAAGTAAATGGGACGTTTCCAGTTGTTATGGGCAATCAGATCGAGAACCAGCAGACCTGCCTTCGTAATGTACGATTGGTTTATCGTCCATCGCATTTGGCTTACTACTCGGTGACGCTCATTGGGGGCTACATATCCATTGGCAAATACGGCTGCTGTATCCACATCAAATTTAAACATTTTGGTAGGGATGTAATCGACACGTTCGGAGTAGCCAGGTATGGTTTTGGTTTGCGGGTTGTCGCTGGCCACAAACTCCAGTGCCTGCTTCAGGTCGGTATAGTCTTTTATTCGGTCGATGAGGTATATGATATCACGTTTACCCTGTAGCACCTGATCTCGCGTAAAGGAGAATGGTAGGGGATCGGAAAGGTAAGCTTTCTGATGCATCTGTTCAAGGTACCAGTCGGCACTCAGATAACTCAGGTTAACAACCCGTACGTCGGTTCGTATACCCTCTACCTCCTGAGCATACCACAATGGGAAGGTATCGTTGTCACCATTGGTAAAAATAATACCGTTGCGTTCGCACGAGTTGAGATAATTTGCTGCAAAATCACGGGCAGTATAGCGATGCGAACGATCATGATCGTCCCAGTTCTCCTTTGCCATTAAGCCAGGGACGAATATAAGGCTTGCTACTGTGGCAACAAATACGCTCAGGGGCTGCTTGATTATTTTGCTTAGCCAGTCGATAAGCAACAATACTCCCAGACCAATCCAGATGGCGTAAGCATAAAACGAGCCAGCATACGCATAATCCCGTTCCCTTGGCTGATAGGGAGTCTGGTTGAGATACAGTACAATGGCTATTCCCGTAAAGAAAAATAGCAGCATAACCACCGAAAAGTCTTTTTTATCTTTTTTGTAGTGAAAGTACAATCCCAGAATTCCCAATAAAAAGGGCAACAGGTAATAACGGTTATGTCCCTTATTTTTGGTGATACTGTCGGGCAGATTGTCCTGGGGGCCCAGTCGCATCTCATCGATGAATTTAATGCCAGAGATCCAATTGCCCCTGTTGGGTTCCCCAAAACCCTGGATATCATTCTGCCGGCCAGCGAAGTTCCACATGAAATATCGGAAATACATGTGTATAATCTGGTAACGCCAGAAGAAACGTAAATTTTCACCAAAAGTAGGCTTATACACGGTTGTGGGTTCGCCACGATTATTCTGAACTTGTAAGGGTATGCCTTTAACCTTTCCCCAGTATTGATAGGCCTTTACATGATCGGGGTCGGGACTGTACATGCGGGGGAAAAACATCATGAACCTATCGTCATATTTGTATTCTACCTTACGGTTGGTTATTTCGTAGCGTCCATTTATGGGGGTGTAGGTGGGTTTCCCATTTTCGATACCAATGGCTGGGGCATTATAAGTTGGTCCATATAGGAGTGGCCGGTCGCCGTATTGCTCACGGTTAAGGTACGAAAGCAAGGAAAACATGTTGTCGGGGTCGTTTTCATCAAGGGGAGGGTTGGCTGCCGACCGGATAACGATCATGGCTACCGATGAATAGCCAATAAGAATGACAGTTAGCATGGTTAATGCGGTGTGCCAGGTAACTTTGTTCTTTTTGTAGGTGTAGTTCAATCCCCATACAATAAACCCAATTAATAGTAGCACATAAAATATTACCCCTGTGGCATAAGGAAGACCAAAGCCATTGACGAATAGTAATTCAAATTTTGAGGCAATCAGCACAAGGCCCTGAATAATGCCATACATCACCAGTGCCAGCAGTAATATGGAAACCAGTGAAGTTATGATTATACCTTTGGGAGATACTTTATATTTACGAAAATAATAGACAAATACCAGAGCAGGGATGGTAAGCAGGTTCAGCAGGTGAACCCCAATGGAAAGTCCCATCAGGTAAGCTATCAGGATGAGCCACCGGTTGGCATGGGGTTCATCGGCGCGATCCTCCCACTTTAATATAGCCCAGAACACCAGTGCGGTGAAAAGCGAAGACGATGCATATACTTCAGCCTCTACAGCCGAGAACCAGAAGGTGTCGGAAAAAGTATAGGCCAGGGCACCAACCAAGCCGGCACCCATGATGGCCATATTTTTCGAGAAAGTATATTCGTCGTTCTTGATGACAATTTTACGGGCCAGATGGGTAATAGTCCAGAACAGGAAAAGAATGGTAAAGCCACTAGCCAATGCCGACATGGTATTCATCCATATAGCTACATGCTCAACATTCCCTCCTGCAAACAAGGTAAAAAATCTCCCCATTATCATAAATAAAGCCGCTCCAGGAGGATGGCCTACTTCTAATTTGAAAGCAGTAGAAATAAATTCACTACAATCCCAAAAACTTGCTGTGGGTTCCATCGTGAGTAAATAGGTAAGACTTGCTATGGCAAAACTTACCCAGCCAAAAATGCTGTTGAGAAGTCTGAATTGACGCTTCAAAGAATCCATACAAGGTATTTTTTGGATATTAATTTTTTAAGAACACCCAAAGTAAAGCAAATTTTGCCAAACTCTATGAAAATTCAAACGCATATTTTATTTTTTTAACGAAGATATCTTTTGTGTATAAAGCGTAGCCATAGTATCCCTGTTTTCTAACCCCATCAGGGATGATGGACATCCTTTTTCTCCGTGTAACTCTGTGTTCTCTGTGTTCTCTGTGTTTTATTTTTCAACACATAAAATTCAACACAGATGATATAATTTTCGATAAAGTGAAAGTTTTATATATTTTTATAGCTTCAAAACTGGAAGAATGAACTTTTTGGCGCACTTATTTTTGTCGGGATCAAACGAAGAAATACGTTTGGGCAATTTTATTGGGGATTATGTGAAAGGGCATGAATACAAAAAGTATCCACCCAATGTCAGGAAAGGCATCATGTTGCACCGGCAAATTGATAATTTTACGGATAGCCATCCGATAGTGCGTCAGCACAAATCGCTGTTTTATCAGAAATATCATAAATATTCTGGGATAGTAACGGATATCCTGTACGATCATTTTCTGTCTACCCATTGGAATCGCTTTTCTGATGAGGCGCTGGCCGACTATATTGATGAAATGTATCGTTGGATAGAGAATAATGTCGAAAATTTACCCACCGATATGCAAAGGATTGTTCCTTCGCTCATCAAAAATCAATGGTTAAGGGCATACTCAACACTCGAGGGCATTGAAAGCGTGTTGATAGGGATGAGCAAAGGGACGTCTTTGCCGGCAGAGCATGAATTTGCACTTTTTGTTATACGGAAACACTATGAAGAACTTCGCCATGCTTTTCTGCATTATTTCGAGGAACTCATGCTGTTTGTCAATAGCACGCTTGAGAATATGGAACATAACATTCCTTAATTCCCCATCTCCGAAATAAACTTGATGCGCATCAGACGTATTTCTTCTTCGGTATAACTGTCGGTTCCCAACTCTTCCATAGCCTCCTCTATCGATTCTGTTTCAGCTTCACGGAAGTAATCGTAAATTTCCTGCTGTTGGTCCTCGTCCAAAATTTCATCAATATAGTAGTCGAGATTGAGGCGTGTGCCGCTATTTACTATTGCTTCAATTTCGGTCAACAACTCGTCCATGCTGATATTTTTCGCTTCAGCAATATCTTCCAATGACATTTTGCGATCGATACTCTGAATGATAAATACCTTCAACCCCGATTTGTTAACAACCGATTTAACAATCATGTCCTGTGGACGGATAATCTCTTTCTCCTCCACATAGGCTTTGATTACTTCTATGAATTCTTTGCCATATTTTTGTGCCTTACCTGCTCCTACTCCTACAATGTTTTGCAACTCTTCAAGAGTAATAGGATACTGGATGGCCATATCTTCGAGCGAAGGATCTTGAAAGATAACAAAAGGAGGTAAATTTTTTTGCTTGGCTATTTTTTTGCGCAGGTCTTTCAGGATATGCAATAACTCTTCGTCAACTGTTGTAGTTTTCATAGGGACTACACCCTGTTCTTCGTCCGATTCCACATCATAATCGTGATCCTCGGTGAGCATGAGTGGTTCGGGATGGTCCAGATAATGATATCCGGCAGGGGTTACCTTCAACAAACCGTAGTTTTCGATTTCTTTGGCGATGAGTTGATGAACCAGCATCTGACGGATTACAGCATTCCAGAATTTTACATCCCGCTCGCTGCCTTTGCCAAATATTTCGAGTTTGTGGTGTTTATATGATTTGATGGAAGAGGTAATATTGCCAGCCAAAATGTTGGCGATATGCTCGGCCTTGAATTTTTCCTTGACCTCGAGAATACATTCGAGTACCATAAGAATATATTCCTGCCCGTCGAACTGAGTTTTTGGATTTTTACAGTTATCGCAGGCTTCGCAGTTGTCGGGTTCGTAAGTTTCGCCGAAATAGTTCAAAAGAAACTTACGCCGACACATCGACGTTTCGGCATAGGCGACGGTTTCCTGAAGCAGCTGTTTGCCTATTTCCTGCTCGGCAATAGGTTTGCCCTGCATGAACTTTTCAAGCTTCTGGATATCCTGGTAACGATAGAAGGTAAGGCAGTAGCCTTCACCCCCATCCCGTCCAGCGCGTCCGGTTTCTTGGTAGTAACCCTCGAGACTTTTGGGTATATCGTAGTGGATAACGAAACGCACATCAGGCTTGTCGATACCCATACCGAAGGCGATGGTTGCCACTATCACATCGGCTTCTTCCATTAAAAATTTATCCTGATTGAGCGCCCGCGTAGCTGCATCAAGGCCTGCATGATACGGTAATGCTCTTATTCCGTTTACCTGTAAGAGCTCGGTAAGCTCTTCTACTTTCTTACGACTCAGGCAGTAGATGATACCCGACTTGCCAGGATTGCTCTTGATGTATTTGATGATTTGCTTGGTTGCATCAATCTTAGGACGTACCTCATAAAACAGGTTGGGGCGATTGAAAGATGATTTAAAAACCTGTGCATCCATCATCTCCAGATTTTTCTGGATGTCATTTTGCACTTTCGGCGTGGCTGTAGCGGTCAACGCTATGATGGGTGCAGGCCCTATCTGATTGATGATGGGACGGATGCGGCGGTATTCAGGCCTAAAATCGTGCCCCCATTCCGATATACAGTGGGCTTCATCCACCGCATAAAACGATACTTTAATTTGTTTGAGAAACTGGATATTTTCTTCCTTGGTCAAAGATTCCGGGGCTACATATAACAGTTTCGTCTTACCACTCAGGATATCGTCTTTGACCCGGTTGATCTGTGTCTTGTTTAACGATGAATTGAGAAAATGGGCTACACCTTCCTCCTCACTAAAACCCCGCATGGCATCTACCTGATTCTTCATCAGGGCTATCAAGGGAGATATAACTATAGCGGTTCCCTCCATGATTAATGCGGGCAACTGATAGCACAATGACTTGCCTCCCCCTGTGGGCATAAGCACAAAGGTGTCATTGCCTGCTAATACATTCTTGATTATGGCTTCCTGATTTCCCTTAAAACTGGAAAAACCAAAGAATTTTTTCAAGTATTCATGAAGTGCGCCCTCATCAATCGTCTTGGCCATCTTAACCTCTCCCATTTAGTAATTCGAATTTAATAAACGTTACAAATCGCTTTTTTTATATTTTGTAGTTAAAATTACTAATTTTCGAAGGAAGTGAAGATATTTTTTTTGATGATTTTCATCATAAAAAATTAGTTTTTAAAGGTATGATGGAACACCCATGTTCGCAATTTTATCACTATTGTGTTTGCGTTCGCAGGAACATGGGTGTTTCATCAATTTATCCCAATTCTTATAAGAAGTGTGAAAAAACTTATGCATTCCTTAACAGTAGGTATGCAAGCAAAATACATGCAATTGCAATGTCCTGTTGGGGCATTTGGCAATTACAGGTACAAGAGTACTTCTATTAAAAGATTGGGCTTAAAACAAGCTCGTGTACAAATTTTGTACCAAACATGTGCTTATTTATGGTTCGCTAACGGTTAGTTATATTGGCTTTTCTACAGGTTCGAAAATATCCTCATTGGATAAAAAAGATTCATCGCGCTAATCACCATATGCATTGCCTTTCAGGGGTTGTTACTTGATACGATTTTGCCTATCAGGGTAGCTGAGGTGCAGTCCACAATTTGCACCTGCACATACTGACCGGGCACAAGGTTATTTTTGGGAAAAACCACCACTTTATTCTGTGAGGTACGACCAAAAAGTTCGTTGGGCGATTTTTTGGATACGCCTTCGATTAGCACTTCAAAGGTTTTACCGATGTCCTGTTGTTTACTTTTTTCCGATAGTTTATTTTGTAATTCAATAATTTCATTCAGGCGACGTGTTTTGATTTCGTCGGGGACATTGTCCTTAAGTTCAAGCTGAGCCTTTGTTCCCGGCCGTTCGGAGTATTTAAACATGAAGGCAAAGTCGTAACCTACCTCCTGCATCAACGAAAGGGTTTGCTGATGGTCTTCTTCAGTTTCGTCGCAGAAACCCGCAATAATATCGGTAGAGATGGAACAATCGGGCAATATATTTTTGATGGCTTGAATACGATTGAGGTACCATTCGCGCGTGTAGCGGCGGTTCATTAGCTGAAGCATTCTGTTACTACCACTCTGAACCGGCAGATGGATGTGTTTACAAATGTTAGGGTATTTTGCCATAACGTGTAAGAGTTCGTCGCTCAGGTCTTTAGGATGCGAGGTTGAGTAGCGAATTCGTACACCGGGATCAATAAGGGCAACCAGCTCAAGTAGTCGGGCAAAGTTGATGGCAGGCTGTCCGGGCTGTTGCCAGAAGTAGGAGTTGACATTTTGTCCCAGCAGGGTGATTTCCTTGTATCCGGCGTCGATGATTTCGCGCGCTTCCCGAACAATGGATTCGGGGTTTCGGCTCCTCTCTACGCCTCGGGTAAAGGGCACCACGCAGTAGGAGCACATGTGATCGCAACCCCGCATGATGGATATAAAGGCCGAAACACGATTGTCATCCAGACGAACAGGACTGATATCGGCATAGGTTTCTTCCTGCGAGAGTAGCACATTGGCTGCTTTTAACCCGCTTTCAACCTGCGAGAGCAGAAAGGGTAGGCTTCGGTAGGCATCGGGACCTGCTACAATGTCGACTGCTTTTTCCTGTTCCAGCAGTCTTTCCTTCATCCGTTCGGCCATACAGCCCAGAACACCTATCCGTAGCGAAGGTTTTTTCTTTTTTAAGGAACGAAAATATTCTAACCGATGTATAACCCTCGTCTCGGCATTTTCGCGTATCGAGCAGGTATTGACAAAAACAACATCGGCCTGTTCAAGTTCATGGGTAAGTTCATACCCTTCTTTTTTCATGATGGCTGCCACTACTTCGCTGTCGTTGACATTCATCTGGCAACCATAGGTTTCTATATAGAGTTTAGGTTTGCCGTTGTCAGTTGTCTTTTTTGTTATGGTAAACATTTGTGGGTTCACTGTTGTCATTTTACGGAACTATTACAGATGAATAACCTCTCCATAAGCCTGAGCAGCAGCTTCCATAATAGCCTCGCTCATGGTTGGATGCGGATGAATTGATTTAATGAGTTCGTGCCCCGTGGTTTCCAGATTACGGGCAACCACCAGTTCGGCTATCATCTCGGTAACATTATATCCGATCAAATGTGCTCCCAACAATTCGCCATACTTGGCATCGAAAATAAGCTTTACAAAACCATCCTTGTGGCCGGCAGCACTTGCTTTGCCTGAGGCTGTGTAGGGAAATTTGCCAACTTTGATTTCGATACCTTTTTCTTTGGCTTCTTTCTCTGTCATTCCTACCGAAGCTACCTCGGGCATGGTATATACGCAACCAGGAATATTCTGGTAATTGATGGGCTCGGGGTTAAGACCGGCTATCTTTTCCACGCAAACAATGCCTTCGGCCGAAGCTACATGCGCTAAGGCAGGGCCGGGTACAATATCGCCTATTGCATATATACCCTCTACGTTGGTACGGTAGTAGGCATCGACCAGTACTTTTCCTTTGTCAGTTTTTACCCCAAGTTCTTCCAGACCAATATTTTCAATATTGGCTGTGATTCCTACTGCCGATAGTACTATTTCTGCTTCTTTCTGAATTTCACCGCTGGCTGTTTTTATTTTTACCTTGCAAATATCTTTTTCAACGGTAACAGACTCGACGGAGGAGTTGGTATAAATTTCCATTCCCTCTTTCTTAAAGGAGCGTTCCAGCTGCTTTGAAACTTCTTCATCCTCGAGGGGTAGGATGTTGGGCATATATTCAACCAGCGTGACTTTGGTTCCCAGCGTATTATAAAACCAGGCAAATTCACTGCCAATAGCCCCTGATCCTACTACAATCATGGAGGAGGGTAATTTGGGCAGCGTAAGTGCTTCGCGATAGCCAATAATTTTTTTGCCATCCTGTTTTAGCTGGGGAAGTTCTCTTGAACGCGCGCCAGTGGCCAGAATGATATGGTCGGCCTGATAGTCGGCTTTTTTCCCCTGTCCATCGGTTACCTCAATTACTCCTTTTGCCTTGATTTTGCCGAAACCTGGTATGATATCAATTTTGTTTTTTTTCACCAGAAATTGTACGCCCTTGCTCATACCATCGGCCACCGAACGGCTGCGTTTGACCATTGCCTCAAGATCGGGTGTTACCGCACCGGCTATTTTTACGCCAAACTGGCTGGCTTCCCGGGCATACTGATAAACCTGTGCACTCTTGAGCAGTGCTTTAGTGGGAATACACCCCCAATTAAGGCATATTCCACCCAGTTCGCTTTTTTCCACAATAGCTACTTTCTTACCAAGCTGAGCAGCCCTGATGGCGGCCACATATCCGCCTGGACCACTTCCTACAATAATTATGTCGTATTTCATCACAATAACATTTAATTTTCTGTTCAATATTTCTTAATCTTATACCTACATTTTTCCCATATGTATGGAAACTTTGGGTAATACGATTACAAAAAAAGAACCTTAAGCTTTAATTGTTTTTTTGCAAAGATAAATGATATTTTACCAACAACGGGGAAAGGAAAATGTTTAAACCTTGATTTTGTTGATAGATGAATGTTTGATATGATTGACTACTGTTGATTTTTTGGGAAATATGAGGTAAAAAGGCGTACTTTTGCAAAAAAATTTTATGGCCGATGTAATACGTCTTTTGCCCGATTCACTTGCCAATCAGATAGCAGCGGGCGAGGTGGTTCAGCGTCCAGCTTCGGTGGTAAAAGAGCTTATTGAGAATGCAGTGGATGCAGGGGCTACACGAATAGCTGTTGTGCTGGTTGATTCGGGGCGTACGCTTATTCAGGTCATCGACAATGGGGTAGGCATGAGCGAAACCGATGCGCGCATGGCATTTGAACGGCATGCTACCTCAAAAATTTCTAAGGCCGATGATTTATTTGCGATCACCACGATGGGTTTTCGGGGCGAAGCCCTGGCTTCTATTGCTGCTGTAGCAGAGGTTACCTTGCAAACCCGGCGGGCAACGGATGAAATCGGGGTAGAGGTGCAAATACGTGCCTCGGAGGTGGTTGCCCAGGAATATGTTGCCTGTCCGCAGGGTGCTAATTTCTGCGTTAAAAATCTGTTTTACAACGTACCTGCTCGCCGCAAATTTCTAAAATCCGATGCCTATGAACTTCGCCTATCAATACTTGAGGTTCAGAAGATTGCACTGGCATTTCCAGCAATTGAAGTCAGTTTTACGCATAACGGCAAAGAACTTTTTCATTATTATCCGGCTGGCAATATTCGGCAGCGTATCGGGCAGGTGTTGGGTAAGTCGGCAGCGTCCACGCTCATCGAAATCAAAAGCGATACCATATTGGCGCACATAGCAGGCTATGTAGGCAAGCCCGAGGCAGCTAAAAAATCCCAGAACGACCAGTATTTTTTTGTAAATCGCCGATTCATGCGTCATAGCCTGTTCCATAAAGCAGTTTTACAAGCTTACGAAAAAGTGTTGACACCAGGCTTACAACCAACGTACATTATTTTCTTTGAGGTGGATCCGCAGAAAATAGACGTGAATATCCATCCAACCAAAACCGAGATTAAGTTTGAGGACGAACAGGCGTTGTGGCAAATATTAAATGCAGCCGTACGTGAATCGCTGGGCAAGTTCAATGTTGTACCATCGCTCGATTTTGATACCGAGATGGCTATACCCATCCCCGTGATTCAAAAAGATACACCTGTAAAAATTCCGTCGATAAATATTAATCCCAACTATAATCCATTTGAAAAAACAACCCCCGAACATGAATTAACTCCACGGTATACGCCCGACGATGGACAAATCAAACAGAACCTGCCCTATTGGGAAACGCTTCTTTCAGGCTTTGAAAACGAACCCCGACAAACTACTGTTTTTACTACCGAACAGCAGGAATTACCCATGGGAAACAGCCGAAAGTTTATTCAGATTAAAGGTAAATACATCATCATTCCCTCAAAATCGGGCTTTATGCTTGTCGATCAGCGACGTGCGCATGAACGTATTCTGTTTGATCAATTTTTGTCAATCTATAAAGGGAGCCGTCAGCCAGCGCAAAGACAGCTTTTCCCTCAAACCCTTACCCTATCGCCCGACGATTACCTGCTGGTGGAAAGCTATGCCGATGTTATACGGCAGTCGGGTTTCGAAATTCGATGTATCGAGGATTATCAAATTGAAATATATGGCTGTCCTGCTTTTCTCGAAAGTGCCGATATAAAATCGGTTATTGAGCAAATGATTGCAAATCTTAACCTTATTCCTGCCAGTGATACCCTTGAAGAGAGTATTGCCGGGATACTCAGCAAATCTGCGGCCATTCCCTACGGTAAAGTTCTTTCCGATGCAGAAATGGAACATCTCATCGAACGGCTGTTTGCGTGTGCTAATCATCGCTATACACCTGATGGTAAGGCTATCATAGCGCTTTTTACGCTCGAAGAGATAGAGAAACGTCTGGGGTAAATTTTGAAAGTTTGTGATGGGCAGAAGACGAGAAAAAAATTTCATTTTTTCTGCCCTTGAGCATAGAAATTTTGTGGTTGGCCAGAAGAAAAAAATTTTGCAAAATGTGCAAGTAACGTATAACTTTGATAAATGTTACAGGAAGATTATGGGCATGCAACAAGGAAATATTCGTTTCTCATGGGGTAAAAGTGGACTGTTGCCTCAGGAAGAAAAATTAGCGGTTGAAAATAAATTTAAGAAGCTAAAAATTGGCATTCCGCGTGATAACGACCAGGTGGAGACCCGTGTACCGCTTACACCGGAGGCAGTTGAAATATTGGTCAATGAGGGACACGATGTATTGATAGAGACCTGTGCAGGAAAAGCAGCAAACTACCTTGACAAAGATTACAGCGAGCGTGGAGGGTTTGTTATCCAGGATAGGTCTGCTATTTTTCAATGCGATATTTTGTTAAAAGTAGCGCCTGTTACGTTGGAAGAAATAGATAGTTTACATGGTCAGCAGACCATTATTTCCTCCCTGGTTCTCAATACCCAAAGTATGTCCTATTTTCAAAAGCTGATGGAAAAAAAAGTGACCACCATAGCTTTTGAATACATCAGGGATGAAAATGGAAGCTTTCCTGTTGTACGCTCGATGAATGCTATTTCGGGGTCTACAGCTGTGCTTATTGCTGCTGAATATCTAAGTAATGCGCATGGGGGAAAGGGAGTGCTGCTGGGCGGGATAGCCGGCATTACCCCCGCCGAAGTTGTGGTGCTAGGGGCCAACACAGCCACCGAGTATATCATTCGTGCTGCACAGGGTTTGGGTGCTGTGGTAAAAGTGTTTGACAATAACATTAATGCCCTGATACAGTTGCAAAATATTTTTGGCTTACCTTTGCAGACCTCTGTTTTTCACCCTCAGGTCCTGCTCAAGGCCTTAAAAAGCGCTGATGTAGTCATTTGTGCCTGCAATGGGCATGAAACCGACCTGCAATACATAGTAACCGAAGATATGGTACGAACTATGAAAAAGGGTTCGGTAATCATTGATATTGGCGTGGCCTATGGGCACGTGGTGGAAACCTCGGAATGCAGAACGCTGCAAAACCCTTCCTATGTCAAACATGGGGTCATTCATTATACCATACCCAACTTGCCCTCTCGTGTTCCTCGCACTGCATCTATTGCTTTAAGCAACATCCTGCTACCTATACTGATTAAAACCGGCCGACGGGGAGGTATCAATGCCTTATTGAAAGAAGACAAGGGATTGCGACAGGGAGTTTATCTGCTCAACGGTATTCTCACCAATACGCAGATTGGCAAGCTATACGACCTGCCTTCCAGCGATATCGATTTGCTTATGGCAGCATTTTAATGCTGGAACTTTGATATTTCCTTAAGATTTTATGTGCCTTCCCTTACGTTTAAACTTTTTTATCGAATACACGTCAATGATATAAAAATGCTCCTTTTGCATCAAGGCAAAAGAAGAACCGCGCTTATTGTTTTTTCTTCCTTGAATAGGTTAATTCATCGATTGATAAAGTATCCGACATTAGAAAATGAAAAAGAGCCGGACTTTTGCCCGACTCTTTTTGCCTAACCCTAAACCCTTATTAACCTAAACACCAATAAAACCTAAAATTAAATTAACCCTTAAATCAAACTATTATGAAATCCATTACAAATGTAAAATGTTTTCTCAAAACCCTCTAAAAATTAGAGGCGATTTTTATCAATGTCAATCGGTGATTTTTGTTACCTTTTAGTACAAATGTTTTGTAAAATACTGTCATACATATCTGCCACGCTTATTCCCATCGTTTTAAGTTGTTTGGGGATAATGCTGTTGGGACTCATACCCGGAACGGTATTAACTTCGAGCAGGTAGGGTTTGCCATCGGAAATAATAAAGTCAGTACGGGTGATACCCTTGCATCCGAGTGCATGATATAGTTTCTGTGTAGCCTTTCTTACCTGCTCAGCCAGAGATTCGTCGATGCGTGCCGGGGTAATTTCTTCCGATAGGCCGGTTGTGTACTTGGCTTCGTAGTCAAAAAAGTCGCGCTTCGAAACGACTTCGGTAATGGGAAAAATAAGATCGCCTTCAGGCAGGGCAATCATACCACAGGTTACCTCAGTGCCGGCAATAAATTTTTCGATCAGTACTTCATTACTTTCGCGAAATGCAAGATCAACAGCCTGTTGCAGCTGGTTTTCATTGGTAACCTTTGATACACCAAAACTTGAGCCCGATTCGGCTGGTTTGACAAAACAGGGTAGCCCTATCTGTTCAAAAATTATTTGTGAGTCAATAGAATCACTGCGTTGAATCAATACCGATTCGGCGGTGTTAAGTCCAATTTGCCGGGCAAAAAGTTTACAGGCATATTTGTTGAAGGTTACTGCAGCTGCCATTACTCCGCAGCAGGTGTAAGGAATATGCAGCAGGTCGAAATAGCCCTGCAATTTACCATCCTCGCCGGGTGTACCATGGATGGCCATCACCACGGCATCAAAATGGATGACATTGTTTTTGTATTGAAAGCTAAAATCGGCACGGTCGATGGGTAATATTTCGTCGGCTGTAAGGTGAACAAGCCAGCCCTGAGGACTTATTTCGACCAGATACACTTCATAACCAGCCTTGGCTACCTCGTTTACCAGCATTTGTCCGCTCTGTACCGAAATAGGGTATTCGGAGGAATAGCCGCCGGCTACCACTGCAACTTTCTTCATAATAAAAAACGTGTTATGCTAAAACTTTACTTCCGGAGCTTTTTCAGCACCCTGAGCTGCCTCAAAATAGGGTTTGGGCTGAAATCCAAACAGGCGCGCAACAATTACCTGAGGAAATTTTCGTATGTAGGCATTGTAATCGCGTGTGAGATCGTTAAACTTCATGCGCTCAATTGCAATACGATTTTCGGTACCCTCGAGCTGAGCCTGCAGCTCCAGAAAGTTTTGATTGGCTTTGAGCTGGGGGTATTGCTCCACTACCACCAGCAAACGTGAGAGAGCACTCCGAAGTTCGTCCTGGGCAGCCTGAAATTTTCGCAGCGAGTTTTCGTCAAGTTTGTTGGCATCAATGTTCACGGAAGTAGCTTTTGAACGGGCTTCGATAACCTGTGTTAATGTACTTTTTTCAAAATCGGCATATCCCTTAACGGTATTCACCAGGTTGGGTATCAGGTCGGCCCGGCGTTGATATACACTTTGTACCTGAGCCCACTGGGCGGCTATGGCTTCTTCTTTCTGAACCATTGTGTTGTAGCCACAACTGCTTAGCAGGGGAACTATCCCTATCAGAAAAAGCAGGTTTTTAATTTTTTTCATGGCGTTGTTTTTTTTCGTGTTTTTACAAAATATAGCATTTATGCTGTGCAAATATACTTTTAAATTACTTTTGTGCCATATACCGGTACAAATCATGGGCCGAATCATTCAACCTACTGCTGATGGATCATTTACCATTTTCGATGAACGGGTAGGGGAGAGTTTTCATTCTATCCACGGGGCCATACAGGAGTCGCTACATGTGTTTATTCGCTCAGGTTTTGACGGGTGCCAAAAATCCAGCGTTCGTGTTCTGGAAGTGGGTTTTGGCTCGGGGCTCAATGCTTATCTTACCCTTCTCAGAGCCGGGGAGGTGCAAAAAATAGTGGAATACGAGACAATAGAGATGTATCCCCTGGAGGCGGAACTGACAAATATTTTTGCTACAGGCGTTGAGGATAAAGATTTGTTTATGCGTCTGCATGAGACTCCCTGGCAGGTAAAAAAAGAAATAACTCCAAATTTTTATCTGACCAAAAGAAGGGAGGATATGCTAATGGCAAATTTTACAGGGCCTTTCGATGTGGTATATTTCGATGCATTTTCGCCGGAAAAACAACCTGAGCTATGGACAGAAGAGCTTTTTTTTCGTATTTACGGCGCAATGGCAGATGCTTCGGCACTGGTAACCTATTGCGCAAAGGGTGAAATAAAACGACGGCTCAGGCGTGTGGGGTTTGTGGTGGAAGCACTACCCGGCCCTCCCGGCAAAAGGGAAATAACTCGAGCTAAAAAAATTAGATAACAACCCCCAGTCCAAAGAAACTCTTCTGCTCATCAATACGGTGAAATGAAAAGTCAAGCTTGTGTATGGAATCTTTGGCAATGTTTAAAAAGCCCAGACCCGAGCTGCCATTGGAACTAATAATACCCGAATTCAGCGTCTTTTTGTAAACATCGAGCAGTTCATCTCTGTTTAGGCGATTGAGATAGTTGAGGTAATTTTTGAAGTTTTGTATCTTATCATTTTCAATATAGTTACCTGCATATACAAGAAAGTGATTGTAGCGTCTGCCCATGAGAAAAATTCCTTCCCTAATATTATTTTCAGAATAACCATGTTTACTGATATTTTGTAGAATTTCTATCAGCACATGCACAAGTTTTTTTTTGTTTTTGGCCGACTCTTTCTGATAGTTAAGATTATCCTCAATCATTCGCAGAATGGGAATGATGGTATGGGAAGAAAAGTCACCCTTGTGTATCAGAAAAATATTGTCCTCAGCCATGATACGATGAAAATCCTTAGCTATACCTATGGGTACAGATTCACCGTCGACTGAAGCTGAAGGTGCATGAAGCTTTATCTGAAGGTAAAAATAGGAATGTTCATTGTCGACAGTTTCAAAGTCATATTCCAGCTTTTGTCCCGATTTTCGAGCCATTTCAATGAGCCCCAGTCCAGCACCTCCCCGGTTCGTTCGCTGATTGTTGGTGAGCACCTCGAGGTAAAGCTGCTTGAGTGCTTCGGGCGAGAGCTGATTGAGCATCTCTATTTTTTCTTTCAGGTCCGCAATGTCTTTGTTGTGTATTAGGTTGGCCGAAGAAATATAGTAGGAGTTCCCTATGTTGCGCGTAACAAAGATACCTGACGATTTGGTTTCATGATTAAAATCACCATGCCGAACTATATTTTGAAAACATTCGGCCAGTAACAGGGATACTTTTTTGCCAATTTTTTGCAAATCGGCCTGCTGAGTCAGCGAAGTTTCACTGATGTCGATAATGCGCTCTGTGATATCATCGCTGAAACTGCCCTGATATAGGAGGCTTAGCTTGTCGTTCTGAAGATTGTTGTTTAAAGCATATAGCGTTTCTATTTTCATCAGGCTATTTTTTTTAATATTTTAAAGGGTTACCCCCCTCAACGAACTGTTAACAAAAATATAAATATTTTCAAAAGTTTTAAGGCTATTTTGTATTTAACAAATTATTAGAAAAAAAGTTTAAGTGCTTGTTTTCCTGTAAGAAGACATGGCGATGCAAAAATTGGAAGAAATTTAATCCCTATTTGCAAAAACTTATAATCCCTATTGTCCAAAATAATTAGAATAAAAATAAATAATACTTGATTTTCAATTTGTTATGAAGTATTTTCCTTTTTGCTCAATAATACTCCCCTAAAGAACCTCACCCTTTTGGATTCCCCTCTCCTTCAAAAAAGGAGAGGGGTTAGGGGCGAGGTTTTTTAGACGATAGTGACTTATAAGGTAAGCTTTTTGGATTTCATTTTTTTCTCAAACGATTTGACATTGTAAAACATTTGTTTTCATTAGTAAAACAACAAATTTCACTAATGCTGCTCGTTAGTAAATTAAGTCTAATGACAAAATTGGGTTTAAGAACAGCAAGATAATTTTACTCAAAACCTTGGCAATTTCTAAGAAAAAATATTTTCGTACCTTACCACAAATTTTTTCAGCTAATGAAACAGTTTATATTTCTTTTAGGAATAGCGTTGTTATTGGGTAAGGTTGTTGGTGCCCAGGAAAAAGTATTTACCCTGCAGCAATTGATTGATAGTGCACTGGCCAATCGAATGGTATTTAGCCCAGAAGATTCGAGACTTCAAAACACGATGGCAAATGGCACGGATGGGTTATTTATGCCTATTGAAATTTCGTATCGACGAGGACATCTGTATTCGTTGGAAGTTGAGCAGGAATGGCGTATTCGACAGGAACTGCAATCGCCTGTACGCTGGCTGGATATGGGAAGAATAAAAACAGACATGATTGCAAGTTTTCGAGCCGATTCTCTGCTGAAAGAAAAACAGCGGATAGCTGCCGTAAAAAAGACGTATTTTCTGTGTGTATATCGCTATGCCCTGTATAATCATTATCGGAGGGTGATGGATATGGTAGACCGGATGTTAGTCGGAATACCCCAGGATAGTTTGGATGAAACGGTTGTTTGGCATTATTCGGAGTGGTTATTGAGGTTGCAGGATAGCTATTTCGACTGGCTTGAGGCGCAAAATGAGCTTCGTGGTGCAGTAGGTTTGCAAATTTTCCCCATTCCCGCCGATACGGTTCCTGAGCTATATCAGATAGAGCCTGTCCCCGATACTCTTACCCGTACTCCTGCACGATTGTTTTACAATGCTCTTCAGGCACAGTTGAAATATAAGGATAGCCAGGAGCAGTGGGACAGGCATGGTTACTGGCCGTCGTTCTTTATTGATGTGTCGATCAGGAATGGAATTAACCGTCAAAACCTTATGGCATGGCAGGTTGGAGTGCGTATCCCTTTAGCTTCCTGGTTTAACGATCGACAGTTGAACGTTTCAGACTCGAGGCGCTTTAGGGCTGAATATGAATGGCAAAAGCAAAAAGAATTCATTGACTACCAATCGGAGCGGTTGATAATATTGATGAATAAACGATTTGCGCAGGTCAATTACTATCGCAATCGAATTTTACCCCGAATGGAAAGAGATACATATGGGCTTGTCAATCAGATGTTTGACGATCAATCCGTGTTGAGCGAAAGCGTATCAAAATTTCTGTCGTGGCAATCGTACTATACCGATTACCTCAATGCTATTTATGAATATAACTGTTTAGCCGCTGAGCTGGAGGTGCTGGCTTATTAGGATAGCACTGGCAGGCATTTTGCTGCTTGTAGGCATAAAAAAGCCCGGACGATTGATTTTTCCGGGCTTACATAGGCTTTTATTTTGATTTGTCGGGAGCAGGCGGAATAGGTGGAAGTGGTTTATATTCCTTGAGTTTTTCCTTAGCTATTTCAATGGCTTTATTGAGCTGGTCGTCAATACCCAGATATTCGCGGGCGGGGTCGTTTATAACTTCAATGTCGGGATCAACTCCATAGCCTTCAACAATCCATTCGCTGGAGTCGGCTGAGTAAGTAAAGTATTCGGGTTTACGCAAATCAGTTCCGTCCATGAAAGGTAGGCTACCCGAAATACCAATTACCCCTCCCCACGTGCGTTGGCCAATGAGCGGTCCAATCTTTAGCTTTTTAAAGGCGTAAGCAATTAAATCGCCATCGGATGCCGAGTACTGGTCGATGAGCATAATTTTGGGGCCTGTCATCATCGATGGGACGGGGAACGAGACGTTTGCATTGCGGTAACTTCGCAATCTGATAAGCTGCCGGTTTAGCCGCTCAATGATCTGCGGCGACACGTTTCCCCCACCATTCCCACGGTCATCGATGATAAGTACTTTTTTGGTAAGCTGTGGATAAAAGTACTTAGCAAATTCATTCAGCCCCTCAGTCATCATGTCGGGAATATGGATGTATCCAACCTCGCCGTTGGTAGCTTCGGAAACCTTGCGAATATTGTTTTGTACCCAGTTATAGTAAATAAGGTCCGATTCAGAACGAAGAGGAACAACAATAACCTTTCGGCTTCCTTTAAAATCAGGTATCTGGTTCACAGTAAGCTGCACTTCTTTGTCGGCTTTATACACCAGCAGCTGATAAATATCGACATACGATTGGGTGGAAATACCATCGATTGCAAGGATAAAATCACCCTTTTTCACATTTACGCCTGGCTCGGTAAGGGGCGAGCGCAGACTTTTACTATAATTTGCGCCTTTGTATATTGAATCGATTCGGAAAAAACCGGAGGAATGTTTTGACAGCTTGGCACCCAGCAGACCAAGTGGGATGCGGTCGGCTTTTGGTTTTTGCCCGCTATTGATGTAGGCATGTCCTACGTTTAGCTCAGCTATCATTTCGCCGATAATGTAGGTAAGATCATCACGATGACGAACGTAAGGAACCAGCACAGCGTATTTATCATGGATGGCCTGCCAGTTGAGACCATGCATATTTTCAACATAAAAAAAGTCGCGCATCTGGCGCCATGCTTCATCATATATCTGTCGCCATTCCATAGCATAATCCACCCATACCTGCATTTCGGAAAGGTCGAGGTAGTTCTTGGGAGTTATTTTCGAGTCGGGTAAATCGATGATAGCCCATCGCGTTCCGTCTTTGACCATCATTTTCTTCCCGTTTGCCGATATGCAATAGTTAAGGTTCTTGCCTAACTCTGTTTCTTCATTTTTTATCAGATCATAACGCTTAAGGGTAGGGATGCCATCGGGAGTTGAACGTTCAATATAATAGAGATTGTTGCTTATGAAAAATACATTTGAATATCCCGAAGGTTTTATGGGCAACGGGATTATTCGATCGGTAATCCCTTCCAGATCAATGTTAACCTGAACTTTTTCTTCTTTATTTGCTTTGGCAACATTTTTTGCAGTATCGGAAAGGTAGACTTCGTCATTTTTCGGACTGAAAGGAGAGGGGGTTTCTTTTTTCAATAGCACCAGATAGATGCGGGTCATATTAACGTAAATGTGGTTCCATTCGGTTTCACCGTAGATGGGATTAAAATCGCGTGCCGAAACAAAGGCCAGATATTTGCCATTGCTCGAAAAAACAGGCATATCGGAATCAAACCACGAATCAGTAACCGGGTAAAGCCTTTGGGTGGGTAAATGATAAACAAACACCTGGCTCATATTATTATCAGCAGGCTGGCTAAAGGTAATCCACTGGTTATCAGGCGACCAGTTGTATGCACTGATTTGTCCACGGTTCGACTGCGTCACAAGGATTACCTGTCGAGTCTGGATATCAACATATTGTAGGCGGAATTTGCGGTCAGCCCATAGGATTTTTTTGCTATCGGGCGACCATTTGATGTCGAACATGTAGGTGTCGCAATTCTTTGTGATTTGAATCGGATCCCCAGTGCCCGACTGTTCCCGGATAAATATTTCATTATTCCCTGTAATATCAGAGATATAAGCCACATATTTTCCATCGGGCGACCAGGCTACGTTACGTTCGTGCACGCCTGGGGTACGGGTTAGGTTGAGGGTAATGCCTTTTTCGGCCGGCACGGTAAAGACGTCGCCCCGTGCTCCAAATACTGCCCGTTCACCGTTAGGAGATACATCGAATGAATTGATATTCTGGGAGGCATCCTTATATTCGTTCCGTGCCCACAACCCATCATCGGCAATGCTAATAGAAAGCTTGGTCAGAGATTGTTTTTCGACATTAAAATAGTAAATATATCCTGCATTTTCAAAAACAATGTTTTTTCCATCACTTGAAGGAAATTTAACATCAAAATCGGTAAAAAAAGTTACCTGCCGTGTGGTATGGTTGTCGGTACGGTAGGCAAAAAGGTTCATAGTGCCCGTGCGATCCGAAGCAAAATATATTTCATTGCCTATCCACATGGGGATAATGTCTTGCGCGGGGTTTTCGGTTATGTTAACAGTAGTACGTTTTTGAAAGTCATAAATCCAGATATCATCGGCCATGCCGCCGCGGTAACGTTTCCAGGTCCGAAACTCGCGAAATACGCGATTGTAAGCTATTTTTTGACCATCGGGTGCGAAGGAACAAAAACCTGCTACCGAGAAAGGTAATTCTTCGGAAAGGCCACCATTTTTGCTGACCTTAAATAGCATGCCCTTAAAATCATTGAACGATTGCTTACGCGAGCGATATACTATGTTCTGGCCATCGGGTGTCCATGTTATCACAATATTGTTAGGGCCCATGCGATCGCCTATATCGTCCCTATCCAGCGTGGCTGTATAGGTTAGACGTTTGGGAATACCCCCCTCGGACGGGATCAGGTATACTTCAGTATTCCCGTCGTATTGCCCCGTAAAGGCGATCCAGTTACCATCAGGTGAAAATCTTGCGAACATCTCATAACCTTTGTAAGATGTGATTTTTCTTGCTACACCCCCTTCCAGCGTGGTTACATACAAATCTCCCCCGTAGCTAAAGGCAATTTTGTCACCCCATAGTGCTGGGAATCGTAACAGCCGGCCTTCTTCAGCATAGATTTGTCCAAAGGCTATCCCTATGAACAGCAGGAAAAAGTACTTTCGTATCATAACGTCTATTTTTTGGCCAAAATGATAAATAAAAATACTAAAGTAGTCCAATCCTACTATTTTTAAAAGTTTTATTCGTAATTTTTATAACATAAATTACCACGTTTTACCCCAACTCATTGGTAGTTCAACGAATAAGTGGGTTATCCGAGTTGTGTAATAACGTTAAATAAAAACTAATTTTATTCAAAATTGTTTATAAATTTCACGCTGAAATAATTCGTTAATCTTATGGCTGTGGTAGCTTTCTTAATGTATGATTTAATATGCAGTAGGTTGCACGTTTTTTAATTCGAATTAGAAAAACTTAATAAGGAAAGCACTTCGAATTCAATTTAGTTTTTCGTTACTGTAAAATATTGATTTTTAATGATCAGATGAAATTTTAAAGTGACAGTTACCAGAAAATAGGTAAATGACAAATTTAGTTAAAAGGGCACAGATGCAAAAAATTGGGATAGGGATTATTTTCGGAATTTTGAGTATGCAGCTTCAAGCGCAGCCATTATCAACTGAATCGAAAAAGGCTATACAGCTATACGATTTAGCAACTCGAAGTATCGACGGATATGATTATCAGACGGCTATCAGGTTGCTGCATGAGGCTATCCGTATCGATACAAGGTTTACAGAGGCATGGTTGCTTATGGCCGATGCCTACGATTTTATGGGCAAATACGATAGTGTGGTGTATGCCAGTGAAAAAGCATTGCAGGTAGGAGGGGAAAAATATCCTGTTATTTTCTTTTTTTGTGCCCAGGCATATTACAAGATTGGTCAATACGACAAGGCTTTATTGATGGCCAAGACCTTTCTTGAACGGAAAAAATACACGGCCAATCAAGAGAAACAGGTAAAAAAAATTATGCAAAACTGTGAATTTGCACGCATATCAATGGAACATCCTTTGCCATACGGTATTCATCGCTTGAGCGACAGCATTAATTCGGTATATGATGAATATTGGCCCAGCCTTTCGGCTGACGAATCGATGATGGTTTTCACCCGGCTTATTCCGAAAGGTGAAACCAACCTTTCGTTTTGGGGCAACTGGCAGGAGGATATATTTGAAAGCGAAAAACGTAAAAATGGTTGGTCGCTGGCAAGAAGCATCAGCCCGAATATCAATACGCCTCAGAACGAGGGTTCCGAGGCCATTACTGCCGACGGACTTAAAATGTATTACACTGCCTGTAATAGGCAGGATGGCAAGGGAAAATGCGATATATACGTGAGCGAGCGAACGCCTGACGGGTGGAGTAGGGGGGGGAATTTGGGTGAACCTATCAATACAGGTTATAGCGAAAAGCAACCATCACTCTCTGCCGATGGGCGCACACTGTACTTTGTTAGCAACCGGCCGGGCGGTAAGGGAAAATACGATATCTGGGTCAGCCATTTGCAGGACAATGGTAGGTGGTCGGAACCAATTAATGCAGGCGATAGCATAAATACACCTGAGGATGAGCAGTCGCCTTACATTCATCCCGACAATCGTACGCTCTATTTTTCAAGTGATGGGTGGCCGGGACTGGGAGGCTATGATATTTATGTAGCCCGTAAAAGAGGGTGTGAGGATACTTGCTGGACTACACCCACAAATTTGGGTTATCCAGTTAATACTTTTGCCGATGAAACAGGTTTTGTCGTTAACGCAAGGGGCGATAAAGGATATTTTGCATCGGATCGAGACCAATCCCAGAAAAAAGATATTTTTGAAATTGACCTTCCTATTGCTGTTCGGCCTTTAGCTGTTTCGTATGTGAAAGGCAAAATATATGATGCGGAAACGCTTCAACCCCTCGAAGCTAAGCTGGAGTTAATCGATCTTGAAACCAATCGGCTTGTACATAGCTCATTTTCGCAGAAAGGTACCGGAGTGTTTCTTGTGTGTATACCCATAGCTCACGATTTTGCATTTAACATCTCAAAAGACAGGTATTTGTTTCATTCGGAGCATTTTGCCATAACCGACAGCACGGCGGTCGACCGGCCTTTTTTGAAGGATTTTGCGCTGCAGCCTATCCAGGTAGGAAAAAAAACAGTGCTCAACAATATCTTTTTTGAAACCAACTCGTACGAGCTAAGTCAAAAGTCTGCCGTTGAGCTCAACCGACTGGTGCAATTCCTTAGAGACAATCCGCAGGTAAAAATTGAGATAATGGGACATACAGATAATAGCGGAAATGAAAAATTTAACCTAACTTTAAGCGAAAATAGAGCGAAATCGGTTGCCGAATACCTTGTAGAACAAGGGATCAATGCTTCTCGAATTAAATACAAGGGTTATGGAGAAAAGTTTCCCGTGGCCGATAATCGTACCGAGGAGGGGCGTGCTTTGAATCGACGAACGGAATTTAAAATTATAGAGTAGCCTAACTTTTAGCAAAACCTGAATCCATGAGAAAAGCTAAACTAACCCTGTATATTTTCCTTTTGTTTTGCATTCCGGCCTTATGGGCACAAAGTTTATCCTCCGATCAATTTACTTTCCAAAAAAAAATTGAAGCAGGGCCAGTCCTCAACCAGTATCGCAGCAACACCTGCTGGAGTTATACTCTCCTGGGAATGCTCGAAGCCGAGATCATGGATCGCATGGGTAAGGATATTTCTTTGTCGGAAATGTATCTGGTATATTACGCATACCTCGAAAAAGCGGAACGATATCTTAGGATGCATGGTAAAATAGCTTTCTCGGAAGGGGGAATGCTTACCGATCCCCTGAACCTGATTGAAAAATACGGAATTGTTCCCCGCGAGGTTTACTCGGGATTGCTACCGGGCGAGACTTTGCCCGATCACCAGCAGTTGGAAAGCAACCTGAAAAGTTATCTGGATGAGCTTTTACTCAAAAAAACATTGCCCGAAGGCTGGAAAAAACGTTTCCAGGAGATGCTTGAACTTTACATGGGGGAGGTACCCGGTCAATTTGAATATCAGGGGCAGGTTTTTACCCCTAAGGGCTTTGCCCAAATGTTGGGAATACGTGCCAATGATTATGTTTTGTTGATGTCGTTTGAATATCTTCCCTATTACCGAGCCTCCTTTGTAGAAGTTCCCGACAACTGGAGCCTTACCTTTGCACTCAACGTCCCTATCGACGAGCTAATGGCGCTGATAGATAATTCCATACAAAACGGCTTTCCTGTTGCCATTACCTGCGATATTACTGAGAAGGGATTTATGTGGAGCAAGGGTATAGCCTTTGCTTTTTCGCCTGAAACCAATGATGTGGCTGTAAAGGATGCCCTATCCCAAAATCAATTACCAGATTTTACCGAGGTTAAAGCCGACGCCCGGTTGCGACAGAAAGCCTTTGACACATTCGAAACTACCGACGACCATAGCCTGGTGCTGGTAGGTATAGCCTACGATAAATCAGGGCGTAAGTATTATTATGCTAAAAATTCATGGGGTGTCTTTAATACGCCTTACCAGGGTTACATGTTTGTGAGCAAGGATTACCTGCAGTACAAAATTATTACCTTGTTGATACGCAAACAGGTTTTACCTTCTGCTCTCTTACAAAAATTAGGTTAGAAAATATAGCTAAAACGATTATAAATTCGGCGATTTCGGATGATAAAAGACGACAAGCGGGTTATCAATGCCTGGTGCAGTTACGATATAGCCAATTCGGCCTATAATCTTGTGATTACCGCAACTATCTTTCCCATCTATTACCAGGAGTCGACAGTACGTTTTTTCCCGCAGGGAATGGTACCGGTGGCAAATGTTTCGGTTGCCAATTCTGTCCTTTATGATTATGCAATTGCAGCGGCCTACTTGATGGTTGTTGCCATGTCGCCGTTGCTTTCCGGAATTGCCGATTATGGTGGATACCGTCGAACATTCATGCGCATGTTCACTTATTTAGGCGGATTGGCTTGTTTGATGCTTTATGGCTTTGTGGGACAGAATATCTGGTACGGATTGTCAATGGCTGCGCTGGCGGTGGTAGGGTATGCCGGTTCTCTTGTTTTTTATAATTCTTTTCTTCCCCTTATTGCCTCTCCCACGCATCATGATAGAGTTAGTGGGCGTGGATTTGCTTGGGGATACCTGGGCAGTGTAATTTTACTGATTTTGCTTTTGCTATTCATTACTTTTCATACCTATTTTGGCATACAGGATGCGCTGCAGAGTGTGAGGCTTTCATTTGTGGTTGTGGGTATATGGTGGATAGGTGTGGGACACATAGCTTTTCATTACCTGGTGGAGCCACAAAAACCAGCACCTATCCGAAAAGAGGTTTTCTTTAAAGGTTACCGCGAACTATTGCAGGTTTGGCAGGTGCTCAAACATCAATCAACGCTGAAACGATTTTTACTGGCTTTTTTTCTTCTCTCCATGGGGGTACAGACCATTTTGCTGGTTGCTACTTTATTTGGTAAGGCGGAAGTAGGGATGTCGGGAAATCAGCTTATTGCCACAATAATAATCATACAGTTTGTGGGCTTAGGGGGTGCTTTGTTATTTGGCGAAGTATCCACCCGCAAAGGCAATAAATTTTCGTTGTTGTTTATGACAGGCGTCTGGTTATTGGTGTGTGTGGCAGCATGGCAAATTACTTCTTCCATTCAGTTTTTTATCCTGGCTGCTGTGGTAGGATTGGTCATGGGGGGTATTCAGTCGCAGGCCCGTTCAACCTATGCCAAACTTATTCCCGCGGAAAAGGACGCTGCCCTGTATTTTAGCTTTTACGAGATGACAGAAAAAATGGCCATTGTGCTGGGCATGTTTCTGTTTGGAGTGATGGAGCATTATTCAGGCAACATGCGTACCAGCGCCTTAATGCTGGGCGGATTTTTTGCATTGGCGTGGCTGGTTCTTGCCTATACCCCTTTGCCTGTTGCTCGTGTTCAGCGTTCAGTATAATTGGATTAGCCACCAAATGATACTACATCCCTGAAAGAGATAAAGGACATTGTATGGCCTTCTGGACAGCGAATGATCGGGAATTATACTACTTCTGCTAAATTCTTGGTTTAATCGTCATTTTTTTAGGCTGCAAAAGAAGAAAATTCAATAAAGATTGAATTTTAGTTCATTTTTAACGCCATGAATAAAATTTGCAGCTTAAATCTACAAGTGTCAACATTGGATCTTAACCTCAAATCCTCGTATACTTCATTTCTTGCCATCCTTTTGATATTCTGTAGCTTGCTGATAATGATTAATGTCATCGAAGGGGTCGAACGAAAATCACCCGATAAGTAGTGTATATCTGACACTATTTATTATACCTTTACCTTAAAATTAACCAACTAACACAATAATTATGAAAACGCGGGCAGTGCTGGTAGAGGGGACAAAAACCATGCCGGCTGCATATTTTGAAGAGGGTCGGCTAATAATTCGAGGTCGGTCCATTGAACTAAGCCAGCAGGAGTGGTGGAACCGGTTGGTTCAGCATCTTAATTTGTTGCAGGTAGCTTCAAAGGATATTCGTGAACTGCATATCCAGCTTGAGTACCTCAACAGTGAAACCAATAGGATACTCATGCATATGTTTTCACTTGTCGATAAAATTAATTTCGAAGAAGGGGGAAATATTAAAATCAAATGGCATTGTGAGGCGAGTGACGAAATCATGCTTGAGCATATCTCAATATTTTCCTCCATTATTGATACGCCGATTGAGATAGTGCTTGAATAATGTCAAACAATTCGTTTTTGTCGATCGGTTTGGTAAGAAAAGCATCACAGCCGGCTTCCTGAGCTTCTTTTTGATCCTCGGGGCTTGAGTATGCCGTCACAGCGACAATAGGTAAGTGTGGGTGTTGTTGTTTAATAAGCCGGGTGGCAGTGAGCCCATCCATTTCGGGTAGTTTAATATCCATAAGTACAATATGATATGAATTTTTGCTGATTTTTTGAACAGCTTCGGTTCCTGTTTTAGCCCAACTTATGCTGGCCCCATATTGGGTAAGCAGGTGCTCAATCAGGTCGAAGTTTGAAAAGTTATCCTCCACCACTAGGATATTCAGCTGATTAAGGGATATAGGAATGGATGCATGACTCGATTGGGTTTTCTTGGCAGGTTGGTAGGGAATAGAGACATAAAAAGTGCTTCCTGCCCCAGGGGTCGATTCAAGCCAGATATGTCCTCCCATCAATTCTACCAAATTTTTTACAATGCTAAGACCTAATCCGCTTCCACCCTTTAGTTGGGCTATTGTAAGATTGGCCTGATAAAACCGTTCAAAAATTTTTTCCTGTTCCTCTTCTGGTATGCCGATACCCGTGTCTTTTACATACCATACTATGTTGTCTTGCCGAATATTATATCCAAATGCTATGCTCCCTGCAGGGGTAAATTTTAACGCATTGTTGAGCAGGTTGGTAAGTATCTGGCCAATTTTTTCCTTATCCCCTTCCACATAAGCCTTTTCAGTTTCAAGCTCACAGTGAAAGGTAAAACTCAGCTTTCTTATTTTCGGCAGATAGAGTTGATACAATTCTTCGGCCAGATGATTGAGGTTAAAGGTGCTTATATGCATGGGAACTGTTTGGCTCTCCAGTCGAGAAATCTCCAGTACATCGTTTACGATACTCAATAGCTGCCTTGAACTGTTAATAATGATGTCGAGATATTTTGCTTTTCGTTCTGTAGTGAGCCCTTCATTTCTTAGCAGTTCGGCAAAGCCCATGATGGCATTCATGGGGGTTCGAATTTCATGCGAAATATTATGCAGGAATGCGGTTTTAAGCCTATCGCTTTCTTCGGCTTTGTTTTTGGCCTCAACCAGTTGTTGCTCCATTTCAATGCGAGAGCTTATGTCGCGGGTAATATTCAAAATATGTGGTACCCCTTTTAGCAGGATGATCCTGGCCGACATCAGACCAGTTAAGGTTCTTCCATCTTTACAACGGAATTGAGCTTGCAAATTTTCGCAGTACCCTTTTTCTTGCAGTTCTTTTACCAGTCGGGCCCGGTCTTCGGGGTTTACCCAAATGTTAAGTTCATGCGAAGTTTTGCCCAATATTTCTTCACGGCTATAGCCTGTAATATTACAGAATCCCTCATTGACTTCAACATATAGCCCATCCGACATTCGGTTTATGTTAATGGAATCGGGACTTGTCTGGAAGGCAAGTTTGAATCTTTCATTGCTTTCGTCCAGCGCAAGTCTTATCTGCTTTTCCTGGGTGATATCACGTCCTGTAGCAATAACATATTCGGAATGGCCCAGTCGGACTTTTTTCAGAAGTATATCCATCCAGAAAACTTCACCGTTTTTCTTTTTTGCAAGCCATTCAATGTGTTGTGGTCCCTCAGTGGCAGCTTTACAGATTAGCTCAACCGCTCTCTCCTGCGTATAACCTCGGTCATTATCACTCAGGGTACCTATGTTGCAATCTTCGATAATCTCGTTTTTTGAGCTGTAACCATACAGGCTTACCACGGCATTATTCACATCAATGATTTTACCTGTTTGTGCGTCATGGATAAAAATGGCCTCGGTGATGGAGTTGAAAAGCTCTGTATATTTTTGTTCAAAAGTAGCCAGTTCCTGCTTATATTTCCTTTTTTCAGTTATATCATTGACAATAGCTAAAAATACCCTGTGGTTTTGCTCCTGCTGAATCTGAATATGTGCCTCCACAGGATACACAGTACCATTTTTCCGTAGGTGAATACCTTCAAAGATTACCATTTGTTTCGTTCCGTTTTTAAGAGGGCTTAACAATTGCTCAAAATCCTCTTGAGTGAAGCCGTCCAATATTTCTACTGGCGTCATTACTTTTAATTCCTCCAGCGAATAGCCCGTGTTGCTTAGTGCTCCCTGATTGGCATATTCAAAGTGCCAGCTGTTGTAGTCGAATACGTATATTTCATTTATACTCTTCTCGAGAATATTCAGTAAGCGAAAACGTTCCGTTTCTAATAGCTTTCGTTGCGTAATATCCTGAAACACGGTGGCAAATTTGTTCTTTTCTGGACAAAAAACAGATATGTGAAAATATTTATTTTGCGGAGGAAAGAAAGTGTCAAATTCAACAGGAATTTCATCGGTGGCTACTTTTGCATAAATTTCGAAGTAGGGCGGCTCGGCAGTATCATAAACGTCGGTTGCCAGCTTATGAATAGCTTTTTCTCGGGGTATACTGAGAATTTCTTCGTAGCGGTTGTTCACCGCTAATATCCGGTAGTTGATGGGTTGATTTAATTCATTAAATACGAGTTCATGAAGGGCCACCCCATTGGGAATGGCATCAAACAGGGTACGGTACTGGTGTTCGGCAGTACGTAGTCTGGCTTCTTGGAGCTTTTCCTCTCGCTGGTCGCGAAACACCAGAACTACACCCTGAATATTACCCCTTTCGTCAATGACTGGTGCACCGCTATCGACGATGGGGATAATCTCTCCTCCACGAGCGATTAATACCGTATGGTTGGCCAACCCAACCACCCTTTTTTCACGGATAACCTTTTCCAGGGGAGTTTCAACAGGCTGAAGGGTGAATTCATTGGCAATTCTGAAAACTTCTGAGAGAGACCGATGCAAGGCTTCTTCCTCTTTGAAGCCGGTCAGCTGGGCTGCCACCGCATTCATCATTGTAATTTTGCCATCACAGTCGGTGGTTATTACGCCATCCCCTATACTGTATAGGATGGTACGATATTCTTTCAGCTGGTTGTTCCATGCCTGCTCCTTCTGCAACAATTGTTTATAGAGAAATTTTTCCTGATTAATTTGTATTAACCGAAATACTATGGTAATAACTATAAAAAGTACAAGAGTAGTTCCTACGAATAGTTTTTTTCTTTCAGTCAAAGGTGCATATAACTCATCTTGGGGAGTTTTCACCAGCAAATGCCACTCTGTACCTTCAATGGGGATGGCAATAATAGCAACCCTGTTCCTTCGATAATCTATGCCATCACAAACCTGTCGTGGCTGGAGATAAGCTTTTATCTCAGCCAAATTACTGTTGAAAGATAGGTTAAGCAAGGAGTCGTTCCGTGGTCGGTTAAGTATAATTAGTTTGTTATTTACGTGATGAACAAGATAAATACGAGTAAACGTACTCATTAAAGGCCATTTGTTAAGCACAGGAAAAAGTTCGTGTTGTGGCATTAAACGGAATACCATTGCCACAAACGGCTCCTCACCGGGAAGTTGTATGGGAACTATAAACTCCATGAAATATTGCTGGATCTGGCTATGCCAGTATATATTTACAAACATGATTTTTTTACTGGCAAAAGCCTGCTGTATGGCATGTTGGGTAGTTGTGTCAAAGCGGGCATCTTCTTTTTTTTGCGAGAGAAGTATCCTGGCATTTTTGTCTGTTATGAGTATATTGGCATATTTTTCCTGTTGATTGGCTGCTTTCAGTCGCTCTACTATCCGATTCTCAAGGGCGGTATTTCGCGTATTCTTAACATATTCGTGTAGTCCTCTTGCAAAAAAGGTGGTTTGCTGAAAAAATGATACAGCATTTAGCTCAGACTCGTACCAGCGCTTTATTTCATCTGCCTTATTTTGCGCCGTATATTTGTATTCTTTCTGTATCTGCTTAATGAGAGCATATTTACTGGTTTCATGTAGAACCAGGGAAATACCGGTAACGAAAAACAATAAAATAAAATATAGTAGCCAATTGTTATTCAAAAAGTTCTTGTTTTTTAGCAGCTGCATCACCTGACTTTTTTAGATAAATTTAAAAAAAAAATATTTACTGTACAAAAACAAGTGCTTTGTTGGGGACACGCATTAATACTATTTAACATACCCTGCATTATAAATAACAATCTTTGGAATCAAATGGATTTGGAAAATTATACCGATATTTGAGGCAAATACTTTTGATTATGGGCGATGTCGATAATGTGATAGAGTTAAAAGATGCAGTGATAAGTCACGACGATCACCTGGTTTTGTCGGATGTGAACTTTACTGTTTCAAAGGGTGAATTTGTATATCTGATTGGCAAAGTGGGCAGTGGCAAATCTTCGCTAATAAAAACAATTAATGCCGAAATTCCTTTACAGAGGGGTACGGGTAGGGTGGTCGATTTTTTATTGCATCGTTTAAAAAAACGACAAATCCCTTATTTGCGTCGGAAGCTGGGCATTGTATTTCAGGATTTTCAACTTTTGATTGACCGTAATGTGTATCAGAATCTCGCATTTGTGCTCAAGGCTACGGGTTGGAAAAACAAAAAAGAAATTGATCGCAGAATAGCTGAGGTATTAGATATGGTTGGGCTGACCACCAAGGGATATAAAATGCCGCACCAGCTCTCGGGAGGTGAGCAACAACGTGTAGTAATTGCTCGTGCATTGCTCAATAATCCTTCTATCATACTTGCTGACGAACCTACCGGCAATCTCGATCCCGACACCTCGTCGGAGATAGTGCAGCTGCTTCACGAAATCCGTAACAATGGTTGCGCTGTGATTATGGCTACACACAATTATTCTTTTTTGAAAAAATTTCCTGCCCGCGTAGTGCGTTGCGAGAACGGTAAGCTGGTCGAGTGGTCTAACAACAATCAGGAAATCGATTTCGAAACGCTTATGATGTAATCTGGGTTATGCAAAAGGTACTTTTTCTGGCTGCCTGGTATCCTGTCCGTTTCGATGCTATGGTAGGTCTTTTTGTAAAACGTCATGCCGAGGTGGTGTCACGAACGCATCAAGTTGCTGTGTTGCATGTGACAGCTGATGACTCGAACCGTAAGATTATTGAAACCGAGGTACAACGTGTCAACGGCGTGCTTACGGTGATTGTCTATTTTAAAAATGTTACCAGCAAGTTTTTCATTTTTAATAGGCTTTGCAAGGGAATTTACTGGCTGCTGGCTTTTCTATCAGGTATCAGCATTGTAATGCGGCAGTTTGGCCGCCCGCAGTGTTTGCATATCCATGTGCTTACCCTGCGTCTGGGCTGCATGGCTTATCTTCTTAGCCGTATGTGTCGTATACCCTATTTTATTACCGAGCATAGCTCTTATTTTTTACCCGAAAAAAACGTCCATCGAAACTGGGTATGGACTGGGATTACCCGCTGGATTACTCGTCAAAGCCAGGGGGTCTCGACAGTCTCCCAACGACTCAGGGATGCTATGCAGGCCAGGGGGTATACCAACCGGCATTTTATGATTGTCCGTAATGTAGTTCCCGATATTTTTTTTCAGGCAGACCCTGCCTATCGTTCAAAGGAAAAAGTGGTTTTTAGCAATATTACCTGTTTCGACGATAGGGTGAAAAATATTTCAGGGCTGGTGCGAACAGTAGCCCGGCTTAGGGAGCACAGGACCGATTTCGAATTACGCCTGATTGGTACGGGGCCCGATAAACCCGCCATTGAAAAATTAGTTGCCGATCTGGGGCTTACCTCACAGATTTATTTTACGGGTTTACTTTTTGACGACCAGTTGGTTGATGAGATTATTCTATCAGATTTTACCGTGCTATTCAGCCATTACGAAACCATGGCTGTGGTTATTGCCGAATCGCTGGCCTGTGGCCGGCCGGTGGTGGCTACCCGGGCTGGTGGAATACCCGAGCTCATTGGGTCGGCTAATGGATTGCTTGTAGAACCTGGAAATGAGGAGGATCTCTTACAACAATTATTGCGAATGATGGATTTGTACAAAAACTACAATCCTATAGAGCTACGAAGTCGGGCATATAACATGTTTAGTACACAAAGTGTTTCCGAGGCTTTCGAAAAATTATATTCATTCAGTAACCGTAAATGAAGCGGGTTCTCAATACGGCATTCACCAAGATTATCATGTCGCTTGTCGGCCTGATAGTTTTACTTATCAATTCCCGGCAGCTGGGTGCCAGTGGAGTGGGTACGGCTGGTATTATCATCTTAACTATTACGATTATTCTTATGGTCAATGAGATAGTGGTAGGGGGTGCGCTTGTTTATCTCATACCCCGGTTTACTCCCCTGCAAATCCTTGTGCCTGCTTACCTGTGGTCGTTGCTGAATGCCCTGCTGTTTTTCTTTGTGCTTAGATATACCTCACTTATCGATGCTTCTTTTCAACCGAATGTGATCGGGTTGGCCTTACTGCTCTCGATCTCCAATGCCCAAGCCATTTTTTTGTTGGGAAAACAGCAGGTAAAGGCTTACAATCTGGTGTTACTGATGCAATACTTGGTGCAGCTATTAGTATTGCTTGTGCTGTATTATGGACTACATCGGGTTTCTATTCAGGCTTATATCGTATCGTTGTACGGAGGCTATACAGCTGCGCTAATAACTGGTATGGGATTTGTTTTTCCTTTGCTTAGGCCTTTGTCGGTACGAAAAATATTTTCGGCTGTTCCCAGCTTATTCAGTATGGGGTTTGTTGCCCAGGTTAGCAATACCACCCAACTGCTCAATTATCGATTGAGTTACTATCTTATTGAGCATTTCTGGGGTACTTTCTGGCTGGGAAGATATGTGGTGGGTATGCAGGTTTCCGAGAGTGTTTGGATAGTAAGTCGAAGTGTAGCGCTGGTACAGTACGCCGATATTTCCAATTCTTCCAATTGGCAGCGTGCCATTGAACATACGTTGCGCTATGTCAAATTTATTTTTGTACTGGCGCTTCTGGGAATTGCGGTTATTGCCTGCATCCCATCGGCAACTTATAATATTTTATTGGGCAAGGGTTTTTCAGGCATTCAGGGGATTGTTTTATTGTTAGCTCCTGGTATTGTTGCCCTGGCCAGTGCCCATCCCCTTTCAGCTTTCTTCAGTGGTACAGGAAGAATTCGCTACAACATGTATGGTTCGCTGTTGGGTTTTGCAGTGACCTGTCTGTTCGGTTTTTTGCTCATCCCGGGCTGGGGGGTATGGGGTGCAGCGCTTACCCAATCATTGTCGTATCTTACTACCTTTGGCTTTTCCGTTGTGATGTTTTTAAGGGTCAATGGTTTAAAGTTAAATTCTTTCTTCATTAACAAGGCAGATGTGGACATCATACGTAAGTTTTTGCGTCAGACCTTGCAACGAATGAGCTTGCGGAAAGCTTAAGATGCTACCGGCTTACTTTTGTAGTTAGCGCAGCATGCATGGTTTTGCCAATATCGGCGGGTGATTGCACTACGTGAATTCCACACTCACGCATAATGTCCATTTTGGCCGAGGCAGTGTCATTTTTTCCACCAATGATAGCTCCTGCATGCCCCATGCGACGACCCTTTGGAGCCGTTTGACCCGCAATAAAGCCAACCACCGGTTTTCTACCATGGATTTTAATCCATTCTGCTGCTTCGGTTTCCATATTACCCCCTATTTCTCCAATCATGATAATGCCTTCGGTTTGGGGGTCGGCCATGAACATTTGAATAATCTCTAACATAGAACTACCAATGATGGGGTCGCCTCCAATACCCACACAGGTCGATTGTCCCAACCCCAGCTGGGAGATCTGAAAGACAGCCTCATAGGTTAATGTTCCTGAGCGGGATACGATGCCAATTTGTCCAGGCCGATGAATAAAACCCGGCATAATTCCTACCTTGCATTCGCCCGGTGTAATGATACCCGGACAATTCGGACCAATAAGTCGGCTCTTCTTGTCGGATAGGTATGACTTTACTTTCACCATATCAGCGGTTGGAATACCCTCAGTAATGGCAACAATAAGTTCGATACCTTCGTTGGCTGCTTCCATGATAGCTTCGGCTGCATAGGCTGCTGGCACAAAGATTACTGACACGTTGGCTCCCGTTGCCTTTCGTGCTTCGTATACACTATTAAAAACCGGTCGGTCGAAATGTGAGCTTCCGCCCTTGCCCGGCGTAACGCCGCCTACTACCTGGGTACCATATTCTATCATCTGCTGGGCATGAAAACTGCCCTCTTTTCCGGTAAAGCCCTGTACCAATACACGGGAATTGCGATCAACTAAAATAGCCATTCTGTTCGTTTTTTGTGTTAAACCATCAAATCACTAAAAATGTTCGACCTTCTAAAATTAGAAAATTTTGTCGATGTTCGCATATCTTGAGTATTTTTATGTTCCAGTCCCTGTATGTCCATCAGGATGATGGATATACAGGGGCGAAAAAAACAAAGGACACAGAGTTGCACAGAGAATCCATGTTGAACTTCCCATCCATGTAATGCGCAATAATTTATACATTTGCAAAAAAAAATTATGTTTCGAAGGACGTTGGTATTTCTGGTGTTTGGTTTTATTACTTTGAAACTTTTTGCATTAAACTCCATCCAGAATATTGAGCTTAGCCTTAACGATACGCTGTCCTTTTCTCTGAAATCGCATACGCTGGTTTATAAGGGGGAAAAATATTTTGCTTTTCGGTTCCTTCAGCCCCGTTTTATTGCTCAATTACGTATATGGCCTGATGCAGAGGATGTTACGCAGATTAGGTTATTACCATCGCCCTATTGTCAGCCTGTCGATACACCAGTCTTTATCAATCATGAGCATTTTTTGCTTTATGTACAGTTTACCGATATATTTAATAGTGGGCAATTGACACTTCGACTGCAGCTCTTTGATGCTGCGGGCCGAAGCAGGATAGAAGAGATTAAGCTTTTTCCATATACTACTACTACACTAAAGGCCTATCTTACCGATACTGAGCTTTTTGTTGGCGAGGAGAAAATTTTTGAGTTGTTTTCCAACTTTCCAGAGAATATCAAATTTCCTGTGGGTTGGATAACCGGACCAGATTTCGATTATCGGATAGTGCTGGTAGGTAGTTCAATCCGACTACATGTAATTCCCAAGGTGCTGGGCAAAAAATCACTGACAATACAACTAGCAACTTTGCGTCCCGATGTAATTGATGATCGAACAGTAGATTTTGCCTTACCGCCACTTATCCTGAATTTTACAGTTAAGTCGGGACGTCTGGCATTTCTCAACCTCGATAGGCAGGAGCTCACTTTCGACGAGGTTTCTCGTCGCGAGGGGGTTGAGGTACAAATCGATAATAATCGTCTTTTGCAGTTAAAAAAAACCTATCGAATTGAAGATCAGGAACAACCCGGAGGTGCGCTCATTGGTGAATTGTATACCCGCCAAAGCCTAAATAATGAAAAAGTTTTGTGCCGGTTGCGATTGTATAACCTCCACCGTCCTACCGAAGGGTATCTTTATATCAAGGACGGTGACGAGGCAAAATTTATAACCAATTTCGGCATTAGTCCTAAAACTACCATCCAGACCATTAAAATCCTTCGTAACGGCGTCGATTGGAAAGAAAGCAATGTAGTCTATCCGGGCGAGCTGTTGAATGTGCGGCTTGAGGGGGTTGGTATGCAAAAGGCAAATTTTAAATTTGAGGAAATAGAATGGTTGATCAAAGATTCTATCGTCCAATCCGATAATGCCGTTGAATATCGCATGAAGATCCCTAAAAATATTACAAAAAAAAAGATATTTATCTATAATCAGGGCGAAAATACAGGTTCTTTTCTTCAGGTGAAGGAATATCAATCTCCTCGGGAATTTGATTTTGTTTATGTTAATTTCGGCAATGGATTTAAGGCTGTAAAAGACTTTACAGGTCCAGAACTCTATGCGAAAACGCTGAAAGATGTCGTGATTAGTTTTGACCCGGATAAAATTGATGAATCCGACAAATTTTATGGAAAGCAGTATATCCAGATTACAGCCAAAATCACTGGCAGTAACGGTTCCTTAATTGAGCTTGAAAACCTGCCGTTGGTGGTGGTATGTCCGGGCAGCAGATCGATTCGTTATGCTTTCTATGATAGACAGGATTGCTCGAGCGAGGAAATCAGCCTGAATAGTTTTTTGGACAAAAAGACTTACGATTTTGACGATTGGACAAAAATCCGATTAAGCTTTAGACATGTGAAGGAAAAATATGTCGATCCCCCACAGGAAAAAGACGTGGAAATTATTCTACAGCGGAAAATGAAATTTGATATTGACGTATCTTTTCCCAGCTTGCTTACTAAAATTGTCAATCAAGAGGGTTGGCAAAATGGGTTAGCAGTGAGTATGGCCATGATTGCTCAGCTGAGTTTTTATCAGAAGGATAAAATTGCCCGTTTTATGCCTTACAAAATTGGGGTCGGCTTTCTGGCATTGAATGCGTTTAATTTTAGCAATAACAATAATGCTCGCGATCTGGGTATTGTAATCCTGGGAAGCGTTTATCCCACCCGCCGCGATACTAAACTATCCTTCCCTTTGTATATTGGTGGGGGATATCTGCTTAATACCAATAGCTGGTTCTGGGTATTTGGTCCAGGTATAAGAGTGTCATTTTAAGAAAAAACTACCCTTCCGTAGTAACGGTAATGAATTGTTGTTTGTGGATAGAAAAAATCTTCTATCCATGTGATTCAGCAAACATTTTCTCACTCAGCGACGATACATATTGATTGGCTTCGGCGTATCCACATTCGCTCAACACAAACTTAATCATTTGCTCCAGCTCCCGCACATCGAAATGTTTGTCAGCTCTGCGCATGATTTTTAAACGATACATGACCTTATCAGCCAGGTTGAGCGATAGTAGACGGTCGGTCTTGCCCATGTACTGTAGCGATGAGTAGATAACTGCCGTCACATCGTCGTGCTCCAGTGGAACAACCTTTCCCTGAGTGTTCCGTACAATAATATATTCCATATCTGCTACAAATTCCATAGGTGGCTTTTTTCTGTAATGTTAATATCCCTTGGCAAAAGAATCCAAATTATTTTTTCAACAACGTTCGTGAATAATTTTTGTATTGCTCTATTTTCCTTTAGTTTACCTGTTGAAAACGTATTCCATACGCTTTTTCAACTTCAAAAATATGCTGTTTGGTTCGAGAATTACAAGTCAGATGGGGTGACATTAATCATTGAGGCGCATCTTTAACTTTTTATTAACTTTTTAGCGATAGATTTTGGTATTGTGTTTTTTACAACATATTTTCAGTACAATTTGTTATATAAAAGAAATAGTAGCAAAAGGTCAGGGTAATGGATTAAACCAAGGAGCGTGCTTGTTTCTAAAATTGGTTTATATTTGTAGTTAATGAAAAGAAGCTGATATTTTTTTATCTGGATATCAATTTATTGCGAACCAATCGGGGTGGTTTTACGTACAAGGGCATGATCGTTGCGTGATGGAAATTTTAGGCTGTAAGTTGGAAGGGCAAAATGCCCCTTTTAGGGGTGTTAGAAAGGGAGTATTGCTTTTGCTATTACTCCTGATGGGAGGAGTGCTGCCTATTGTTGCGCAAAAAAAATTCATTTCCGTTCAAACGGGCAACTGGAATAACGCTGCTACCTGGACGTCAGTCCCGTCCGGAGGTACTCCCGGGGCCAACGATACCGTAATCATCTCTGCGGGGCACACCGTATCTCTTACAGCTGCAGCTACCTGTAATAAGATTAAGGTATATGGGACCCTGCAGGTAGCCAACCAAAATTTTTCCTGTAGCGATTCGGCTTTTATTATGACAGGCGGAACCATTACTGCTAATAGTACTTCCGGAACGAAGACTTTCAATCATCTAATTTTTAAGGGGGGTACCCTGACGGGGACTGTTACTGAACAGGATACAATTAATGGCAAATTAATCGTGCAGGGAAATACAACCTCGTATATTAATGTGGGAACCATTTATGTTTCTGGCAAAACGATCATTGAAAATGGATCGGAATTACAGTTTACCAGTACAAGTGGAGGGAAGACTTTTAATGATACTGTTTTTATATCTGGTACATGGAATAGTATAGTTAGCGAAAACTATACTATTCGTAGAGGAATTGTAAATAACGGGACTTTCATTTCTGGTACAGGTACCTATACTTTCAATGTCAATAGCCAGACCCTTTCGGGCAGCCAGCCCATCACGTTTAATGGAAATGTTTCTATAGCCAATGGAATTACCGTTACCAATAAAACCTATGTTACAGTAAATGGAGTGCTAAATAGTAGTAATAATAGCTCAACCTGGGTAAATGATACAAATAGTACGTTGCGCTACAACAATACGAGTACCATTTTGATGAATTCCAATGGCACACTCACCGCTACAGCTCCAGGCAATACAGTAATTTATGGTGGATCGGGTGATCAAACCATTCGCGCAACCACTTACTATAATGTTTCGCTCGAAAACACGGGATCGAAATCATTGCAGAATCCTACCACTATCAGTAATAATTTAAACATAGCCAGCGGGGTAGGTTTCAACCTGAATAATCAAACCCTGAACATAGGCGGTAACTGGAATAATGCTAACACGGCAGATCTATTCACCGAAAATGGTACGGTAGTGTTCAATGGATCAGGGCTGCAAACGGTTAAAGAGGTTAGTCCTTTCAACAATATTACCAAAACATCAACAGGCACATTACAATTGCAAGGGAATTTGTCGTTGTATGGCACACTGAGCCTGCAGGGTGGATATATCGACGGCAATGGATACACTTTAATTGTAACCAATGGAGCGGTAGGTTCAGTTGTTCGTACCGCCGGTTGGTTTTACAATGGAACTTTTACCCGTACGCTTAATGGTACTTCGCAGGATTATCTTTATCCCATTGGCACCGTGGGCTATTATCGACCTTTGACAATCAATTTTTCTAGTCTCTCCACTAATACCGATGTTGGCTTGCAGTTTATAGCAACTGCTCCTACAGGTTTCTCTCCTTATAATGATGGGGTAGATCTGGCCAATCTTTTTGACGAGGGATACTGGCGATTAAGCTGTACAGGAACTCCCACAGGTACTTATTCCTTAAGTCTTACCGGCAATGGTTTTTCTTCTTACGCTATTGATAATAATTGTCGGATATCTGGTCGTGATGCAGGCAATACAACCTGGCGAGCTATAGGTAGTCACGGCTCGGTTACGGGCTATACCATTACACGTACCGGTGTTACAACATTGAATAATTCCTGGTTCGATTTTGCCTTTGCTTCGCCCTGTCGGGTCAATCGTAATCTTACTGTATCCGACCCTGCTATTTGTAGCTCGGTAAGCACGCAGATAGTTGTGTCTGGTTCGCAAACTAATGTTACCTATCAGCTTCGCCTCGATGCCGATAGTTCCCTTGTCGGAAATGCTGTCGGCGGAACGGGGGAGGACATCCTATTACCCGATGTTCCGATTGCTCCAACCTCATCAACTGTTTATAATGTGCTGGCTACCGACAATAATACTGGTTGTTCCTATCAGCTTTACGACAAGGCTAACGTAACCGTTTATCCATATAACGGAAACATATATAGTATTGGCAGTGGAAACTGGAACGATCCTGCCATATGGTCCTATATGCCTGGTGGTCCATCCTGTGGTCTGGTACCCGATGTCGCTTCAAATGTTTATATCCAAAGTGGCCATGCTGTTACTTTAAACACTTACGCCAGCATTGCCAGTCTCAATATTGCCAGCGGGGGATCGTTGCAACTGGGTGCCAATAATTTTACCGTTTCTGGGAATACCCAGGTGAATGGAACCCTGAGCGATAATTCGGCTACAGGAAGTAATATTTTCGTTGGCTTGCTTTCTATTGGCAATACCGGTCAGCTGGACTTTTCTGCCGGCAACCCTGCGGTTGAGCTTAGGGGGGGATTGCATAACGATGGTGTTTTTTATTCAGGAACGGGCACATGGAATTTTACGACCAACAACCAGACTATTTCTGGTACGCAGCCCGTTGTGTTTAATGGTAATGTCCAGATTGCTGCTGGAATTGCCCTCACCAACCAGAATACAGCAGCTGGCACAGGCTTGACTTTTAAGGCTACTATCGATGGAATTAATCCAACCTCTGTATTAAAAAATGAGGGGATATTAACTATCGAGGGGGCTAATGCCCCCATGTGGCCAGGGACACTCGATGCTACCACTACCGCAGGTAATACAGTTCGTTATGCGGCTGCCTCGCCGCAAACCATCCGTGCAACGGATTATTATCATCTTCAACTGCTGGGTTCTGGGGCTAAGACTTTTAATTCCAACATTCACGTTTATGGCAATCTTACCATCAATGGCGCTACCCTGACCTTTGGTTCTGTGGGAGCTTATACCCTTGAACTGGATGGAGATCTCATTGCTTCGACTGGGAATATTGATATGGATAACGGTACTCTGAATCATGTGCTGATTCTAAAAGGGCAGAATAACAGTTGCGCCAGCCTGGCAGCCGATGATATCAGTCGCATCGAATATCGCGGCGCCGACAACCAGCAAATTTTCGCTTCCCCCAATTATCAGGTACTGGTATTGGCAGGTACGGGTACCAAGCAATTGATGGGTAATGTTGCGGTGAATGATACCCTGCGGGTCGAAACTTACGTGCAGGTCAACGGCCACGATCTGTTTGTCAACAATCCTGCAGGCGAGGTGGTGCGTACTGGCGGTTGTGTTATTGGTACTTTAAAAAGAGCGATAGGCATAACCGGTAAAGATTATATTTTCCCGGTCGGTACTGCTACGGAATATCATCCTGCAGGGGTCAATTTTTCCAGTCTTACCTCAGGAAATCTTGCCGTTCAATACCTTGCTGCAGATATTGGAAATAGTGGTTTGCCCTTAAATGATAACGGAAACGATGTTTATGAGCAGTTTACGCAGGGGTATTGGCAGCTAACCAGCAGCGCGGGGCTATCTTCAACCGATTACAGCGTTTCGCTCGATGCCAGTGGATTTGGTATCGATGCCGCATCCCGTATTATCCGTCGTGACAATGGGGGCAACCTGTTTGTGCAGGGAAACCATGGAACAGTGTTAGGCAACATTATTACGCGGAATAATTTTAGTGGCATATCCACAGCCACCAGCGATTTTGCTATTGGTAAAGGAAGGCCTATTATTGCGCAGCAACCCTCCGATACTACAGTTTGTGAATCCTCAACCGCAGTATTTGTTTGCAAAGCTACCGGACAGGCCCCCATTACCTATCAATGGTACAAAGTTCCAGCTATCTTATTGATTGATGGAGGAAATTATTCAGGAACAACGACCGATACCCTTCGAATAACTAACGCATCCAATGCCGATGAGGGACAATACTACTGTGTTGCTACCGATGGGGCAGGACATGCCCGTCAGAGCAATAATGCGGTGCTTACGGTAGATGATCTGCCGGTAGCAGGTAATGTTACACCCGATACGGCCATTTGCTATAATACCAATAGCGGCGTGCTTACACTTACTGGGTATACGGGAAATATTATAAAATGGCAGTATAGCACTGCTCCCTATTCAGCATGGAACGATATCGCAAATACGCTTGATACCTACACTTCTGGAAATTTAACTCAAAATACACGTTTTCGGGCAGTTGTGGGTAGCGGGGCTTGTCCTCTGGTTAATTCCGGTTATGCCCAGGTTGACATCGAGACCGAAAAACCCGTGCTAACCTGTCCTATAAATCAATCGGTCTATACTGACCCTAATCAATGTATTTATTCGCATGTTGATAATACATGGAATGCAGGTGTTTCCGATAATTGTTCTGTCGTCCTGGTATCTTACCGGCTCGAGGGTGCAACTTCAGGTACTGGGAATACGCTGAATGGTGAAACATTTAATCTGGGCAATACTACTGCCTGGTGGAGAGCAATTGATAATGCAGGAAATGCTGATAGTTGTAGTTTTAATGTGACGGTTAGTGATAATCAAAATCCCAGCTTAACGGCCATCAGTGACACGACGGAGCACGTGGATGCCAATTGCCAGTTTACGATACCGGACTACCGCAATAAAACGGTAGCCACGGACAACTGTACGCCGACGGCTTCGATAGTTAAGACGCAGCGGCCGGCCGTAGGGACGATAATCAGCGGTCACGGCACCACGCAGACGGTCTGGATTATTGCCGACGACACGCATGGGAACAGGGATTCGGTCAGCTTTACCGTAACGCTCAGCGATACGATACGCCCGACGCTAATAACCAAAAATATTACAATTTATCTGGATGCAAATACGGGAACTGTTTCTATAAGTCCAGTTGACGTGGATAATGGAAGTTTTGATAATTGTACATTGTTATTGGATTCTGTTGTTCCAAATACTTTTTATTGCGATAATATTGGAAATAATACGGTTACTTTATATGCTTCTGATGGACAGGGGAATTTTAGTTCGGCAACAGCAATTATTAATGTGCAATATGCCACGCCTCCTTTGATAACGGCTAATATTGCTGATGATACTATTTGCAATGGACAACAGATAGATATTCATTTGTTAAGTAATATATCGACAACAAGTTTTACATGGACCGTCAATGCTCATCCGGATTTATCAGGTTATGCTGATGGTTCCTCTTCAAATAACTACCATATAAATCAGATAATTACCAATAGCGGGGATACAGCCAGGTTAATCGTATATAATATTGTACCTATTATATACAATAGATGTGTATTACCTGTTATTCGGGATTCCATCTATGTCAACCCCACGCCGCGCATTATCGTAACAGCTGATGATACGTTATGTAATAATAGCAGTACGACGTTTAACATAACCAGTCCCAATACAACAACAGGGGTATGGCGGTATGATATTGATGT
>JBMFQE010000007.1:115464-120464 GCA_049968755.1 Bacteroidales bacterium
CATATTAATCCAGGTGATGGGGGAGCAGAATGTGGTTCAGGGGTAGACACGGTGATAACCATCTATGTCAACCCTACCATACATGTGATATTCTCGACAGTGGCTGATACTATATGCAATAGGTCGCGCATCAATGTGGCACTATCCTCTTCAGAAACAGTGGTACATGCAATTCGTTATCGCTACCATCTTATCGACGTACCGGATAGTGTACAAGTATTTATGGGGCAACAGGCGAATTTATCACCCGGCGTAAGTATACAGGATAGTGTAGTAAATAGCACAAATTACTTCAAAACTTTTAAGTATGTAGTCATACCCTATATCATTAGTAAAAATGGGGTTGAGATTTGTAGTGGGGTTCCCGATACCTTCAGGGTTGTAGTGAATCCTACTCCCTTGTTGAATGTTCTGGTCAGCGAGAATATCCTGTGTGATTCCTCTGACGTAACCTTTACGATAGTCTCCCCAACCATTGCAACGGGTGTAATACGATACAGTTTGCAGACTGTATACACATCGGGAGCTGTTACAGGGGTTCAATCTAACGGGAATTATGCACCAGGAATATTTACCAATAGGCTGATAAATAACACTTTAAGTTATCAAACAGTAACCTATCAGTTCCGTCCCTTTATTGAGGGATATCAGCAGGGGGGTAATTGTACTGAAGCTGCTTTGACTACAGTAATGCTTAATCTTAATCCGACGCCACAAATTTCTGTTTCTTCTCCAGATACCTTGTACTGTGATGGGAGTGATGTTGTTCTGAGTGTAGCAAGTCTTAATGGTAGCGTGTTAGGCGAAAAACAGTATTATATTGAAACACAATATGATACATCAAAAGTTCAACTTACGGGATTTAAGAATGGATATATGCCCATCCAATCATTAACCCATCATATTGTTAATATCACTCCCCAATTGCAGGAGATAACGTACCGTTTAATTCCCGTCATTCACAATCCAACGGGAAATATGCCGGGAACCTATTGTTCGAAGGGGAAAGAGATAGTAGTAAAGCGATATATTTTGCCACAAGTAGATGTTCAGTTAGTTCCGAAAACTTATGCGGGAGGGTGGAATGAACCCTGCTATGGAGATACTCTGGGAGAAATATATGTGAATTTGAAAGGGGGCATGAGAGTATTGAATATGCCGCTAAATGCAGCTACCTATCAGTGGCGGAGAAATGGAAATAGCTGGGCAATACGACACGACACCTTGCTGCGTAATTTACCGATTGGAAGCTATTCATTGAGGGTTACGGATACCCATGGATGCTATGACACAGCATCTGTCATTTTGCGTCAACCTACAAAACTCGAAGTGTCTACTCAGGTTATTTCCGGAGTTGAGTGTACGGGTATCAGTACTGGAAAAATTGTTGCCAAACCACGTGGGGGTACAGCAGGGTATTCGTTTGTTTGGACCTTTGGGCCAACGCGAGTAGTAGGGAATCAAGATACAGTATTTAACTGCGTGTTTGGCACCTACCATGTAACGGTAACCGACCAGAACAATTGTAAAGCCAAGGCTACCCAGATTTTTGATCCTGCCGATGCTTTCCTTGCAGTATATACCAATCCTTTGTATTATGGCAACTATAATATAAGTTGTCCCGGCGCATCAGATGGAGGGTTTAGACCAACAAAATTTGCCTCTGATACAGTTAGGTATTTTTATCAATGGTCCAAAATAGAAAATGGGGTGCCTGTTTGGACACGTTCAACTCCCAATGGAGACATTTTTGATTTACCCAAAGGGGTATATCGATTATCCGTTACCAATACCCTGGGCTGCTATGGCGAAGTTTATGATACACTTCGGGAGCCGACACCGGTTAACATTCAAGCCATCATTTCATCGCCGTATGGAGATTCTATCAACCTGCGTTGTCACGACAGTCATGATGGTAGTATCCATTTAAATGTAACGGGTGGTCATGGAAACTATAAGTATTTGTGGCAAAGTTCCCTTCCAATTCAAAATCTTACTCGAAGGGATCAGGATAGTCTTGAAGCGGGAGAATATGTGATAACGGTAATGGATACAGCTATCAGGTATACCGACCTGGCCATACTGACCTATACCTGTACCTATCGGGATACTTTTAGATTATTAAAACCCGATTCATTGCGGGTGAATTTTGAGTTATCTGACTATAATGGCTATAACATTTCCTGCCATCAGTCTACGGATGGCTGGATAGCCGTAAATGCCCAGGGAGGTAAAGGAAGCTTTAGCTATCGCTGGACATCTCTTCCCTCTAATATTGTTCTATCTGATTCAGCAATGTTGTCGAATGTTGGGGCAGGAACCTATCGGTTAAATCTTTCCTATGGCAACAATTGTAGCTACAATTGGGATATTCCGCTAAGTCAACCCGATTCACTTTCGAATGTACCCATCCTAAGTCAATTTGGTAGCTATAATATCTCATGCTATGGGGATTCCAATGGATTTGTCCGAAGTCAGGTTAGCGGCGGATTGCCCCCTTATCAATACGAATGGTTCAATAACAGCAAGTCTTATGCTTCAACAGCGGATATTGTCAAACTCAAGCAGGGCACTTACCAGTTAAGGGTAACTGATCGTAATGGCTGCAGTAAGAGCTGGAATTATACGCTTACCCAGCCTAACCTCATGCGTGCTGAATTATTTGCAGAGGAGCCTTCGTGTTACGGTTACAGCGATGGTAGAGTGGGTGTGAAGTCGATCGTCGGAGGGGTTATTCCCTACCGGTTTGAGTGGAATACTTCTTTCCAGCAGCAGGAAGATACGGTAACAGGCATCCCAAAAGGAACCTATACGGTTATAGTAACGGATAGCTTAAATTGCAGCATTACAAGGAGTATAGTGGTTACTGAACCCTCAAAATTAGAAGTTGCGCTTACCTACGATACGCTGTATCATGGAAGGGCAATAAGCTGCTATAATGCCAATAACGCGCGCTTAAAGGCTTTGGTTAAAGGAGGAAGAATGCCCTACAGTTATTCTTGGCAGGAAATTGACGCTAACCGCACCGACTATCCAGGTGCTGAAGAATTAGCGAATGTGGGAGCAGGGAACTACAAGTTGACGGTTACCGACAGCCATAATTGCACAGCTGAAGCAGTCCCTCTAAGGGTACAGCAGCCCGATTCAATGCAATTAGAAATTATTCCTTCTCATCTTCGTTGTTATAACGATTATTCTGGTTCAGCATTAGCTGTGGTAAAGGGTGGTACACGTCCCTATCGCTATTATTGGCAGGATGTTTTATACGACAGTGTTCTCAGTTCACTTCCTGCTGGTACCTATTCGTTAACTGTTGAGGATATCAATGGTTGTCAGGCAAAAGGTAGCGTATCGATAACCCAGCCCGATTCGTTGAGAGTGGGTGTACAGGCCATAAAACAGCCATATTGTCCGGCAACCTATGATGGGGAAATACGGATCAAGGGTAATGGTGGCATTCAGCCCTATCATTATGAATGGGATAATGGCATGAGTGGCGACTTTATTAATAATTTGCGCGAGGGTGTATATATCTATACGCTTACGGATGCCCAGGGCTGCCAGGTTAGTGATACGGTAGATTTGAAGGCACAGATGCCAGATTGTATTGATATTCCAAAGGCATTTTCTCCGAATGGCGATGGAATTAACGATACCTGGAATATTCTGGTAGGCGATCCTTCTAATCCCTTACCCCTATCGGCTGTATATCCTAACGCTATTGTAGAGGTTTACAATCGTTGGGGGGTACTGGTATATCGCTCAGAGCGTGGCTATATCAGGGAATGGAATGGTCGATCGAGATTTAAAGAACTACCCCCCGACTCCTATTATTATTCCATAGATTTGGGCAACGGTTCCAAAAAAATGATTGGAATTGTTTCTATAATTCGATAAATTTAGTTTTAGAATATTCTGAAAGTCAGATGGGTAAAAGAAAAATAAAAAAAATTTAAAGAATTCTTTTGGAAATAATAAACAACCGACTATCTTTGCACCCGCTTTCAGCAAGGTTCTTTTCAGGGTTGATGCGGGTAAAAAAAGGAAGAAAAAATTTGCAGAAATAGAATTAAGCATTATCTTTGCAACCCCAATTCAATAGTAAGCGTTCTCGAAAAAAAATAAAAAAAAGTTTGGGAGTTAAAAAAAGATTGTTTACCTTTGCGCTCCCAAAACGATAAAGGGGCCAGACAAAATAAGAAAAGTAAAAAAAAGTTTGGTGAAATAAAAAAAGTAACTAACTTTGCAGCCCCAAAACAACAGTAGCGGTTCTTTAAGAATGAAAAACGTGAGGGAACACCTTACAAATAATAAATAGGTTCATTGACAATATTGAAGAGGTAAAGGTTTGAAGAATTCAGTCAATTCTTTTGACTAGGTGAATCATGAGCTAAAGACATTCAAACTTCTTATTAACAACGAAGAGTTTGATCCTGGCTCAGGATGAACGCTAGCGGCAGGCCTAACACATGCAAGTCGTGGGGTAACAGGGGTAGCAATACCTGCTGACGACCGGCGCACGGGTGAGTAACACGTATGCAACCTCCCTCTAACTGGGGCATAGCTCGGCGAAAGTCGAATTAATTCCCCATAATATCACTGGAAGGCATCTTCTGGTGATTAAAGCTTCGGCGGTTAGAGATGGGCATGCGTACCATTAGCTAGTTGGTGAGGTAACGGCTCACCAAGGCTACGATGGTTAGGGGGTCTGAGAGGATGATCCCCCACACTGGTACTGAGACACGGACCAGACTCCTACGGGAGGCAGCAGTGAGGAATATTGGTCAATGGGCGAAAGCCTGAACCAGCCATGCCGCGTGAAGGATGAAGGCCCTCAGGGTTGTAAACTTCTTTTGTACGGGACGAAACCCTCGAACGTGTTCGAGGCTGACGGTACCGTACGAATAAGCAACGGCTAACTCCGTGCCAGCAGCCGCGGTAATACGGAGGTTGCAAGCGTTATCCGGATTCATTGGGTTTAAAGGGTGCGTAGGCGGGAC
>JBMFQE010000008.1:0-121093 GCA_049968755.1 Bacteroidales bacterium
TTCAAGTGTGTAGGCGTGCCCCTTAGGCAAATCCGGGGGGCTAAGCTGAGGCATGATAACGAGGCAGCTTGCTGCTGAAGTGATTGATACCCTGCTTCCAAGAAAAGCCACTAAGCTTCAGCTAGGCACGGCCGTACCGCAAACCGACACTGGTGCGCGAGATGAGTATTCTAAGGCGCTTGAGAGAACTCGGGAGAAGGAACTCGGCAAATTTGTACCGTAACTTCGGGATAAGGTACGCCCTCGGTATGTGACGCCGTACAGGCTGAGCAGAAAAGGGCCGCAGTGAAAAGGTGGCTGCGACTGTTTATTAAAAACACAGCACTCTGCAAACACGAAAGTGGACGTATAGGGTGTGACGCCTGCCCGGTGCCGGAAGGTTAAGTGATGGGGTGCAAGCTCTTGATCGAAGCCCCAGTAAACGGCGGCCGTAACTATAACGGTCCTAAGGTAGCGAAATTCCTTGTCGGGTAAGTTCCGACCTGCACGAATGGTGTAACGATCTGGGCACTGTCTCGGCCATGAGCTCGGTGAAATTGTAGTAGCGGTGAAGATGCCGCTTACCCGCAACGGGACGGAAAGACCCCGTGAACCTTTACTGCAACTTTACATTGATTCTGGGTAAGTGATGTGTAGGATAGGTGGGAGACTGTGAAGTGGGGGCGCCAGCTCTCATGGAGTCGCCGTTGAAATACCACCCTTTGCTTGCTTGGAATCTAATCCCCAAACGGGAGACAGTGTATGGTGGGTAGTTTGACTGGGGTGGTCGCCTCCAAAAGAGTAACGGAGGCTTCCAAAGGTACCCTCAGCACGAATGGTAACCGTGCGTAGAGTGCATTGGCATAAGGGTGCTTGACTGTGAGACTGACAAGTCGAGCAGGTACGAAAGTAGGGCAAAGTGATCCGGTGGTTCCGTATGGAAGGGCCATCGCTCAAAGGATAAAAGGTACTCCGGGGATAACAGGCTGATCGCCGCCAAGAGCTCACATCGACGGAGCGGTTTGGCACCTCGATGTCGGCTCGTCACATCCTGGGGCTGGAGAAGGTCCCAAGGGTTCGGCTGTTCGCCGATTAAAGTGGCACGCGAGCTGGGTTCAGAACGTCGTGAGACAGTTCGGTCCCTATCTGTTGTGGGCGTTGGAAATCTGAGAGGACCTGACTCTAGTACGAGAGGACCGTGTCGGACGTACCTCTAGTGTACCTGTTGTGGCGCCAGCTGCACCGCAGGGTAGCTATGTACGGATGAGATAAGCGCTGAAAGCATCTAAGCACGAAGCTCACCTCAAGATGAGATTTCCTTTAAGGGTCGTCGGAGACTACGACGTTGATAGGCTGTAGGTGTAAAGGCGGTAACGTCTGAGCCGAACAGTACTAATCACCCGTAACTTTCTGGTTAACCCCAATAAATTAAGCAAGCTTTTACCGGCATGTTTTTAAAAAATATCACTACTGTTCGCAGTAGAAAAAGCTTAAGGTGACTATAGCAATGGGGTTCCACCTCTTCCCATTCCGAACAGAGAAGTTAAACCCATTAGCGCCGATGGTACTACAGTCATGTGGGAGAGTAGGTCGTCGCCAAACTTAAAAAAAGTCCCATTGGTAAATCCATGGGACTTTTTTATTTTTGATGCTTAATAATTCATGCATGCTCCGTAAGTTATTGATAGGCTTAATCTTATGCTTTGGGGGATCGCTTATTGTTTTTGCGCAACCGCTACAAAGGAAGGATTCTGTTTTTCGTATGATGCAGTATCCCATTTCTGTAATGCTACGTGTTGATTCGTCTGCTTATGATTCATCCCTTACAAGACTTCCTTACCTGAATCCTTACATGCCTGATGATAACTTTTATACCTATTGTACGCGTAGCGGAAATCCTTTTTTATCCAATATCATAACTGACCGACTATTGCAGAGGTCCTATTTTTTTCCTCAAAATTCTTTTGCCAGCCTTGTTCAAAATAAGCAAAATTCTGATTACTATTATCTTACAAATGCGCCTTTTACTTCTGTTACCTATAAGTTTCAAGGAATAGTGCAAAGTAAGGAGGAGATGGTCGACATAGTTTTTGCCCGTCGAATCTCGCGAGCTTCTCATCTTGGATTTTCCTACCGGCTTTTTTCGAATCGTTCTGAGACCGATTATCAACGAGCCAACGATCATTCGATGTATATGTACTGGGTTACGCCCGGAAAATCGTATTTTCATTTGACTCAGCTTTATTACAATACATTTGAGTTTAAGGAAAATGGGGGCAATGCTGCCGACTCGCTTATCAATTATTCAACTTCCGATTTTTATGGCACCCAGGTTAGGTTGGATAACGCTACCTCCAGGCTGATGCATTGGGGGATTCATTCGACCCATCAATGGTATTTAAATCGACTTTTTGGTGCTGAAGGGGATTCTACCAGCAGGCGCGCTGGAGGGTTGGCTTACCGATTTTCGATGGAATCTAACAAAAAATTTTATTCGGAGGGCAATCCCAATTCATCTTTTTATCCCCATTATTATTCGCGTAGAGGATCTCTTACCGATTCCATACTGCTGTGGCAGGTTACGAACCTGATTCAGTTAAATGCACCAGTTTTGACACGCTATTTGCCCGATTTGCGAGCTTCGCTTTCCCATACTTACTATGAATCGTTTCATGGAGCAAATATCGACACCATTCGTTTTTCTGCACCCTCGCACAGTTGGCAGAATTACTCCCAGGTGTGGTTGCAAGGCGAGGTAGGATACCATTTTCCGGTTTTTACTGCACAGGTTAACTGGAAGAGCTGTGTGGCGGGTTATGGATGGGGTGATCAACAGTTACATGGGTTAATTAGATTTAAGGGAGCCGCAGATAGTGCTTCTTATATTCAGCTTAATCTATTATCGAGATCTCAAACCCCATCGTTTTTAATGAAAAGTATTTTTTCGAATCATTACATATGGAACAAAGGGGATAGCCTTGATCGTGAATATATACAGCAAGTTGGGGGAGAACTTTATGCACGGCCTCTTCAAGTAAGGGTAGGGGTCGATTATTATCTATTGAAAAACTATTTATATTTCGATGAACATGGTTTTAATCAGACTCGTGATTGGCAGCATATCGTTGTTGTTGCAGGAAATCATTTATTGAAAGCTGGAGGGTTTTCATTACAGAGTAAGTTGTGGTACCAGTTTTTCGATGAAAAATATTTTCATCTCCCCCATTGGGGGATATTTCAAACGGCTGCCTTCAGCCATACGTTTGTTTTTTCAACCGGTGGACGACTGTTTGCCCGGCTGGGGATTGATTTTAAATATTATTCGCGATATTTACCTGATAATTACCTGCCTCCCCTGGGAGTATTTGCCCTCACCAGTAAGGATGCTCTTGAGGTTACTTACGCGGGGGATTATCCTATTTTTAATGTACATCTTACCTTTAAGGTTAAAAACGTAAGCTTTTATGTCAAATATGGGCATTTAAATGCCTGGTGGAATACCCGGACCTTCGTGGCAGCCCATTATCCCATGTTGCCGGCAACACTTTCTTACGGGATCAACTGGATGTTTTACGATTGGTAAACATTAATAAGTTAATTTTTATACCAAAATAAATATCAGTTTTATCAAAAATATCTTGTTTTCGAGCACGTTGCGTTGTATCTTTGCTAAAATTTCTGTCAAAATATATTTCTCTGAAATGGCCTGATCTTTGTAAAATACCTTTCGGACTTTACAATCATAAGTTGTTGAACGAAAAAGTAAAGCATGAGAAGAATAGTAATAAGCACTATAATTTTATTTTTTTGGTTTTTATTGACAACGTTTCAACCTCAATTTTTTTTTCCGCGTCAGGTAAATGTTGACATGCCACAGATTAAACAGCGGGGGCGGCTGATAGTTGCAACTATATATAATACGGCTGATTACTTTATTTATAAAGGTACCCCAATGGGTTTTCAGTTTGAGATGCTCAGGGATTATGCAGAATATACAGGGTTGGAGTTGGAAATAGTAGTAAGAGATGATGTGCAGGAAATTACCAAAATGCTGGTTGAGGGGCAGTGCGACATGATCGCCTTAAATATGCCTATAACTTCTTTGTATAAGCAATATTTTGCCTTTACAACGCCCTTGATGTCGGCTAAACAGGTGTTGGTTCAACGTTATGATTCTCTGGATAAGCGTTTGTTAGTGAATAGCATATACGACCTGGATGATAAAACAATAGTAGTACCAAGGGGTTCAGCATATGCTCAGCGGCTGCGAAATCTGGCGTTAGAAACAGGCATGAAAATCCATGTTGTAGAGGTGCCTGAGAATGAGGAGCAGCTCATCAGAATGGTGGCCACCGGAGAAATTGATTATACAGTTTCGACCGATTTGCTGGCTCAGGTCAATCAGAAGTATTTTCCATTTTTACACACATCGATTGAGATAAGTTTTCCGCAAAATCTTGCCTGGGCTGTTCGAAAAAACTCTCCGGAACTATTGGGATCACTCAATCAATTTATTGGTGTTCAGCGACAAACGGCAAAGTTGGCTATTTTGCGCAATAAATATTACCAGAATCAATGGGCAAGTTATATGGTAAATAGCGATTATTTTGTTCTGCATACTGGAATGCTTTCGCCTTATGACGATTTGATAAGAAAATACAGTGAAGAGCTGGGATGGGATTGGCGCTTACTGGCTGCATTAATTTATCAGGAATCTAATTTTAATGCGCAATCGAAAAGTCATAGGGGGGCTGTAGGATTAATGCAACTATTGCCTGCAACAGCTTTGCTTTTTGGTGCCGATACCGTGACGCTTCAAAAGCCAGCCGCCAACATTGCCGTAGGGGTAAAATATCTTAAATGGCTGGATGGAAAATTTAAACCGCTGGTTTCGCAGAAAGAGGAAAGGATAAAGTTTGTGCTGGCGGCCTATAACATTGGGATAGGGCACATCTTTGACGCACAGATGCTGGCTAAAAAATATGGCAAAAGAATGGATCGCTGGGCCGATGTTAGAGAGTTTTTGCTGAATAAACGATATCCGCAGTATTACTCCGATCCTCTTGTAAAATTTGGCCAATGCTGGGGCGAACAGACCGATAGCTATGTATCCTCCGTGTTGAACGCTTACATGCACTACAAAAATCTGACGCCGAACCGATAGTTAATCGGTTGTTAGTGTATTTTTCAAATATCATGGTGTAATTTTTCCCAATAGTGTTGTAGCTTAACGGTGAACCGGTTTGGTTTCGTCGTTTGTAAAATAAAAAGCGGTTTTCTGATTATCGATGAGCAATACCTCGGTAACGAATTAAGGCTGTAGCGGAATTACATAGGCCACATACATACCATCTGTCAAGGCAGCTGTGCAATGGTAATCATCGCCGATGGGGCAATCTGTTGGTTATATTTATTATGCCCAAAACCAACTAACGTTTGAAATGATTCTATTTAGTATGATTCTTTCAAGGTTGCCTCTAAGATAGGATTGCTACAAGTGTATATTTGTACAGAAATTTTGGGAATGGTTAGAAAAATTGCTAAATATGCCAAACTTCCTTAACTTTACCATTCAAAATCTAAAAATGCTACTATGCCAGATTTAAGCCAATATACCATATTAGTAGTTGAGGATGATATTGTTTCGGTTGAGCTGGTTAGAACCATTCTTGCCGATACGGGTATTCAAATAAAGCATGTGGTTACTGGGCTCGAAGCGGTAAAATTGATTAAAAAGGGCTTCATACCCGATATTATACTGATGGATATGCGATTGCCCGAAATGGATGGGTATCAGGCTACCCAGCTAATAAAAGAGCTTCATAAGGAAATACCAGTGATTGCTCAGACAGCCTTTGCCCTGACGGAGGATCGTCAGAAGTGTCTGGCTGCAGGATGTGACGAGTATATTACCAAGCCCTATGATGAAACATTACTTTTGAAAATCATTACGGGTTTTTTACATAAAAACGGATAACGATTCATTTAAGCAAGCTTATCTGAGGATTTTTCAGCACGTTTAGCTTTCGAAAATCGACAATTTGTACGCGGTTGTAGTAAAACTGTAGAATTTCTTGGTAAGAATATCCAAGGGTAGCCATTTGCATAGCACCTTCCTGACAGAGTCCCACCCCATGCCCATAACCGCGTCCCTCGAAAAAAATCATGCCATCCTTTGCTTGCAGCGAGAAAAAAGTGGATTTAAGCTTAAAATCATTCCGGATTTTTTGGCAAGATATTGAGTCATTGCCAATCCTATAGTATTGTCGTCGGTTAATTTGTAGAAAATTCAAGGCGGAAGGAGGTATGTTTTTATCCAGATGAACCCCATTTTCTATCAGATAATTTTTCCATTCGTCGATGGGGAGTTTGAATTCCCATTTAGCATTTTTTCCCTGTGTACAGTAAGGGTCGCGAATGGATTGGAGATAGTTTTTTTTCAATAGCCAAACATTTTCGGCATTTTCGGTGATTCCGCCGCAATTGGAGTGGAAAGCAGCAATGATGAGCACGGAATCTTCGTCAATGATCACTTCGTTGTGAGTTGCTCTGGCAGCTTGGATAATTGCACGGGTTTTGACTTTACCTTTATATACTTGACAATGGGTGCCATCGCATAGTGAGAAATTTTCATCTTTATGGCGGTCGAAATGCGTAATGGCATATGTGCGGCATAGTATAGCCTGCGTTTTATAATATTCGATATGAGCCCTGTATCCACCTTCGGCTTCGACTACTGCCGCAATGTATTTGTCAAAGTCGACGGAATTGATGGTTTGTAGTTTTCCAAGATTGTAGGTCAAAAGCAGATTGTCGTCGTAATAGGCGAATTTATTGTAGGGTAATATGCGCAGGCCAAACCATGAGCTGTCGGTCATTGCTCGGAGTTCAATCGACTTGAACCGTCCAACCGACTGATTATTAGCTGTGTAACATGCTAATGAGTCGTTAACAGTCTCGATAAAAATATTGTCCAATGGTCGTAGGGTAAGAACAGCCATGCCGTCGGCTGTTAGCAAATAATTTCCTTTGGCTACTGAAAAAACAATGGCTTGCGTATTGAGATCGTTGAACAGACCTATTTTAACGTTTTGACAGAAAGCCGGAATGGCTAATATTATAATGTAAAAATGTATAAAGAAAAATTTTGGCCATCGTCTCATTGCTCGTCGATGATTAGGTGATGGGCAATGCGTTCTGCAACTCCTGGTGAGCCCAGTTGATGAGCAATGATACAATATTCTGTGTGCATTTGTTGAAGGTATTTTTGGTCATTCAACAATCTATCCAGTTCATTAGCCATGCGGGCTGGAAGGCAAAACTGCAGCAGTTCTTTTACAACCTCTTTGCCAGCAATAATATTTACGAGTGAAAAAAAACGAATTCGCACAATGGGGCGGCCTATAGCATAGGTAAACCAACCCGTCTTAAAAACCACTACCTGTGGACAACCAATCAAGGCGGTTTCGAGGGTTGCAGTACCTGAGGTTACAACGGCAGCCTTAGCATGCGATAGTACCTGATAGGTGGCATTAAAAATAACAGGAATGCTTTTATTGCCGATAATATTTTTATAAAGGTCGTATTCTATGGAAGGTGCCCCTGTAATAATCAGCTGGTAGAAATCAGCATATTTTTGGGTAGCACGAATCATTTCGGGCAATATACGTTTTATCTCGCTGCGACGACTACCGGGTACCAGGGCAATGATGGGTTTATCGGGCAGTTGATAATGTGATATAAATACATTCCAATCCATTTTTTGCTTTTGAAAAGCATGGATGACATCTATAAGGGGGTTGCCGAAGTACGATACGTTTATTCCATATTGCCTGAAGAATTCGACCTCGAAGGGGAAGATTGCATAGAGTCTATGTACATATTTTTGCAGGTCGTAAACCCGTTTTTTTTTCCAAGCCCAGGCCTTGGGAGCGATGTAGTAGTATACTTTTATTCCTTTACTATGCAAGAACCTGGCAATGCGCATATTAAAGCCGGGATAGTCGATAAGGATAACCCTGTCGGGTTGAAAGTTGAGGATTTCTTTTTTGCAGAAATTTATTTTTTTAATAATTTTTTTCAGATGCCAAATTACATCGAGGCCCATGAATGCGGTATCGCGGTAATGCATGGCCAGACCCTCGGCTACAGAGGCCATTTGGTCGCCACCCAGGAAACGGAAAATGGCCTGCGGGTCGTATTTTTTAATGGCTCGCATCAGATTAGCACCATGTAAATCGCCTGAAGCCTCGCCGGCAATAATAAAATATCGCATAGAAACTTAGTATTTTATAATTAAATTTCCCAGAATAAGTGCATAGGATATCCCCAGCAGCATGATAATCTTGGTAATTCGACTGATAAATGAAAATTGGGAAGCTGTTTGGGCTTTGACCAGAAGCAGCGCAACGTAACCCAATGGGGCTATTAGAAAACCTATCAGGTACATGAGCGAAATAGGATCGTGCAAATATCTAACCAGCATGTAAACAAGTGCTGTAACCAGGAAAATAAGCAGCAGGAAAGCCATTTTTTTGGCTAAAGGGGTGCCGAAAGCCACAGGGAACGTATTTTTTCCAAATGCCCTGTCGCCCTCAAAATCCTCAATATCCTTAACCAGTTCGCGAAACAAAGAAATGATGAAGGCAAAAACTGAATATGCAAGAAATGAAAAAATTACAAGGTTGAAATTAAAATGGGACGCATCCATGAAGGGTTTGTATTTTTGATATAACAGTGGTAGTTCGAATAAGATAACCGTAAATGGGATCAAGGCCGACAAAACTGCTATCAGAATATTCCCAAAGAGCATAATGGATTTGTAGGTGGTAGAGTAAAAGTAAAGAATGCCGGCTACTATTGGAAAAAGTAGGCTTAGCGAGCGCAGATTGATACTGTACGAAACATATATGCCGAGGATAATGGCAGCTAAATTTAAGATTATATAAAGATTTTCGGCACTGCGAATGCTGATTAGCTCGCCAACAATCAAGCGGTCGGGCTTGTTAATTTTGTCAATAGCGCGATCGTAAATATCATTAATAATGTATCCGGAAGCTGCTGTAAGCATGCAGGCAAGGACAATCAATAAAAAATAAAACCCAGATAATACAGGTTCTATCCCTCGGGCATGTAGCAAAGGAATAAACAATGAATACCTGAGCACGTACATGCAGAAGGCTATAACCAGAAGGTTGGGCCAGCGTATTAGCTTAAGATATATTTTCATCATAAAAATTAATTTTTAAAGGTATGATGGAACATCCATGTTCGCAATTTTATCACTATTGTGTTTGCGTTTGCAGGAAATGAGTGTTTCATGATAGGTAAGTTTAATGCCTATTTCCAATTAGCCCTGAGTTTTGTAAACTTCATTCAAGTTGCTTTTGGCTATAAAGTTACACGCTTTGCCCGAATTTCGACAATATAGCTGGGTGATATGTTAATTTTTTTAATTTACTGTTGTTTGTCATAGGCTTATAAAATCGATTTTGCATTGCCTATAGTTTGGTGTGGGGAACAAAAAATACTTGTTTTGTGTTAAGTAAGAAATCTTATTTCTCATGTGGAACTGGCAGCAAAAGGAGAATCGGCTACTATTGTTCTTGACAGCATTTTTTGTTTCTAATGCTCTGGTAGCAGAGTTTATTGGGATAAAAATTTTTAGTGTAGAGCGAACTTTAGGTTTTGAGCCTCTCAATTTTAGCCTCTGGGGGGTTGAAAATTTGTCGATCAATATGTCGGCGGGTATTCTCAACTGGCCGCTGGTGTTCATCATGACCGATCTGGTGAATGAGTATTATGGTTATCGAGGCGTGCGTGCTTTGACCCGTCTGGCTATTTTTTTTATTGCTTATGCTTTTGGGATAGTGTACCTGGCCATTGGAGTGACACCGGCCGATATATGGCAAAATGCTGAAATAGATCTGAATAGAGCATTTTCTTTTATTTTTGGACAGGGTTTGTGGAATATTTTTGCTTCCCTGACTGCCTTTGCTGTTTCGCAATGGATTGATGTAATGGTGTTTCATTTTATCCGTCGTCGTACTGGCGAGCATATGCTTTGGCTTCGAGCAACGGGTAGTACGGTGTTTTCGCAGGTAATCGATAGCTTTATTGTAACCTTTATTCTGTTTTATTTTAATCCCAATTTTCATTTACCATTCTGGCAGGTGCTGGTGCTGGCGGTTGTGGGTTATTCCTATAAATTTGTGGTGGCGCTTGCTACTACGCCCTTGCTTTACCTGTCGCATGCCATTATAGAACGTTATCTGGGAAAAGAACTGGCCCATGAAATGAAAACCATCGCTGCTAAAAAATAGCAGGAACTCTCTAAAATGCGACAGTCCCTGCTATTTTACGATTGCTACTTTTTGATAAACTGACCAGTATAGGTAGTATGTGCGAAGATACATTTGGCTATGTACAATCCTGGCGACAGTTTTGAAATATCGATAATCTGGTTGTTGTGGCTTATTCGATGCGCATTGATGAGGGCTCCATCGACACTATATATCGAGAGTGTGGCCGGTACATAGGGCACCCTAACCGAAAGATAGTTTGTAACTGGATTGGGGAAAAGTTTAAGGGTTTGGTTAAGGTTGTGCTCTGGGATGTTGGTTAAGAACTGAAAAACCAGACGATCGAGTCCTACCTCATTGTTGCCTGTAAATAACACTCGCATGATATGCTCGCCTGCTGTGAGAAGTGTTTCTTGCGACAACGGTGAAAAGGGTGTAATTGCCGGGGTTGGGCTAACCACGAAGCTTATCGTGTCGGTGTTATCGAAAATAACCTTGAAATAACCCTCGCCATCAGGAGAAGAGGCATAGCTGATAAGTTTGTAGAGGCCATCTTTTTGCACACTGAGTGTATATTCCATCCATTCGCCAGCCTGGGTATGGGCTACGTAGTAGATGCTACCAGAACGGTAAATATCAACTCCTGGACCTATGCGGAAGTAGCCCCCAAGATTTTCCCTATCGGCATCGTGGTAGGCTATCCCTTCCATCCCAACATCAAATTTTTCAGCCTCGACGGTACCCGGTACTTTGGCAGGAGTGTTATTATATGCGGAACGTATGGGAACAATATTATTAAGACGAACTGGATAAGACATGGCGTAGGTGCTATCATTGATACGGGTTTTAAGTCGATAGTAGTAGTAGCTGTTGTTGGCCAAAACGTTGGAATCGATAAAAATGTTGGTAGTGGGAGCTACTTTTTTATAAAAAATAAAATCTCCTGTATTAATTTTTCGTTCGATCACAATGCTATCGTTGAATGGATTGCGGTTGTTCCATTGCAATTGAATGAGCGTATCGGCGTAGTTGCCAATTATCAGATTGTTAGGAGACTCAGGATAGGTATTGATAATGATATCCTTAATTTCGTTCCAGGTACGGGTGGTACGCAGGTAAACCTGGAAATCGCCTCCATCGTCCCAGACAAAGAAGGGAATTTCATATTTAAGTGCAAGACTTACCACTGTGGCATAGTGGTTCATTCGAGCATTGTATTCGCCTTTGCGGGTAGAACCAAATTCGCTAAGGATGACGGGAATATTGTGTTGCTGTGACCATTGTCTGGCTTTAATGCAACGATCCTCGATGTTTTTGACATCGGCAGCGCTGCCAAAAGTGCCTGTTCCTTCAAGGCCGAAAGGATAGGGGTCGTACGAATGGTAGTAGCCGATGAGCATGGTATCGTTGGGGATATCGGCTGCAATGAGTTCGTCGATATTGGACCACATGTGTCCCGAGAAAATGACGATCCGGGTGGGGTTGGTTTTGCGGATGGTAGCCAGAATCTGCGCATTAAGCTGGTTGACCTTGTCGAGAGCAAGCGGATAAGGTTCGTTAATGATTTCAAACAGCAGGTGGTCCGACTTGTCCTTAAAACGACGGGAAACTTGCGCCCAAATGCTATCGAATCGGGCCAGATTGGTGGCGGTAAAGTTTTCTTTCAGCCATCCTTCGTGGTGAGCATTGATGATAACAATAAAACCTCGTGACAGTGCCCAATCAACCACCTGTTCGACACGGTTGAGAAAGGAGGGCGTGATGGTGTAGGGTGGGGTAGTGGCTGTTCGTTTGTCCCAGGTAATGGGAATTCGGATAGCAGTGAAACCTGCAGCTTTGTAGTCGTCGAAATTAGCTTCGACAATGGGGGGATTCCCCCAGGTGGTTTCGCCGTCGGGGGCTTCGAGGGAATTACCAATATTAATGCCCCGTCCCATTAGGGCAGCAGCCTGCCATGGGGTTAGCTGAGCGGGTGAAAAGGTGTAGGCCGCCAGTAGCAGCATGCAAGTAGTTAGTTTAGTTTTCATAGCTGGTTTTATTGAAGATTAAAAGATTGCTTTTGTTCATGGGATTGCTTGTATTCCGAGGGTAGCATGTTGAACTCTTTTTTGAAGCATTGGCTAAAATATTTAGCGTCGTTGAAGCCAACCTGGAAGGCAATTTCCGACACGTTGAGCTGACTTTTTACTAGGAGCTGGGCCGCTCTTTTAAGGCGCATGGTACGAATGAATTCTACGGGCGACTTACCGGTAAGTGTCATCAACTTTTTGTAAAGGAGCATCCGGCTCATGCCCATCTCAGCACTGAAGGCCTCAACCGAAAAATCGGTATTACCAATGTTTTTTTCTACTACATCAAGCGCTTTTTGAATAAATTTTTCGTCGAGCGAGGTAATGCTGATTTCTTTAGGTTCAATATTTATCTTACCCGAAAAGGCTTGCTGTTTTTGCTTTTGCCGGACAGTCAATTGTTTTATTTTGGCATCGAGCACTTTAAAGTTGAAGGGTTTTACAATGTAATCGTCGGCACCTGCTTCTATTCCAGAAATTTGCGAATCGCTGGTATTGAGAGCTGTAAGCATGATCACCGGAATGTGACTGGTTTCGGGGGTGTTTTTAAGTTTCTTGCAAAGGGTTATTCCATCCATGATAGGCAGCATAATGTCGGTAATGACAATATCAGGGATAGCCTGCATGGCAATTGCAAATCCTTTTTGACCATTATTGGCCTCGAGTATCCGATATTTTTGCTTAAAATTATCTTTCAGGTAAAAACGTAATTCTTCGTTATCCTCTACCAGCAGGATACTTTTCTCGTTTTCATTAATTTCTGTGTCGATAATGTTTTCGTTGGCAGTAAGAATTTCATTAACAGGCTTGTCATCGGAAATTTTTACAGCACTTTTCCGGACGGGAATTTTGACAGTAAAACAGCTTCCTTCTTCTTCGCTGCTTTCGAGCTCAATCGATCCATCGTGGAGTCGGACATATTCCTTTACCAGAGCCAGTCCAATTCCTGTTCCGTGCTCAAGCGGGTTGACGCTGGGTTTGGCCTGTACAAATTGGTCGAATATTTTTTCTTTCATGTGATCGGGTATACCGATACCATTGTCTTTAACTTTTAAAACCAGTTCGCCGGATAATATTGGGTTGCTTTCACGGATGTTAATTTCTTCGTAAAAGTTTAGTTCTACCGCTATTGTACCTTTTTCGGGGGTATATTTAAAGGCATTGGAAAGCAGGTTAAAAAGTATTTTTTCATATTTTTCGGCATCGTATTCCATCACAAGTTCCTTCACATTGGTATTAAATAGATAGCGGATACCCTTTATTTCGGCCATATCGGTAAATGACATAGCTATATCACGGGTAAAGGATACTATATCGTTCATCGAAGGGTTGTACTCAAGGCCGTAGGTGTCGAGTTTTCGGAAGTCGAGCAGCTGGTTCACCAATTGCAAAAGTCGGTTGGCATTTCGTTTAATAATGTTTAAATGGTAATCGAGTTTTGCATCGTGGTTGATGGACATAATTTTTTCCAGGGGGGCAAGTATGAGGGATAGAGGGGTTCTGAGTTCGTGCGAGATATTGGTAAAAAAGTTAATTTTAAGCATATCCATCTGGTGCATGCGTTGGGCTTCCTCGCGTTCTTTCTGGATTTGCATTTTCTTTTTCTCATTGTGGCGGATGGCGGTGCGTAGCAAATAGAGCGATCCTATGAAAATGATCAGGTAGAGTATTTTAGCTGCTGTAGATTTCCAGAAGGGTGGCAGTATTTCAATGGTTAGTGAACGGGTTACCTGTTGTTGATTGGGTAAAGTAGCTACAACGTGTAAAATATATTTACCGGCAGGAAGGTTGGTGTAGGTTGCATATCGATAATTGGCGTCGGTTGTAATCCAGCTGGTATCAAAACCCTCGAGCCGGTAGCGGTAATTCACGCTTATAGGATTGAGATAATAAAGGGCAGCAAATTCGATAGAGAACATGCTTTGCCGATAGGTAAGCGTCAGACGTTTGAGATCTGTAATAGATTGCGGCAATAGGATACGATTGCCTACCCATTCGCCGGTGTTGACATCGTTGTTAAAAACTTTCAGTCCGGTGAAGTACAAAAATGCCTGATAGGGTGAGGTGTTTCTGCTTTCGGGCAGGATACGAGCAATGCCACGGTTGGTGCCAATTAGAATTTCGCCAGTACTAAGCAAATCAATGGCGTTAGCACGGTAAACATTATCGGGAAGACCGTCGTTGGTGTAATATATTTGAAATGCAGTACATTTCATCGTACTGTCGATGCTGGTGTGTATAAGCCCAAAGTTGGTGCTTAACCAGAAGGTATTGTCCCTGTCCTGTATAATTCCCAGTATGTAAGATTTTTGGAGAAGGGGGTGATTGATAAGAGCCATCGAATCTTTCTGGGGCTGGTAGTATAGTAATCCCGAAGGGTAGCCAAACCATATCCGTCCCTGTCGGTCTTGATATGCCGACTTTACATTCAGGAGTTTGTTGTTTGCTACGTATGAATAGACTTTGTACCGGCCATTTTGATATCGGCAAATACCGAATGAGGTGGTAATCCAAAGGTTGTTCTGATTGTCGCAGATAATTTTATTGATGTAATTATCTGATAATTCGTAACCAGTTACTGTTTTAAAATCGTTTACCCGGATACCGTTGTATCGGAAAACACCATTCCCAAGTGTGCCAAACCACAGGTTGCCCTGTTTGTCTTCAGCAATAGTACGGACGGCACGGTTGATGGAGGTGGAAAGGAATGATTCATTTGAAAATTGTTTACTTCCGCTTTTTTTACGGTATATCTTTCCCTTGTAAGTGGTGACCCAAAGGTTGTTTTTCGAATCCTCAAAAATGCAGAGAACTGGGTCTTTCCCTATCTCAGCAATAGTTACAAAATGTTGATGTGCAGGATTCCAGCGTTGCAAACCGTTTTCGGTGCCGACATAAATTTCTTTTTGGGTGGTTTGGAGTATGGCATTAACAAAGTTGCTGTTAAGCCTATTGTTGCTTTTTTCGCCTGCAATGTAGCTTTGAAATCTTGACATGGTGGGGTGAGTATAGCTGATGCCATTGTCGTATGAGCCAAGCCATAGCACCTGGTTGCGGTCGGCAAATATGCATTTAAAACCGGTTGGTTCATCAGCCCATTCTTCATTCATGTCGGGAACGGTGTGATGAAGCGTAACATGCGTTATGGGGTCGATGATATATACATCCTTATAAGTCGATACCATCCATAGATTACCATAGCTGTCGGTGGTAATACCAGTGATGGGGGCAATGAGAGGCTTGCCATCCAGGATGAATCGCTTGAAACTGCTTGTTTTAATATCATATTCGAATACGTTTTGGCCGTATGCCAGGTAGATCACAGAGTCGTTGAAATTGTAAAGATCCTCCTGTTTGGAAAAAGGAATGTCGTACGAAATTTGAGCAATGGGTATAAATTGGTCTGTAGTGGCATGGTATTTAATAAAATGACCGCTGGTGGTGATGAAATATACATTATTGTGTTTGTCGGCAACAATTCGGGCGATGAATGAATTGGCTGCGACTGCTGGTAATTCTCTGCCGGTAAATACCTTTGTGGTGCGAGTTTTAATATTGTACTGGCTAAGTCCAAAACTGGTTCCAACCCATAAAATATTGCCGGTTACGCATAGGCTTGCGATATAATCGGTGATAAGAAAAGCATCTTTTGTCGCATAAAACTGGACAAATTTATTTTTCTTATAGTCGAAATAGTTGAGACCATTGTCGGTACCCAGCCAGAGATTAGAGTCGTTGTCCTCGGCTATACAGAGTATATTGCTGCCGGATAGTGAGGTAGAGTCGTTACTACGGGGATAATACGACTTAAAATAGTAGCCGTCATACTTAAAAAGGCCCGTTGGGGTTGCAAACCACATAAATCCACGTTTGTCTTCGTAAATAGCATTGATATAGCCGTTGTTGATTCCGTTTTTTTCGGGCCTGATGTGTTTGAAGCGGATATTTTGGTAATTGAAATTTTCAGCATGACCAATAAAAAACAGCCCTATCCCCCCTATTAATAATATAAGCCTCTTATTCCAGGTCGACATTATGCTTAGTGTTCTTTTTTTGTTTTCATCGTTCATATCAGAAATAAAAATAACAACATTATAGCAATAATCAAAACCAGGATGCCAATTTCTATAATATCATACTTGCTAAAACTGGTTTTTTTCAGAATTTCTTTCACAACTCTTATCATGGGTAATATTTGTTTTTTTCATACGTATTTCAAACGACTAACGGGATTATTCATTATGCAATACTGCAAAATTACAAGAGGTAGCAGGATTAGTAGGTTAATAATGTAAAAGGTAGCTAAACAAATATCAAGCGTAGCCTCTGCATGTTTTTGTAAAAGGCTGACTTAACATTTATCGTACCATTTTTATACAATTTTTACCTAATTTTAAAAAATAATGCAGGTAAAAAATACAGGAATAAACACCATCTTTACGAATGACTTCTAATTTTGAAGCCAAAATACTAACAAGCTATTAACCAAAAGGTAAAAGTTTATGAGAAAAACAAAAACTATTGCATTGCTGCTATCAATGTTGCTGAGCACTGCCTTGGCAGTAGCGCAGGAGATTGTAGTTACAGGAACCGTTAAAGACAAGAACGGAACACCCATGCCGGGAGTTAATGTAGTAAGCAAGGGAACAACGGTGGGGGTAGTAACCGATGTCAATGGGAGCTATCGAATACGTTTGACCGATGGAAATGCAACGCTGGTCTTCAGTTTTGTAGGTTACAAGAGTGTTGAGCAGGCGGTTGCAGGGCGCACCAACATTGATGTGGTGCTGGAAGAAGAAACCAAGGAACTGGAACAGGTTGTGGTTGTTGGGTACGGGGTGCAGCGTAAAAGTGACCTGACGGGTGCAGTGGCATCTGTGAAGGCAGAAGAAATTGCAAAGATCCCCACAGCGGGCATTGCTAATGCCCTACAAGGTAAGGTTGCCGGTGTTATGATTAGTCAAAGCAATGGCGCACCTGGCGCTGGAACCAAGGTACGGGTTCGTGGGATTTCGTCGATTAATGCGGGTGATCCAATTTGGATAGTGGATGGGGTACCTGCTTCGCCCAACTCGGTAAACGAAAATGACATTGAATCGATAGAGATACTAAAGGATGCTTCGTCCGGAGCAATTTATGGTTCAGCCGGTGCAAACGGGGTTGTGCTTATTACCACTAAAAAGGGAAAAGCAGGAGAAACACGAGTAGAAGCGAATTATTATCATGGTTTTCAGGAGGCACCCAAATTTATATCTGTAGCTAACTCGGAAGAATATGGGAGAATGTTTCTTGAATATCAAGCACTGGAGGCGAAGGCCAAAAACCAGTCCACGATTGCTTCAGTAAAATTTCCAAATTATAAAACGGAACCTACCTATAATTATCAGGATATGATTTTTAGGCTTGCCAATGTTGATAAATTCGATATAAGTGCAAGTGGCGGAACAGACAAGTTAACGGCATACTTTAGTGGAAGTTATTATAAAGAAGAAGGTATTTTACTTTCGAGTAGCTTCGAAAAGATGATTTTTTCTTTAAAAACAAATTATAAGGTAAATGACTGGCTCACAGTAGGCGAGAATGCAAATTATACCTATTCAAGTCGCTTTGGGTGGGATGATTGGGTCTATGGCAATGAATACAACTCGCCTATTACTGCGGCTATTCAGGTATTACCCAATCATGCTCCGTATGATTCAACAGGGAATTGGAGGGCACGAACCTGGGGTAATTCTGATGGACCCATGCCTGCTGTAGACATGATGAATCAAAAAAGAAACAATTATGAGGCCAGAGCTACTTTCTTTGGCGTGTTAGAGCCTATAAAAGGACTTACTTTTGAAAGCAATTTGACGCCTACGGTAAGCTTTAACAACAACTACGGTCTATCGGTTGCCTACTATTATGGAGGAGGTCCCGGCCAGTATAACAACGTATCAAAGATTAATCGTAGTATGGGACAATATTTGAGCTACAACTGGCAAAATTTGCTTCGTTACAAAAAAACGTTAATAAATGCTTTTAATGTAGAAGCCCTGGCTGGTTACGAAGTTGGCAAAGAGAAAAGCATGGGTATCTCCGGGGAAAGATGGAACTTAATGTTTGAAAATCCTGCAAACTGGCGTTTGTTGGCACAGCATCCTGAGATGTGGTACTTTGATGCCAGTACTAATGATACTTCTCTTACACAGTTAGCCAGAGGTGGAGGTTCTGAAAGTGCAGGATATTCTTACTTGGGCAGGTTGAATTTAGATTTCAAGAGCAAATATTTGTTTCAATTTAACTATCGACGCGATTATTCGTCTCGCTTTGGCCCTAACAATCGTTATGGGGACTTCCCCGGTGTGTCTGTAGGTTGGAAATTTACGGAAGAAAATTTTGTAAAGGATTTATTGCCCTTTATCAACTTTGGAAAACTTCGCTTCTCATGGGGACGTTCGGGTAATAATGCGGTTGATAACTACGCATATTTTTCAACTATTGGAGCAGTGAATGGTTATCGTTATTCACTCAATAATACAGCTACACTTTCTCGAGGTGCTGCCCCTGATGTTTATGCTAATACCGAGATTCATTGGGAAGATATCGAAACACAAAATTTTGGTATTGATTTGCAGTTCCTCAATAATCGATTGGGTATAAGTGTTGATCGTTTCAACAGGCATAATATTGGGATGTTAATTCGAACAACTTTGCCTGGTTATGCAGGTTGGATAGTTCGCGATACCTATCAAGAAGCAAACAATGTTGATCCACGACCTTTTATCAATGCCGGTAAATTTACAAACAAGGGGTGGGAAACTACAGTATCCTGGAAAGAAAGTCAGGGCGATTTTAGTTACAGTGCGGAGTTAAATTATACCTATGTACGAAATATTGCTACCAACCTGGGTCCTGACTCGGTAAGAACTACGGGTACCTTTATGGGTTTTACCCAGTTCTGTCGGACCGAAACAGGGGGAGATATCGGTAATTTTTATGGCTTTCAGGTAGAACGTCTTTTCCAACCTTCAGACCTGGGTATAGGTAAAAGTGGAAACAAGTACGTAGAAATGATTACAAATCAGCCATTCAGTATAAACTCAAAGGGAGATACTGTATATATGCAACCCAAGGCTGCTCCGGGCGATTTTAAATTCAAAGATTTAAATGGTGATGGAAGGCTTACCGACGCTGACAAAACCATCCTGGGCAATCCTTTTCCCAAACATTTATTGGGCTTCACTTTCAACTTTTCCTATAAATTCATTGATTTTACCATGTTCTGGCAAGGTGTCTTTGGGAACAAGATTATAAACTTTGCCAAATACTATGGATTTAACCAATCGGGGTTGTACAACTGGAATCCAGATTATATCAACAATCATTATCGGGTTAGTGAAATTGTAGCAAAGGATGCCAGTGGAAATATTTTAGAGGTTTTCCCTGCAAACACTACCGCAAAATATCCTCGTCTCGATCCACTTAACAGCAATGGCAATTTTGATAGATTTTCCGATTTCTATGTAGAGGATGGTTCTTACGTTCGTTTGCGTAACGTACAAATAGCTTTCCGATTACCCAATAATTTTGTGTTCAATAAATTAGCTTTAAAAGAAATGAAGCTATTTATTGGGGCCAAAAATCTACTAACATTTACCAAATATTCGGGTATGGATCCGGAGGTTCCTCAGGATGACCCGCTTACTGCAGGTATAGACAAGGCTGGATATCCTGTAGCTCGTTCATATGTTGTTGGTGCAACTATTAAATTTTAACATTTAAACTATTAGCTATGAACAGAAAAAACACATATAAACTTTTAGTTCTACTGAGTACAATTGTATTCGTAGGAGGCTGCAAGGAGGATCTTGACCTAAAGCCTATTGCTCGTGACACTGAAGTTGCTTTCTATAAGGATTCTACTGCCATTGATGAAACTTTGGTTGCAGCTTATGCTCAGTTGAGCGCTCGTGAAGTATTTGATAAGGATTATTATTTGTTGATAGGTTCGTTTCCTTCCGATGATGTTGAAGCTGGTGGAGAAAATATTAACGATTATCCTATTGCTCAGCATTACGATCAGCTTTTGCATTCGAAAATAGATAATACCCCGGGAGAAGAAATTTGGGGATATTGCTACAAAGGTTGTCGTTTGGCAAACACAACGCTGGAAAAAATGGAGCTTATCAAGGACCTTTTAAGCCCTTCATTTTATAAGAAGCGAAAAGCAGAGGCCAAGTTTTTGCTTGCCTTGTATCATTTTATTCTACTGCAAACTTTTGGAGGAGTCCCAATTGCAGACAAGGTAATAGCTCCTTCGGATTTTTATAAGCCTCGAAATACCATAAAAGAAGTTATCGATTTTTGTGTTGCAAATCTTCAGGAAGCATCGGCTAATCTGCCAGTTAGAAATGATAATGTAGGTAGGGCTACTAAAGGTGCAGCTCTTGCATTACTTGGTAAAGTATTGCTTTATGAATCCTCATATGCCAAAAATTATGCTAATGATGAACGTTTTGCTGGTTGTCAGCAACGTTGGCAGGAAGCTTTTAATGCCCTAAAAGGGGTAATCGATTTGGGGGTTTATAAACTGGTTGGAGAAAATGGTGAACGCTATCGCTCATGGAGGGCTATTGCTCCCGATAGTACAGTGGACGGTTTTAGATGGTTATTTACGGTTGATGGTGACAATTCTCCAGAAGGTATTTTTGAGATTCAGAGTGTGAACGATGGATTGGGCTGGGGGAATACCCGAGGTAATGCGCTTACCGTATTTACTACCTGTAGGTTTTATCTTACAACTGATAATAAACAAAGTAGCTCATTTGGATGGAGTTTCAATTGTCCAACGGAAGCTTTGATAAATGCGTTCCGCAATGATGATCCTCTGACCCCTAATTTGCATGCTGCTAAACTGAATCCCGGTGACGAAATATTAGATCCTAGGTTTAAAACAACTGTCGGACGTCAGGGGGATAGTATTTATGTAGGCCCTGATGCAGGAGGATGGAGACCTATGATATTGGATAATACCCCCAATAATACTATTGGCCGAAAGTTTGAGTGTGGTTGGGAGGAGTACTGGAAAGATGGACAATGGCCTCAGGGACCCTTTAATGTACGTCTCATACGTTATGCTGATGTATTATTAATGGCCGCAGAGGCTGCTTACATGCTCGGCGATAAAACAACTGCCCTTAACTATGTCAATAGGGTTCGTACGCGGGCACGCATGTGTGGAAATACGGGGTATCCTCAAAATCTTAGCGAAATTTCATTTGAAGACATTATTCATGAACGTCGACTCGAACTGGCTACTGAGCCTTTCCGTTTCTTTGATCTTGTCCGTTGGGGACTTGCCGAACATTACCTTGATGGTGTTCAGTTGAAAGCCATCCCTATTACGCTTGACTTTATACCAGGTAAACATGAATTTTCGCCTATACCTGATAAGGAGGTTATTTTAAGTAAAGGAGCGCTAAAACAATATCCTGCTTGGGAGTAGTTTATTTCAAAAAAAGCAGCCTGCGGGCTGCTTTTTTCGCTTTTATGGTTTACTGATACAATAACAGTACTCGGTTCATTTACTCTTCAGCTCTTTCAACCGGTATCGTTTTTGCGGCAAATTGTCGTAAGCGGGACAAACTGTTTCGCTCACCTGCGACGATCTTGGGCAGCCCCAGAAAAGATTAAAACCAAACCGTAAATTGCTATAGCGCATCGACTTGTATTTGAATATCCCATATACATTATCGCTTATGGCATAAAAACCCAACCTGCGGGTTTGAATATTGATACCTATGCCTGGATTTAAAAGGCTTCGATGGATATAAGTCCAGTTTGCAACCAGCGACAAAGCCTTGTAATTGACCAGCAATGTTGAGGTTAAGCTGGTATTTAACCTGTTATGATAAAGTTCGTTTCGTAAAAGTATCCCCAGCTGTAACCATGGCTTTAGCCGGTAGGTTCCGCCTACATAGAGTTTGGGCGAGAGGGCTGTTACGTAGTTTTTTTGTGCAGCCGAAAGGGTATAACTCTGCAGAGCAGAATCTATTGTCTGCTGTGCATTTTCAAACTGTCGGGTAACGGGGTTGTAGCGGAAACCATTGTATGTAAAATTGGCTTTCTCCTGAACCCTTACCGGTATATAACGCCAGTAAATAGCTCCAACATCCAGTAGGCTGGCTTCTAAAACAATATCGTCGGTGTATTGATACATGGCTCCTGCACTTAAAGCCAAACCCTTATTTTTGCGATTCAGTAACAATGAGGTAACCGACATGGAAGGGATTTCGACGCTTTGAAGTTGGTTATTGTTGTCGATCGTCACTAGAAGTGGGGAGCCATTGATCTGTAACGACGAACCTGTCTCGAGTTGATAAATATCGGGGTTGGTATACAGGTATAAGCGATTGTAGTAAGTGTGTAAATTAGCCTTGCCGAAGAGCAGCTGGGCTCGTGCTCCCACAGTTAAGCGCTCGTCGATGGTTTTTGAAAGCCCTAACGCCCATTCACGAAAGTAATTTCCAAAAAACCGCAGACCATCCATCCTGTATGTTGTGCCTATGTAAGGGGTGTTTCCCGCTAGTGGCAATCGGATCAGATTGATCGGATATAGCAAGCCCACATCTGCCCGGTCGCGAATAAAGAAAGTTACATAATATTTTTTTTTGATTTTGAACCCAAAATGGATTAAGCTTAATTCCAGCTCAGTTCGTATGAATTCTATCTTTCCAGCGCGGGAGTGAGTGAGAAAAAAATCAAAATTGGGTATTAATGAGTCTTGCGGGTTCCTGATTATGACGTTGTTGTAGCTGAAAAGACTATTGTCGTAACCCGCATGAATCGAAGAAAGCAAAGGCATTCCTACAAAAACATTACAGGGTATCTGGTGGGCAGGATTCAAAAAGCTCGACTGGGGCAATTCTCGCATAAAGTACATCCCAACATCGTTTTGAGCATTGATGGCAAAGACACAAACACCCAGTCCCGCTAGGATTCCAACTAATTTTTTTCTCAATGCTACCATGAGGCTATTGTTTCAATGTCTGTAGATTGAAGTCGAACAGTACCTGCACGCCAACCCCTACTTCAATTTCCAGGTATCGATAGTAGCTGTATTGCTCGGTGTGCTTTGTTTTATTACCAATCGTGGTACGGATGTGAAGGTGGCGTTTATTTATAATGTTTTGTAATTGTCTATCGGTCAATGTTACGTAAGTTTCAAAGTTGCCTCGCTGAGAGGGAAGGGTGTCGTTTGTAAAAATTGCTTCCGGGATAATAATAGTGGCAAGCGAATCTTCAGGAAAGACAGAAATATCCAGGCTATCGGTTAGTGAGAAGGTAAGTTGGGCTCGGTCAGGAAATTCATTGTAACCACGGATTTTTAGGATAATTTGCGCAATTTTTTCATTTGCCCGATTGGTCCACGCCTGCGGGTCAAACGGTAAGTTGTCTTCAAGGATAAGGGTGTCGGGAATTGCCAGAAGAGACGGGGTTTGTTCCCACCCCTGTGGCACATTAATTCCTGAGGATGTTAAATTTTGGCAACTACTACCTATAGCAAATGCAAAATTTGCTTGGTACCTATAATTGTACGACAATCGGCTATAGTCGTCCGGCTTTTCACAGGACGAAAGTATCGCCGTCATAAGCAGCGCCAACAATATTGGTTTTTTATTCATGAACAATCTGATGGTAATTCGAAATTTCATAGGCAATATAAAAACTAATGCAAGCAATAAATTATAGCGACCTTGTTAACTATTTTTTGCATTAAAAAACAAACATTCCTTTTTTATTTTGGTCGCTCGAATTCGGGAAGTTTTTTACGTTAAAATTATAATAAAATCAAGCAAATGGGACATTCGGAATGTTAAAAATTATTAGGGATAAAAAGACTTAAAAAGGCTTGGCCAGTTGAGTGTCGAGAAACTCTGCCAGTTGTTCCAGTTTTTTTCGGTTGAGCTGATACCAGCCTTTCAACTCTTTCCGGTTTAGCTTACGGAAAGTAAAATAGCAATAGGTTTCCAGCAGGTCATTTTCCGCGAGGGCTCTATAAAAACGGCTATAAGGGGTTGGTATTTTGTACTGTGTAATTTTTTCGGTCAATTGCTTGCAGAAGGTTGGAATATCGAGCTGGAGATAAAAATCTTCAAACTTATGGGGATTGTAATTGTAAAAAAAGAGCTGGTCGGGGTATTTAAGCGATAAGCGCGGTCCGAAAAAAGGGATATGAATGGAATCGTAGCGTTGCTGAACATAGTAGTAGATTATGCGCAGCAAATCGGCCGAGCGTAGCGTGTCAGCATCTATCATCAGGCCAAACAGCCATGCCTGCAAGCATGCAGGATTGTTTTTATTTTCAAGCAAGCTGTAGCCCATCAGGTAATGCGCCGATGGCACAAACGGATTTTGACGAATGGAAGTTTCCAGTGCCTGCTCAGCTTCAGCGTATTTTCTTAGCTTGTATAGGAAAAAGCCATAGGTTAGCCAAAGGTCAGGTGAATGGAGGAAACATTGGGTAGCCTTTCGGTATACCCTTTCAGCTTTCCCATATCGACCAGCCATTTCAAGTGATCGGGCATAGATGATCGTACAGGCTGTATCAAAATCGTTGACTGTTCGCAAATTATCTTTTGCATATGTCATTGCCTGCTTATAGTTTCCTCGCTCAAAGTATAGGGATGCCAGCCCATAGGTGGCGTAGCTGAGGTTTTTGTTTTGTTTCCACTGCCGGAGAAAAAAATGTTCCAGTGTATCGGAGCTGGAGCCTTGTCCTTTGAGTTCATTGTAAATTAATCCAGCCCCTATAAACCAGATTATTAAATGGCATTGCCTGATAAGCTGCATAATTTAAATTTAAAACCTTCCGAGTGTTGCACAACCATTCTTTGAGACTATTTTTATCTTCCCCAATCATTTAAAAAAAAGTTTGCCGAGGCATGAAAATGGATTCTTTTTTTTAAATTTCTCTCGCAGTAAAACTATAAAAATATTTTTAAAACATGCTGGTAAAAACCTTCGGAAGCGCTTTATTTGGCATCAAGGCAACAGTAATCACTATTGAAGTGGATGTGTCGCAGGGTATAAATTTTTGCATTGTGGGTTTACCCGACAGTGCGGTGAAAGAGAGTCAGCAGCGGATCGATTCGGCTCTGCGAACGAATAATTTTAAGATGCCGGGTCGAAAGGTTACCATAAATATGGCTCCGGCCGATATTAGGAAAGAAGGTTCGGCCTATGATCTTCCCATAGCAATTGGTATTTTGGCTGCATCCGAACAAATTATTGCGGAGGGGCTGGAAAGTTTTATGATCATGGGCGAACTGGGACTCGATGGCACGGTTCATTCTGTGAAGGGCATCTTGCCCATTGCCGTTAATGCTCAAAGGGAAGGCTTCCGAAAACTTATTGTGCCCCTGGCTAATGCGCGTGAGGCAGCGGTAGTGGAGGGACTCGAGGTTTACGGCGTTCAACATTTAAAAGAGGTAACTGACTTTTTGTCGGGGCAGCTTGTGCTACAACCGGTGAGGGTGGATATTCAGAAGGAATTTTATCTTCAGTCGTGCAACTATGAGGTCGATTTTGCCGATGTCAAGGGGCAGGAGAATGTGAAACGTGCCCTTGAGGTTGCAGCTGCCGGCGGACATAATATCATTCTTATAGGTCCGCCGGGTGCTGGAAAAACGATGCTGGCCAAGAGAATACCTACCATTCTACCCCCTCTTACGCTGGAAGAAGCCCTTGAAACCACCAAAATACATTCGGTGGCAGGAAAAATTAACAAAAATTCTTCGTTAATCACTACCCGTCCCTTCCGCAGCCCCCATCATACCATCTCCGATGTAGCGCTGGTGGGGGGTGGTACTTTCCCTCAGCCGGGCGAGATTTCGCTGGCACATAATGGTGTACTTTTCCTCGATGAACTGCCTGAATTTAAACGCACCGTACTGGAGGTAATGCGGCAACCCCTCGAGGATAGAATTGTTTCAGTTTCGCGGGCAAAATTTAGCGTCGAATATCCCGCCAGCTTCATGCTGGTGGCTTCCATGAATCCCTGTCCCTGTGGTTACTACAATCATCCCGAAAAAGAGTGCTTGTGTTCCCCGGGAATGGTCCAAAAATATCTCAATCGCATTTCGGGTCCCTTACTCGACCGCATCGATATTCATCTCGAAGTAGTGCCTGTCCCTTTTAACAAACTTTCCGAAAATCATTCCTCGGAGAGCAGTGCCGCCATCAGACAACGTGTAAGCCGTGCCCGACAAGTTCAGCAGGAAAGATTTCATGACCAGAGGGGTGTTCACTGCAATGCTCAGATGAGTTCCAGGCTGCTTCGAAAATACTGTACACTTGATAATACCTGTCAGCAAATGCTCAAAAACGCTATGGAAAAATTAGGACTTTCGGCTCGTGCTTACGATCGCATTTTGAAGGTAAGCCGTACTATTGCCGACCTCGATAATTCGGAACAGATCAAACCCGCTCATCTGGCCGAAGCTATCCAGTACCGTAGCCTCGACCGCGAAGGTTGGGCAGGTTGACTATAAACCATTTATTTTACTTAACTTTGTTAAATATTTAAATTGGCAAACTTTTTGTCCTCCCTGTAGTTGTTATTCTTATTTAGAAAAATATATATGTTAATATAAAATTGAATGACATGATTACATTTGGGAAATTAGAAACTCAGGCTGGAGCCGACAAGCAAAAAGAAATCTCAGCAGAAGCTGAAAAAGTAAAATGCCTGATTATCGGTTCGGGTCCAGCTGGTTACACGGCGGCAATTTATGCTGCGCGTGCCAATTTGTCGCCTGTGCTATACGAGGGTATTCAACCCGGTGGACAGCTAACAACAACGACAGAGGTCGAGAACTTTCCGGGCTATCCCGATGGGGTTCAGGGACCACAAATGATGGAAGATTTTAAGAAGCAGGCCATGCGCTTTGGTACGGATGTTCGTTTTGGAATTGTTACCTCGGTTGATTTTTCCAAACGACCCTTTAAGGTTATCGTTGATGATGAAAAAACCATTGAGGCTCAGGCTGTTATTATTGCTACCGGGGCAACCGCTAAATATCTCGGGCTCGAGAGTGAAGATAAATTTAAAGGCTCGGGTGTATCGGCATGCGCTACCTGCGATGGATTTTTTTACAAGGGCCAGGATGTAGCCGTTGTGGGTGGTGGAGATACTGCTTGCGAAGAGGCTCTCTACCTATCGGGTATTTGCCGGAAAGTATACATGATTGTGCGAAAAGACTATTTAAGAGCTTCAAAAGCTATGCAGCAACGCGTATTCAACACCTCCAACATTGAGGTTCTTTTGGGGCATGTTACTAAAGAGATTGTGGGATCTAATGTGGTTGAAGGAGTAATACTTGAAAATTCCAAAGGCGAGTTGGTACGCAAAGATATTGCTGGCTTTTTCGTTGCGATTGGCCATACGCCCAATTCCGAAATTTTTAAACCCTGGATCGAAACCGATGAACAGGGTTATATAATTACAAAGCCCGGAAGCACTCACACTAATGTGCCTGGCGTTTTTGCTTGTGGCGATGTACAGGATAAGCATTATCGTCAGGCCATTACGGCTGCAGGTTCGGGGTGTATGGCAGCCATCGATGCCGAACGATTTCTCAGTGAGCATGGATTAGCTTGAGAATGATTGACTCAGTACATGATAGTATACGAACAGTGGTTATGCTGGGCTCGGGCAATGTGGCCACCCATCTTGCCCGGGCTTTTGTTCAAAAAGGTTTCAGGCTGATTCAGGTGTACAGCCGAAACCTCGAGCATGCCCGGCAGCTGGCCGAGACCTTAGATTGCCCTTTTACCAACCTGCCTACAGAACTACGAAATGCCGACCTTTATCTTTTTGCCCTTTCAGATTCTGCACTTGGCGAAGTGTTACAGCAGGGAAACTGGGAAGGAAGGTTATGTGTACATACTGCTGGTTCGGTTCCTATGGAAATTTTCAAACCCTATACGCAAACCTATGGGGTGATATATCCTTTTCAGACATTTACCCGTGGCGTGGAAGTTTCGCTTGATGATGTGCCCATTTTCATCGAAGCCTCTGATAAAGCGACTGAAAATCGCCTGTTTCGACTAGCAGATACAATTTCGTTCAATGTCAGGTATGCCAGTTCGCAACAGCGGTTGCAGATACATCTTGCTGGTGTATTTGCCTGCAACTTTGTCAATCATATGCTTGCTATTGCCGAAAAATTATTGCAACAAAATAATCTGCCTGTTGAAAGCCTATATCCCCTTATTAAAGAGACATTTCGAAAGATAATGGATATATCTGCCGAAAAAGCCCAAACAGGTCCAGCCATTCGCAACAATAGGGAAGTCATACAAAAACACATTGATCTGTTGAAAGAAGAACCTGAATGGCAAAAAATATATACCTTTGTGAGCGAAAGCATTTATAAGATGTATCATTCATGAATTTTCGACAAAAACTTAAGCATATCAAAGCTTTTGTATTTGATGTGGATGGTGTGCTGGGCTCCGACAAGGTATTACTTTTCCCCGACGGACAAATGCTTCGCACCATGAATATTAAAGATGGTTATGCGTTGCAATATGCCATACGCAAGGGATTTAAAGTTGCTATTATAACTGGCGGAGCCTCCGAGGCAGTTAAAAAAAGGTTTGAAAATTTGGGTATTAACAACGTGTATATACTTTCAAAAAATAAACTCGACGACTACCTGCATTTTCTCAACGAACATGGGCTGACCGATGAGGAGGTGCTTTACATGGGCGACGACCTTCCCGACTACGAGGTCATGAAACGTGTAGCTCTACCTACCTGCCCGGCAACAGCAGCCGAAGAGATTAAGGCTATTGCTGCGTACATCTCGAATAAAAAAGGGGGCGATGGGGCAGTTCGTGATGTTGTCCAGCAAGTGCTCAAGGCACAGGGAAAATGGATGGATGCCGACGATTGGCGATGGTAGACAACATGTGTTAAGTTGATACACCCCCCCTGAAAAATTCAAAAAAAATACCTTGTAAAGGCATCATTTTCGATACCTCTAATGTTATGTGCAAAGTCACTTCGTAGGTTTATTGGGCGCTTTGCTGTTCCTGTTGTTCTTCTTCCGAGACCGATTCCTTCAAGAGACTTAGTTCGTCGGTCGAGAAAATTAAATCCATATCCAGAATCATCACAAAGTCGTCACCTATTTTGGCTACCCCTTCCAGAAACTCGGACTTATAGCGGGTGCCAATGCTGGGCGGTGGCATTATCTGGCTATCGTCGAGTTCAATCACTTCCTGCACCGAGTCGACCAATGCGCCCACATGCACCGATTCGCCATTTATATTAATATCGAGCACCAATATACAGGTATTGGGTGTAAATTCGGTGGGGCTCATTTCAAATTTTATGCGGGTATCTACCAAAGGCAATACGGCTCCCCGCAGATTTATCACCCCTTTCATATAGGGAGGAGCCTTGGGGACTTTGGTTACCTTGGTCATTTCCAGAATGTTGAGCACCTTCGATACGTTGGCGGCAAATGTTTCGTCTCCTAACTTAAACGTAAGATAGGAGTTGATCTTGTGCTGCTTATTATTGCTCATTTTACTTCCTCCACTTTATATTTACGTGCAAAATATTTGATGGCTTTATTGGTATCTATAACCAGAGCAATGGTTCCATCGCCTAATATGGTTGCTCCCGAAATGATTTCCTGGTTCTTGTAGTATTTTCCCAATGGTTTTAATACCGCCTGATATTCTCCCACCACGCTGTCGACCACCAGGCCTATGCGTTTATCTTCAAAGCGTACTACGATAACCTGTTCCATAGGTGAATGGTTGTCTTCCAGTTCAAACTCATGGCGAAGATAGAAGAAGGGTATTTGTTGACCATCGAGAACAATGAGCTGATTAAAAGTACCTACCACTTTGTCGTGCTCGGCTGCATAAATCTTGTCGACCGAAGAGAGCGGGATAATGTAGAAGGTATCGTCGATTTTAACCAGCAGGCCATCGATGATAGAGAGGGTTAAGGGAAGCTTGATAGTGGTGGTTGTACCCAGCCCCAGTCGAGATTCAACTTCCACTTCGCCCCTGATATCGGCAATTTTACGCCGTACAACGTCCATTCCTACCCCTCGTCCCGAAACCTCTGTAACATTACTTGCCGTGGAAAATCCTGGCATAAAGATAAATTCGAGTAGTTCTTTATGCGAAAGCACAGCGTCGGGAGAGATAAGACCTTTACTTATGGCTTTTTGGCGTATTTTTTCCGTATCGATACCGGCACCGTCGTCGGAAATTTGAATATGGACATTGGCTCCCGAATAATAGGCCTTCAGTCGAATGGTACCCTGGCGGGGTTTGCCATGCTTTACGCGTATAGAGGGTTCTTCAATACCATGATCAAGGCTGTTGCGGAGAATGTGTAGCAGGGGATCGGTAAGGTTCTCGATGATGGTTTTGTCGAGCTCGGTGTCGGTGCCTTCGGCTACAAACTGTACCTCTTTTTTCAATTCCTGCGACAGGTCACGAACCAGGCGCTGGAAACGCGTCATCAGATTTTCGATAGGGATAAGCACTATGCTAAAGGCAATGTCGCGCAGCTGCCGGGAAAGTTTTTGTACATTCTCGGCAATAGCAATAAGTTCGTTGTTATTGCTGTGTTCGGCAAACAGGCTGAGCCGCGCTTGTGTGGTTACCAGTTCACTCACCAGGTTCATCAGCACATCAAGCTTCTCGGAAGATACACGGATGCTCGAGATAGTATTTTCTTTGGATACAGCCAAACGTTCATCGGTTTTTTTCTCTTTAACCATGATGGCTGCATTGATTCGTGAAGCCAAATTTTGCAGGTTGTCAATTCCTATGTCCTGATTACTTTGTATGGCTTGACGGAGAAAGCTATAAAAATCGTTATTTTCGAGCAGATTGTATTCGCTTAGCTTATGAATGTCGATATGGCATTCGTCTTCAACAAAAATAAATACATCGGAAATGGCATTAAAGGGTTGCGCTGTAGAAAGCACTACTTCCCAGTAGGTGTAACAGTGGGTTGGGATTAATGTATCGAAGTCGGGAATGCGGTTGAAGTGGGGGATGCAGATCGCCTGCCCCAGATCATACAGCTCGTCGATAAGATAAAGCGGATTGGTGCCATTGTCGAAGATGGTTTCGCTGGGCTGGAAAAGAATATAGTAGGTGGCCGTTTTAGAAGTTGTAGCGGAAACTTTGCTGTTTTTTTCTTTGTCTTTTTTAATATCTTTAGTAATTGCAATGGCATTTTTGCTTTCCAGAATTGCATCTATTTTCAAAAGCAGATCCTGGTGTGTTTCGAGGGTTTGTGGGTGTTCACTTTTTTGGTCATCGAGCAAGTTTTTCAGATGGTCGACGGCTGCAAGCGTAACGTCGAGCAAATCTTTCGAAACAAACATCTCGCCATTGCGGACAAGATCGTAAATGTTCTCGAGGTTATGGGTAAATTCCGTAATGCGTTCGAAGCCAAACATGGCTCCTCCTCCTTTGAGGGAGTGCATTATTCGGAACACCTTTTCGATCAGTTCTTTACTTTCGGGATCCTGCTCAAGTAAAAGCAGAGTGCCCTCCAGATCGTTAATGTGTTCGGCAGCTTCTTCTATAAACTTGTTCCGAAAGTTATCCATCAGCGAATCACTTTATTGATAGCGGCAATAAGTTTTGCGGGTACGAAAGGCTTAATAATCCAGCCCGTGGCACCGGCTTCTTTGGCTTCCATTTTTTTCGCAGCCTGCGACTCGGTGGTAAGAAACAGAATGGGTATGCGTTGGTATTTTTCCATGCTGCGAATATGTTTTATCAGCTCAATACCATCCATTACAGGCATGTGCAAGTCGGTGATTACCAGATCAATGTCTGTACCGTCTAAAAACTTCAAGGCATCCTTCCCATCAACTGCAACTAAAACCTTGTAACCCTCGTTCTCAAGCGTAAAGCTTACTACTTCCCGGATGCTTTCTGAATCATCGACAATGAGTATTGTTTTGGCCATTTTCCTTAAATTTACTATTATTGATATTGAATATATCTATTAATCCCTGTGTGCTCCAGTAATTGTGCCTGATCTTTGCTAAGATCTAAATTATAGCTAAATTTTTCGCCTAATTTGTTTTTTAGTGCCCATAGCAATTGTGCTGCTGTAAGATCGAAATTTTCAATTTCCTTTAGTTCCAGATGGAAACCCTCTTTTTCGGCACTAATAATGGATATAAGTTCGTCTTTTATGGCCTCAATGTTGTTGATCGACATTTCCTTTTCGATTCGGAACACTGGCCGCTTCTTGTTTTTACTATCGGTTCGGATAACTACCATATAGCCAATTTTAGGTTGAAATTTCGTAATAAAATTAATCAAAATAATTCCAAATTATCGTCACTGGCATCAGAATTTTGATTAGCAATTTCGATAATCTTTTCAGAATTGTTGGTTAAAACTTCTGCTATATTTTCCATCTGACTTAGCTGGTCATGAATCAGATGTTCACTTGCCATAGTATATCTCGATTTTAGCTGTTTAAGATTTTCTTCCCTTTCTTTTTCCGTTACATTGTACCCGTAGTTGAGTCTAATGTTAATTGAATTTAGTTCGTTTATAATTTTTTCACAGTTACTTTCAAACAGTTCATAATATTTTACCTGAAACACAGCCTGCTGAATTTCACTGGAAATTTTCTGGCTGATGGACGAGTTCAAATATAAAAATTCGTCTACATCTTTTATACTTTTTTGTAACAAATTTATCAAATCTGGGATGGTAAGGCTTACCTTCTGGAATGATTCCAGTAGATTGCCTTCGATTAAAAATTCAGAAAAGAGCTGGTGCAGCATGTTTATTTTTTGCAGTAATTCCTGCGCTATTGTATGAATTTGCTGCTGGTGAATAGTGCATTCGTGGTTTAATGCTGTCCATTCTTGGTACGAAGTGTCTTTTGGGTTTTCCCTGAAGAGAGGGGTAAGTGATGCAAAGTAATGTTCAGTTAGGTCGAAGATTTGCTGATTTATTTTACAGATTTTGTTAATAATAGCTTTTAAATTGTGCGTGCGCTCATTGATTTGCTGGGTAAGATGCATGAGCTTGTGGTTATATTGCAGGGCACCATTTAAATTTTCTACAATGTTTTCCAGATAGTATTTTTTCGATTGTCCCGACTTCCCTACCAAATTTTCGCACATCGAGTTAATCGCAATCATGTTATTGCCAATTTCTTCCAGCGATTTAAAAATTTCCTGTACTGCTTTTTGATATTGATTGTTGGCATGGATGAGCTGGGCAGCCTGTAGACCCGATATGTCGCGTATTTTTATGTATGTTTTGGCTTTGTTGTGAATAAAGGCATCATCCGATTCGCCTGTAAGAAATTTTTCAAGATCTGCCATGATGTCGTGATGAGTGCGCTGGATATGTTCAATTTTTTGGCGTATGATATCGTGATACTGTAAATTTGTGATAATAGCTGAGACGTACGCTGCGTTGTTTTCGGCCTGTTCTTTCAAGGATGAAGAAAGTTGGTTGGCTTCCTGATGTTTGCGGTAAAATAGCTCAAAGCCAATTTCAATATTATCGTTCAGACGCTGAAGGTGATTGTAGTTGTCTTTCTTGATGTCCGACAGAAAAAGCGTGTTTTCCTGGGCTTTGGCCACAAAATCGTTCAGTAAAGCTTCCGCTTCGTTCAGCATGTTTTTTATTGGGTGGATGTGTTGTTGTGAGTCGGTAGCATTAGCTTTAGTATTCTGGTGGATAAGCAACAAGGGAGAAGAGATAACCACCTGCCGAAAGTTCTGGTAATTGATCCTTAAATGTTCAATTTTGTGGATACTTCTTTTAAGGTCAATTTCATAGGCCTCAATCTGTTTGGTAAATTGTTCTGAAAGTCGGTAAAAACCTTCGACAATCAATTTAAGTTGCTGAAAAGTAGTGGTAAGTTGCTTATCTGTAAGCGACTGAATTATTTGCAATGCATTATCTGATATTTTTTTGGATTCGCGGTGATAGGTTTTAAATTGGTTGTTAAGCGACAGAAAATCTTCACTCGATGTATTTAATATTTCTGCGATCCACCCCTCTATTCGTTTGAAGGCAGCAATAGCTTCTTCAACCGTAATTGCATTGAGAATAGCCTCGGCATTGTTTAGTGTCTTTTCTTTCCCCTCATCCATAATCAATAGTTTTCCCTGCTTATGCATGTACCGTTTGTCCCACAATGTCAATTAGCTGGTTAATATCAACCGGTTTTTTTATAAAAAAATGAGCCCCCAGCTGATAGGTTTTTTGTATGGTTTCTTCGTCGGTTAGTGCCGAAACTATTATAACTGGAATATCCTTATATTCCTCATTGGATTTCAGCTGCTGAAGAAATTCAAAACCATTGATGCGAGGCATTAACAGATCCAATAGTATTAAACGTGGTATACGCTTTTGGAGAATCTCATACGCCTCTTTTACGTTCATGGCCTTGTCAATGGTGTAACCTTTATTTAAAAGTACAGCTTCCAGCAAAACAACATTGGTAGTGGAATCGTCTATCACCAGTATAGTTTTTGATGCGCTTTCCATAGCAAATTCACTATTGTATTTTTAGAAACACTATTTTTATCAAACAAAAATACAATAATTGTTAAAAGTTAATCCTATTTACGAAGGAAAAGATGAAAAGTTTGATAATTTTAACCTGTATCAATATTTTCCTTGCAAAATTAGCTTAATAACAGATGAACAATTTTTTCCGTTCTTTAATTTGGTAAATTCAGATTATCTGTAAATTAATGTAGAGTAAAATTATAAAATAATCTACAAGAATCGTTAAAAAAGATGATATATATCACCCGTTTAAAAAAAATGATTAATTTTATAGAGAGAATAATAATTTTGAAGCCAAATGTCGGACATGAACTTGATGAGCCTTTACAGCGATTACCCTCAGCACAATTACGCTTTTTTTGAGTATCTTTCCGAAGAAGAACAGGAGCTTTTACGCAACCATTCCAAACGGGTTCATTATCGAAAAAATGACCATATTTTTGTTCAGAAGACGCTTACCTCGCATGTGATGTATCTTGTCTCTGGTATGGTAAAAACCTACCGCGAGGGACGGATGGGGAAGCGGATCATACTTTCCATAGAAACGCCCCAGAGTTTTTTGGGACTTCTTTCAATATTTGGGAACGATGTGCATGAATTTAGCTGTTCGGCAATAGAGGCAAGTGATATTCTGTTTGTCGATATGAATATTTTTAAGCAAATTGTGCATTCCAATGGTAAGTTTGCGCTATACTTACTCAATCATCTTAGCCAGCAAGGCTTGCGTTTATTGGATCGATTGATGGGTCAGACCCATAAGCAATTACCCGGTCGCGTAGCTGATGTGTTGCTGTATTTTGCAGAAGAAATTTATAAAAATCAGCGATTTACTTTTCCCCTTACCCGCAGAGAGTTGGCAGAGCTTGCGGGAACGACCAAGGAAAGCTTTATTCGCACCCTTACCGAGTTTCGCAACGACAAAATCATTGACATTGACGGGTCGGAGGTTGAAATTAAGAGTATGAAAATTGTTAAAACCCTCAGCGAACTTGGCTAAAACAGTTCTGATTGTCGACGATATTTACCTTAACCGGCGTGTGCTTTTAAAAAGTTTACAGGCTACGGGTTATCATGTGTTAGAGGCTGAGAATGGCAAAGAAGCCATTGAAATGCTTAAGGTTCATGATATATGCTGCGTTTTAATGGATATTGAAATGCCGGTAATGAACGGAATTGAAACCGTTCGTTATATCCGAACCCAAATGCTGCCTCCTAAATCTGAGGTTAAAATTTTTGCCATTACAGCATACGATAACGATACCATTCACGACTACCTTGATTTTTCTGGTTTTGATGGGGTTATTTCCAAGCCTTTTTCGATGCAGCAGATTGAAAAAATTTTGTCACAGGCTTAGTGGTGGCTGGAACTTTTGTTGTCTGAAATAAAAATAAAAAAATGTCATTCTAATTTGCAGCATGATTTAGCAGGAGAAAAGTTCGCAATTTTCTTGGGATGGCTGAGAGAGGTTGTTTATCTTTGAAGCTAATATTATATAGTTTATGCAAATACTCGAGCTTAAGGAGGTTACCAAGTATTTTGGTCCGCATTGTGCGCTCAATAGGGTAAGTTTTTCGGTGCCAGCGGGAAGTGTTTTTGGGCTTTTGGGTCCCAATGGAGCAGGAAAGACAACCACGCTTCGGATTATTAATCAGATTCTGGCCCCCGATGTAGGCGAGGTTTATTTCAATGGACATACTTTGCAACCCGATGATATTGTGCACATGGGATATCTTCCCGAGGAACGTGGTTTGTATAAGAAGATGCGCGTGGGTGAGCAGGCGTTGTATCTTGCCCAGCTTAAAGGTCTGAGCCGAAAAGAGGCTTTAAAACGCTTGAAATACTGGTTTGAGAAGCTCGAAATAACCGACTGGTGGGACAAAAAGGTAGAACAACTTTCGAAGGGGATGGCCCAAAAAGTTCAGTTTGTTACCACCGTAGTGCATGAGCCCTCGTTGCTTATTTTCGATGAACCCTTCAGCGGATTTGATCCTATCAATGCCAACATGCTGAAAAACGAAATAGTGGAGCTGAAAAACAAAGGGGCTACTATTATTTTTTCGACGCACAACATGAACTCGGTTGAGGAACTTTGCAATGCAATTGCCCTGATTAACCGTTCGCAGGTAATATTGGCAGGTGAGGTGGATGCCATTAAGCAACAGCATAAAAAACATCTTTTTGAGGTTATTTTTACCGGGTCCGACGAGGCCTTTCGGCGTTCCCTTGAGCCTTCATCCTTCGAAATTATGAGCTTGCACAACGATGGAAAGTTTTACAGGAGTCTTGTGAAAGTTCGTAGCGTGCCAAAGAACAATGAATTACTTAAATCGATTATCGACTCGGTGCATGTGTGTTCGTACAGGGAGGTACTCCCTACCATGGATGAAATTTTTATTGAGGTAGTGAAAGGAAATTAAATATTTCTGGAAAATTCGATCTATGAAACACCCATGTTCCTGCGAACGCAAACACAATAGTGATAAAATTGCGAACAGGGGTGTTCCATCATACCTTTAAAAATTATTATGATGAAAAAAATCAAATACATTATTCAACGTGAATTTTTTACCCGCATACAGCGGAAGTCTTTTTGGGTACTGGCTTTGTTGGGACCATTTCTGATTGCTTCGGTCATTATTCTGCCTGTGTATTTTGCCTCCCTTGAGGACAAGGATATTAAGGTTATAGCCGTTGTGGATAGTTCTCGGGTGTTTGTCGATCGCATACCCGAAACCAAAAATCTGAAGTTCAGGTATGTTGAGAATGTCAATGTTGCACGATTTATTAAAAATTTTCAGCAGGAGGGTTATTGGGGGGTACTTCTTATTTCGCATGTGGTAACGTATTCGCCTAATTCGGTTATTTTATACTCGCATAGTCAGCCGGGACTTACAATTAAATATCACATTGAGAATGCCCTGAAAAAAGAGATTGAACACCGAATATTACTGGCCAACGGGATTGAAGGACTTGACAAAACGCTTGAGGCGTTAAAGTCAAATGTAAATTTGCGCATGATCAAGCTCGATGAGCAGGGTAAAGAAAAGGAGAGTAATACCACGCTGGCTATGATTGTAGGCTATACAGCGGGTTTTCTCATCTATCTGTTTATTTTCCTGTTTGGCTCGCAGGTGATGCGCGGAGTTATTGAAGAAAAGACCAATCGCATTATCGAGGTTATCGTCTCATCGGTTCGTCCGTTTGAACTCATGATGGGTAAAATTATTGGGGTGGCTGGAGTGGCTATTCTGCAGTTTGTGCTATGGATAAGCATAACGTTTATGCTGGTTGCTGTGGCTCGCGAGGCGTTATTCCCAGAATTAAAAAAGGATGCTACCGAAATGGTAATGCAACAAAATGTATTGAAATCCGAGAGTTCGTCAACGTCAAGGTTAGCCAGTGTTGAGCCTGTAAGCGAAGGTAATATTACAGCCCAGGTGGTTTTCGATGCGCTAAAACAAATCGATTTTTTTGTGATTCTTTCCAGTTTTCTATTTTTCTTTCTGGGGGGCTACTTGCTATACGGATCGTTATTTGCAGCTATCGGATCATTGGTCGATAACGAAGCCGATACGCAGCAATTTATGTTACCTGTTACCATCCCGCTCATTCTGGCTATTTATGTAATGATCAACACCATCAATAACCCCGACAGCTCGCTTTCTTTCTGGTTTTCAATGATCCCTTTTACCTCTCCCATTGTTATGATGGTGCGTATTCCTTTTGGGGTGCCTTATTGGGAAATGGCTATATCCATGATATTACTGATTGCTGCATTCGTTTTCTTTACCTGGTTCTCGGCTAAGATATATCGTACGGCTATTCTTATGTACGGCAAACAAATATCGTACAGGGAAATATGGAAGTGGTTTAAACATAGCTAAATGTTCACCTATGGCCTCTGACGACGATGTCAGGATTTTGTTGAATGTTGCGCTTTTAGAAAAATTTTTCAGGCGTCACTATGAAAATTTTTGTTTACTTGCCTATCGGTATTTACATGATAGGGACATGGCCGAGGAAGTAGTGCAGGATGTTTTCGTGAAAATATGGGAGAAACGAAACCTTATTGAGATAAAAGGTTCACTTACGGCCTATTTCAATATGGCTATCAAGAACACCTGTCTCAATTTCTTGAAGCACAAACGGGTAGAGGTTGTTTTTGCCCAAAATTATCTGCAACAGCAAAAAGATGAGGTTTCGCCCCTGGATAACAGTGATGAATTGACGGAAAAAATAAAACAGGCTATTGATAGCCTTCCGCCTCAACGAAAAAAGATTTTTTTGATGAGCCGTAATGATGGTTTGAAATACCAGCAAATAGCCGATAAGCTGCAATTGTCTGTGAAGACGGTTGAAGCGCAAATGGGGCTGGCGCTCAAACAATTACGGGAGCAATTAAGGGAATATCTCGAATAAACCCATTGAGTTGCCTAATTTTCTTTGTCTAACTTGCATTAGGGCTATAAGCTGATGTCAAAGGCAATTTTAGCCAATAAAAGGTAGTAAAGAATACATAAGATATTTATTATGGTAAAAAAAATATTGTATTCAGTGCGACGGTTAAATTTGCGGCGCAAAAATATCCCCAGGGTTGGTACAATGAGGGTAAACATATAAAGCGTAAAATGCATGGAAGCTCTTGGATTTTCTATATCCTCAAAAAACGACACCGATCGGGAATAGTTGAAAAGAAACAGGTAGGTAATGACCAATGCACAAACCAGATATATCAGAAACGAGAGCTTGAGGGCTATCGTTGAGTATGGTCTTTTTCGGTGTATACGGAAAGGGTCGAGCAGGATATAGCTAAGCACAAATACAAAAGCAAAGGCAATTATGTATATTACCTTAATCATAAAGCTTTACTTTTGTTTAAGCCATTGATCGAGCCAACCAAAGAACTCCCTTTGCCATAGCACGCTATTTTGGGGTTTCAATACCCAATGATTCTCATCGGGGAATATTAGCAGTTTGCTGGGTATACCTCTCAGCTGAGCGGCATTAAAGGCTTGCAGGCTTTCGGTATAGGGTATTCTAAAATCTTTTTCTCCCGAAATAATTAGGATAGGAGTATCCCATTTGTCGACAAAAAGATGGGGTGAAAAGCTATAACTGCGGGGCTTAGGTTTTTGCCAGTAGGGTCCGCCAATATCGTGGTACTCGAAGAAATATTCATCAGTGGAGCCAAACTCGCTTTCGAAGTTGAACATACCGCAATGGGCAATGAAAGCCTTGAAGCGTTTTTGGTGATGGCCTGCAAGATAAAATACTGAAAAGCCTCCATAGCTGGCACCGACGGCACCAATGCGTTCCTTGTCGATGTAGGATTCTTTGCTTATTTCATCAACTGCGGTCAGGTAGTCCTGTATATTCTGTCCGCCGTAGTCCTGGGCAATCTGGTCGTTCCATGCCTGTCCAAAGGTGGGTAAGCCACGTCGGTTGGGCGCTATAACTACATAGCCATTAGCTGCCATTAGCTGAAAATTCCACCGATACGAGAAAAATTGGCTAACGGCAATTTGGGGTCCTCCCTGACAGTATAGAATAGCTGGATATTTACGGGTAGAGTCGAAGTCGGGGGGAAGAATCAACCATATCAGCATTTTTTTGTTATCGGTGGTGGTAACCCATTTTTCCCTAACTTCACCCATACGGATAGCATCATAAATATTCTGGTTGATATGGGTTAGTTGGGTTTCTTTCCCGTCTTCTTCAATGCGGAAAATTTCGGTTGCCATTTGCATCGACATTTTCTGTCCAACCATTACATTACCCTTGCGGGCAAGCCAGGTATAGTCGTGCCATCCATGGGTAAGCTGGGTAATCTGCCGGGTTTGTACATCTATCCTATACACTTGATAGGTTGCGTGAATTCCACTAATAAAGTAAATATAGCGGCTATCGTCGCTCCAAGCGGGTTGCGATGCACTTTGGTCAAAATCTATGGTAAGGTCGGTATAGGATTGTTTTTCGAAGTTGTAAAGTATCAGCCTGTCTTTGTCCGATTCGTAGCCGGGGGTGGCCATGCTGGTCCAACAAATCATCTTACCATTGGGCGAGAATACCGGATTTCGGTCATAGCCAGGCATACCCTCCGAAATATTAGTAGTTTGCTGTGTTTCAAGATCGTACAGATAAATGTCGGAGTTTGTACTCAATGCTTCGGCTTTGCCTTTCAATTTGCGGCTGGTGTAAGCAATTTTTTTGCCATCGGCCGACCAACTAATTTCCGAAGGTTCATAAAATGGTGCCACAGGCGTATTATAAGGCTCACCTGCGTTAATATCCTTTATGGCCGTTAGTGTTTTGCCATCGTAACTGGCAACAAAAAGATGACTATGCCGGTAATCCCACCAGGTATCCCAGTGCCGGTACATCAGGTCGGTATAAACGCGGCCGGTCGATAAGGGTAGATCGGGATTCCTGTCCTGTGCAGAGCTATCGGTTTTAACCCGCATGGTAAAATAAATATGCGTACCTGCAGGGGAATAGGCAAAAATCTCAATATCGCTATCTACCCGGCTAATTTGCTTAACCTTCTTGCTTTTACGTTCCAATTCCCATATCTGGTTAATACCTCCCTGGGCAGGCGCCAGATATCCAATTCTTTTTCCATCGGGGGTCCAATGAATCGATGATTCCGATTCCGGGGTAAAAGTGAGTTGCTCGGGCTTACCCCCATCGGTGGGGACCACAAAAATTTCTGCGTTTCCTTTATTTCTCTTCAAATCGTACCGTTTTACAACAAAAGCAATTTCCTTGCCATCGGGCGAAAGCTCGGCTTCTGTAATTCGGCCAAATTTCCACAAAACTTCCGGTGTAAGTCGTTGAATTTGCTTCTCGTGCTCGGTAAGCGGTTGTTCGAAAAAGTAATCCTTTGCTTGTTGTTTGCAAGAAAACAATAAAATAATGAAGGCTGGGGCTAAAACCAAATGTGCTTTTTTCATCATAATAAAATTAATTTTTAAAGGTATGATGGAGCCACCCCTGTTCGCAATTTTATCACTATTGTGTTTGCGTGTGCAGGAACATGGGTGTTTCATGACATGTATTTATGTATGTCAAAGATATAAATCTTTTTTACTATTCTCCAAGCATCGGCATACGAGACCCTAATTTAATCTGCATTGGGGTAATTGCCGTAGAATGGAATATTGATTAATATATGGTTGCCTGTCATTAAAATTAAACGGGTCGCGAGGCGTCAAAGGCTTCGAGGTATTCTTTCAAAAATTTCAGGAACAATCCGCCAAGACTTCCATCAATAATGCGGTGGTCGTATGCGAGTGAGAGCATAACTATATCGCGCAAACCAAGCGCATACCCTTCGTTGGTATGTACGGCCCATGGTTTTTTGATTACTGCGCCAATGCCCAGAATAGCTGCTTCGGGAACATTGATAAGGGGAGTTCCGGATAATGAACCAAATACACCAATATTGGTAAAAGAAAAAGTGCTTCCTGTAGCTTCGTGAGGTTTAAGGTTATAGTTTCTTGCCCGATCGGAAAGGTCATTAACTGCCTGAGCAATGCCCGAAAGATTTAGCTTGTCGGCGTATTTGATTACAGGTACAATCAGGTTGCCATCGGGCAGTACAGTAGCCATGCCAATATGGATGTTTTTCTTAATTAGTAGGGTATCCCCTTCGAGCGATACATTTACCTGAGGGTATGCTTTCAGCGCAGCTACAATTGCTTCGACAAAAAGATGGGTTAACGTAAGTTTGGTGTTGTACTTGCGTTGAAACTCTTCTTTCTTTTGCTCACGCCATTCCACCAGTGGGGTAACATCTACTTCGATGAAGGAAGTGACATGGGGAATGGTTTTGCTCGAGATGAGCATGTGCTCGGCAATCTTTTTGCGGATACGCGGTAGAGGTACTTTTTCAATCTCTTCAAGGCTACCACTTGCCTGCCCGTTGACCGGAAAGTTTGCCTCAACAGGCAATGTTGATGCAGCCATAGGTTCTGGTGTAGGTTTGCGTTTTGGCTTTTCAACAAAGGGCAGCTGCTCTTCGACGTATTTCTCTAAATCATTTTTATCAATAGTTTGGCCTGCCTGTTTGCCTGTGAATCGTATCAGATCTTTCTCGTCAATTTGCAAACGTAAGATAGCTGTTCTGATAAAAGGCGGAATAAATGGGATGCTCGAATTTATTTGTGTAGTGCTAGGCTCCAGCGTAATACTGGCTGGTATGTTGCTTTTTTTAGAAGAGGATTGGGCTTCTGCTATTACAGGTGTGGGAATGGCCGATGAGCTTATTTCGGCACCCACCTGAATATAGGCAATCACCTCTCCTACTTTGGGAACTTCGCCGGGCAATGCAATGATTTTCTTTAGTATTCCATCGTATGGGGAATAAACCTCTGAGTCGACTTTGTCGGTAGCTATTTCGGCCAGCGGTTGATCGACCGATACGGCATCGCCCTCTTCAACCAGCCAGCGAATAATGGTAGCATCCGTAATGCCTTCGCCCAGTGCCGGCAGTACCACTTTGTTTAATGGCATATTTTTTTGTTTTAACAAATTCTGTCAATGTATAACAGCCCTTTTCGTAAAATGTTAAAATCGTTGACAAATTTATAATCTTTGGCATAGAATACATTGAGCTTACCTCTGATTTCGTTGCTGATACCCGAAATTTTAATACTATCGGCAGGATTTAATATACCTTTTTTCAGCGGGGGCAGGCTGTCGGTATAGTGATTGGATAAATCGCCAGGTTGCCAGTATCCTACCCAGGTTCGCCGGCCAATTAGTACCATGAGAATGTTCTTCAGCAACTGAATTTTGTTGTGATAAAAAGGGAAAATAAAGGGATAGGCAAACAATAATACCATCGACGCCAGCACATCAAACATCCGTTTTAGTCGTCGATAGGTGGGCATATTGATAGTGTTGATATGTACCAGATATAAGTCTCCGGCCGTGTTGATGGAACTACTGCCAATAATCGACATGCCTTCGGGTGGGGCAATTTTATATTCAAGCCCCGATGGTTTTAGGTGCATCATGTGATGGATAATTTGTTGCGAGGTTAAATCTTTGCCCGAAAAAATAATTTCGTCTATGCCATATATTTGTACTATATCACTTATTTGATCGATGTTTCCCAACTCGTCGCGATGGCTGGATGGAAACGTGTTGGCAAATCCGAGAATTTCCACATTGATTGAAGTTTGCGAGAGTAAATGTCGGATGCGTTCATATTCCTCCTGGCTGCCAACAATGATTACTTTTTTGCGTTTGGCGTTAAAAAGCTGAAAAGCTTTTATACCTGTAAGATGTAAAAGGTACCTGAATAGGGTTAGTATCAGTAAACTCCATAGAGCACCTGAAACAATCAGCATACGCGAATATCGTAAGCCTTCGGGCAAGAGGGCATAAATTGCCAGAATGATTATTGTCCCTATGCTAATACCTTTTACCACCTTATCGAGGCGATAGGGTTTGTCGTAAACACCTGCAAAAAGCATGGAGAGAAACCATATCAAAATATATCCGGGCACAATGAGGGTCAGGTAAAAGTCGGGATAATGAATGCCTTCCTCAAATTTTATCGACTCTGAAATAGGCTTAAGAAAAAGATAGCCGCTGAATATAAGTAGAATATCCATTGCAGGCATAAATACTGCAAGAAATGTGCGTTTTATGAGTGAAAGAAAAGCACGCAGGTAAATGGCCATCCGTATAAAAAAAGTAAGGTAGCGATAACTGGGATCCCGGGCAAAATGTTTCTGGGCAAAAATGATCATGGCCTGGTAAAATACTAGCACGTAGTTTAAACTACCCTTTTTGGTGCTTTCACCTTTGTAATGGATTATAGAGGTTTGGGGAAAATAATAATTTTTGTATCCAGCTTTGATGATTCGGTACGAAAGGTCAATGTCTTCGCCATACATAAAGAAAGTTTCATCGAGAAGTCCTATCTGATCCAGCACCTTTCGGCGAATGAACATAAAAGCGCCAGAAAGTATTTCTACCTCATGAATCTGGTCGGGATTAAGGTAGGTAAGATGGTAACGTCCAAAGGTTCGGGATTTAGGAAAAAGCCGAGCCAGGCCAAAAATCTTGTAAAAAGCTACCCATGGAGTAGGTAAGGCACGTTTCGACTCTGGCAGAAAACGGCCCTTGCCGTCAATCATTTTGACCCCCAGTGCTCCGGCATCGGGATGCTGATCCATAAAGGCTATACACTTTACAAAAGTATCTTCCTGTACGACCGTATCGGGGTTTAATAGCAAAATGTATTCTCCTTTTGCCTGGCGTATGGCCTGGTTATTAGCCCTCGAAAATCCTACATTCTCTTGGTTAGCAATAAGTTGTACCCACGGAAATTTTTCCCTTACCATTGCACACGATCCATCGACCGAATGATTATCGACTACAAGAACTTCGGCTTCAACGTCTTTGATTGCCCGATGAACGGAATAAAGGCACTGTTCCAGAAAATACTTTACGTTGTAGTTTACAATGATGACCGAAAGTTTCATGTGCATGGTTTTATAGGACACAAATTTATATTTATCTTGCAATACACATGCATTTTTTGCATGAATTGTCGTTAGCCACTTGTTTTCAAAATAGCAGCCAATGCATGCTAATTATTGATATCAAAGCAGTACCACTTGTTTTACTTGTAAAAAACTATTAATTAACGTATTATTGCCTGAAATTAATGCCCGGCCGGATGCGTTTTTGTTTACAGGCGCTATGTATTTTTTTTCTTTCATCGCTGACAAAGCTATTTTGTCAAAATACGCCTATTTATAGCCATTACATGATGGATGGTTTTGTGATTAATTCGGCTATGGCAGGATACGAAGGGCTAACAGTGTTTAACCTCATTACCCGTCAGCAATGGCTGGGAATGGATAATGCTCCCCGGACATTTTCTTTCTCCTTTCAGACAAGGCTACTACAAAGAAGTTATAAAATAGTACCTCGTCCTAATCGGAAAAATAAGTTTATTCCCGCTCGAAAGGGAAGAGTGGGCTTGGGGGGATACATTTATGCCGATCGCAATGGCTATTTTATTAATTCAGGCGTGGCATTTTCTTATGCCTATCATATACCTTTGCATAATTCGCAGCTTTCGTTTGGCCTGTTGGGTTCTATTGTGCAGCATAAAATCGATAAGGCAGGCATTGGTTTTCGAAATCCTGAACCCCTATTAGATCTGGTGGGAAATCCGATGTATATTCCGGATGTTAGCGTAGGTTGTTTTTACTACAAATTTTACAGGTACTACATTGGCATTTCGGCGACCGAACTGCTGCAATCGAAAATCAAATTTGGTAGCAGTTTATTGAAGGAGTTTAAAACGGATCGTCAGTATTATCTTATTGGGGCATATCGGATTCAGCAAACAAAGGATATTGAGATTGAACCCTCGTTTTTACTTAAAACTACAGAAGGGCTTATCATGCAGGGAGAGCTTTCGTGTAAAATATATTACCAGAATAAATATTGGGGCGGAATTTCCTATCGTACAGCTCAGACTTTTATTGCTTTAATGGGAGCCCGCTGGAAAAATCTTTATATGGGATATGCCTTTGATTATGATTTTAATGCCTTTCAGCGCTTTACCTTTGGTTCTCATGAATTATTTCTGTCGATGAAATTTGGGGAAACGGCTCGTCGTTACCTGTGGCAGAAAAGGTTTTAACCAGTTAATCTCGACCAGTATTAAATTTCCATGCTATTATTTGCTCTTTAGCAATCGGTTACGCACGTTGAGAGGGGTGCAGCTTAATTTTTTTGAGAAAAAAATTAAGCTGATTTTGATTTTTTCTAAAATCCCATTATTTTTGCAGCGCAAAAAATTCCTCCTTAGCTCAGCTGGTTAGAGCATCTGACTGTTAATCAGAGGGTCCCAGGTTCAAGTCCTGGAGGGGGAGCAAAAAAAGAGGCACTAAGCAAGTGCCTCTTTTTTATTTTTTAGGTTCGAACTATCGTATGATGGCCAGTTTTTCAGCATGGCAGATTCCCTGGCTGCTAAGTATGTTTACAACATACAAACCTTCTTTTAGAAATGATACATCTAAGGTGTAAGTATTGATTTCGTTGCTGTTGTTTAACGATTGCAGGGCAAAGGTCTTACCCTGCAGGTCACTGATAAGTAGCTGTATGTTTCCGTCGGTAGGTCGGAAAGCGACCGAAAGTTTATCGCGGCATGGATTGGGGAATATCCGGATTGAATTGCTGCGATTAAGTTCGGCAACTCTGGTGTTTTCATCAATCGATAGCCAGTTGATGTTAAATTCGGGACTTTTGATGTATAGCCGGAGACGATAGTGCCCCTCATTTAGCGAAATGGTGCCGCTTATAGTAGTCCACTTTTGCCAGCCACCGGTAGCGGGCACATTAAACGTGCCGAGTGTGGTCTTATTATTGTTGTCATCGAAAAGTTGCAATTCTATGACGCCACCACTGTTCTGTGCCGCTACGCGGAAATTAACGCGATAGGTATCGGATTTTTTTACTATGATAAGGTAGTCGAGATAATCACCACTATTGGTATATCCCATATTTTGTCCCCCTTCACTGCATGTTTCAGCGGTTAGGCCACTTTGCTGGTAGTAGTTCTCGGCTTCAATTTTTGCCGGAACGGTGTACATTACTGGCAATTTATTGATGACATTTAGATTGTCGATTGATTGTAAAACGGTTGCATCAGTACTTTGTATCTGGGTGCCCTGATACGATAGTTTCACCACATCTCCGTACAAAATTTTGGTATTCAGGTTAATGAGAATCTGCTGGCCATTGAGCTGGCTAATGCTGGCTATATCGGCCGATTGATTGTTGATAGTCAGTGTCCAGTCGGCGTTGTTAAACGTATTGGTTAGCAACGTTTTGTTGAGGCTCACCACAACCTTTTTGCCTGTGATATCGGTTTCGGCGTTTAGGATTTTAAAGTCGACTTCAGCAGAAGGTTTGTCGTAAACAAACTCAAGATAGTTGAGGTTGGATCCTGCCTGCACTATGAATAACTTCAATGCATGCTCGCCAGCAGGCAATAGAATATTTTTGAATGTATCGGTTGTCCATACCTGCCAACCGCCAGTAGAAGGCAGGGTTAAAATTTCGGAAATATCAAGGTTGTCGAGCTGAAGCTTTATTTTGCTGCCATTCCCTGCATGACGTACCAGAACGTTGTAGGCGCCATCCTGAGTAACTGTAATGGTGAATTTAAGCCATTCGCCGGCGGCTGTCCAGCCTACGTTGAAACCATTGGTTTTGGTGTTATCTGAACAGGGTTCGATGTCAACACCATCGTTACGCAGACCGTATCCTGCATTCCAAGTTGTATAGGTACCAGTACTTACGTTATAATTGGCTGTGTCGGTATCCCAGTAGGCATATCCATTGCGTCCATAGTCAAATTCAGTGGCAAAAAGCGTTCCTGGCAATACATTGGCTGCATAACGACGTGTTTCGGTGGTTTGTACCTGGCGAAACATGGCATCCAGCACCGGGTAGTTGATTTTGCAATTCTCCAGCTTTAATTTTTCGGTTAAATTCATCAAGGTATTCAGCGCAAATGTGGTGTCGGGTTTGGTACCCCCATTTTTCCAATAGCTCAATAGCATTGTGTAATTATTATCCGGTTCGATGGACATGGTACCCGACAGGGAACGGACTTTTTTAAGCGTCCACCACGACCAGCCAATGTTATTGCTTTCAAGTAGTCGGATAGCCTCGGTATACCACACATTGGAGTTTTCGCCCGACTCTCCACACCAGATGGGAACATTGTAGGTGTTGCGGATGTTCATGATGCCTTGAATACTGGCCGAATTATTATAGCTCCAGTATTTATGAAAGCTAACAGCCAAATTAGCATCGTAGGTAAAAATCGATGCCATTCCATTATAGTTATTGCCCCAGCAATTACCTTCGACGATAATAAGGTGATGAGTATCTACCTGTCGAATGGTGTCGATGAGTCTTTTATATAAATCCAATAATGGCTTATTTTGTGTGCAGTTACATCCGTTCTGGTTGCCACTGTTTTCAAAATCCCAGTTGGGTTCGTTAAGTAAATCGTAAGCGCCAATCCATTCGGCATCTTTATATCGTTCGGCTATTTTTCTCCAGAGAGCGATCATTTTAGTTTTGTTGGCCTCGCTTTCCCATAACGAGGGGAGGCTGGCATCGTAGTCGGAAATAGCAGCATCTTTCCCTTGTCCGCCGGGGGCTGCGTGAAGGTCAAGGATCAAATATATTTGATTGGCAGCACACCAGGATAGCAAGCTGTCGACCAGAGCAAATCCTTCGTCAATCCAGGTTTGTTGACCTGCTATAGGCTCTTTCTCAATGGGTAACGTGAATAGATTGTAATGCATTGCCAACCGGATGCTGTTGAACCCCCATGCGGCCAGTGAATCAATGTCGCGCTTCTGAACAAAATTTTTGCGCCATGCGGCATAAAAAGCATCTGTATTATCTTTCCCAATCAATCCTTCAATTTTTTTACGTATATCTTTCTGATTGGTGGCCGAGATGCCAAGCATGTATGGCTCCTGGAGCATCCATCCTCCAATGCCAATACCGCGCAGAAGGATTTCATCGCCATTACCATTTACAATCTTTTTGTTGTCCCTTTTTAAATAGCCTTGCGAATACGCTGAGTTGCTAACAACAAGCAACGGAATAAGGATGAGAGTAGCGATAAGTTTTCGTATCATAGCTGTAAATTATTAGTTTTAGGTAAAGATACCTCGAAAATGGTATGGCTGCTTATTTTTAGCTACCATTTTTATTCTGAACGAATACTAAAAAAATACGACAGAATGAATAAATTTAGCCAATACGCTTAATTCGGGCACCGATAGCATTTAGTCGTTCGTCGATGCGGTAATATCCGCGGTCAATTTGCTCGATGTTGTGAATGATGCTTTTTCCGGGAGCAGATAGTGCGGCAATTAGCAAGGCTACTCCTGCTCGAATATCGGGCGAGCTCATGGTGGTGGGTTTCAGCGGGTGGCGGTTGTTAAGGCCAATGATGGTGGCCCTGTGAGGGTCGCAAAGGATAATCTGGGCTCCCATGTCGATAAGCTTGTCGACAAAAAACAATCGACTTTCGAACATTTTCTGGTGGATAAGCACGCTTCCTTTGGCTTGTGTGGCAACCACCAAAAATATGCTCAATAGGTCGGGGGTAAGTCCTGGCCAGGGTGCATCGGCAATGGTTAAGATGGACCCATCAATGAAAGTTTCTATTTCGTATTCGCTGTGAACGGGGATATGAATATCGTCGTTGATACGCTCAAGGGTGATGCCCATGCGCTGAAAGGTACGCGGTATGATGCCCAGATTTTCGTACGAAACGTTTTTGATGGTAATGTCGGAATGACACATGGCAGCCAGGCCAATGAAGCTTCCTATTTCAATCATATCGGGCAGGAGGGTGTGTTCACAACCGGCAAGGCGGCTAACACCATGTATGGTAAGCAGATTGGATCCTATGCCTTCAATGCGTGCGCCCATGGCAACCAGCATTCTGCATAGCTGTTGAATGTAGGGTTCGCAGGCTGCATTGTAAATGGTTGTAGTTCCTTCGGCCATAACAGCAGCCATGATGATATTGGCAGTACCGGTGACGGAGGCTTCATCCAGTAGGATATAACATCCCTTTAGCTTAGTGGCTCTGAGCAGGTATAGGTTATTTTCACTTTCGTAGTCGAACTGAGCTCCCAGCTGCTGAAGCCCATGAAAATGGGTGTCGATACGACGCCGGCCTATCATATCGCCTCCTGGTTTACCGGCATAGGCATATCCCACACGTGCCAGCAAAGGCCCCACCAGCATAATGGATCCGCGAAGAGCAGAGAAACGTTTTTGTACTTCGGGCTGTTTCAATACCTCCGGCTGGAGTTTGCGTGTGGTAAAAGCATAGGTGTTTTGTCCCCGTTTTTCAACCTCAACGCCCAGTAACGACAGCATTTCGATCAGTACCGTTACATCTTTAATTTCTGGTACATTATGAAGGATAACGGTTTGGTCGGTAAGCAGGGTGGCACAGATAACCTGTAAAGCTTCATTTTTTGCACCCTGCGGATGTAATTCACCGTGCAGGGTAATTCCCCCTTCTACTTCAAATGAAGCCATTGCTGTAGTTAATTTTTTTTGTGCTTATTGCTACCATTGTTGTAGCTGCCGTTATTGCCATTGCGCTTGTTGATGGTCATTTTTTTGTTCTTTTGCCTGTTTTGGCTTTGAATGGCGCGTGTTTCAGAAAGTTTGAGCATGTCGGGAGTAAGGTTTATTTTGCCCTTTGAAAGCTCGTACAAATCTTTTAGAATAACCTCATCTGTTACTGCATCCCGATTCCAGGTTAAATATTGCCGCTTCATCAGATTGGCTATCATTTCAATCAGTGCAGTTTTTTCTGTACCCTCAGGCATCTCTACGGCTTTTTGGATCATTTGTTCAATAATTTTACCGTAGTGCTTATATTGAATAGGGTGCTGATTATAGGGGACCTTACGGGGCTTTTCGGCGAAAGCTGATTGGGTAGGTAAGGGATAAGGGGCATCAATGTCGAGCTTAAAATCGGCCATTATAGCCAAATGGTCCCATAATTTGTGCTTAAAATCAGCCACATCGCGCAGATGTGGATTTAAGTTTCCCATCACAGCTACAAGAGCATATGCCGCACGGGTTCGTTCCTCTTTGTCGGGAATACTTATGATATAGTCTACAAGCTTGTGAATATGACGACCATATTCAGGAAGAACAAGCTTTTTTCGCTTGGTGTTGTAGTCGAATGACATGGTTGGGATTTTTTCTAAAATTAATGATTTTAATGAAAAAACGAAGATTTTTTTATTTCAAGTAGGCAATAATACTTCTATTACCTACTGCTTTGTCGCCAATGTTGACTTTGATTTCGGCATTCAGGGGAAGCAGAATGTCGACACGAGATCCAAATTTGATGAAACCAAGGTCTTCGCCCTGTTTCAAGGTTTTGCCCACTTCGGCATAACATACTACCCGACGGGCAACAGCTCCTGCAATTTGACGAATAAGAATCTCGATACCCTGCAAAGTTTTAATTACCACTGTGGTTCGTTCGTTGAGAGCCGATGATTTGGGGTGCCAGGCAACCAGATACTGTCCGTCGTGGTATTTAAAATATTTTACTTCGCCGCCAATGGGAACCCTGTTGACATGGACATTAAGAGGCGACATGAAAATGGATACCTGTATGCGCGGTTCATTGAAATATTCGCTTTCAATTACTTCTTCAACTACTACAACTTTTCCATCGGCGGGCGCATAGACTATATTTTCCGAAGGTTCGGAAATTTCCCGGCGAGGATTCCGGAAAAAATACAGAACAATTCCAAAAACAATAATGCTGAGGAAATTTATCGTCCTAAAAACAAAAGCGTTGATGTCCAGAAAATAAAAAATCCCATTGATAATCAAAAGCCAAATCAAAAGATTGATAACCAAGCTTTTCCCTTCCTGATGCAAATGAATGTGTGTTTGCTTAAATTCCCGTATTTTATGCACCAGATCCCTGAATTTCAACATAATGATATATGGATTTAAATGAATTGCAAATATAGATAAACTGCAGGTATTGCCAAAAATAATGCATCGAACCGGTCGAGCAATCCGCCATGGCCGGGCAGTATGTTACCCGAGTCTTTGACTCCAATGCTTCTTTTTAGCATGCTTTCGGCAAGGTCGCCAAGGGTGCCAAAGACAGCAACAAGCAGAGCAAATATAAACCACTGATACAAAGTAAGTTCCTTGAAAAAGATAGACAATATATAGGCTGCCAGCCATGCAAACAGGATACCCCCGATAGCACCTTCCCATGTCTTTTTGGGCGATAAGCGCTCGAAAAGTTTATGTTTTCCCCACAAAATGCCACATACGTAGGCCATAGTATCGTACGTCCAGATAAGGATAAAATATGATAGCACCAGGTGAAAGTTGTACTGATAAATATTTTCTCGGTATGCAATACTCAGCAGCATGGCAAGGGGCACTGCAATGTAAACCAGTCCCAACCAGGTGAATGCAATATTTAAAAAGGGACGGCTTTTATTTCTGAATAGTTCCATTACGAATGAAACCAATGCCCATCCAATAAAAACGGCAAATGTAGTGCTTTTAACGTGTCCGGTTGCTGTAAGGTAAAAAATTAATAACAACAGCACCCCTCCCACTATCCCCCATATTTTTTGGGGTTCAGCTTCCATTTTCTGGGTTAATCCATAAAATTCCCACAGGGCTCCTGTCATCAAGAGGGTAAAAAATACCATAAACGACACCTCACCGCCAATTATGGCTGCCACCATTATCAATACAAGTGCTGTACCAGTAAGCGATCGTTTAACAATTTCTTTCAAGGTTCGAAATTTTGTAAGAGTTGTTTGGCTGCTTCAACATTTTCGTCTTTTACAAATATTTCAATATTTCCAAAAAAGAAGGACGAGTCCTGCTTGTTCATTACCACACAGGCAATATTTTCCTTTTCCATTACCTGTCGAATAATTTCGGCTTGGTAGGCATTCTGTGTCTGGTATATTTTAGTCCATCCTTCTTCCATTAGTTTTCACCTGGATTTTCGGGTTGTTGGGTAGCCGCTGGTGATGAGCCGTTTTCAATCAGCAGTTGTTGTTCTTCAGGCACACCTCCTTTGCGTTTACCAAAAATCTGTTCCAGATCCTCGCTAAAGATTACTTCTTTTTCGAGCAGTTTCTGGGCAAGGCGGTCGAGACCTTCTTTGTTTTCGAGCAGAATTTTTTTAGCTCGTTCGTATTGGGTTTCGACAATTTTCTTGGCTTCTTCATCAATAAGCTCAGCGGTTTTTTCGCTGTAGGGTTTGCTAAAAGTAAATTCAGTCTGTCCCGTAGAGTCGTAGTAGCTAATGTTACCTATTTTATCGCTCATTCCGAAATAGGCCACCATGGCATATGCTTGTTTGGTAACTCTTTCGAGGTCGTTAAGGGCGCCGGTAGAGACCTTGCCAAATACCACTTCTTCAGCAGCCCGCCCCCCCAGGGTAGCACACATTTCGTCATATAGTTGCTCGGTAGTGGTTATTTGTCTTTCTTCAGGTAAATACCAGGCTGCACCTAAGGTTCTTCCGCGCGGAATGATGGTAACCTTCACCAGCGGATTGGCGTGTTCGAGCAACCAGCTAACTGTTGCATGTCCGGACTCGTGGTAGGCGATAGTCTTTTTTTCGAGTTTGGATATGATTTTGTTCCGTTTTTCGAGTCCTCCAATAATACGGTCGATAGCATCGAGAAAGTCCTGCTTTTCAACGCTGGTTTTGTTTTTTCGAGCAGCTATCAGAGCGGCTTCATTGCATACATTGGCTATGTCGGCTCCTGAAAATCCCGGGGTTTGTTTGGCCAGAAATTCCACGTCGATATCGTTGGCTAATTTAAGCGGCCGCATGTGAACCTTGAAAATTTCGAGTCGTTCTTTCAGTTCGGGCAGTTCGACATGAATCTGGCGGTCGAATCGTCCGGCTCTCAGCAGGGCACGGTCGAGAATGTCGGCACGGTTGGTGGCGGCCAGCACTATGATGCCTGTGTTGGGGGCAAAACCATCCATCTCGGTAAGCAGCTGGTTGAGCGTATTTTCACGCTCATCGTTGGCTGCCCAACCCGGATTTTTGCTACGCGACCGGCCAACAGCATCAATCTCATCGATGAAAACAATGCAAGGCGCTTTTTGTTTGGCCTGTGCAAACAGGTCGCGCACCCGGGATGCCCCTACGCCTACAAACATTTCTACAAAATCTGAACCCGAAAGTGAGAAAAAGGGTACATTTGCTTCTCCGGCTACGGCCTTGGCAAGTAATGTTTTTCCTGTTCCCGGAGGCCCAACTAGCAAAGCGCCACGCGGTATTTTCCCGCCAAGGTCGGTGTATTTTTTAGGATTTTTTAGAAAATCAACGATTTCTTTGAGCTCTATTTTCGCTTCTTCTAAGCCTGCCACATCCGAAAAATTAACCTTTACGCTGGTTTCACGGTCAAAAATTTTGGCCCGCGACTTGCCTACGTTGAAAATATTGGCTCCGCCCGGACCAGCTCCACCTCCGCTGGTCATGCGCCGGTAAAAATAACTCCATATAGCAATAAGGATAATAATAGGCAGGATGAAACTGATGAAAATGTCTAAAAAGTAGTTTTTCTCTACTTTGTAAACGATATTAACATAATCTGCAGGGGGAAAGTCTTTCTGTACTTTATCTATTTCATCCTTGAAGGCTGTTACATCGCCAATTTGTAGCTCAAAATGAGGGCCATCCTTTGGAATACGGTTAAATTCTTTACCCACCAGCTTCTGGTAGTTATCCAACCGACCCGGCTTTAAATATACCCTTGCCACTTCTTTGTTGATGACCTCAATTTTGTCAACGTCTTTAGCTGCAATCATCTCGCGCAGATCTTTCATAAAAATCTCGTGCGGATGCTTACCAAACTGAAAGTATTGAAGGGCAATAAAGGCAATAGCAATGAGCGCATATACCCAATAAACGTTAAATTTGGGTTTGGGGGTATTGGGCTGATTGTTCTCCATGGGATTGTTTTGTTGTTTCGTGTTTTTCTCGTCTGACATTTTTGCAGGTTTATTCGTTTTCAATAGTTTCTACGATTCCATCCGACCACAGTTCCTCGAGCTTATAAAAATTGCGGTTTTCTTGCTGAAACACATGTACCACAACGTCGAAGAAGTCAATCAGAATCCACTGGGCGTTTTCTTTTCCTTCTATGTGATGAGGGATTTTGTTAGCCAGCAGGTAAGCCTGACGTTCGATATTTTCGGCCAACGCATTTACCTGGGTACTTGAGTCTCCTTCGCAGATGATGAAATAATCGCAAAGGTTATTTTTAAGCTTTTTCAGGTCAATTTTTATGATTCGTTTACCTTTTTTCTCTTTTATGGCGTCGATGATAATCTCAGTCAACTTGGTTTCTTCCTCTACCACTAATGTGTCCTTTTTTCTCATGTAGTTTTTGGCAAATTTAATGAAATTTTTCGCATTTAAACCTAATTGTGCCTCTGGAATGGACGAGGTTGATGTGTGTCAAAGTATTGAAGCGCACGATGTTGGTTTTTCCCGCCTATGAAACGCTTCGATATACAGACACATTACCCCTTTTCTGGGGCAAATTGGGTTTATGACTTAATTGGGATTGGGCAAAGCTTGTGCCATCTTTTGCCTTTTTATCTGGCAGGGTTCGACCCATTCTCCTGTCAGGCAAATGTTGTCGTTTTCAAGCCGTCAATATTGTTTTGGTATGGTTAAATATAGAAGCCAAAGTGGCAGTGTTTTGAAACAATTGTGCAAAAAGACGTTTTTCATTCAACGATATGCTATTTTTACTCCTCATACAACCGGAAGTCAATCTGTTTTTTTAGCAAATTAGTGCGCCAGACTTTAATTTTTACCGTATCGCCTATCTGGAATTTTCGACCATAACGTTTTCCGATGAGGCAAAATTTTTCTTCGTCGAAATAGTAAAAATCGTCATCCAGCTCGCGGATAGGGATCATACCTTCGCAGAGGTTTTCTTTAATTTCCACATAGAGACCCCATTCGGTAACCCCCGAAATTACTCCTTCGTATACGTTACCAATTTTATCACTCATAAATTCGACCTGCTTGTATTTAATCGAGGCGCGTTCGGCTTCGGTAGCTCGTCGCTCCATTTCAGAGGCATGCTTGCACATTTTTTCATACTTATTTTTATCTTTCGAGGCGCCATTGTGCAGGTAATGGTCGAGTAGTCGGTGTACCAGCATATCGGGGTAGCGACGTATGGGCGAGGTAAAGTGGGTATAGTATTCGAAAGCCAGCCCATAGTGACCTATATTCTGGGTGGAATACTCGGCTTTTGCCATGGAACGTAAAGCCAGATTTTCAATGATACCCTCTTCGGTTTTACCCTTAACCCGTGCCAACAAGCTATTGATGCTTTCCGCAGTTTTACGGGCATTGGCGGTGTTGATTTTGTATCCGAGGTTTTTTACAAATTCGGCAAAGGCGGTAAGTTTTTGCTCGTTAGGCTTATCGTGGATTCGGTAAACAAAGGTTGGGGCTTTGCTTCCGCGCAATTTTTTACCCACCATTTCTGCGACGCTACGATTGGCCAGTAGCATAAATTCTTCAATGAGCTTGTTGGAGTCCTTGTTTTCCTTAAAGTAAACTCTCAAGGGACGCCCTTCGGCATCGAGTTCAAATTTGGGCTCGAGTCGGTCGAATTCGATAGCGCCTTTTTTCATTCGCTCATTGCGCATAATTTTGGCCAGCCGGTCAAGTGTTTGCAGGATATCGGCAAAGTCGCCCTCACCTGTTTCGATTATCTGCTGGGCTTCCTCGTAATTGAAACGCCGGTCGGAATTAATGATGGTTCGGCCAAACCATTGGTTGATGACGCGGGCATTAGCGTCCATTTCAAAAACAGCCGAATAGCACAGCTTATCCTCGTGTGGCCGAAGCGAGCAAACAAAATTCGACAGCTTCTCGGGTAACATAGGTACCACCCGGTCGACCAAATATACCGATGTTCCCCTTTTGTAGGCTTCCTCGTCGATTAGGGTGCCCGGCTTGACATAATAGGTGACATCGGCAATGTGTACGCCTATCTCGTAATGGCCATTAGGCAAAACTTGAAAGCTGATAGCATCGTCAAAGTCTTTGGCATCGATGGGGTCGATAGTAAAGGTTGTTACCTGACGAAAATCGCGTCGATTTTTGAGCTCCTCTGCTGGAATTCGTTCGGGAATCTTTTCTGCTTCTTTGAGCACCTCGTCGGGGAATCGATAGGGAAGCTCAAATTCGGCCAGTATGGCATGTATTTCGGTTTCGTTCTTACCAGGTGCCCCCAACACTTCAACAATTTCGCCAAAGGGATTTTTTACATGCTCGGGCCAGTCGGTAATGCGGGCAACTGCTTTCTGGCCGTTTTTAGCTTTATTGAGTTTATTGAGCGGAATGAAGATATCGTAGGGGATATCCTTGCTATCGGGCACCAGAAACGCGAAGTTTTTGGTCACATCGACTCGTCCAACAAATTGCTTGCGTTTGCGTTCGAGCACCTCTACTACTTCACCCTCGAGCCTGCGACCCGGCCGTTTGGCATAGAGATATACTCTAACCGTGTCGCCTCCAAGTGCGTGATTTAAGTTTTTAAAGGCAATAAATACTTCTTCCTCCAACTCGTCGCTAATGACAAAGGCATTATTGCTGCTGGTAAGTTGTAGGGTGCCGGTAATATATCGGGTTTTTGAGTGAAGTTTATATTTACCAGGGGCAACCTCTTCAAGTTCTTCGTTCTGAGCCAGCTGGGCCAGAATATCTATAATTCGTGCTCGCTGACTATCCTGCTTTATCTGTAAACGTTTTGCAACCTGTTTGTAGTTGAACGCTTGTGTGGGATGATTGGCAAAAAGATCAATAATGGCATTGATGAGCTGTGTCGAATTACTGTTGCCGTTGACTTTTTTTCGTTGTTTTCGTGACATAGATAACGTTAAAATTTTGGCAATAAAGGTAGGTAAAATATTTGGGATTGGTGGTGTGTCTTTTAAACTGATAGCATAATGAACTTTTCACTGATTGAGCATAGTTGTACTCGCACCAACCCTCGGGAATAATTAGAATGTATGAACCAACTTTTCGCATTTTCCTACTTATTCTTGCATAGCAATGACAAAATCAGTATCATTGATAATGTCTGTTCACCTCCAAACGCCCCGACATGACCATTTATCAAGCGGAACATTTAATCGTAAACCCTTAATATCCGAACATCGAATCAATTCTGTTGAGCCAAATTCATCTTTTTGGGTAAACCAAACCTGGTCACGGTTAAAGGTATCGTCTCTAAGTTGTGTAATATCATGGGTAGCAAAAATAAGCTGTGCGTTTTTGGAGTTAAACAGCTTATTGTTAAATAATTGATTGTATTAGATAGTTGGTGATAATTGGATGCAAATTTTGCAGATTCTTTATTGCCTTAGTTAGAAGTTAGAGCATTTCGATAGAAGTAATTGCCTTGGCTCATTGTTAATTTTTTTTAACAATTACTCCAGCGCACTTTGTGATAATTTTACAATACTTTTTTGGCAACTAAAGGCATTTTATTTACTAAAAGCCATAAACCTATGGAAAAGGTAAGTAAAATAGCAATAGTTGGCAATTTTCTGCCTCGCCAATGTGGCATTGCAACCTTCACTACCGATTTAACCCAGGCACTGTTAAAATTTGATCCTCAACTCGAGTGTCATGTTGTTGCAATGAATGATAACCCAACGGGTTATGCCTATCCGGGCAATGTGAAATTTGAAATTTATCAGAACAATCGGGAAGATTATTTCAGGGCGGCCGAATACCTCAACTACCACAATTTTGAAATTGTAAGCTTGCAACATGAGTATGGCATCTTTGGGGGAGAGTGTGGCGAATACATCGTTGATTTGCTCGAAAGAATTAAATTGCCTGTTGTTACTACCCTTCATACCGTATTGAGTCAGTCCTCGGCAAAACAGTACGAGGTGTTAAAAAAGATTTGCCAAATTTCCACTTGGGTGGTGGTGATGGCCGAGAAAGGAAAAGAGTTTCTTACTACTGTTTACGGGGTTCCATCTAACAAAATTGCTCTTATTCATCATGGGATCCCCGAATTCCCTTTTATCGATCCCTTTTTTTACAAGGATAAGTTGCAGCTAACCGGAAGGAGAGTAGTACTTACATTTGGTTTGCTATCTCCGAATAAGGGTATTGAATATGTGCTTTATGCACTACCACAGGTTATTGCAAGGCATCCCGATGTGATGTACATTGTGCTGGGAGCAACCCATCCGCACGTTATTGCTCATGACGGTGACCAGTATCGTAAAAAGTTACTGTCGATAGTACATGATCTTCGGCTCGAAGGTTATGTACATTTTGTCAACCGGTTCGTTACCCAGGATGAACTTCACGAATATCTTGCAGCAGCCGATATTTATGTAACTCCCTACCTTTCAGAAAATCAGATTACATCGGGTACACTTTCCTATGCACTTGGCTTAGGCAAAGCTGTAATATCTACTCCATACTTTCATGCCCGCGAAATGCTATCGGATGGTAAGGGCATACTGGTTAATTTCAGGGACGAAAAGTCGCTGGCAGAGGCCATGGTTCGTTTACTCGAAAACGACAATGAGCGCAATGCCATGCGCAAACAGGCATACCTTTTTAGTCAGCAACATTGTACCTGGCCCAAGGTTGCAGCTAATTATCTTGAACTTTTCAAAGAAATAAAGTTAAATAAGCTGCGAATCTCTTACATATTTAATGAAAGAAATGTTGAAGAGGATAGAAATACGAGTTTGCCTGAGCTACATATAGATCATCTGCTGGAGCTGACCGATGATACCGGTATTCTTCAGCATGCAAAATATCATATTCCCCAGCGCGAACATGGCTATTGTGTCGATGACAACAGTCGTGCCTTGCTGGTGACCATCTTGCTTGAAACGCTTTTTGGCATGAATCATCATATTCAAAAATTGCAGAAGACCTACCTTGCCTTTATATACGATGCTTACAATCAGCAAAATGGTTGGTTCAGAAATTTGATGAGCTATAGCCGAAACTGGCTCGAGGAACAGGGCAGCGAGGATAGCCATGCCAGGGTACTGTGGAGTCTGGGAGTGGCTACTGCCTTTACCCGAGATGAGAAAATATTTTTAATTGGTATAGAGTTGTTTCGCAATGGTCTGCGAAAAATTTATGAGATGCATCATCCACGTTCACTTGCCTATGCCATTCTGGGTATGCAGGCCTACCTTTGGCGCTTTGGAGGCGATGTGGAGATAAGGCGTACCAGAGATTATGCGCTGCAAAAATTAGTCGATCATTTCAAACATCAACACGACCCTTCCTGGCCGTGGTATGAAGATAAGGTTTCGTATGCCAGTGCTCGCATACCGCATGCTATGATTCATGCTGGATTTACATCCCAAAACGATGCGGTATTGCAAAAAGGACTCGATATACTTACCTGGCTTATCGATGTGCAGACCCACCAGGGAAAATTTGCACCTATTGGAAATAAGGGCTGGTTTTTCAAGGGTAAGGAAAAACCAGCTTTCGACCAGCAACCCATTGAGGCTGCTGTGATGGTCGATGCCTGTTTGACTGCTTACTATGTTACCGGTCTTAATCGTTACTTCGAGGCTGCTAACCGAGCTTTCAGATGGTTTTTAGGCGAAAACGAGCTTGGTATAAGCCTTTACGATTCTCATACACATGGTTGTCGCGATGGGCTCATGTCCGACAACGTAAACCGTAATATGGGTGCTGAATCAACCCTTTCCTGGGTTTATGCGCTTATCTTGATGCATGCTTTTGTTCAGCACAAATATCAAATTTTCTATTTCGATGCTAACCAGATTTCTAAGAAAATTTCAGTATCAGAGTTGTTGAAATAAAAGTGTATGAAACACCCATGTTCCTGCGAACGCAAACACAATAGTGATAAAATTGCGAACATGGATGTTCCATCATACCTTTAAACTTAATTTTATTATGATGAAAGTTAAACGTTGTAAGCTAAAAATTGAGCCTTCGCCCGTGCGCGCTTTGATACGTCCTTTCATCCCAGGAGATGAACGCATCAAGCTTATTTTGATGCGTATCCTTTCGCTATCCCCAAAACAGGTTCACAGTGAACTCAAAAAAATTAAAAAAGAATTTTCGGCCAAGGCATTTAAAATTGAGGATTTACTTATTGACCACTATGAACGTATAAAGCATCATATTCCTCAGGATCGTTTTTTACCGCTCGAACAAAAACTGCTCATAGGGGCTTATTTTACCCAGGAGTATGCTCTGGAATCGACTGCGCTGTGTAATCCATCTATTGTACCACATTTCGATCAGAGTGGAACAGAAAATGGAGAGCTAAAGTTTATTTTAAGCTTGCGTGCCATTGGTGAAGGCCATATTTCTTCTATTGTTTTTCGTGAGGGTATTATTACTCGCGATAATGAGATAGTTCTTTTTCCATCGTATCCCATTGTGGCAGAGCCAAGAAAAATTTCCGACCCAATTATTGTCAAATCCTTATTTATACGCAAATTGGCTGAATTGGGGGCATGGAACCAGGTCAGCCGGTTGATCATCGAGCCGCTTGAGGATAATTTTACCCTGAGTACCTTGATGCAGCATGCAATTAGAATTACCCGAGAGAATATCCACCTCGAAAACAGCCATGTTACCTTTGAAATCATAAAGACGTTGGCTCAAAATAACTACGAGGTGAGCTTTGCGGAAAATCAGCCCATATCCTCGCGCGTGATATTCCCTTCATCGCCCAGCGAGATTAATGGGATTGAGGATGCTCGTTTCGTTGTTTTTACGGATGATAATGGCAGTAAGAAATATTATGCTACTTATACTGCCTACGATGGAAAGGTAATATTGCCCCAGCTGCTTGAAACCACCGACTTTAATAATTTTAAATTTATTACTCTCAACGGGAATGCTGCCAAAAATAAGGGGATGGCTTTATTCCCGAGAAAAATTAATGGACAATACGTGATGCTCTCGCGCCACGACAACGAGAGTCTATATGTGGTATTTTCTGAGAACATACATTTCTGGTACGATCCGGTTAAAATTATGCAGCCATCATTCCCATGGGAATTTGTGCAAATCGGTAATTGTGGTTCGCCTATCGAACTTGATGAAGGATGGCTGGTGTTAAGCCATGGGGTTGGTCCTATGCGCAAATATTGTATTAGCGCTTTTCTGCTGGACAAACATAATCCTGCAAGGGTTATTGGACGATTGGCCGAACCTATTTTAAAACCCGAGGGTGAGGAGAAAGAAGGATATGTGCCCAATGTGGTATACACCTGTGGAGCTTTAGTGCATAATGGCCGGCTTATAATTCCCTACGCCATGTCGGACTTTGCTACTAAGTTTGCAACGATTGGAATCGATGAACTGCTTAACGAAATGAGGTAAGGAAAACCATTTGTGCATGTCAAATTATAATTCCGTAGGACCGTGTAAGCGAACTATAAGATTCGACAGGCTTTTTTATGATGTTACGGCGTTTTTTGAATAACCTTTCTCTTGTCTAAAGAGAGTATCCTTCAAATGTGATTTCTTACTTTCTGATATTCTTCTTTTTTTATTATGAGGATTGGTTTACTTTTCACGGGAAAAGAGAGAGGGCCTGGAATATTTTTTTAGATTTGTATTAATTTTAGTCTATTGAAACTCGCCTTACTTTTTATGCTTAAATGGATTGCTGGATTTAACTTCTACAATAGTCAAAAAAGTTGGGATTGACGATAGGGGAAAGACAGCAAGAAGTTGTATTATTAGAAGAAACTAAGGATTTTTTTCATGAAACACCCATGTTCCTGCAAATGCAAACACAATAGTGATAAAATTGCGAACATGGGTGTTCAATCATACCTTTAATAATTAATTTTATTATGATGAAAGAACGAATAGAAAACGAAGAATATATATGGTCATTGATAGGCAAGGTGCTTTCGGGTAATGCGACGGCGAAGGAAGAGCAAATTTTGCACGATTGGCGACTGCAATCCCAACGCAATGAGCAAATTTTCCTTTCTTGCCAAAAGCTCTGGGATAAATCGGCAAACATTACTTTTAACTTTGACGCTGAGAGGGCCTGGCAACGGACGAGCCAACGGCTACGCACACAGAAGTCGAAGTTTGCACATAGTCCGGTCAAATATATTGCCTATACCATTGCAGCAAGTGTGTTGATAATACTGGCTACAACTGTTTTTGTCCAGTTATTTTACCAATCTAATATTACTGTTACCACTTATGACAAGACAAAGCAGTTGGTTTTATCGGACGGTACCGTAGTAGAGATCAATAGAAACACAAAGATCATATATCCGCGCAAATTCATGCGAAAACACCGGGAGGTAATGCTGGCACGTGGGGAGGCATTTTTTGCGGTCAAACCCGATTCCTTACATCCTTTCGTAGTTACAACTCCATCGGCTCGTGTAAAGGTACTGGGCACCCGTTTCAATGTTCGTTTACAGCCCGATGGCGAGGTAATGGTAATGGTTCAGTCGGGAAAAGTATCGTTTCAGGGAACTCATTTGGCAACCGAACTATTGCTGACCCGAAATGAAGGCGCGTGCTATTTCCCAAAATCCAATTCTATGCAAAAATTAGGCTTGGTCGACTGGAATATACTGGCTTGGAAAACCCATCGATTGAGTTTTCGCGATGCAGAGCTGCGCTATGTTTTCGATATACTCAGAAATACGTACGGTAAAACTATTCAATCCGATAGTACCATTCTTGCTAACCGACTCACCGCTACTTTTGACAGGTTGTCGCTTGAGGAAATATTGAAAATTATTGATAGGACATTTTTACTACAATCTCAGCCTGTAAATGACACACTTTTTATAGTAAAACATGCCTCGAGGGAAGATATGCTGCAAAAATGAACGCTTTGCGCAAGATATTTCTACTTCTCATACTGCTTGTACTTCATTTCTCCCTGAGGGCACAGGGAAGCACTGAGGCTCATCGTGTTAAGCTTCAGCAGGTTTTATTGTCACAGGCGTTTGATTCTCTGTCGGCCATTTTTAAAGTTAATTTTTCGTACAATGCCCGGTTATCCGAGCTAAATCGGGTGGTATCCATTGATCAGGAGGGAACGCTGCGCGAGATACTTCAGCAATTAACGGTTTCCACCTCGTTGGGCTTTGATATACTGGGTCGTCAGGTGGTAATTTTTCCCCTCGTTACGCTTCCCCCGGCACGATCGGTTTTTTCAGATACCGACTCTTTTTTTTCTATCCGGGGAAGAGTGTTGGATTATCAGAACGAGCCGCTTGCTTATGCTTCAGTATCCATACTGCATCGAAGTATTGCCACGGTAGCCAATGCCGAGGGTTTATTTTTGCTTAAGATTCCTTATGCACATCGTACCGACACCCTTGTCGTTACCCATCTGGGTTATCAGCCATTGCGTATTCGGCTCGATACGCTTTCGGGTTATGAAGTTACACTTCAGCTCCGTGAGGCTCCTGTTGAGCTACCGCCGGTTTGGGTACGAAGTATTTCAGCTTCCTCGATAGTGACCCAGGTTGCTCGAAATATATCACGTAATTATTTTCAGCAGAATGCTATGTATTCAGCATTTTACAGGGAAATCATTCGGGATGAGGAGGATTATTTATCGATTGTCGAAGCACTTGTTGATATTGCTAAGGCGCCTTATTCCAGCTGGCTTCTAAACGACCAGGCCAAAATATTTAAGGGGCATCGCAGTCAGGCAACTAAGCAATTGCAGGCTTTTTCTTTTAAGCTCGAAGGAGGGGTATACAATGCGGTGAAGATAGATATTATCAAGGAAGTGCCATTTTTTCTAACTCAGGAGGGGATACCAGAATATAATTTTAGATTAGTGGGTAAAATTGCCTACAACGATAGGATGCTTTATATTATTCAATTTGCGCCTGCACAGCGTACCTCCGAAATATCGTACCAGGGCAATTTGTACATTGATGATCAAACCTATGCTCTTGCGGGTGCTACTTTTAGCCTTACCCCTCAGGGTGTTGATTATGCCCAGCATTTGCTGGTAAAAAAGGTACCCCGAAAGACTCAGGTAAAACTGCAGGAGGCCAATTACATGGTTTTTTATCGCCCAATGAATAATCGATGGTATCTCGAATATACGGCTATTGAGCTGAAGCTGAAGGCAAAAAGCCGTATTTTTTTCTACAACAGCACCATCACCACTCGCTCCGAGATGGTCGTGACCCGCATCGACACTACTAATCATGCACGCTTTCGCTGGAACGAAATTGCCCATTCAGATGATATTCTCTTGGATATAATCCATGCTTATCAGGATGATTACTGGGAACAGTTCAATACGATTGTTCCCGAGAAACCGCTTATTGTAGCAATTGATAAGTTTTCAGGTAATCAGACCCACGACATAAAACGTAAAAGTCTCTGGAGTATAATTTTTCCTGATAGGTGAGGTTTATGGCATAATGTACTGATTGATAAATAAAAAAAGCAGGGTTCAAAAACCCTGCCTTACAAAAGTTATCAAAAACAAGAGTTAGTCTTCAACGGTATGTGGGGTGTCTTTCCGGGTGGCAGTTAGCTGCTCAAATTCCTCACTCGAACCCACAATTATGTTCTGGTATTCACGCAATCCGGTACCCGCTGGAATTTGGTGGCCAACGATTACATTTTCCTTCAACCCTTCGAGATAGTCAACCTTGCCGTAGATGGCTGCTTCGTTGAGTACTTTCGTGGTTTCCTGGAACGAGGCCGCTGATATCCAGCTTTGCGTTTGTAGGGCAGCACGGGTAATACCTTGAAGTACCTGGCTCGATGTAGCAGGGATTGCATCCCGGGCTTCAACCAGGCGCAAGTCCTTCCGTTTCAGCAATGAGTTTTCATCCCTCAACTTGCGAGCCGTAATAATTTGGCCAGCCTTAAGGGTGGTTGAATCCCCTGGATCAACGACAACTTTTTTCCCGTAAATCCAATCGTTTTCTTCCATAAATTCCCACTTGTCCACCAGCTGCTTTTCGAGAAATTTGGTGTCTCCCGGATCAACGATTTCTACCTTACGCATCATCTGCCGAACGATTACCTCAAAGTGTTTGTCGTTGATTTTAACCCCCTGTAAACGATATACTTCCTGAATTTCGTTTACAATATATTCCTGGACAGCGGTAGGCCCTTTGATGGTCAAAATATCGGTTGGGGTAATGGCACCGTCAGAAAGGGGAGTACCGGCTTTTACATAATCGTTTTCCTGTACAAGGATTTGCTTCGACAGAGGTACCAGATATTTCTTCACTTCACCAGCTCGTGAGGTGATAATTATTTCACGGTTACCACGTTTTACCTTGCCAAAGGTAACCTCCCCATCGATTTCTGCAACAATGGCGGGGTTCGATGGGTTACGGGCTTCGAAAAGTTCGGTTACTCGGGGCAATCCACCGGTAATGTCACCAGCTTTACCTACAGCCCGTGGTATTTTGGCAATAATCTCACCTGCCTTAACCGTTTGCCCCTCATCAATCATGATATGCGCCCCTACGGGGAGGTTATAAGAACGTACGATATCACCCTGGCCTATAATTTTCACGGCCGGATTCTTGGTTTTATCCCTCGATTCGATGATAACCTTTTCGCGGTAACCCGTTTGTTCGTCCGATTCTTCCCGGAAGGTAACCCCTTCAATGACCGATTCAAATTCAGCTTGCCCCGTTACTTCAGAAATAATTAGCGCATTAAAGGGATCCCATTCGCATATAATGGTTCCCTTGGTAATGGTCGAACCATTTTTAACATAAAGTTTTGAACCGTAAGGGATGGGATTATTGGTAAGAACAATACCCGTATTTTTATCGACCACACGGACTTCTGCCATACGTCCAATGACAATATCGACAGGGCCATTGTCGGTTTCGTATTCGACAGTACGCAATTCTTCAATTTCGACTATACCATCGTATTTTGCAACGAGTTTGGATTCTGTAGCAATGTTACCGGCAACACCACCCACGTGGAAGGTACGCAGGGTAAGCTGTGTACCGGGTTCACCGATACTTTGGGCGGCTATTACACCCACAGCTTCGCCAATCTGTACCATCCGGCCTGTAGCCAGGTTACGACCATAACATTTGGCACAAACCCCTTTTCGCGATTCGCAGGTAAGCACCGAACGGATTTCAACCTGTTCAATCGGAGAGTCTTCTATAATCTGAGCAATTTCTTCTGTAATCTCTTCACCTGCAGTAACAATGAGCTCGCCCGTGAGCGGATGATAAATGTCATGTACCGATGTCCGACCCAGGATTCGTTCGTAAAGTGTTTCTACCACTTCTTCATTATTCTTGATTGCCGTGGCAACCAGCCCTCGTAACGTTCCGCAGTCAGTTTCTGTGATAATAACGTCCTGTGATACGTCAACCAAACGACGGGTAAGATATCCCGCATCAGCAGTCTTTAATGCCGTGTCGGCCAAACCCTTTCGTGCACCGTGGGTAGAGATAAAGTATTCAAGTACGCTCAGCCCTTCTTTAAAGTTCGAAAGAATGGGGTTCTCGATAATTTCGCTCGTTGTCGAACCAGATTTTTGAGGCTTGGCCATCAAACCACGCATACCCGATAGCTGACGAATCTGTTCCTTCGAACCACGAGCCCCCGAATCGAGCATCATGTACACCGGGTTAAACCCTTGCTTGTGTTCGCTCAACTCTTTCAGCAGAATATTGGTTATGCGGGCATTGGTATGCGTCCAGATATCAATAATCTGATTGTAACGTTCATTGTTGGTGATAAAACCATTGTTGTAATTTTCCATCACCTCGTCTACCTGTCGATATCCCTCCTGAATCAATTTTTCTTTGTCAGCAGGTACAATAACATCGGCAAGATTGAACGAGAGTCCACCACGGAAGGCCATCTGGAAGCCTAAGTCCTTAATATCATCGAGGAACTTTGCGGTGCGCGAGGTTCCGGTTTTTTTAAGTACCATCCCGATGATGTCGCGAAGCGACTTTTTCGTTAGTACTTCGTTAATATAACCTACTTCTTTGGGTACTACTTCATTGAATAATACTCGACCAACGGTGGTTTCTATAATACGGGATTTTGAGTCTTGCGACAAATCGTCGTTGATTCGAACCTTGATGATAGCGTGCAAATCAACCTTTTTTTCGTTGTAGGCAATGTTCACCTCTTCGGGCGAGTAGAAGATCATTCCTTCACCCTTGACCGGATTTTCCGGCGTGCTCTTACGAGGTTTAGTCATATAGTATAGACCCAAAACCATATCCTGCGAGGGAACGGTAATAGGGGCACCGTTGGCAGGGTTGAGGATGTTGTGGGAGGCCAGCATCAATAACTGTGCTTCAAGGATTGCAGCATTGCCCAGCGGTAGGTGTACGGCCATCTGGTCGCCGTCGAAGTCGGCGTTAAATGCTGTACATACCAAGGGGTGTAGTTGAATAGCCTTACCTTCGATAAGTTTTGGCTGGAAGGCTTGAATACCCAAACGGTGCAGTGTAGGAGCACGGTTGAGGAGAACAGGGTGCCCTTTAAGTATGTTTTCAAGAATATCCCACACAACAGGATCCTTGCGGTCGACAATTTTCTTGGCCGATTTGACAGTTTTTACAATACCCCTTTCGATTAGCTTGCGGATGATAAAGGGCTTGTAAAGCTCGGCAGCCATATCTTTGGGCAACCCGCATTCGTGTAATTTCAATTCGGGGCCTACCACGATAACCGAACGAGCCGAATAGTCAACACGCTTACCTAAAAGGTTCTGACGGAAACGACCCTGTTTCCCTTTCAGGCTATCCGACAATGACTTGAGGGGACGGTTGGCCTCGGTTTTCACCGCACTCGATTTGCGCGAGTTGTCGAACAGAGAGTCAACTGCTTCCTGAAGCATTCGTTTTTCGTTGCGAAGAATAACTTCAGGCGCTTTAATTTCGATAAGCCGTTTTAGACGATTGTTACGAATAATAACCCGTCGATACAGGTCGTTCAGGTCGGAAGTGGCAAATCGCCCCCCATCAAGAGGAACGAGTGGCCGCAGTTCGGGTGGGATAACCGGAATAACCTTGCAAATCATCCACTCGGGTTTATTCACCTCGCGCGATTCCCTGAAAGCTTCTACTACCTGTAACCGCTTCAAAGCTTCAGCTTTTCGCTGCTGTGACGATTCGGTGCTGGCCTGATGACGAAGCGAATACGATAATTCGTCCAGGTCAAGACGTTTGAGAAGCATCTCAATGGCTTCAGCCCCCATTTTGGCTATGAATTTATTAGGGTCGCTGTCGTCGAGATATTGATTTTCCTTAGGGAGCGATTCAATGATTTCAATGTATTCTTCTTCGGTAAGCAGATCGTAAACATTGATTCCTTCCGATGCCTTAATGCCGGGCTGAACTACAATATAGCGTTCGTAATAGATAACCGCGTCGAGCTTCTTACTAGGCAATCCCAACAGATAACCAATCTTGTTGGGAATCGACCTGAAATACCAAATGTGGGCAACGGGTACAACCAGGTTGATGTGCCCCATGCGTTCACGACGTACCTTTTTTTCGGTTACTTCAACGCCGCATCGGTCGCAAACTATCCCCTTATAGCGAATGCGTTTATACTTTCCACAGTGGCATTCATAGTCCTTAACAGGACCAAAGATTCGTTCACAAAACAATCCGTCGCGTTCGGGTTTATAGGTCCGATAGTTGATGGTTTCAGGCTTAAGCACTTCACCGCTGGAGTGTTCCAGAATTTCTTCTGGAGAGGCCAGCCCAATAGAAATTTTGGTGAAGGTACTTGGTTTACTATCTTTTTTAAATGACATATCCTTTTATTTTTTCACATTAATAACAATACACTACCCGAAAAGTTAGTTTAGTTGAGCAGGTTAACGCTCAATCCTAATCCTTTCAATTCGTGGAGGAGTACGTTGAATGACTCGGGAATTCCTGGCGTAGGCATGGGATCGCCCTTAACTATAGCCTCGTAAGCCTTGGCTCTACCCACCACGTCGTCTGATTTAATGGTAAGGATTTCCTGCAGGATGTTTGCTGCCCCAAAGGCCTCGAGCGCCCATACTTCCATTTCCCCAAAGCGTTGACCACCAAACTGGGCTTTACCTCCAAGGGGTTGCTGGGTAATAAGTGAGTAGGGTCCAATGGATCGAGCGTGCATCTTATCGTCGACCATGTGCCCCAATTTAAGCATGTATATCACCCCTACTGTGGCTGGTTGGTCGAAACGTTCGCCGGTTCCCCCATCGTACAGGTAGGTAATCCCATAAGGTGGTAAACCTGCTTTGTTGGTGTACTCGGTAATTTGTTCAATGCTTGCACCATCGAAAATGGGGGAAGAGAATTTCACACCCAGCACCTTACCAGCCCAACCCAGTACTGTTTCATAAATCTGTCCAAGGTTCATACGGGAAGGCACACCCAAGGGGTTGAGTACGATATCTACCGGTGTTCCGTCTTCGAGGAAGGGCATATCTTCAACGCGTACAATCCGCGATACAATACCCTTGTTCCCATGACGACCGGCCATTTTATCCCCAACCTTAATCTTACGTTTGCGTGCTATGTATACCTTTGCAAGCTGTACTATACCTGCGGGTAGCTCATCCCCAATCGTCAACGTGTATTTTTTGCGTTTAAAAACACTCTCAATTTCCTTGTACTTGAGCATATAGTTGTGGAACAACTGCCGGATTAGCTGATTCTTTTCCTTATCGGTTGTCCACTTGTTGGGGTTAACATTAAGAAAATCAAGCTCTTGTAATACTTTAGTCGTGAATTTCACTCCTTTGGGAATTACGTCCACATTATAATAGTCTTTAACTCCCTGCGAGGTTTTGCCATTTACCAGGACAAAAAGCTTATCCACCATTTTCGTGTTGAGCTCTTCAACCTGTCGATGAAATTCATCCTCAATTTTTTGCAGGAGTACCTTCTCATTGACAGCTTTGTTGCCTTTTTTATCCTTGATGGCTCGGGAGAATAATTTTTTATCGATAACAATACCATCGAGCGAGGGCGAGGCTTTCAGTGAGGCATCTTTTACATCGCCAGCTTTATCCCCAAAGATGGCTCGAAGCAATTTTTCTTCTGGGGTAGGATCCGATTCTCCTTTCGGAGTGATTTTTCCAATAAGGATATCCCCGGGTTTTACCTCTGCACCAATTCGGATGATACCATTTTCGTCGAGATTTTTGGTAGCTTCTTCGCTCACATTGGGAATATCAGGGGTCAGCTCTTCAAGTCCACGCTTGGTATCGCGTACTTCCAGCAAATATTCTTCAATGTGAATCGAGGTAAATAGGTCTTCACGTACTACCCGTTCACTGATAACTATAGCGTCCTCAAAATTGTATCCTTTCCAGGGCATAAAGGCAACCATCAGGTTTCTTCCCAATGCCAACTCGCCATTTTGTGTAGCGTAGCCTTCGGTAAGGATTTGCCCCTTTTTAACCTTGTCACCCTTGCGTACAATGGGACGCAGGTTGATGCAGGTGTTCTGGTTGGTTTTCAGGAATTTGGTTAGTTTATAGGTCTTGACTGGATCGTCGAACGATACAAACTTTTCTTCTTCGGTAAGATTGTATCGGATTTTTATTTCATTGGCATCGACATACTCGACTACGCCATCGCCTTCAGCGGTAAGGTGTATTCTCGAATCTTTAACCACCTGTCCTTCAATACCCGTACCTACAATAGGAGCTTCGGGTTGTAGCAGGGGCACAGCCTGACGCATCATGTTTGAACCCATGAGGGCTCGGTTGGCGTCGTCGTGTTCGAGGAAGGGGATGAGCGAAGCAGCGATTGAGGCAATCTGATTAGGAGCAACGTCCATCAGGTGAACCTGGTCGGCCGATACCGAGGGGTAATCGGCTTCAAGACGTGCCTTAATACGCTGTTCCATCAGGCTTCCGTCATCTGCAACCGAGGCATTAGCCTGGGCAATAATTTTACCTTCTTCGTCTTCGGCACTCAGATAAATAACTCCTTCGTCTGTTAGGTCTACTTTTCCATTTTCAACCTTGCGGTAAGGGGTTTCTATAAAGCCAAGATCGTTAATTTTGGCATACACGCAAAGGGAGTTGATAAGTCCGATGTTAGGCCCTTCAGGAGTTTCAATCGGGCAAAGGCGGCCATAGTGCGTATAGTGTACGTCACGAACCTCAAAACCAGCTCTTTCGCGTGAGAGACCTCCAGGACCCAGGGCCGACAAACGACGTTTGTGGGTCATTTCGGCCAGGGGGTTGGTTTGATCCATAAATTGCGATAGCTGGTTGGTTCCAAAGAACGAGTTAATAACCGACGAGAGGGTTTTGGCATTGATAAGTTCAATGGGCGTAAATACCTCATTGTCGCGCACGTTCATTCGTTCACGGATGGTACGGGCCATACGGGCAAGCCCAACACTAAACTGATTGTAAAGCTGTTCGCCGACGGTACGTACCCTTCGGTTGCTCAGGTGGTCGATGTCATCGACATCGGCCTTGGAGTTGATGAGTTCAATCAGGTATTTTATAATGCTAATGATATCTTCCTTGGTCAGTACCCTAACTTCGTTGGGAATGTTCAGCCCCAGCTTACGGTTCATCCGAAAGCGGCCCACGTCACCCAGATCGTATCGCTTGTCGGAGAAGAAAAGCTTTTCGATGACGTCGCGTGCGGTAGCTTCGTCGGGTGGTTCAGAACCACGAATGGTACGATAAATATGTAATACAGCTTCTTTCTCGGAGTTGGAGGGGTCTTTCTGGAGCGTGTTGTATATGATGGCAAAATCGTTGATATTGGCAGTCTCCTTATGCAGCAGGATAGTGTCAACTCCAGCATCAACAATCAGGTCAATATGTTCGTTTTCAAGGATGGTTTCACGGTCAATGACGACCTCATTACGTTCGATTGAAACGACTTCGCCCGTATCCTCGTCGACGAAATCTTCGACCCATGATTTGAGCACTCTTGCAGCTAATCGTCGACCTACGACTTTTTTCAGCGCTGCTTTAGAAACTTTAATTTCATCGGCAAGGTCGAAAATTTCAAGTATACTTTTATCGCTTTCAAACCCGATGGCTCGCAGTAGCGTAGTTACAGGGACCTTTTTCTTACGGTCGATGTATGCATACATCACGTTGTTGATGTCGGTAGCAAACTCGATCCACGAACCCTTGAAAGGAATAATTCGTGCAGAATAGAGTTTAGTACCGTTGGGATGTATGCTTTGGGCAAAGAATACGCCCGGCGAACGGTGTAATTGAGATACAACCACACGTTCAGCACCATTAATAACGAAGGTGCCCCTTGGGGTCATATAGGGGATAGTACCCAGGTATACTTCCTGTATAATGGTCTCGAAGTCTTCGTGTTCGGGGTCGGTACAATAAAGTTTTAATTTTGCTTTCAGGGGGACACTGTAGGTCAATCCCCGTTCCAGGCATTCTTCAATGGTATAACGAGGAGGATCGACGTAGTAATCGAGAAATTCAAGTACAAATTGATTTCGCGTATCCGTAATAGGAAAATTTTCCAGAAAAACTTTGTAAAGTCCTTCGTTTTTTCTATTTTCGGGTGTTGTTTCCAGCTGGAAAAAGTCGGCAAAGGACTTTAGTTGTACCTCCAGAAAGTCGGGGTACGAGAAGTGTTTTTTAGTTCTGGCAAAACTGATTCTTTCAACTACCTGATTTGAAGCCATCTTTTTTAACGGATTAAGTGAACGCTATAATAAAACAAGAAAAAGGCTTAAGGTATAACTGCTAAGCAGGATACCTTAAACCTGATGTTCTATTGAAACAGATATTACTTAAGTTCAACTTCTGCTCCGGCTTCTGTAAGCTGTGCTTTAATTGATTCTGCTTCTTCTTTGGATACACCTTCTTTAATAGCTTTCGGGGCGCCATCTACTAAGTCTTTAGCTTCCTTTAGGCCAAGTCCAGTAAGGTCTTTTACAAGTTTTACAACCTGTAATTTAGCGCCACCAGCGCTTTTGAGAATTACATCAAAGGTTGTTTTTTCAGCAGCGGCTTCGCTCGCTGCACCTCCAGCAGCAGGTGCAGCAGCAACGGCAACAGCAGCAGCTGCTGGCTCAATTCCGTATTCTTCTTTCAGTATTTTTGCAAGCTCATTAACTTCTTTAACAGTAAGGTTTACAAGCTGTTCTGCTAAAACTTTAACATCTGCCATTGTTATAATAATTTTAAAGTTACTAACTAAATTTTTTATTCTGTACGTTCAGAAAGAGTTTTTACTATACCGCCCAGGGTATTTTTACCCGACAGTAATGCCGAGAGAACATTCTTAGCAGGCGATTGCAACAGACCGACGATGTCGCCCAAAAGTTCGTCTTTCGACTTGAGGTTGACAAGCAATTCGAGCTGGTTATCGCCAATGTAAATTGATTCTTCGACAAATGCAGCCTTTAATACAGGTTTGGTCTTATCCTTGCTCCTAAAATCTTTGATGAGTTTGGCTGGTGCATTCCCAGTAGTACTGAGCATCAAAGAAGTTGAGTCTTTCAATACACTGTATAAGGGTTCATACACCTCACCATTGATCCGTTCCAGCGCTTTTTTTAGCAGGGTGTTCTTGACTACCATCAATTTTACCTGCTTGTCAAAACATTTACGGCGCAAAAGGCTGGTATCGGCGGCATTTAAACCACCAATATCGGTAATGTAGAAGTGCTTATACGTTTGTATTTCTTCTACCAGTTGGTCGATAATCGCATTTTTTTCTTCTCGCTTCATAACATTCAAGCATATTACTCAGTAATACTTTTGGGGTCGATTTTTAAGCCCGGACTCATGGTAGAGGAAAGGAACACGCTTTTAATGTAGGTGCCTTTAGCTGCTGAGGGTTTAAGCTTAATGATGGTGTTGAGAAACTCTTTGGCATTCTCAACAATCTTTTCGGGCTCAAATGAAACTTTCCCTATCGATGAATGTACAATACCATATTTATCGACCTTAAAGTCAATTTTACCCATCTTAACTTCCCTAACAGCTTTACCCACTTCCATGGTTACTGTTCCGCTTTTGGGATTGGGCATAAGTCCACGCGGACCTAAAATTTTACCCAGTGCACCTATTTTGGCCATTACAGCAGGAACGGTAATGATGACATCCACGTCGGTCCAGCCGTTTTTAATTTTTTCAATATATTCGTCCAGACCTACGTAATCGGCTCCCGCTTCTTTAGCTTCCTGTTCTTTATCAGGTGTACACAATACCAGAACGCGAACTTGTTTACCAGTACCATTGGGCAATGTTACAACCCCACGAACCATCTGATTAGCCTTTCGCGGGTCGACCCCTAAGCGAACATCAATATCCACCGAAGCATCAAACTTTGTTGTCGTAATCTCCTTAATCAATGCTGCTGCTTCGTGTAATTTGTATTGTTTTTCAGGGTCGATCTTTGACAAAGCTAACTTTCTGTTTTTTGTCAATCTTGCCATTTGTTCGTTCTATTAAAAAATTTTTAGAATGGTCTTTCTCCCGTGATGGTAATACCCATGCTGCGGGCAGTACCTGCAACCATTTTCATGGCACTTTCAAGGGTAAAACAGTTGAGATCGGGCATTTTGTTCTGAGCAATCTCTTTTATCTGGTCCCAGGTCACCGTACCTACCTTATTTCGGTTAGGCTCAGGAGAACCTCCTTGTATCTTGGCAGCTTCCATCAACTGTACCGCTGCAGGGGGAGTTTTCGTCACAAAATCAAAAGACTTGTCGGAATACACAGTGATAATAACCGGTATTACCTTACCCGCCATATTTTGTGTGCGCGCATTAAACTGCTTGCAAAACTCCATGATATTAACCCCTTTCGAACCCAAGGCTGGTCCTACTGGCGGTGAAGGATTGGCTGCTCCACCCTTTATTTGCAGTTTAATTTGTCCTACTACTTCTTTTGCCATAGTTTATTATTATTGTATAATGAACTGTTTTATTACCACTAAAGGGAAGCTTTTGTTTCCGAGAGGAGAAACAAAACTTTAACGGTATAAAACAGCTTATTCCATAGTTTATTCTCTTTCAACTTGCATAAAACTCAATTCCACGGGGGTTTTTCTTCCAAATATTTTTACCATGACCTTGAGTTTTTTCTTTTCTTCATTTATAGCATCAATTACACCCGTAAATCCACTGAAGGGACCATCAATAACTTTGACCGGCTCTCCTACATAGAAGGGCGTTGTCAATTCTTCACCCGTTTGAGCTAATTCATCTACCTTACCCAGTATACGGTTTACCTCTGAAAGCCTCAGTGGTGTGGGTTCATCGCCCTTGGTTCCCAAAAAGCCTAAAACATTGGGTATGTTGCGTAAAATGTGAGGGATTTCTCCTACCAACTGTGCTTCCACCAATACATAACCCGGGAAAAAAATACGTTCTTTGCTTATTTTTTTTCCGTTTCTAATCTGGTATACTTTTTCAGTTGGTATGAGCACCTGCGAAATATAATCTTCGAGATGCAAACGGGCAACCTCGTTTTCAATCAATTCTTTCACTTTCTTTTCCTTCCCACTGATAGCCCGCAGGACATACCACTTTTTTTCTGTTTCGCCCATTTTTTCTATTAGACTTATGAAAATATGCTATAGACGAAGTTCATTCCGTATTTGAAGACAAGGTCCATTACCAGCACAATTAATGCAACTACCACGGAGGCAACCATAACGGTAATTGCGCTGGCCTGTAGTTCGTTCCAGGTAGGCCAGGTAACCTTTTGAACCAGTTCAGCGTACGATTCGCGGAAGTAATTTTGTATGCCGGCAAAAAATTTCATTTTCGTGGATATTAGTTAAAATATGTTGCACGGGAGGAGCGACTCGAACGCCCGACACCTGGTTTTGGAGACCAGTGCTCTACCAACTGAGCTACACCCGTGTAAAAGCACCGGAACTGTTTTTCTTTTCCGGTACTTGTATGTAATGTTATTCAACAATTTCAGTAATCTGTCCGGCACCTACCGTTCTGCCACCTTCTCGGATTGCGAATCGCAGCCCTACGTTAAGTGCTACAGGATAGATAAGTTTTACAGTAATTGAAACATTGTCGCCCGGCATAACCATTTCACGACCTTCGGGAAGAATAATTTCTCCCGTTACGTCGAGTGTACGCAGATAGAATTGCGGACGGTAATGATTGTGGAAGGGCGTGTGACGGCCACCTTCTTCTTTCTTTAGGATATACACTTCAGCCTTGAAGGTGGTATGCGGAGTGATGGTACCCGGTTTGGCAATTACCATACCACGCTTGATTTCGTCCTTATCGATACCGCGGAGCAAGAGACCTACGTTGTCGCCCGCTTCGCCACGGTCGAGGATTTTGCGGAACATTTCAACACCTGTGATAACCGTTTTCTTCTTTTCAGCACCAAGCCCTACGATTTCCATTTCATCGCCGGTTTGTACTACGCCCGTTTCAATACGACCGGTAGCAACGGTACCACGACCGGTAATAGAGAACACGTCTTCAACAGGCATAAGGAAAGGTTTGTCGATTTCGCGAGGAGGAAGTGGTATATAGGTGTCAACGGCGTCCATCAGTTCGAGTACTTTAGCTTCCCATTTTGGGTCGCCATTGAGTGCCCCAAGTGCAGAACCACGAATGATGGGTGCATTGTCGCCATCGAAACCATAGAAGTTGAGCAGCTCGCGCATTTCCATTTCAACCAGGTCGAGCATTTCGGGGTCTTCAACCAGGTCAACCTTGTTAATGAAAACCACAATCTTGGGAACGTTAACCTGACGGGCCAACAGAATGTGTTCGCGTGTTTGTGGCATGGGACCATCGGTGGCAGCTACAACGATGATTGCACCGTCCATCTGTGCAGCACCGGTAACCATGTTCTTAATGTAGTCGGCGTGGCCCGGGCAGTCAACGTGTGCGTAGTGACGGTTTTTGGTTTGATATTCAACGTGCGCCGTATTGATAGTAATACCACGCTCTTTTTCTTCAGGAGCATTGTCAATTGAATCAAACGAACGTTCTTCGGCAAGACCCTGCTTGGCCAATACTTTGGTAATTGCAGCCGTCAGTGTTGTCTTTCCATGGTCAACGTGACCAATCGTACCGATATTAACATGAGGTTTTGACCTGTCAAATTTTTCTTTTGCCATAACTCAAAATTTGATGATTATTACTTTTTTTATCTTATTTCAATTTTACTAATTGACCCACTATAATAACAAAAAGAGCCGATGACGAGAATTGAACTCGTGACCCCTTCCTTACCAAGGAAGTGCTCTACCCCTGAGCTACATCGGCAAATATACTTTCTCTTCGTTTCCCCCACTCAGGGCAGTTTTCGAAGCCATGCCATTACGGCTTTTGAGCGGGAGACGAGACTCGAACCCGCGACCCTAACCTTGGAAGGGTTATGCTCTACCAACTGAGCTACTCCCGCTTATAGTATTTTGTTTGTTTCTAATTTCTTGTGGGGAGAGGAGGATTCGAACCTCCGAAGTCATACGACAACAGATTTACAGTCTGCCCCAGTTGGCCACTTTGGTATCTCCCCTGCACATGAGCCGATGGACGGACTTGAACCCCCGACCTGCTGATTACAAATCAGCTGCTCTAACCAACTGAGCTACATCGGCCTGTATGTCGTTTCATGAACGTCCACCTTATACTTTCCTCAGTCTTTCAAAGAATCCTTTCTCCCGCTTATGTTACCCCTTTTGTTTTTGGGTTGGCAAATGTATAACTTTTTGTTCAGGTTTCAAAATAAATTTTTAAAATTTATTCACCCCTCTGTTTTTCTTTGTGTTTCGTTAATTGTGTCCGAAGTGCATCAACTGCCTGATCAACAGCTTCTTCAAAAGTTTTACACTGGCGCTTGGCAAATATATCATTGCCTGGTATTTCGAGACGAATTTCTGCTATTTTATTATCTTCGGTTGAGCTTTTGTCGAGACGAAAAATAACCTTAGCCCCTACAATGTGGTCGTAAAACTTCTCCAGTTTCTCGATTTTTTTATTCGTAAACTCTATGAGTTTGCGATCTGCATCAAAATGCACTGACTGAATGTTGATGTTCATAGCGCTTTCCTCCGTATTTTTATGCCCGGGGGTGGGCTTGTTTATAAATTTTATGCAATTTTTCTATGGTATTATGCGTATAAACTTGAGTTGCCGACAGATTAGCATGCCCCAGTAACTCTTTTATAGCATTCAAGCTGGCTCCCCGGTTCAACAGTTGGGTTGCAAAAGTATGCCGGAGTACATGGGGACTTTTTTTACTAACCGGTGTGACCAATGTTAAAAAGTGTTTTACTACACGCTGTACCAGTCGGGGGTATAACGCTTTTCCCTTACTGGTAGTGAAAAGAAACGGTGAAGAAGGTACATGCTCTTGCCGGATGTGAAGATATTGCTTTAATTCTTCTACAAAAATGGGTGTAAGTGGGATAATCCTTTCTTTTGATCGCTTACCCATTACCTTCAAGGTGTTGTGCGATAAGTCAACATCATCGACTTTTAGCTGTATAAGCTCCGATAATCGTATACCTGTGTAGTAAAAGGTGTAGATTATCAACCGGTTACGTATACCCTCAAAGTTGTCGCCGAAAACTATTTCATCAAGGAGGATGTCCATGTGTTTTTCCTCGACAAAAACAGGCAATCGTTTACCTACCTTTGGGGCAGTAACTTTGTCGAGCGGATTGCGGTCAACTACCTTCTGTCTTAGCAAATATTTAAAGAACGCTTTCAGTGAGGAAAGTTTTCGCACTATGGTACGCGACGTATTACCCTCCTCCATGAGATTGACCATCCATTGACGTATAACAATACTACTAATTTCTGTAGTACTAATACTCCCATGGTGGCAGTTTATATATTGTTCAAATTGTTGTAAATCAGTAGCATAAGACCGCTGGGTATGCAACGAGCATCTTTTCTCATTTTTAAGATAGTTTAAGAATGCTTCTAAGTGTTGCATGGTTACTTATGCTACACGTGCACAATTAATTTTCTTCCAGCTGCATTTTTTGGCGGTAAATGGCACGCAATATTTCCTGACGGCGTTCAACCGAAGGCTTTGTGTAAAACTGCCTTTCCCGTAATTCTTTGATAACACCAGTTTTTTCAAATTTGCGTTTGAATTTCTTCAACGCCCTTTCTAGGTTTTCCCCTTCTTTGATAGGAACAATTATCATAGTTCTTGTATTTTTTTGTGAGCCGCAAAGTTAAAAATTGAAAAAGAATATTCAAAAAATTACTGCATATTTTTCTAATTAGTTGGAGTTAAATTACCTGTGTGCAAATATATCCTGTATTACCCAATTTTTCATCTCACAATACAAATTTTCCATTATTTTTACGCAATTTTTCAAAACGATGAAAGTTATCAATTTACTATTATTATCTGTAAAACAAAAACTTGCAGAATGAAAATTGTTATCGTTGGCACCGGATATGTAGGATTGGTTTCAGGGGCATGTTTTGCCGAGACAGGATTAAGCGTTGCTTGTGTTGACATAGATGTGGCTAAAATTAATCGGTTGAAGGAAGGAAAAATTCCTATCTATGAACCTGGCCTGGAACCTATTGTTTTGAGGAATATGGAAAAGGGACGTCTTACTTTTTCCACTTCGCTTAACGAGGTTATCGATGGAAGTGAGGCAGTATTTATTGCTGTAGGTACTCCCCAGGACGAGGATGGCAGTGCTGATTTAAAGTATGTGCTGGCGGTGGCTCGAGATATTGGTCGTTACATGAACCATTATCTGGTGGTAGTGACCAAGAGCACAGTGCCTATTGGCACTTCCGAAAAGGTCAGGAAAGCTGTTCAGGAAGAGCTCGATAAGCGGGGAGTAAAAATACCATTCGATGTGGCCTCTAATCCCGAGTTTCTTAAAGAAGGCAATGCTGTAGAAGATTTTCTACGACCCGACCGGATTGTAATAGGTACCGATTCTGAGGAAGCCCAGAAAATAATGCAGAAACTTTATAAGCCTTTTGTCCTCAATGGGCATCCCATCCTTTTCATGGATATCCCTTCCGCTGAGATGACCAAATATGCAGCCAATGCCATGCTGGCTACCAAGATAAGCTTTATGAACGACATTGCCAACCTCTGCGACATTGTGGGTGCCGATGTAAATATGGTTCGAAAAGGCATTGGTAGCGACCCGCGTATTGGTGATAAATTTATTTATGCCGGTGTAGGCTACGGTGGTTCGTGCTTTCCTAAAGATGTTAAGGCACTCATCAAATCGGCCGAGGAGTACAACTGGTCGCTCGATATTTTAAAGGCTGTTGAAAAGGTCAACGAACGACAAAAAGAAATAATCATTCGTAAAATTAAACAGCATTTCAACAATCAGCTGCAGGGAAAAATTTTTGCCATATGGGGGCTTTCGTTTAAACCCCATACCGACGATATGCGCGAGGCGCCGTCGTTGATAATAATCAATAGGCTACTTTCGGAGGGTGCTCATTGTAAGGTATATGATCCGGTAGCCATGGATGAAGCCAAACGCAAGCTGGGTGATAATGTATTCTATGCCAAAGACCAATATGAGGCGCTTATCGATGCCGATGCTTTGGTATTGGTTACCGAATGGCCCGAATTTCGGCTGCCCAACTACAATGTGATGGCCCGACTTATGCGATCCAAGGTAATCTTCGACGGTCGAAACATATACGACCCGGCGGAAATGAAGGAACTTGGCTTTTCATATTATAGTATTGGCCGGAAGAGTATTGTCTTTCCAGAAGAATGATCTGAATGTTGTAAGAAAAAACTATGAAGGAATGAAAACGATTCTGGTTACCGGTGGTGCTGGCTTTATTGGTTCCCATCTTTGTGATCGACTTATCAGTGAAGGCAACAACGTTATTTGTCTTGACAACTTTTTTACAGGAGACAAGGAAAATATCCTACATTTGATCAATCATCCCATGTTTGAGCTGGTTCGTCACGATATTACCATGCCCTATTTTGCCGAGGTCGATGAGATATACAACCTAGCCTGTCCGGCTTCGCCTGTTCATTATCAGTTCAATCCGATAAAAACTATCAAAACTTCGGTGATGGGTTCGATTAATATGCTGGGGCTGGCTAAACGAACCCGTGCTAAAATTCTTCAGGCATCGACCAGCGAAGTATACGGTGATCCAACAGTGCATCCTCAACCCGAGAGCTATTGGGGAAATGTCAATCCCCTGGGGCCACGCTCATGTTACGACGAAGGCAAGCGGTGTGCCGAATCGCTGTTTATGAATTATTACCAGCAAAATAAAGTTAAAATAAAAATTATCCGTATCTTCAACACCTATGGGCCGCGCATGCATCCCAACGACGGACGTGTGGTTTCAAATTTTATTGTGCAGGCACTTCAGAATAAGGATATTACCATATATGGCGATGGCACCCAGACCCGTAGCTTTCAGTATATCGACGACCTTGTGGAGGGGATGCTACGAATGATGGATACCCCCGACGACATAACGGGTCCTGTAAATATTGGTAATCCCGAGGAGTATCGAATCATCGATCTGGCTGAAAAAATTATTAAGCTTACCCATTCAAAATCAAAGCTGGTATTTTTGCCGTTGCCAGCCGACGATCCCACGCAGCGTAGGCCCGATATTACGCTGGCCGGAAGATTGCTGAATGGTTGGAAACCTGCATTTGACCTCGACCGCGGCCTGGAACTTACTATTCAGTATTTCAAAAAGAAGCTGAAAATAGGGTAGGGTACTGCATTTTTAATTTTCTGTAATGTATTTAACCTAATATATTTTGCTATGGAAAAAATTGCTACGCCAATTGCCGACCTATATATTCTTGAACCCAAAGTCTTTCGAGATGAACGGGGATATTTTACAGAGCTGTTTAATCAAAAAAAATTTCAGGAGCTGGGATTTACCTACCAGTTTATTCAGGATAATCAGTCGAGTTCTACCTATGGGGTTATTCGTGGGTTGCATTATCAGCTTGCCCCATTTGCACAGACCAAACTGGTACGTGCTGTACGCGGGCGTATATTTGATGTGGCTGTAGATCTGCGAAAGGGAAGTCCAACTTTTGGGAAATGGTATGGTGTAGAACTATCGGAAGATAATTTTCGACAGTTGCTTATTCCTCGTGGATTTGCGCATGGATTTTCGGTGCTTAGCGAGACTGCTATAGTGCATTACAAATGTGACAATTTGTATCATCCGCAGTCAGAACGGGGCATTAATTACAACGATCCGATACTTGCCATCGATTGGCAGGTGCCCCATGATAGGGCCATTGTATCGCCCAAAGACAGAATGTGGCCTAATTTCGACAAAGCCGAAATGAATTTTTACTAAAATATTTAGCTTATGGGAATACCTGTTCTGGTTACTGGCTCAAAGGGTCAACTGGGTAGTGAAATTATGGTACTTTCACCGGATTGGAAGGATTTTGAATTTTATTTTCACGATATCGATACCCTTGATATAACAAGCATGGATGCCTTAGAGGAGGCTTTTGCACGTATCAAACCTTTTGCGGTTATTAACTGTGCAGCCTATACAGCCGTAGATAAGGCAGAGAGCGAATCCGAGAAGGCATTTTTAATCAATGCTCAGGCTGTGGGTCACCTTGCCCAATGTGCCGAAAAATACGATAGCTGGGTTTTGCATGTATCGACCGATTACGTTTTTGATGGAACCCATCACACCCCCTACCGTGAGACGGATTACACTAATCCCCTTTCGATCTATGGAAAAAGCAAGTTAGCTGGTGAACAGCTGCTGTTAGAGATTGAAAAAGCTGTTGTAGTGAGGACCTCGTGGCTGTATTCGACTTTTGGTCAAAATATTGTGAAAACAATCCGTCGGCTGGCTTCGGAGCGGGATATTATTGGCTTTGTATGCGACCAGATAGGTTCGCCTACCTATGCTGCCGATCTGGCAAATGCATTGCTTACCATTTTGAAACAGCTTGCTAAGGCACCAAAGAATACGTCACTTGCAGGAATTTATCATTATGCCAATGAGGGAGCCTGTAGCTGGTACGATTTTGCCTCAACAACGGTTGAGCTGAGCCAGTTACACTGTAAGGTCAAACCCATTGAAACACATGAATATCCTACACCAGCCAAAAGACCCTCTTTTAGCGTATTGAATAAGTCGAAAATAAAAACTACCTTTGGGCTCGAAATTCCCTGGTGGAAAGAAAGCCTTGAGAAGGCAATACACCTAATGAATGAAATAAAATAGACCGGATTATGGATGCAACCCTTGCAATAGTAAAACAAAGAGCACAGGAATGGTTAACCGATTCGTTTGATGAAGCCACCCGTAACGAAGTAAAACGTTTGTTGGAGGGGGATGAAAAAGAGCTAGTAGATGCTTTTTACCGCGACCTTGAGTTCGGGACAGGTGGATTGCGAGGAATCATGGGGGCAGGCACCAATAGGATGAATATTTACACGGTTGGAAGGGCTACCCAGGCACTAGCCAACTATCTTAAAAAAACTTTTCCTGCGCTTAATCCTGTAAAAGTTGCTGTAGCGCACGATAGTCGTAACAATAGCCGATTATTTGCTGAAACGGTTGCTAAAATTTTTGCTGCCAATGGGTTAGAGGTATACCTTTTCGAAGATCTTCGTCCTACCCCCGAGTTGTCTTTTACCATTCGGCATTTTGGCTGCCAGAGCGGCGTTGTCATTACGGCTTCTCATAATCCTAAGGAATACAATGGTTATAAGGCATACTGGAATGATGGAGGACAGGTTGTACCTCCACACGATACAAACATTATCGAGGAGGTTGGCCGAACTACTTTTGCCGATATTCGTTGGAATGGCAACGAACATTTGATTAAAATAATTGGAAGCGAAGTTGACGAGATTTACACCGATAAGATAAAGTCGCTGTCGTTATCGCCAGAAATTGTGAAGCAATACACTGATATAAAAATTGTATATACACCCATTCATGGCACAGGTGTTAAGCTGGTGCCCATGGCACTGGCAAAGTATGGTTTTACTAATATCATCCACGTGCCCGAGCAGGATATCCCCGATGGAAATTTTCCAACCGTAAAATCGCCCAATCCCGAGGAATCGGCAGCATTGACTCTGGCCATTGAGAAAGCTCGTCAAACGGGAGCCGAGCTGGTAATGGCTACCGACCCCGACGCCGATAGGGTAGGTATTGCGGTCAAATACAATAACGATTTTGTATTGCTTAACGGTAATCAAACGGGTTCGTTACTGATTTACTATCTACTTACGCGCTGGAACGAAAACAAAAAACTTACGGGCAAAGAATATGTAGTGAAAACCATCGTCACAACCGACCTGATTGCCGATATTGCCCGTAAGTTCAATGTCGAATGTTACGAGGTACTTACAGGCTTTAAATACATAGCAGAGATTATTCGCGAAAATGAAGGTAAGAAAACATTTATCGGTGGGGGAGAGGAAAGCTACGGTTATCTGGCAGGCGAATTTGTTCGCGACAAGGATGCGGTAATGGCCTGTGCTCTCATAGCCGAAGCATACGCATGGGCCAAAAGCAAAAATAAGTCGATGTTTGACTTATTACTCGACATGTACGTAAATTTTGGTTTTTACAAGGAATCGCTTATCAATGTTACCAAAAAAGGCAAGGAAGGGCAGGAAGAGATTGCACGCATGATGGACAACTACCGTCAGCGTCCGCCTCGCAAGCTGGGAGGATCGGAGGTAGTGAAAATATACGATTACCAACATAGCACGGTTAAGGATGCGGCAGGTAATGTTATTGCTTCTATACAACTGCCCAAATCCAATGTTTTACAGTTTGTTACAGCTGATGGTTCAAAAATTACCGTACGCCCCAGTGGTACGGAACCCAAAATTAAATTTTATTTCAGCGTAAAATCATCCATGAGTTCTGTAAAGCAGTTTGCCCAGCTTGATGCAGAGGCAGCAGAAAGAATTCAGACGATTGCAAAAGAGCTGGGATTGTAAACTTATGACGGAATGATACAGGCACTTACCCATACACAATTTAAATTTCCCCGACAAACGGCTACCTACGTTGGAAAGGTGCGTGATGTTTATACCATTGCCGATGAATACCTGGTAATGGTTGTAACCGATCGCATTTCGGCCTTCGATGTAGTGCTACCTCGTGGTATTCCTTACAAAGGACAGGTATTGAACCAGATTGCCGTAAAATTCCTCGATGCTACTGCCGATATCGTTCCCAACTGGAAAATTTCTTCACCCGATCCCATGGTTACTATCGGGCGAAAGGCTGAGCCGTTGAAGGTAGAGATGGTTATAAGGGGCTACCTTACCGGGCATGCCTGGAGGGAGTACAAAAGTGGTAAGCGAAGCCTGTGCGGGGTGAGATTGCCCGAAGGAATGGTGGAAAACCAGAAATTTCCGCAGCCCATCATTACTCCAACCACCAAGGCAGCAGAGGGCCACGACCTTGATATCTCGCGGGAGGAAATCATTGCTCAGGGCATTGTATCTGACAAAGACTATCGCAAAATTGAAGAATACACCCTCGAGCTTTTTCGCAGGGGTACCGAAATTGCCACCCAGCATGGCCTTATTCTGGTGGATACCAAATATGAATTTGGAAAAATCGGCGACCAGATTGTGCTGATCGACGAAATACACACTCCCGACTCGTCGCGATATTTTTATGCGCAGGGTTACGAGGAACGACTGGCCAAAGGTGAACCCCAGCGTCAATTGTCAAAGGAATTTGTCCGGCAGTGGCTCATTGAACATAATTTTCAAGGAAAAGAAGGCCAACAGGTTCCTGAAATGACCGACGAATTTGTCTACCAAATCAGCGAACGCTATATTGAACTTTACGAAAATATTACAGGCGAAAAATTTCAACGTTATAGCACAGCCAACCTTTCTGAACGTATTGAGCAGAATATTTTAGATGCTCTGAATAAATTTTTATAACTTAATACCTTATTTGTGATATCATTTGATTCGATGGGGCTTTCGCCCCTAATTTTAAAAGCAGTTACTGACTTAAAGTACGAACAACCCACTCCGGTTCAGACGAAAGTAATACCGGCAATTTTAAACCAATCCGACGATCTTGTTGCATTAGCACAAACTGGAACAGGGAAGACAGCAGCCTTTGGTTTACCGCTGATTCAGCTTATCAACACAGGCAATCCGACCATACAGGCTTTAATTCTTGCACCCACTCGCGAGCTTTGTCTTCAAATCACCGACGATTTGTTGAGCTTTGCCCAATACCTTGACGACATACGCATTGTCCCGGTGTATGGGGGTGCAAGCATTGAGGTGCAGATGAAGGCGTTGAAAAACGGTGCTCATATTGTTGTTGCTACGCCGGGTCGCCTTATCGATCTACTCAACAGAAAAGCATTGTCCTTGAATAAGGTCAAGTATCTGGTGCTGGACGAGGCCGATGAGATGCTCAATAAGGGCTTTGCCAACGATATAGAAACCATTCTTGGTAAACTCCCTAAAGAGCGGCGTACTTTCTTGTTTTCTGCTACTATGCCAGCGGAAATTGCTGCTATTACCCATAAATACATGAACCATCCGCTGGAGATAACCGTCGGGACTAAAAATACTGGTGCCGAAAACGTTCAGCACATCTACTATGTGGTGCATGCTAAGGATAAATATCTATTGCTCAAGCGCATCATTGACTTTAATCCAGGGTTGTATGGTATTGTTTTTTGCCGGACCCGTAAGGAAACCCAGGAAATAGCCGATAAGCTGATGCACGATGGTTACAATGCCGATGCCTTACATGGTGAACTATCGCAGTCGCAGCGCGATTTTGTGATGAATCGGTTCCGACTCAGGCAACTCGATGTATTGGTTGCTACCGATGTTGCGGCTCGTGGACTTGATGTCAACGACCTTACCCACGTAATTCACTACATGCTTCCCGACGATATTGAGATATACACCCATCGAAGTGGAAGAACAGGTCGTGCAGGGAAAAAAGGAATTTCCGTGGCTCTTATCAATTTGCGCGAAAAATATCGCATCCGGGAGTTGGAAAAAAGTCTTCAGAAAAAATTTACACCAGCTCAACCCCCTACTAATCGTGAAGTGTGTGAAAAACAACTCTTCCATCTTATCGACCGAATTGAAAGGGTTGAGGTGGAGCATACGGATATCGAACCTTACCTGCCACTTATTTTCAAAAAACTAAGCTGGATCGACCGGGAGGAGCTTATCAAACGACTTGTGTCTATCGAATTTAATCGTTTCCTTGAGTATTACAAAAATGCCCGGGAAATAGAAGTACCCACCGAATCCTCAGCTCCTCAGCCCAAAAAACGAGACGCACGAAAACAAGACATCGTACCCAATGCCCAAGGGTATGTGAGACTTTTTATTAATGCGGGCAAGTCGTCAGGATTATACCCGAATGACATCATTTCGATCGTAAATAGTGCATTTAGCTCTAAACGTATTAAAATTGGTAAAATTCAATTGCTCGATAATTTTTCATTTTTCGAGGTTCCCTTCGATATCGCAGATGAACTATGCAAAAGGCTCAATCAGGTAATATACGAAGGGAAAAAACTATCTGTAGGTTTTGCTGAAAGTCGCGGTAGGAAAAAGTAGGCAGAGGAATCTACCTATTCGCCGATAATTTTAACCAGCACCCTTTTTCTTCTTTTGCCATCAAATTCGCCGTAAAATATTTGTTCCCAGGGGCCAAAGTCGAGCTGTCCGTTGGTAATTGCTACCACTACTTCTCGCCCCATAATGGTGCGTTTTAGGTGGGCATCGGCATTATCTTCAAATCCATTGTGGCGATATTGGCTGTAAGGTTTTTCGGGAGCCAGTTTCTCGAGCCATACCTCAAAATCGTGATGTAGTCCCGACTCATCGTCGTTGATAAATACGCTGGCTGTAATATGCATGGCATTTACCAATACCAGACCTTCTTTTACTCCACTCTCTGCAACACATTTTTGTACCTCGGGCGTAATATTCACAAATCCCCGACGGGTTGGCAGTTCAAACCATAATTCCTTTCGGTAGCTTTTCATAGCGAAGATAATTTTGTATTTTGTCAAAAATTTCCGCTTTCAATGCAAAGGTAAGTATTTTACAAAAAAAGTTTTTTGCAAAATGATTGTCATTTTCGAATAGGCTTTTTTATTTTTGGAAAAACAAAATAAAACGATTTTTGAGATAGTCATAGTGCATAAAATTTAAGCAGAAATTTTTAAAAAAAGTAAAGATGAAACACCCGTGTTCCTGCGAACGCAAGCACAATAGTGATAAAACTGCGAACTTGGGTGTTCCATCATACCTTTAAAAATTAATTTTATTATGATGAAAGGAATAATTCTGGCAGGTGGTTCAGCTACGCGTTTGTATCCAAGTTCAAAGGTCATTTCCAAGCAAATAATGCCGGTATACGATAAGCCCATGATATATTATCCGTTATCGACACTTATGCTGGCGGGCATTCGAGAGGTATTGATCATTTCCACCCCACGCGACTTACCCATGTTTCGTGATTTGCTGGGTAGTGGGGAAGAGTTGGGGATGCAATTTAGCTATAAAGTGCAGGAACGGCCAGAGGGGTTAGCACAGGCTTTTCTGCTGGGGGAGGAATTCATAGGGGATAGCCCCAGCTGTTTAATCCTGGGGGATAACATTTTTTATGGTACAGGCTTTTCTGGTATGCTGCAGCGGGTTGCTACGTTGACTCAGGGAGCCTACATTTTCGGGTATTTTGTGCTCGATCCTCGACCCTTTGGGGTGGTAGAGTTTGATGAAAATAGGCGTGTTATTTCAATTGAGGAGAAACCCGAAAAACCAAAATCGAATTATGCTATTCCAGGTTTGTATTTTTACGACCATACAGTGGTGGAAAAGGCAAAGAGACTAAAGCCATCGGCACGAGGCGAGCTGGAAATTACTGACCTTAACCGGTTGTATCTGGAAGAGGGGACTCTTCGTGTTGAGATTATGGGACGTGGTTTTGCATGGCTCGATACCGGTAATGCTGATAGTATGCTCGAGGCGGCCAGTTTTGTTGAAACCATTCAAAAGCGTCAGGGCTTATATATTGCCTGTATTGAAGAAATAGCCTGGCGAAACGGCTGGATTTCGACTGAGCAATTACAGCGCCTGGGACAAGCTATGGCCAAAACCGAATATGGAAAGTATATTCTATCGCTTGCCCATCTAGGACATTAGCAGGCATGAAAATTAAATGGTATATCTACCGCATCCGAAAGATCCATCCCGTCCTCATACATGGCTTCATCGTTGGTATCGTAATACCAGTCGATGATAATATCAATACCCATTTCCTTGATTCTGCGAATAATATATAGAATTTCCAGCAACATTTTCGAGGAAGCCGAGTTGAAATAACTCATCCGAAATTCAATATGAAACGATGGGATTGCGTAGCGCATATCGGCGTGAGTTCGGATTTTTTGTTCCAGTTCCTTGAGCCACGAAATGGCAGGTTGGTAGAATTTGATTACATCCTCGGGACGCGATACCCCCTTAAAGCTCATTTTGCGTTGAGGAAAATTCAAATGTATTTCGGGTGTAAATTCTGTAGCTGCAATCAGTAGTGTTTCGTCCATATCCCAAAAGGCTTATTATTCAGTCAACATTCAAGGCTTTATTCGAAATTAATATTTTGCAGGTATAATACGAGTATGTTTCGTCTATTGGGGTAAATGAATAGGCAATTTTTTCGCCTGAAACTTTAGCCATTTCAATAAATCCAAGACCTGCTCCTCCTTTTGAAGAGAATTCTCCATTGGTTAAAGTCGATCGGAATAGCTGCCTTAATCCTTCTTTATCGAGTGCATTGATGTGGTCAATATGTTTTTGAAGTTTTTCAATGTCTTTGTTGAGAATGGGATTTCCTGATACCAGTATATATCCGTCATGGGTGTGTTCTATGTAAAACATTGGTGCATGGTCAGGAAAAAGGTAGCTGGCTTTCTCGAAATGCTCGTTGTATTTAAATACATTTTCGAGAATCTCGATCATGACTGACAGAATTTTTTTGTAATGGGCAAGGGGAATATCACGCGCATCGGTCTCTTCTTTTAATGCATTTAAAAGATGACCAATGATCTCAAAGTTCAATTGTCCCTGATAGCTCAATATGGTGTTTTTTCCCAGGGTTAGCTTTTCCATGCCGCTTTCTCTGTTAGTATTCCAAAGCTGTTTTTTTCTATCTGTAAATCACTATTACGTAAATTTAAAAAACAAATCCATTCAAATATCAAAAAAATAAGTAAAATGCGCAAAATATTTTTACCATGGTTATTCTTCCTTGCCCATATCGAATTGATACCCCTCGTCGTCGAGTAAGTTAGGAGCCATTGCTGCTTGCACGGCCAGGCGGTCGCACAATTCGTTTTCCTGATTGTGGGCATGGCCTTTTATCCACACCAGTTTAACGCGGTGTTTTGGGTAAACCTCCAGGAATCGATGCCACAGGTCGGCATTTTTTTTCCTTTTAAAATTTTTTTTAACCCATTCAAAAACCCAGCCTTTTTCAACAGCATCTACTACATATTTTGAATCGGAATATATGGTAACTTCGGAGTTAGGAATTTTTAGAGATTCAAGGGCAACAATTACTGCTAGCAGTTCCATGCGATTGTTGGTGGTCAGCTTGTATCCCTGTGACAGTTCTTTTCGATGTTTCCCAGAGATAAGCACGATACCATATCCGCCAGGACCAGGGTTGCCCTTTGCGGCACCATCGGTATAAATTGTTACTTTAGGGGGTTGTTGCTGAGTCATGAAAAAAAGGAATTGAAAGTTGCAGAAAATTTTCACAAAAACTTTTCCGATGATGGGGGGTTAGGCCTGATTTCTCTATTGCCCGACGATGTTCCAGGGTGGGATAACCCTTGTTTTTTTGCCAATTATAGGCGGGATATTGATGGTGAAGTTGTTCCATGTATTCATCGCGGTAGGTTTTAGCAAGGATTGATGCTGCTGCAATGGAGGCAAATTGGCTATCGCCTTTTATAAGGCATTGATGGGGAATGCCAGCATAAGGTTTAAAACGGTTGCCATCAACTAAAATTAGCTGAGGCGTAAGGTTTAGTTTTGCAATGGCTCTGTGAATGGCCAGAAAGGAGGCATTGAGTATGTTTTGCCGGTCTATTTCATCGACCGAAGCGCTGGCTACGGCAAATGATAGCGCATGTTCTTCAATAAATATACGAAGCAAGCGACGATTGGATGGGGTTACCTTTTTGGAATCGTTGAGCAATGGATGAAAAAAATCGGATGGAAGGATTACCGCAGCAGCAAATACCGGTCCTGCCAAACAGCCTCTTCCAGCCTCATCACATCCCGCTTCCAGCAGGTTATCCCTACTGTAATTTATTTTGAGCATGCCATTTTCATTACCATGTGCTCAAAAATAGTAAAATATGTGATAACTTGCAGTTAACGGTGCGTGATTTCTACTTTCTTTGTTGGGGGCAGTTGTTGGTTGCGTTTTTCTACTTCGGCTATCACATTTTCGGCCAGATTGGCAAAAGCCTTTCCCTCGAGGGTGAAAGGATTCATAGCCACAGGCTGACCGCTATCGCCCGATTCGCAGATGCTTTGCACAATGGGTATTTGCCCCAGTAAGGGCACATTCAATTCAGCAGCTAGCTGCTTACAGCCTTCTTTGCCAAAAATGTAGTATTTATTTTCGGGCAGTTCGGCAGGGGTAAACCACGACATGTTTTCGACAATACCCAGCACGGGTACATTGATTTTATCACTGCGGAACATGTTTATGCCCTTAATTACATCGGCAAGCGCTACTTTTTGCGGGGTGCTTACAATAACGGCACCTGTTACTGGCAGTTCCTGTACCAGCGTAATATGAATGTCACCTGTGCCTGGAGGTAAATCAATTAGCAGATAATCAAGTTCTTCCCATAGGGTTTGCGTAATCATTTGCTTCAAAGCGTTGGTAGCCATCGGCCCCCGCCAGATTAGGGCATCTTCAGGATTAAAAAAGAAACCAGCCGACTGAACCTTTATATTGTATTTTTCGAGTGGTTCAATAAATTCTTTGCCATTTTTTTCTACCATTGTAGGATGATGGTGTTCGGCAGCAAACATCTTTGGTATGGAAGGGCCATATAAATCGGCATCGAGCAGACCCACCTTCAGTTGCAGGTGTGATAGGGCAATTGCGAGATTTACAGCAACGGTCGATTTACCTACCCCTCCTTTACCCGAGGCTATGGCAACAATATTTTTTACGTCCTTCAGACTGTCGTATTCGGGTGAAATCTTTTTAGCAGCTGCAGCAAATATTTCTGATATTTCAATGGTGTAGTCGTTCCCCAGTTTTTCCTTGATAGCCTGTGTGCAGGCTTTTTTTATGGCATTGGCAAAAGGATCGGTTGGTTTGGGATAATTGAGCGTGATATTGATTTTTTTCTCCTGAATATTAATACTTTTGACCATTCCGAGCTCAATGAGGTTTTTCTTTTGGGCTGGATGGACTATACTTTCGAGGATGGATAGTATTTCTTTATCTTTAGCCATGATTATCAAAGATTAAGTAAGGCTTGCTTTGTAAAATTCCCGGTTCATTCGGGCAATATTGGTAATTTTAATTTCCTTGGGGCATTCGGCTTCACAAGCGCCGGTGTTGGTACAATTGCCAAAGCCCAGTTCGTCCATTTTGGCTACCATGGCTTTTACGCGGCGTTTGGCTTCAACCTGTCCCTGGGGCAAAAGTGCAAGGTGCGATACCTTGGCGGCTACAAACAGCATGGCCGAAGCATTTTTGCAGGCAGCCACGCATGCTCCGCAACCAATACACTGGGCAGCATCCATTGCCAGTTCGGCTTTATCTTTGGGGATGGGGATGGCATTGGCATCGGGTACACCACCCGTACTTACCGAAATGTACCCGCCTGCTTGAATGATTTTATCGAAGGCCGACCGGTCGACCACCAGGTCGCGAATAACCGGGAAGGCCTTAGCGCGCCATGGCTCTATCCAGATGGTCTCGCCATCCTTAAATTTTCGCATGTGCAGCTGGCAGGTAGTTACACCTGTGTCGTTGCCATGGGGACGTCCGTTGATGTATAGGCTGCACATACCGCAAATGCCTTCCCGACAATCGTGATCGAAGCATATAGGCATTTGTTTTTGTTGTATCAGCTGTTCGTTGAGCTGATCCAGCATTTCCAGAAATGAGCAGTCGGGCGAAATGTTGCTAACCTGATAGGTTTCAAATCTGCCTTTTGCCTTAGCATTTTCCTGACGCCATATTTTGAGTGTGAAATTCATAGCCCTGGTATTTTAAGAAAAATTCAAAGAACGTATATTATTCTTTATAGTTACGTTGTTTTACTTCAATGCTTTCGAAATGCAGGGGTTCTTTGTGGAGAAGCGGTGTGTGATCCTGTCCTTTGTATTCCCACGCTGCCACGTATGCAAATTGTTCGTCGTTTCGGAGAGCTTCACCATCGGGGGTCTGGTATTCTTCACGAAAATGTCCGCCGCAGCTTTCCTCCCGGTGGAGGGCGTCAATAGCCATCAGCTCCCCCAGCTCCAGAAAGTCGGCTACCCTTAGGGCTTTTTCCAGCTCAGGATTGAATTCGTAAGGGGTGCCCGGTACAAACACATCTTGCCAGTATTCCTTTCGCAGCGAGCGAATAAGGTCAATGGCTTTTGTCAATCCTTCTCTATTGCGGGCCATACCTACGTAGTCCCACATGATATGACCCAGGCGTTTATGGAAACTATCGACGCTGTGGTTGCCTTTAACGGCAAAGATTGCCTCGATACGTTCGCGAGCCTCACGTTCGGCCTCAGCAAACTCAGAAAGTTCGGTTGAAAGCGAAGGGGTGCGAATTTCGTGGGCCAGATAGTTTTGAATGGTGTATGGCAGGATAAAATATCCATCGGCAAGGCCCTGCATGAGTGCCGAGGCACCCAGCCGGTTTGCACCATGGTCGCTAAAGTTGGCCTCGCCAATAGCGAAAAGCCCAGGGATTGTAGTCATCAGTTCGTAATCGACCCACAAGCCGCCCATGGTATAGTGGGTGGCAGGGTATATCATCATGGGGGTTTCGTAAGGATTTTCGGCGGTAATTTTTTCGTACATTTGGAAAAGATTACCGTAGCGTTCCTCTATGACCTTACGACCCAGGCGTTTAATGGCATCGCTAAAGTCGAGATATACGGCCAGTCCGGTAGCTCCAACTCCATATCCAGCGTCGCAGCGTTCTTTGGCAGCACGCGAAGCCACATCCCGGGGCACCAGATTGCCAAAAGCTGGATAACGACGCTCGAGATAGTAGTCGCGGTCTTCCTCTTTCACCTCGGTGGGTTTGATCAGCCCTTTTCGGAGCTTTTCGGCTACTTCTTTATCTTTCGGTACCCATATCCGCCCGTCGTTACGCAGCGATTCCGACATTAGCGTGAGCTTACTCTGATAGTCGCCATGCACGGGTATGCAGGTAGGGTGAATCTGGGTATAGCAGGGATTGGCAAAACAGGCTCCTTTGCGGTAGGCTTGCATAGCAGCGCTAGCATTGGAACCCATGGCATTGGTCGACAGAAAAAATACATTACCATAGCCTCCTGTGGCCAGTACCACTGCGTGTCCAAAATGGCGTTCGAGCTCGCCAGTGACCAGGTTGCGCGTAATAATTCCCCTGGCCTTACCATCGATAATGACCAGGTTTAGCATTTCGGTGCGGGGAAAAAGTTTGACGTTGCCCAAATGTATTTGACGGCTGAGGGCACCGTATGCTCCCAGAAGCAGTTGCTGTCCGGTTTGCCCGCGGGCATAAAAAGTACGGCTCACCTGAGCCCCACCAAAGGAACGGTTTTCGAGGTATCCGCTGTATTCACGAGCAAAGGGTACTCCCTGTGCCACGCATTGATCGATGATGTTATTGCTTACCTCGGCCAGTCGATATACATTGGCTTCGCGGGCGCGGTAATCGCCCCCCTTGATGGTATCGTAAAAAAGGCGGTATATGCTGTCACCATCGTTGGGATAGTTTTTGGCGGCATTGATACCCCCCTGAGCAGCAATGCTATGCGCACGACGGGGACTGTCCTGAAAGCAGAATACTTTTACCTTAAAACCCAATTCTCCAAGCGTTGCAGCTGCCGAAGCGCCTGCAAGTCCTGTTCCTACAACAATAATTTCCAGTTTACGCTTGTTGGCCGGGCTAACCAAATGCTGGTGTGCCCTATATTGCGTCCATTTCTGTTCCAGCGGACCCGAAGGAATTTTTGAGTTGAGTTCCATATTGCGCATGCTATTTATCGATGGTTAAAAGAAATATAAAACATAAAATGGAATAAAAGCAAATCCAAGGGGTATAAGGATGGCATAAGCTACACCAATGAATTTAATAATGGGTGTGTAAATAGGATGATTCCAGCCCATGGTTTGAAAAGCACTTTGTATGGCATGATGTAAGTGAAAGCTCATCAGTATCATAAAAATAATGTACAGCCACGAATAAAAAGGATTCTTAAACAGGTTAATGACCATATGGTAAAAATCGTGACGATGCAAAGCACCTTCTGGTACTTCCACCCAGCCCAACTTTACAAAGTAAAAATTCATGAAATGAATGATTAGGAAGATGAAGATTATCAATCCAGTATGAATCATGTATTTTGAAAAAAAAGAGGTTTGTGAGTGGTTGGTCTTGACATAACGTACAGGACGGGCAAGCCAATTTTGAATCTGCAGCACAATACCATAAATTATGTGTAAGGCAAAGCTGCCAAAAAGAAAAACTTCCATCACTTTTATCAGCACATTGGAGGTCATAAATTCAACAGCTTTCTGGTAGCTAACTCCACCGTCGTTCTTCAAAACCAAAAGGTTGATACTCAGGTGGACCACCAGGAAAACTGCCAGGAAAAGCCCCATCAGGGCCATCATCAATTTTTTTCCAATGGATGAATTAAAAAATTTAACCATACCTTTACGAATAATTATTTAGGAAAAAGAATTTTCAGGATTTTAAGGCCGCAAAGTTATTTTCAATTTTGATTTACTCAAATAACAACAGATAAATACTTTTGTTATTTATAATGAATCTAAAATATGCGTATACAGCCAATTTCGAGTTTTTTATTTGAGAAAAACCGGGCAAAACTATCCAGGCAGTTGCCTGGTCGATCGGCACTTATTCTGTGTGCCCAGGATCGAATGCCCAAAAATGGAGATCAGTATTTTTCCTATCGGCAGGATAGTAATTTTTATTACCTAACAGGGCTAACAGTACCTGGATGTGTGGTAATTATTTGTCCTGATCATCCCGATTATCGCTTGCGTGAGGTGGTATTTATTGAAAAAACCTCTGAACATGACCGTACCTGGATAGGAGAGAAGCTATCACTCGAGGAAGCGCATGATATTTCGGGTATAGAGAATGTCCGGTGGATTGAGGATTTTGAGGAAGTGCTGAACCAGGTGATGTTGCATGTATCGGCGGTATTTCTGACCTTGCGTAGTGAGCGAACGGTCTGGTACGCCTTAAATACTGCCGATTTTCGATTGTATCGAAGACTTTCGGAACGTTATCCTCTTCATCATTATCAGGATGCTCAACCTTTGCTAACGCGTCTGCGATTGATTAAGGAAAAAGAGGAAATTGAACAGATTGAACAGGCCATTGGTATTACTAAAAAAGCTTTTTATGAGGTAGTGAATGTGCTGGAGGCCGGGATACATGAGTATGAGCTGGAAGCTGTTATTTCAGCCGAATTCATTCGAAATGGTCTGGTACATCATGCTTTTGAACCCATTATAGCTTCCGGGCGAAATGCCTGCATCCTCCATTACACCCGCAACAATAGTGTATGTAACGATAACGAACTGGTTCTTATAGATTTTGGCGCCGAATACAATAATTACTGCGCCGACATTACACGAACCTTACCGGTAAATGGACGTTTTACACCGCGACAGCTGCAGGTATATAATGCTGTGCTGGAGTTAATGCAGCAAGCCATGCAGATTACCCGAAAAGGAAAGTCAATCATCCAGATTCAGCAGGAGATGGAGCCTTATATTTCGGATGCCCTGATAGAACTTGATTTGCTTACCGACGATGAAATTCGGGAAAAAGAGGATACCGAAATGCCTGCCTATAAAAAATATTTTATGCATGGGATTTCCCATTTTTTGGGCCTCGATGTTCACGATGTGGGCAGCAAGGATGAAATTTTGCAGGCAGGTATGGTTATCACCTGCGAGCCTGGTATTTATATACCGGAGGAGAACATAGGTATTCGGCTCGAAAACGATTTGCTGATAACCGACCATGGAGTAGTGAACCTATCGGAAAGTATCCCTATACTGCCACAAGATATTGAAGCCTTGTTTTTGCCATAGATGGTATTATTTCCATACGCCGGCTATAGGATGCAGGCAGTTGGGACATTTTTGGTCCGTAACATGATATTGTCGAACCTGATAGCCAAACCTTTCAATTAGCAATTTTCTGCATACAGGGCAGTAGGTATTATTGTAATCCGCTTCGGCAATATTACCCAGGTAAACATATTTCACTCCCACTTGCAGGGCAATTTCTCGGGCCTGTTTTAATAAGGGTACCGGAGTAGGGTAGAGATGTTTTAGCCGAAAGGTAGGAAAGAATCGGGAAAAATGTATGGGATATTCAGCAAATCCATTGGATACCAGCCATTCGCACATGCGCTTGATCATCTCGGTACTATCGGAATAGCTGGGTATCAGCAGATTGGTGATTTCTATCCACACACCGTTATCTTTTAAAATTCGCAGGGTATTTAGTACAGGTTTCAGGGAGCCCCCGTTCAGGTTATGGTAAACCTTTTCATCAAAGGCTTTGAGGTCGATATTGGCCGCATCGAGCAGTGGAATAATTTTTTTCAGAGGACCCGGGTTTATGTATCCGTTTGAAATCAATACATTGTGAATGCTTTTTTGCTTGGCCAACAGGGCAATGTCGTATATATATTCATAAAAAACTGTGGGTTCGGTATACGTATAGGCAATGGTTTTGCAGTTGGCTGCGGTACATTGTTTGACGACCTGCTCGGGAGACATGTAAAAAGATGTGGGTACGTCGGGCGATTTTTGTGATATATGATAATTTTGGCAGTTGAGACAGGTAAAGTTGCAACCAGCTGTGGCTATGGAATAAGCTTCACTGCCGGGTATAAAGTGATACAATGGTTTTTTTTCGATAGGGTCGATATTCAGGGCACATGGATTGCCGTAGGCCAATGTATATAGCTTGCCTTGTAAATTGATGCGCGTGTGACACTTTCCCATCTGCCCTTCAGGTATTTGGCAGTTGTGCGGGCAAAGACCGCATCGCACATCGTTGCCCCGTGAAGCATAAAAACGAGCTTCCTTATTGTTCATAGGTTGTCTCGAGAGCAAGTTAACAGAAACTGCGACAGTCATACCCCATTGGTTAATTTATCGTCGCTAAAGGCGTATATTTTGGCTAAAGTTACTGTAAATTTTTAGGGATTGCGCAAATATGCTGTTCCATTTTCATCGGTAAGTTAAAATATGGGGAATCGATATAATTCAGGTTGTTAGTATTCCAACTGGGCTATGGGTTCGATAATGCCACGGGTACTATTTTGCCATTCATGACCTGATGGGCTGACTGGGCAAATTCAGCTATAAAACGGGCTATTTGTGCCGGTTCTACTGGAGCTCGGTAACCAGGAAAGGCTTCCTGTAGCATTTCGGTATTAACAGCGCCCAGGGCAAGACAATTAACAGCAATATTATATTGTGCAAGCTCTACGGCCAGGCATTCCGTTAGGCTGGACATCGCAGCTTTGCTACTGCTATACCAGGCAAGCCCTTTATATTTTGAACTTCCCTGAAATCCGCCCATGCTGCCTATGTTGACCACATGGGGGTGGTTAGCACGTTTAAGCAAAGGAAGCAACGTTCGAACCAACCACGCAGGTGCCAGATAATTAAGATATACCATCCTCTCGGCCTCGTTAAAAGTGGTGTCCTCAAAGCTTTTGTTTGTTAAAAGGCCGGCATTATTAATGATAATATCTATAGAATTAAAGTAAGCGTTCACTTGTTCAAATAAATGCTCAGCCTGCAAATGAATTTGACCTAAATCGAATGACAAAAAAAACACATTATCTGCTTGCAACGGAAGAACGGTTCGACTAATTACCAATATGCGATGCTGCTGTTCTGCTGCCAGATATTCGACAATCGACTTGCCAATTCCCCGACTTCCACCCGTTATCAGTATGTTGGCCATAAAGCAAAGTGTTTTTATGCAAAGATGAAAAATATTTTCAACATGATTTTTTTAGCAACCAGGAGAATTTGTAATTTTACGGTTACATGAAAAAAGTGATTGCATGGGAAAGAAACAGTTAACCTATCAGGAGGCACTTAATGAAATAGAGGATATTGTTGCCCATATTGAGGCTAATAAATTTACTATCGATGAACTTGGCGAAAAGGTGAAACGGGTAGCTGAACTGGTTAAGTTTTGTAAGGAAAAACTTAAATATACCGAACAGGAATTAAACAAAATTATAGAGGAAAACCGCAAAATGGATCAATCATAAAATATTATATCTATGGAAAATCAAGTTATCAACTGGGGGAGAGAAACACAGAAAAAGGTGTATAAACGTATTTTCGATTATTTTATGCAGGGGTTGCTGTTTATTGCCCCCATTGGCCTTACGATTTATATTATTGTTCTAATTTTTCAATTTATCGATGGACTGGCTCAGGTTTATCTCGATAAAATTCTACCCTTTCATATTCCGGGCATTGGTATTATCCTCATGTTTTTGCTTATCACCCTTTTTGGTTTTTTGGGACATCGCATCATTTCAACACCGGTACGTTTGATACTGGAAAAGTCTCTCAGCAAAGCACCTTTAATACAGCTGGTTTACACTTCTATCAGAGATTTGATTTCAGCTTTTGTGGGTAAAGAAAAAAAGTTTACTCAGCCCGTGCTGGTAAAAATGGACGAGACTGGAAAGGTCGAACGTATGGGTTTCCTTACAGCCACGGATTTGAGTCAGCTCGAACGGAAGGATAAAGTAGCGGTTTATCTTCCCTATTCTTATGCGTTTATGGGAGAGCTTATCATTGTGCCTTCTGATTGGGTTACCCCGCTCGATTTGCATCCCTCGGAGGTAATGAAGTTTATTGTTAGTGGAGGCGTATCCCGACTGGATGAAATAAAAAATGAAGATGTCAAAAAAAATTGATAAGTGATTTACAATTAAAGTATTTTTTTTAATATTGTAAAGCAAAATCAACCTATTGCAAAATGGCTGACTGAGTAGCTAATTTGTGCCAGCAAATTTTCAGAATTTTTATGGCACAGGTTGCAAGAAACATTTAATATCGTAAATTATGAAGAAGATAAAACATAGAGGGGGATTGATTTTTTTGTGGAGTTTGGTACTATTCGGCTGTGTTGACAAGGAGTATGATTTTAATCGTATTTCGACCGAGATAGTGTACGACCCTAAATTGGCATTTACCTTAGGTACGCTAACCATCGACCTTGAGTCGTTATTGAAGGGTTATACCAATAGCAATAATTTGAAAATTGCTGAAGACAAAACCATTGTAGTGGCTATTGAAACCAATTTTTATTCACCCGTTGCAACAGACAACTTGTCATTGCCCCCACAGTCAAATATAATTATCCCGGGTTTTATCTTTCCGCCTGTTATGCCTGCAGCAGGTGTTGTTAGCCGTGATACTACCATAAACATTCCAATTAGTTTCTTTGATGATGCCGAAATAGATAGCATGCGGGTAAAGATTTTACAATATACTTTGAATGGTACCTCAACCTATTCAGCTGCGTTTACACAGGAGCTTACCATTTCGTTGCTTGATATGCGGAGTGGGACTCTGGTATATGCCGAGAATTTCCCGGTAACCCCTTCGATGAATGTTACTAATCAAAATAACGCTGCTGGGTATTTGCTAAAATTTCGCAATATTACACCTGGACGCGCAGAGACGAGGCTCTATGTACGTTTGACCTTACGGGGAACAGCGGGTACCCCTATCAATCCTGCCAGTTCGCTTAATCTTTCCATGCAGATCAATCAGCTGAACTACGACTTGCTGTATGGTTACATTGGACAACCTTATCTGCTCGATATTATCGATACAATGTACCTTGACCTGCTGGGAAGGGATTTTGCCAAAAATATAGAATGGAAAAACCCCAGCTATACGCTGTATCAAACTAATACTTATGTGGCTCCTACCGACTTTTTTGTAGAGTCGATGCGGGTTATTACTTACGATGACAGGGTTATCCTTACCAACCCCGATAATACGAGAATTCAGAATCCGAAGGATATGGCCTATCCATCACAAATTGGGCAAACGGCCGTAGATTCAGTAGTGTGCGATAGGGTAGGTTACAGCACCTTCTATAATGCACTTGAAAGGGAAGCGCCCAAGCAAATTGTATTGCAATTAAAGTCGAAGGCCAATCCACATGGACGAACCACCACAAACATTATTAGCGATACCAGCCGCATCCGTACGCGGGGTGTATTGCGCCTGCCCATGAGCTTTCGATCATCTGGTTTTAGCCAAACCGATACCATGGATTTCGATCTTAAGGGCCTTGCTACAGGAGGAAATGATTCTACTAATAATTCGAACACCAAGGTCAGCTTAAAGTCAATGCTTTTCCGCATAGTGTCGTCTAATACAATGCCTATCGACTTACAATTACAAGCCTACTTTGTCGATGATAACTATCAGATTCTTGACTCGCTCTATAAAGGCAACCCCAGCGAAAATTATATTATAAAATCGGGCACAATAGATGTTAATACAGGGAGGATTAATACCCCACGCCTTTGGAAGAAGGATGTTATATTTGATGAGCAGCAGCTTAAAAAAATAGAAAATACTAAACATGTTATTTTTCGACTTACTGCAATCACTACTGATTATACCAATACTAAACCTTTTGTGGTTTTCTTTGCCGATAGCAAATTAAGTTTAACTTTTGCAGCACAGATACAGCCGAGTATTCATGTTTACAATAATAAGTAAGGCTATGATACGATTGAAATTATCTCTTATTGCATGCTCTCTGTTTTCAACGTTAGCACTTTATAGCCAGGTGAATCATACGCTGTACTTCATGGAGCGTATTCCCCAATCAAATCAGATAAATCCGGCTTTGCAGCCCAATTGTAATGTTTATATAGGTGTTCCCGCTTTCTCGTCGATGTATTTCGATGTAGGTAATAATAGCCTTGATGTTACTAAAATCTTGCAATATAATCAGCAGCTGGATTCACTGATTACTTTCCTGCATCCCATGGCCGACAGAAGTATATTTTTTAATGCACTCGGGAATAAAAATAATTTCTATACCAACATCCAATACGATATACTATCATTTGGATTTCGAGTGCAAAGCATGTATTTTCATGTTAATGCTGCCCTAAAAAGTTATACCTATTTTACCTATCCCAAGAGTTTTATGGAGCTTATTATAAATGGCTCCGATATAGGAACCATAACTGACCTTAAGTCATTTGGTATAAACAATACCACCTATGGCGAATTGTCGTTGGGGGCATCGAATCAGTTTGATGAAAAACTGACGATTGGAGCCAAAATCAAGCTGCTTACGGGCATAGCTAACATTAGCACCCAAAACCGACAATTTCTGGTTGAAACTTACGAGGATCAGGATAGCAGGATAATTAATCGTTTTACAGCCGATGTAAATTTCAGAACCTATATGCCCTATCTTGAGGATTCGCCCAGCGGAAATGAGCTTTCTGTTGACAGCATTTTTAAGCTCAGGGATAAACCCTTGAATGCGATAAAGCCCTTTGAATCCATGGGACTGGGTTTCGATTTGGGGGCTATCTACAGCGGATTCGAGAACATACGACTTTCGGCTAGCCTTGTGGATTTAGGCTTTATTTCGTGGAGAAAGCATGCTTACAATTTTAAAATGCGATCGAGTTATAATTTATCGGGGGTAGAAATCAACAAGGATAGTCTTGAAAATGCTTTCAAGAATCCTTTTGGTTCTATTAACGATTCCATTAAATTTTCGAAATCATCACAAAATTATACCACAGGGCTTCCCACCAAACTTTATCTTGGGTGCGAGTATTTTCTTGAAACCTATTTTAGCTTTGGCCTGATGTCGGTGACCCAGTATTACGTAGGTTCTTTATATCAACAATTTACTTTTTCGGGCAATTTTCGTCCTTTACGTGCCATGATGCTTTCGCTTAGCTATTCGTTTTTACATAATGGGTTTAAAAATTTTGGGGTGGGCCTTACCTTCCGTCCCATGCCACCACTTCAATTTTATTTGCTAGCCGACTACATCCCCTTACACTATGGGAAGCAGTATGTTCCTATTTATGCTCGTTCGGCAAACATTCGTTTTGGTTTAAATTTTACCTTTGGATATACTCAGCGAAAACTTATGAAAGATAAGCCTTTAAGCTGGGAGTAACCTATTTTCTAAATACCAACTCCCACTGGGTAAACAGTAAGCCCGACACTACTATTATTACCCCCAGAATTTTAGAAAGGGTAAATGGTTCGTTCAATATAAAATAGGCAAAAACAGCGGTGAGTATAGGGATAAGGTTGATGAAAACCGACGTACGACCGATGCCTATTTTAGATACAGCATAGGTATAAAGAATGAATGCTGCCGACGAGGCAAATATGGCCAAATTAATGATGGGCAAAAAACTGTTCAGATTGAGGGGCAAGGGAAAAATAACGGGGTTTTCAAAAATTAACCATAAGGGAAGAAAAAGTAACATTCCTATTACGTTCTGGATAGCAATAATGGTAATAGAATCGTAGATTGGGGTTAGTCGTCGCAGGGCAATGGCATAACCAACGGCCGAGAAGACAGCTACAAACATAAGCAACACTCCCAGCAGCTGAGCCTTGAAATGAAAATCGCCAGACAATACCACCACGCACACGCCCATAAATGAAATAAACATACCTGCCAGGTTTTTTTTGCTCAACGTTTCGTGGTACAAAATTTTTCCCGCTAATGGGGTAAACAATGGAATGGTAGCTACAATGACCGATGCGGTAACTGGTGATACCCATTTCATCCCGTAGCTTTCCCCAACAAAATACAGGAAAGGCTCAAACATTGCCGTTGCAAAAAAAAGCTTTAGATGCCGGCGCTGGATGGCAGGACGGATAATTATAAAAGTAAAAAGTAGCAATATTACGCTGGAAATAAGTAGTCGTAAGAATATGGTGGTGATAGGACCAAAATGGGCATAGGCACCTTTGTACCAGATAAACGATAAACTCCAGCAAATCATGGATATGAGCAGGCTTGAATACACCCAAAACAATTGTTGACGTTTCACCGGTGCGTAGTTTAAAGGGCAAAAGTATAACTTCGTATTGACTTTATCATGGCTGTCGAGAAATTAACAGAAATATTGCAATTCCAGCATGTGGTTGTTCAGGGATGCCAGATTAAAAGCTTTGTTGCGAAAGTGCCAAATGTGCTACTATAGCGGACAATGTATAGACCTGGTGGCATCCAAGAGCAGTCAACCCATATCAAGTTATTCTCGGGCGAAGCATTAAAATTTTCTTTTAGATACAGCTTACCATCGGTCGAGATAATGGAAAGGATGCCCGACCCATTGGTTGGGGCAGGGATGGTAATTTTTACCCATTGATTTGCCGGATTGGGGGATATTTCAATATCTTTACTAAAAAGATTAATGGTAAAAGTTCCCTTGGCATCCGCATTAGCATCGACCTGGAGCCAGTAACGTTTACCAGACAGAACATTGATGTTGGATAAAGTAGCTTGAATATCCGAGGGGGTATTGTCGACTGCTGCTACCAGTCGATAATTGTTTGATAAAAGATCGGCAGCTGCATTTGCTTCGTATAAGGCCAAACGTGTATCGAGTCCCTGCGTTTGAATGTTTATAAATCCGCTGGCAGGGCTGGTAAATGTAAACCACAAGCTGCGGAATACCACCGTATCGGGATTGCTGGCATTGTAACACCAATTATCAGGTACAGCACATCCTCCGTCATCGGGATGAGGTTCACCGGCCTCATACGAGGCACAGGTGTTATCGAACGGACCATTTTTCCCCAGATGTATCGGCAGGGCATTGCGTATGCGATCGTATGGGATGTTGTAAACTGTCAACAATTTTTCAACCGTATATTGGCATTGCCCATGGGATGCAATAACCCTGATGGTATCGGTGAAAGTGGAGTCGTTGATAGAAGTGTCTTTTAAAGTTAAATACAGACGGTTACCCTGTTGAGAATAGAGGTAGCGTGAGGTGTCGAAGGTAAAATCGAAGGAATACGCACCGGATGCCTCAAGCTGCAGATCCTTTACCATTTTTCCACACAAAGGGCTGTCGGTTGGGAATTGTATAAAACTGGTTTGAATGTTTCCAGCAGTGATAACTTGAGTAAAGGTATCTGTGCCAAAGGGGTTACTGGTTATGAGCCGGATGGTATATTGGCGTGCCTCGAGAAATTTAATCACTGGATTGGGTGAAGTGTCGGTGGTCATTTGCTGGTTGCTGTCGGGAAGAAATTCAAAGGAGGATGGAGTAATTTGCCAACGATACTGCCGCGGATTGTTTTTAGATAGGTTTTTAAGTATCACCGGTGCCTCAGTGCAGGGGAGTTCTGGTATTGAAGTAAAATTAGCTTTCGGGAAAACTTTTCCATCGGTGCCCTCTATTTTCTTGTTTCCTGTATTGTCGGGATCGAGCCAGGCTTTGAGTTGCCTCCCCGGCAGCGAACTAAGCGACCAGGACACTAAAAGGGCTCCATAATAATTGATGGTATTGTCGCCACCATGCAACTGGCCAATAATTAGCTGCTCCGAGTTTAGTAGCGGTGAACCCGATGAACCCGAATTGGTGTTGCCGTTGGTGAAAACAACCTCCCAATGCGTGTATGGCGGGGTGGTAGAGCCATCATCCCAGTTGATAATATAGGGATACATTTTCCCCTGTAGATTGCTGTAGGCTATCGATTTATTCAATCCTTTGGGGTGGTGTATAACGGCACTTTCGTTGGGTGCCTGTCCGGTAATATCCCAGCCTGCAAAAAAAGGGTTATAGCTGTCGGGGGGCGACTCGGCCAGTTTTAGCAATGAAAAATCAGTCTCTGAAGCATGCGCACAAAGGGTAGCCCCCGAAACCGTTTGATTGTTGTTGGTGACTACGCCATTGCAGCTATTGGTCTCGTAGTTGAAGTATACTATAACCGATGAGGCAGAATATTGCGTGCTGATACAATGGTTGGCAGTGAGAAAATAAGGGGTGGCATCAAAACGGGTGTTGTTGATTAATGAGCCGCTACAGTAGTAACTACCATCAACATCATCGAAAATAATCCGGCAAACAGCACGTTTTACCGTTTGCCAGCGTTCCCATCCAGGACAATTAATGTCGTTATAGATTAGCATAGAGGACAGCGAACGGTAAGATTTTGATACAGCCTGTACTATCACTATACCTTCAAACTCAGCATGGGTGGGTTCCTCGTATTCAAGTATCACCTCTTCGTCTTCGAGAGGCTGAATAGCCAGATAGCCATCAGGTTTATTATTTAAAGCAGTATAGGCTCCTAACAAGCGGGTGTGCGCGGCATTATACAAAAATAAGCGGGCACCCGGCGGAATACGAAAATATCCCAGTCTCACCCCCAGCGCTAAAGCATGGGGTGACACAATTCGATATTGCCATACCCTTAGTGTATCTCCTACATAAGATAGGCTACCTTTTTCCTTAATATCGATGGAAACGTATTCAAGTATTGCAAACCGGTTGGGAATGGCCTGTAACGAGTCGATAGTTTTCAGGCTGTCCACTGGAACCTTTTGCAAAAAATGTGTGGGTATTTCTGTTGCATTTTTAAGTGTAGTCCGAAATGAATAAGGAATAGCATTGACGGATATTTGACCTTCTAAATCTTTTAAAAAAATTGTGGCTATAAGGCAAATGCCAGCCAATACTCTAAATTTGCGCATCGCTGGATTAGGTTATTCGTCAAATAATGATAAAAAGTTTTGACAATATAACGAAGAAAAACATTTTCTGTTGCAAAAATTAGTAACCTTCCAGCGATGTACGCATGGCATTAATGGGTTTATCACAAAATATATTGGCAACACCATTGAAAATTTCAGGTGATTCGGTAGTGTAATACTGGCGCTGTCCATTTTTCTCGCAACGAGATTCAATCTCAGGATGCCGCTGTAAATATTTGGCCAGACTTTCAGCAACAATTTCACCCTGCGATATTACCTTCACATGCCCCGGAAGATATTTTTTGATTTTGTTCATCAGCAAAGGATAATGTGTACAACCCAGAACAATCGCATCTATTTGAGGATCGACCTGCAGGATGTGACTGATATGTTTTTCAACGAAATAATCAGCGCCGTCACTTTCATGTTCGCCGTTTTCTACCAGCGGTACCCACATGGGACAGGCTTCCTGGGTAACCTTAAGTTCAGGAAAAAATTTTTGAATTTCGATGACATATGAACGAGACGATACAGTACCTTCAGTTCCCAATATACCTATATGCTTGCTTTGGGAAAAATGATTGGCATTTTCGGTTACCGGGCGTATAATGCCCAATACGCGACGAGAGGGATCCATGCGTGGTAGATCATTTTGTTGTATGGTGCGGAGTGCCTTAGCCGATGCTGTGTTGCAGGCCAGTATGACCAGCGCACAGTCGTGCTCGAAAAACCATTTTACGGCTTGAAGGGTGTATTTGTATACTGTTTCAAAAGACCTTGGGCCATAAGGAGCACGAGCATTATCCCCCAAATATATGTAATCATATTGGGGAAGCTGGCGTACAATCTCTTTCATCACTGTTAAGCCTCCAAAGCCCGAATCAAATATTCCTATTGGCATAACAAAAACAAAAAAAGGCTGGCTACAATGCAACAGCCTTTATAAACTATGTTTTAATGGTTACTTAAGTTTAAGTTTAGCTTTTACTAACGGTAAAATGTCTAAACTCGAGTCGGAGTGAAACAGCACTACACCTGAACTCAAATCAAGAATGTAGGTAAAACCATTTTCTTTAGCTACCTCCTCTATGGCTTTATTGGCTTTGTCGAGGATGGGTTTGTATAATTCCGAACGTTTTTTTTGTAAATCCTGGTCGGCATTTTGAGCAAATTGCTGGATGCGTTGTTGTATGTTCTGTAGTTCGTCCTCTTTTGTTTGTCGAACCAGCTCTGAATAGGAATCTCGTTTGCTCAGGTAGTCCTGGTATTTATTGTTTAGCTCCACCTGCATCACCTCCAGTTGACTTTGCAACTCTTTCTGCATTTTTTCCAGCTTCAACTGGGCCGAATCAGTTTCGGGCATAGCCTGCAAAAGTTCTTGCGTGTTGATATGCCCTATTTTGAGTCCTGGCTGTGCAAACGACATACCTGCTGATAATACTACCACAAGTACACTTCCAATTAATTTTCTCATTTTTCAATTATTATTTGTAATTGTTCTCAATTGTGTTTGATGCAAAAATAACAAATTAATTTTTATAGCCTAATTTTTGCAGCACAACGTCGCTTTTATCAAGCTTGGGATCGGTATAAAGAATGCTCGCACCTGCCGAGCTGTCGAAGATGATTGCATAACCCCCTTCGGTAGCAAGTTCTTTAACCGCCTTGTAAATCTCGTCTTGAATGGGTTTGATAAGCTCATCACGCTTTTTGAAAAGAGCACCATCCTGACCAAAATATTTTTTCTGTAATTCTTTGGCGGCTTTTTCCTTGTTCATTATTTCTTCTTCGCGCTTTTTTTTCATTTCTTCAGTGAGCAGGACTTTTTCGGCCTGATAGTCGCGATACATCTTGTCGACTTCGGCATACATGTTTTCCACCTCCCGTTGCCAGCCTTCCGACAGCTTGTCGAGCTGATCCTGTGCCTGTTTGTAGGCCGGGATGTTGTTCAGTATATACTCGGTATCAATATAGGCAAATTTTTGTGCATAACTGCCTACTGCAAGAAAGAGAGAAAATATAAAAATTAATACGCTTTTTTTCATCCCAAAAGAATTGATTTTTAAAATCGGATGAATATCGCAAGAAATTTCTACATGCTTATTTGTGTTTACAAACCATGCTCGCTTCATATTGATAAATTTTTGTGTGGGTTTGACTTTTGTTGTTAACGATGATACGACTAAAAAGTGCTGTAAAGTTGCAAAAAAAACTTATTATTTATTTTTAAAATCATTAGTTTTAATAATAATTATATTTTGCCCAATAATTTAAAATTAATTAGCCATGAAACAATTGATCATTTTATTAATATTTATTTAGGCTTGGGTATCTTATTTCAACACTGTGAGCCTAAAAAGGAAATCAATGAAGCCCCCCTGTTGCCGCCCGAAAGTTCGTTGGTAGCAGATTTCTCGGCGTTTGCAAAAGTTCCTAATCAAAAGTCACTACTCGATACGGTTAGTTATATGAACTACAAGGCTGCTTATTTAAATGTTGCCTTTTGGCAAATAGTAATCACAATAAACCTGGGTGTTCCAGTTCTTGCTTTCAGGGAAGCTTTCAATCATAAGGCACAATATGTCGATAATTTAAAATTGTGGGAATGGCAATATAGTGTTAAGACAACTGAATATATCCTTGCAAAACAAAAAGTTGATACGGTCATCTATACAGCCAAACTTCAAGGGAAAATAATTAGTGATTCAATAGATTGGAAGATGTATCTGACAAAAACAAATGGGAATAATACATTTTCTAATTTTTTGTGGTATTATGGTATGACAGCTATTAGCAATAAAGGTGGCTGGTGGATAATGAATGAAAATCCATTTCAAGTGCAAAAATTTTTATTCATTAATTGGTCAAGGCAAAATGACAGCATAGGCATGATAAAATATACCAACATAAGGCCTAATAGTTCGGGAGGATATCTTGAGTATGGTACGCAGCTTCCCGATGAAAATAATATGAATGCGTATTATAACATAATGGATACCGCAAATAATAAAACTGTTGAAATTAGGGTAAATCTCCAGACACATGCCGGAAGAATTAAAAAAATTAATGAAACAAAGTGGTCATGCTGGGATTCCCAGTTGCGTGATGTAAATTGTGAATAGTATTTATTTGCCTTATTTACAATCGTGTGCAATGTCCACAGGGTTGTATTCTAATGTGTAAATATTTTTATCCTCTTCAAAATTTATCCCTGTAAGTATTTTAGCATATTTATTAGCTTTAATACTTTCAGTGGGTTAACTTTGTCTTTAAAATAAATTGGGCATGTGTTTTTTGCTAATAGGGTCGGCTGTGTTATATTTTTCCCCCGGTTACGAGGCTGGATTGGCAAGGAGCGTAGTGGACAGTTCGCATATAGCGGTTATAGGTCAGGATACTTTCTATGTGGGCAATATTACGCCGGTATATATCTATTCGCCGCGTATTTTTACCGAAGAGGAAAAGCGCGAGTATCAAAAGTATGTTCGACTGGTGTATAATGTAAAGCGTGCCTATCCGTATGCCAAAATAGCTGCGCAGGTTTATCGTCAGGTCGATGATAGTGTGCGGAAAATTCCCAGTAAGAAGTTGCGCGAGGAATATGTTGCCCGTGTGGAGGCCGAGCTTAAACAGCGTTACGAACCTGAACTCCGTAAGCTTACCATTACGCAGGGTCGTATTCTTATCAAGCTGTTTTACCGCGAAACAGGAAATACCACTTTTGATGCGGTAAAAGAATTTCGTGGCTCTTTCGAAGCCTTTTTCTGGCAAGCGCTAGCCCGTGTTTTTGGGTCAAATCTCAAAGCACGCTACGACCCGGAGGGAGAAGACAGGGATATTGAAGAAATTGTTAGGATGATTGAAGCCGGGGCGTTATAGGTATTTTAATAAAATGGTAGTATGTACAAAAGACTTTTTATCGCCATAAAATATGTTCCCGATGAACAGTTTATCAGTTCGTATCGGTCTATTCAGATGCAGGTGAATACCTATGCAACGATAAAATGGGTGCCCTCACATCAGCTGCATTTAACGTTGTGTTTTCTGGGCAATACGCACGAGTTGCTTGTTAAACCTATAGAACGAGCAATAAAAGAAGTATGCCTTTATCAACAGCGTTTTGAGGCACAAATTGAGCAGCTCAATATTTTTATGCACCGGCAACAACCTCGTGTACTTTGGATGGGTTTGCATCCTGTAGATAATTTTCTGCAATTGCATCTACAGTTGACTCGTAGCTTGATACGGGAGCTGACCCGCCATAAAGATACCTGCGAGGTACCCCTTGTTGAGGTTAACCATCATTTTGTTCCGCATCTTACGCTGGGACGTTTTAAAGTGGCTCACCGGCTTAATGCCTTGCAAGCCTGTCTTAACTCACATGCCCAGCAATCGTTTGGCAGTTGGTGGGTAAAGGAAGTTATACTTTACGAAAGCATTCTTTCACCGTCCGGCCCTACCTATCGGCCATTGGTCATGGAAAACCTGCGGGTTGTGTCTTAGAAGAAACGGTTGTTGGTTTTAAAAAGTTTGCTAATTTCAGTAAGTGCCTTCGGCATGGCAAAAATTACTACCTTGTCGAATGGTTTTATTTGTGTTTGTTCAACGGGGATTAGGGGCTCGTTACCACGAATGATACCAGCAATGGTTGCTTCGTTGGGTAGCTTAATATGCATCAGTTGCTGGTTGGTAATGGGTGATTCGGGTTTGGCAATGTATTCAATTATTTCGGCATCCGAACAGGTTAGACAGTTGATCGCGGATACATCGTCGTTGGTAGTAAAGCTAAAAATTTTATTGGCCGATAGAATTTTTTTATTGATGATGGAATCGATCTCAATATTTTCGCCCAAACGGATATAATCGAAGTTTTCAATTTCTGCGATGGTACGTTTTACGCCCATTTTTTTAGCCAGCAAGCAGGCGATCATGTTGACCTCTGCATCGCCGGTAACGGATACAAATGCATCGGTGTGGGATATGCCCTCGCGCTTTAACAGATCGATGTTTCGACCATCACCGTTTACGACCAGCACACCGGTAAGCCCGTTGGAAATCTCGAAACTTTTTGTGCGGTCGCGCTCAATGAGTTTAACCGTGTGGGTAGCAGCCAACTTGCGAGCCACATTAATCCCTACGCGGCTTCCGCCCAGAATGATTACACTTTTAATTTGATCGTTTTTTTTGTTGAAGTATTTTTTCAATAATTCCAAACCTTTAGCTGTGGCTACGGTGTAAAGCAGATCATTGGGTTGCAGGATTTCAGCATGACTCTTCGGAATATGGGTAACGTTGTCGCGAACAATCCCAGCAACCTTAAACTCGTAATTGTTCGAAATATTGTAAAGATCTTCAAGTGTTTGATTGGTCTGGTTGGTATCTTCTCCCATGCGAACCACATGCAGGAATAGTTTTCCTCCGCCAAAAGTAAGGGTGTCCGACTGGGCCGACTGACGTATAAGATTAACTATTTCGTTAGCAGCAATTTCCTCGGGGTAAAACATGTAGTCAATGCCCAGGTCCAGGAAATAGTTACGTTTGTCTTCTTCCAGATATTCATGATTATCGATACGGCAAAGGGTTTTACGTGCCCCCATTCTCTTTGCAAGGATACATGCAGTAACGTTAGCGAATTCGTTGTTGGTAACGGCCACAAATAAATCGCACGATCCTGCATTGGCCAATTGTAAAAGGTTGATAGAAGTTGCCGAACCATGGTAGGTGTGACCATCGAATCCCGAACGGGCGATTTTTAATTTTTCTTCCGAAATATCAATGAGCGAAACAGTATGTTTTTCGTTTTCAAACATCCTGCATAGATGCAAACCTACATCTCCGGCTCCTGCTATCAAAATTTTCATGGACGTACGTTTAACATGATGAAAATATAATTCTTGAAAATTGACATATCAATACCAACTGGTAAAATTAATTTAATTTGATTAAAAAATAGCCATTTTCAGACAGTATTGTTTTTTCCTCCTTGGACTTTTGAGCCAAACCATCAATTGTTAGTAGAACATTTGGGGGAAGAAAAATCTTTTGCATTTTCTCGATGGGTGTGTTCAGATGCAAATGCTTTGGATGTATGGGATAAGTCAAGGATAGAGTCAAATTCTTAAGATGTAATTTATAGGTGGTGAGTTTGGATGGGGCAGTTATGTCGTTTAGATGGATAGTTTTTATTTTCTGAAAATAATAGTATTTTCTGTAATTATCGAAATATCTTTTTTCGAATTTTTGGAAATCATCCGTGGCAATCCAGATGAACTGACTGTGATGTTGATAACATACAAATCCTGCAGGGTAAGTGTTGGCAATTATTATTTGTTGGTTGGTATATCCCCTGACATATTTTATCACTTCTGCGACCTGAAACATGGCGATGAGGGATAAGCAAAAGGGGAAAATTTTAAGGTTTCGATAATAAATGATATGAGCAAGGGTTAAAATCATGCCTGCTAGTAGTATGGTTTGAAAGAAGTTGGGGTAAAAGCTTTTGAGCGACGCATAGGGAAGATGCTCTATCCAGATGACTATTTGATTGAGCCATGTGATCAGGTTGGTCAGCCAATAGGCAGCATAGGAAGCTATGGAACTGATGGGCAGCAGTGCCAGAAATATTATCCCCGTATACATGATTAGTGTTGCCAATGGCACGATTATCAGATTGGCCAGAAGGAAATATAGGGGGAAGCTGTTGAAATAATACAGGGTAAAAGGTAAGGTCCCCAGCTGGGCGGCCAGCGAAACAGCAATCAACTCTGCCACACGTTTTCCGACAAATGTTTTTGTTTTAATTGACTGGGAAAAAGGTTGATAGAACAGGAAAATACCTGCCATGGCCGCATAGGAGAGCTGAAAACCTATGTTGAAAAGCTGATGGGGAGCAAAAAGCAAAATGATGAATGCTGAAAGAGAAAGGGTATTAAAGGAAAAGGTTTCGCGTTGGAGAAGCTGTGCGAGTCCCAGTATGGTAAACATGCTGCACGAGCGTACAACTGGTGGTGAAAATCCAGCCAACAGCCCATAAAACCATATTGCACTAATAATCAGTAGGGTACGAAAAATCCGGAGTAGATTATGCTGTTTAAATGGTGATGTCAGAAAAAGAAAAAATACATAGATAATGCCTACATGTAATCCCGAAACTGAAAGAATGTGTATAACTCCAGCAGTGGCATAGGCCTGGGTTAGCTTGCTTTCCATTTCGGAGCGATAGCCAAAGAAAAGCGACTGAAATATTGCCCGCTCTGATGTAGAGGGAAAATAAATGCTAGCTTGTTTTAGTAGTCGCTCTCTAATTTGTTGTATCCAGTTAAGCAAATTTTTGCGCTGATAGGGCAATACATCAATTTTATCCGATTGGTCAAGGTATATGAGTCCGCTTATATTTTGTTGAAAATAAAATTCACTTTGACTTTTACTATATGGGAAGGGTGCTTTATGCTGAAGTTGCAGGGAAACATTTTTTAGCAATACATATTGTCCGGGGCTGGCCGATAATCCAGCCTGTTTTTTTGCATATAGGAGAATATTTGCATTGCATGGTTTCCAGGAAGCAATACTGTCGCGGTAACGAATAATTTTCATTTCATAACGCTGGCCGTAGGGTACGGGTTCGGCAATGGAAGTTACAATTCCGATAAAATACTTCGATGGGCTAAGTCTGTAAAATTCACTGGCGGCTGTATTACGCAATTTGTAAATACTTGCCCCGAGCATAAAAAAGAAAAGGCACATGCTTAAATACCATCCAGCATTGTACATACTTTTTTGATAGGTCAATATGAAAGCAATTACCAGGGTCAGGAATGCCATCAAAATTAGCGGCCAGAGAGGTATAGCTATACTTTTGGCAAAAACAATTCCACCTACAAGCGGAAGTAAAAGTTTTAGCATTGGGGTGGTATGTAAAAGTTTTAGTAGTGGCTCGCGCATGTTTTTTTAGGGCAAGTTAAAAATTCACTAAAAAATCTCAAAATTTATCTTTTGTAGTATTTAAATGGTACGGATGTGACAGTCAAATAGGGTTAATATATGGGTAGGTGTTGTAAAGCTGTTTTATCTTTGAGTGTTAAAAACAAAACTTAAACTTATAAATCATCTATGAGGAAAATAAGTATTTTAGGTCTTTTACTGTTGTTTGGCAGCTGGGCATCGGGCCAATCGGACTGTTATCAGCTGGTGTGGTCCGATGAATTTAATGGCACTTCATTGAACCGAAATGTATGGAATGTCGAAGTCAATGATTATGGCGGAGGGAACAACGAACTTCAATATTATACCGATCGACCTGAAAATTTAAGGGTAGAAGGAGGGAATCTGGTCATCGAAGCCCGCAAGGAAACCTACCTAACGCGTAATTATACATCGGCACGCATTACCACGCAAAAGAAGGTTGCGTTTCGCTACGGGCGTATCGAGGCACGCATGAAACTGCCCTACGGAAAAGGAATCTGGCCTGCATTCTGGATGCTGGGTGAGTCCATTTCGTCTGTTGGGTGGTCCAATTGTGGCGAAATTGATATTATGGAAATGATCGGTGGAGGAAGCAATGATTCGAAGGTATACTTTACGTTGCATTGGGGTCCTATGACCAATGGATCGCATCCCTCTTACGGGTTATCTTACACCTTGCCTTCCGGTAAGTTTGCCGATGATTACCATATTTTTACTGTCGAATGGGATGATAAAACAATTCGTGGTTACTGCGACAACACGCAGTATTACGTGATAGATATTTCAAAAGCAGGACTGGAGGCTTTTCACAATCCCTTTTTCATCATTCTCAATCTTGCGGTTGGCGGAAACTGGCCGGGCAACCCTGATGCCTCAACCGTTTTTCCTCAAAAACTTTACGTCGATTATGTACGGGTGTACAAAAAAACTTCGCAGCTGGGTTTAGAGGGTAAAACGCTGGTGAATGAAAAAGAAAAAAATCTGGTGTATCGTATTAGCGGTTATTCCGACAGTCTGTCCTATCGCTGGATTGTACCCTCCACGGTAACGGTGGTTAGCCAGCAAGCCGACTCGCTGGTCGTTGACTGGGGATGTGAGTCAGATACGCTTCGGCTGGTGGTCAGGGGTAGTTGCGATTCCACCATTTATACGCTGCCTGTTACGCTGAAGGGACCTAAAATTTCGGGCAAAAAATGGATAGGCAATGGTATGGAGGGACTGGTTTACCGGGTTGACTCGTTACCCGGTGCTACTTTTCAATGGCATGCAGGTGGAGTAACCCTTGTAAGTGGTGCCACGACATCGCAGGTAGTGGTAAATGCCTTGCAGGAAGGTTACTTGAGGGTAGAGGTGTCAACAGCCTGCAATGTCTATACCGATAGTTTCGATATACATTTGGGCGATGGTCAATTTCCTTACCCCGATGCCAGTAAACCTGCTGCAATTCCGGGTACTCTTGTAGCGGCCAACTTTGATAGTGGTGGTGAAGGGGTTGCCTACCACGATAATGATGCCGGTAATAAGGGAAACGTCTATCGACTTAACGAAGATGTTGATATTGAGGCTTATGATAACAGCTACACCATCGGTTGGTTCGATAATGGCGAGTGGGTGGAGTACACAGTTAATGTGGCTAAAACTGCAACCTACAAAGCAACAGTTCGTGTGGCCTCGCAATTAACTACTGGCTCGTTTTCCATGTATTTCGATGGTCAGCTCATTGCCGACCGCATAAAGGTACCGTCGACAGGCGGCTGGAACTCATTTTCCAGTATCACGGTTACAGGACTGCCCCTGGCCGAAGGGAGGCATATCCTGAGAATATTAAGCTATGGAGGATTCAATCTGGGTAAGATGACCTTTGAGGAATCTACCGATGTTGATTCACCTTCTGGAAAAACTTTCAAGTTATATCCTAATCCTGCCTCGCAGGTAGCCTGGCTTGAATCGCCCTTACAACAGTTACCAGCCTACGGAAGGGTATATTCCCTCGACGGTAAATTGCATGAGGTATTTCGTATTTCTTCAGCTAAGGAGAAAATAAATCTTAGCAGCCTATCGGCGGGTTACTATTATCTGAGTATTGAGTTGCGGGGCGATAAAGTAACCATGCCCCTGGTAGTGCGTTAAGCTCTCTTATACCTCACTTTCTTTCAATCGTTCGGCATTTTCTGCCATCTGCAGCTGGTCGATAAGCGGTTGGATGTCCCCATCAAGTATGGCCTGCAGGTTGTACAATGTAAAGTTGATTCGGTGGTCGGTTACCCTACCCTGAGGAAAGTTATAGGTACGTATTTTGGCCGACCGATCACCTGTCGACACCATGGTGCGCCTTTTTGAGGCTATCTGGTCGAGATATTTCTGGTATTCCAGATTGTAAAGTCGGGTACGCAGCTCTGCAAGTGCTTTCTCAAAATTTTTAATCTGCGATTTTTCGTCCTGACACTGAACCACGATCCCCGACGGGATGTGGGTAAGCCTAATGGCCGAGTATGTGGTATTTACCGATTGTCCGCCTGGTCCCGATGAACAAAAGGTGTCTTTTCGTATATCATTCATATTCAGCTCGATATCGAACTCGTCGGCTTCGGGGAGCACAGCAACCGTTGCAGCCGAGGTGTGTATACGGCCCTGCGCCTCAGTTTTGGGAACTCGCTGAACCCGGTGCACGCCCGATTCGTATTTTAAAACACCATAGACCCCTTCGCCAGTGATTTTCATTACAATTTCTTTGAATCCACCCATAGTCCCTTCGGTATAGCTGGTAACAGACACGTGCCAGCCCCGGCTTTCGCAGTAACGCGTGTACATACGATATAGGTCGCCGGCGAAAATACTGGCTTCGTCGCCCCCTGTACCTGCCCTAATTTCCATGATAGCATTTTTAGAATCTTCGGGATCGGCCGGTATTAACAACAGCTTTATTTTTTCCTCCAGTGCCGGAAGCTGTGCATTTAATTCGTCAAGCTCTTCCTTTGCTAGATTACGCAATTCTTCGTCCTTTTCTGTTGCAAGAATATCTTTGGCACTGGCTATATTGCCCAGTACACGTTTGTATTCTTCGTATGTCTTAACTATGGGTTCAAGTTCTTTGTATTCTTTATTAAGCTTAACATACTTTTTCATATCTGCCATAACGGCAGGGTCGGTAATTTGCTGGCTTATCTCTTCAAATTTTAGCTTTAATGCCTCGAGTTTAGATAAAATGCTGCTGTTATCCATTCTTTGTGCTAAATTTTGGGCAAAGTTAAGCATTTAGTTGTTAATACGCTAAGGGGTGAGGATTATGCGCTATTTAAAGTGTGTTTGTTTTGTTTTATCCTATGGCATTTATCCTAAGAAAGTCATTTTAAAGGGAACTTTTAAACCGTTAAAAAGTCATTTAATAACCTGTAAATTTTTTTATCAAATAAAAAAATTATCCTCAAGTGATATAGGTATAGCAAAACAATATGAAACACCCATGTTCCTGCGAACGCAAACACAATAGTGATAAAATTGCGAACATGGGTGTTCCATCATACCTTTAAAAATTAATATTTTAAAATGATGAATAAGCGTATAATTTTTTGAGTTTACAAGGATAGAAAGAACAAAAAATTTAGATTATTGTATCTTATAAATTTCACATATACAATTATTTACATGATTTTATTATTCGAATGATGTAGAAAAATTGCATGCTTTTTTTGAAAAAATTTTCATGTGAAGTAATTGTATTGCATACAAGAACTTTCAAAATCACTATTTATACCTCTACCTTTGGGCATGAAAATGTCATACTAACTAACAGCTAACTAAAAGCCATAACTTATGAAAACGTGTAGAATTTTTCTCTTATTATGTTTCTTTTTTGTACTATTAATACCTATTAATGGACAAAATCAGCTGGTAAGGATTAAAGGTACTGTTTTAGGACAAGACGGGAAGCCGTTGATCGGGGCCACCATAGTGCAGAAGGGTACTCAACATGCGACGTTGACCGATCAGGATGGAAAGTTTGAGTTAGATGTATCGCCCAATTCAACCCTTGTGGTTAGCTATGTGGGTTACGAATCAACCGAGCAGGTTGTGAAAGAGGCGGGAGAGGTTACGGTAACATTAAAGGAAAGTGTTACTGAACTCGAAGATGTGGTAGTAATTGGGTATGGTACGCAAAAAAAGCGGGATGTAACAGGCTCAATTGTTTCTATTAAAGGTGAACAGCTTGATAAAAAGGCATACATAAATCCATTAAGTGCTTTACAGGGGAGTGTAGCAGGGTTAATGATAACCAATAGTGGAGTAGCAGGAGCACCTCCCGATGTAAGAATTCGTGGGGTTGGTTCCATTAGTAACACCAATCCTCTGTATATAGTCGATGGTATATTTACGGATAATATGTATATTTAAGTTTCTTTGTTTACAGATTTAAGAATATTTTCAATAGGCTTTTTACCCATATTGCGGTACCCTTGATGGGGTCTTTGATAGTTATAAAAATTCAGCCATTCATCTAAATCTTTTTGAAGTTCGTCGATTTGCTCATAAATTTTTTCTCTAAACTTAATACGGAAGAATTCATCCAAT
>JBMFQE010000009.1:0-119176 GCA_049968755.1 Bacteroidales bacterium
GCAATATGGTGTAGATGAGTTGATAAAGATGATAAAGGAGTTATGGAAAAGAGCCCCAACAAGAGAGATACAATTAGAGTTGATATTTGAAGAGTAAGGGTAAAAGTAAAAGAGGAGCAAAAAAGATAAAAAACTGACAGGGGGGAGTGCCTTTTGAAAATAGCAAAAATCAAATCTTAAATATACAGAAAAAATACTGCCAGAAAATAGCAGATAAATTTGCCACTACAGGTTATTCTGGTTCAATAAGGCTAATATATCGTCGCTTATGATTATCTACCTCAATGATTACTTTTAGCGTATCCGGTAAAAGTATATTTTCAGCCATCTCGGGCCATTCGATAAAGCACATATTACCACTAAAGAGATATTCTTCATACCCCAAATCATAAATTTCTTCGGGTTTACTGATGCGATAAAAATCGAAATGATAAATTTTCTGGCCAGTTGCTGTTTCATATTCATTGAGCAAGGTAAAAGTGGGACTGGTTACCAGGTCTTTTACTCCCAGTAACTGACAAATTTCTTTTATCAAGGCAGTCTTTCCACTTCCCAGTTTGCCGCTAAAGGTTATCACCGGGTATCGATTAAGAAGGGCTATTAATTCTTTTGCCACTTTCGAAAGTTCGCTGGCATGCTGAATAATAAAGGTTGTCGCTGACATAGGCAAAGGTTTTGTTAGTACAAAAACTTACTTAAATATATAAAAAAGTCTGAAAATATTGATGAAGTTTTCAAATAGGATGCCTTTCTTTTAACTTGATGCAAAAGAAACAAAAGCTCAAGGATCATAAGGGTAGCGTCCGCCTAAATTTGTACATTTTTAGTTCAGGTACGATACCTGAAAAATCTCATCCAGAGTTAAAGGAGATTAGTAATAACAGCGTAGCAAACTAATGAATTAGCTAAAACAATTCGAACTGCAGGACGGGATATTGTAAAGCTATTAACAGCATTTTTGCCCATAGTTGAAAAAAAAATTACATGTTTGATTTTTTGTAAGACGGCATTCGGTTACCTTTATCGGCACGAAACTATGTGATTGTGAGCATCTGGCAAAAAAAGAATACATGAAAGGTTCAGGAAAGCTTCGTCGGACAAAAAAAGCAACAATTTCGTTCAATGATCTTGAACATCAAGCGCTGGAGAAGTACTTTAAAAAATACAAGGTTCGCAATAAAACCCGCTTTATGCGAGAAGCCATCATGCGAACGGTAATAGCAAGATTTGCAGAAGATTATCCCACTCTATGGGATCAACCCTCGGGAAGTGCGTGATGGGCTATTAGTAACTGTTTCCATTCAGTTACACATCTATCCCAGGTTACATACGTAGAATATTCCATGGCTTTTTGTTTAAGGTTTTTTCTAAGCCGGGTATCAAGGATATACTGTTCAAAAGCATGAGCAATGTTTTCCGCAGTAGCGTTGGGGCGAAACCGGAACGATGCTCCTTCCATAAGCGTATCTTTCATACCCTGATGAAAAAAACCGGCAACAGGAACTCCAACTCTTAGAAACTCGAGCACCGAAATGCCTAAGGCCTCATCGGCACTAAACAAGCAACCGATATCGCACGAGGCAATTTCCTTGACAAATCTCTCTGTATCAGTTTGTTTGTGGATAAATCCGCAATATGCAATACCCGGTTTACGCAGCAGTTCGTCGGGGCAGCTGCCAATAATCTTAATTATCACATCATAGCCTTTTTTTTGCAGTATTTGTTGAACCTCGTATACCAGCAATAGGCCTTTTCTTTGCCAGTCCTTACCCACAAATCCCAGTATCAGTCGGCTGGATTGAGGATTTTCGGCAGAATCGTTGAATTGAAATTTCGATGGTAGTTCCAAATTGGCACCGGGCAAAATATGAAATAGCTTATGCTGGGGCACCTGGTATATTTCGCGCAGTGTTTTATGTATCCACCTTCCCATAGTAACTACACCCTCACAACGTTGATAGTTTTCAAATTCCTGTGCTATAGCTTGCTGGCGAACTTTTACAGGCACATGAAGCTTATAGGCCGGGGAATGAAATAAATCATGTAAGGTTGCATCGAGATAGTAATATATTTTTCCTCCGTGCTTGATAATCGTTGAAGCACGCGGAAAGAGCTGATTGAAAGATATCACCATAGAAGCAAAATGGGACGCAGGAATTTGTTGCTCGGCCAGGTTAAGAAAATAGGGGCTATATTGAAATCCACCCATATTTCCATGCAATAAAAACTGTTGAGCATTCCAATAATAACGGGGAAGTTTTAGCTTATCCAATTGCAAGCGCCAGGGTATATGAAAAATACCATGCCTGGCTCCTACTGTAAAAAAATAATAAGGCGTGCTACTCCAGCAATTAATGTCCAGCACATCCCCCACAACAGCTATGCTTACCTTATTCATTGCTATTTTGTGCCATTAAAAAATTGATTCGCTCTTTCACATATCTTTTTGCGTCGAATGCCAACACAGCGCGATTAAACGCCCTTTGTGATAATTCGTGGCGTAAGCTTTCATTGGCCAGTAATTGGAATATTTTTGAAGCCAATTCGTCAGCATTGTAAGGTTCAAAAAACAACAGGGTCGAATCATGGCCAGCCACCTCATGCATCATGGGAAGGTCGCTTACAATACAGGGTAGACCACAAGCCATTGCTTCCGAAAGAGCATTACCCAGGCCTTCTCTGAAGGTAGTCGAGTAAACAAAAATATCCATCTGCTGCAACCTCTCGTACACATTTTCAATATTGCCCCAGAATACAACATTATTAAAAATACCCAGCTGTTGGGCAAGCTTTTCAAGGATATTTCTCAGTACCCCATCTCCTATGAGCCATAAGCGGGCAAAAGGATAGTTAGAGAGCACTTTTTTGAAAGCCATCAACAGAGTCTGATGGTCTTTTATGGGGTCAAGGCGCGCCGTCATGCCCAGGACAATTTCGGAATTTTGATCGATAGGTCGTACCCGATAAGGATTTTGGTCGAGCAAGCGAACCGGATTATAGGACGTCGTGGCGCCAAACTGTCGATAATAGGGATGAATAGACAGTGAACGCAATACATGGTTGGAACAGGCAAATAATTGAGTATTAATAGGGGAAGGGTAAAACATGTGCTCTACCATTTGTTTTAATATTCCCATCGGACGAAAGTTAGCCGGATTTCCCGCATGAACAGCCATACGACAGCGTTGATTACGGAACGCATAACGTACCAAGGGAAGTTTTATGGTGCTCCAGTACAATATACCTTCAAAACGCTCGTTGGCAGCATGCAACGACAGCTGCTTTATAAATTCACGCTGTGACAATCCAAGAATATCGAGCACTTCAACCCTGGCACCCATGGCTATCCATTGTTCCACCATAGGGCCACTTTTATCAAGTACCCAGATGCTTTGGTTGAAATCATGCTTGCTTGATTCAATAAAATATAAACAGTCTTTCTCTGTGCCCCCAAGATAAGCATAGGGTATTACATGCAAAAGTTGTGGCAAACGGCCAATTGAATTCATTTTACCCAAATTATTTTGTAAAAATACGTTGCAAAATGCACATATGTAAAATCCATTTATTATTTTTATCGAAAATTGAGACTTATAGACATATGGTAAGTTTGAATAAAATTTTCGTCTTATTTTATACTTTGTTGGTAGTCTTTTTCTTTTTTGCATGTTCTCGTTCCTCTACCGATAAAAAAACGATTGAGACTGACGATTCTCTGATGTCGGTTGATGAAACTATACAGGAGATTCGACAGATATTCTATAGGGTATATCTTCCCAGTGAGATGTATAAAATTTTCGATAAAGTTGGGGCCTTCTATACGCCTGATATTTTAAATCCTGCCGAAAATGTTAACCTTTACGAAACCAGCTATAAGGCCGCCCTTAATTTGGGGGTATACGGAGTGGACATGGGTTACAACAAGATCTTTGGCCAAAATCAGAAATCGCTTTTGTATTTTACGGTAATACATAAGCTTTCGCAGCAGTTGGGTATCCCGGATATTATGTTTGCACACGCTGTGCAAAGTATGGAAAAAAATATTACCAATCGGGACTCGATAATAAAATATGCCACCGATATTTATGTGATGGCTCAGGAATACCTGCGAGAAAACGACAGGGGCTCAACAGCCGCACTGGTGTTAGCTGGAGGGTGGATTGAGGCCATGTATGTAGCCTCGCGTATTGCCGATGAACTCAACGACAGTCGGGAAATTATGGAACGAATTGCTTTTCAGAAATATTCGTTACGTTCGCTGCTGGCCATATTGGCCAATTACCAGTCGGACCCCGAAATAAATACCCTATACCTGATGTTCAAATCATTGGCACGCTCGTACGACAAGTTTGAAATTTATTACACCCCCGACGATATTTCCATCGACACCATCAACAAGTATATTAAAGCCAGGAAAGTACAGATTTATATCCCTCCCGATACTTTTAAGGAAATAAAGGAAAAAATTGCCCAGATCAGGCAGTATGTGGTTAGCTAAAAGACTGGTATAAAAAACGATCAGAGCATTTTATTGGCACTACTATGAAATCGCAGCAATGCCAGCGCAGGAAACCACACAATCCATCAGTAGAAGAGCAATTAAAAAGACAACGCAGTAATCTCTGCATTTAAATTACCATTTATGTCTCAGATACTCAATTCACCTAATGGTGCTGGATGTAAAATTCCGACGCCTCGTAGGGAATAATGAATACCGCAATCGCACCCGCAAAAAATTACAATGGACTACCATTCCGGTATGTACCCTATGTTACTTTGGTGACTCACCTTTGAGTCAAGATGATGACCTTATGTATCTCGGAATATTTACATATATTGCATTTAGAGATGAATGATCCAATAATATTACATGGCCTGCGACTGTATTTCGGGAAAAATATTCAATTTTTAAGTACGGGCACCAAATCTATTGCTATATTTGAGCGTCAAAATCATGACCTATGAATTACGCGCACGACGACCGAATAGTGATGACCCTTGACGCCGGTGGGACTAACTTTGTTTTTTCGGCCATACAGGGTAATAAAGAGATTGTAGAGCCCATTCGATTACCTTCAGAAGCGGATAATCTGGAAAAATGCTTAAAAAATATCGTTACAGGTTTTCAAGAGGTAAAGCGTAATTTAAAAAAAGACCCGGTGGCCATCAGCTTTGCCTTCCCTGGCCCGGCCGACTATGCACAGGGTATCATTGGCGATCTGGGTAATCTGCCTGCCTTTCGTGGTGGGATAGCGCTTGGCCCTATGCTTTCAGAGAAATTTAAAATGCCTGTATTTATTAACAACGATGGCGACCTTTTTGCATATGGCGAAGCCATTGCGGGCTTTCTGCCCGAAATAAACCAACGGCTTAAAGATGCTGGCAGTCAAAAACAATTCAATAACCTGCTCGGTATTACGCTGGGTACGGGCTTCGGGGCCGGGATAGTGCAAAACAATAACCTTTTCCTGGGAGATAATGGGGCAGCTGCAGAAATATGGCTAATGCGCAACAAACTTTACCCCCAATGTTTTGCCGAAGAAGGTGCCAGCATTCGTGCTGTTCGAAGGGTATATTTGCAGCATAGCACTTATCAGCATACCGAAAATCTTACACCAAAGGACATTTTCGATATTGCAAATGGCACAAAAGAGGGGGACACCCAAGCGGCTATCCGGGCGTTTAAAGAAATGGGCGAAGTAGTTGGGGATGCCCTGGCCAATGCAATTACACTCATCGATGGGCTGGTGGTTATTGGGGGTGGATTGGCAGGTGCAGCTTCACTTTTCTTGCCTGCCCTGGTCAAAGAAATGAACACACCCATCCAACGCCTTGATGGTAGCGAAGTTTCCCGTCTCGAAGTTCAGGTCTATAACCTGGAAAACGAGGATGAATTTAAACAGTTCGCTGCCGGACAGACCAAACAAATATCAATTCCCGGCACAGATAAGTTTATTCCTTACGATCCGATGAAACGGACCGGTGTGGGGTTATCTCGGCTGGGAACTAGCAAGGCCATTGCTATAGGAGCTTACACCTTTGCCCTGTATAAGCTCGATTGGTCTTAGAATTTTGTGGTATCATCGATCGTTTAGCATTGCCTTTGTATCCTATAGGGTAGCAGAGGTTTTTATACGGGCATATAGCATTAAACCTGCCACTGCAATCAGCTGGGCAAGCATAGAAAATACTACTACGCCTGCAACCGTATGCTCATACAGGATTCCCATAGCAGCACTTCCCCCAAACCAAAAGATACCAAATACTGCATTAAAAGTTCCAAAAGCGGTACCACGTTTTTCAGGTGGTACTGTAGTAGCTATCTCTGCCCGCACGACCGACTCCTGTACCCCCATGCCAATACCCCATGCGATCATGCCCAACCATAAAAAAATAGGATGCTTACCCATAAACACCAGCGGAGCAAAGAATAAGGCAATAAAGAACGAAATGGCTACCACACGTATACCCCACCGATCAAACAAGCGTCCAGCCAGCAGAGCAACCAGCGCATCAGCACCCATGGCAACAGCATAAAAAACAGGAATAAGCGCATCGCTCGCCAAGCCTTCTTTTTTGAAATGGAAGGCTATAAGCGGAAAATCAGCATATCCTGCAGCCATAAAGGCAATGGCTAATAAATAAATCCAGTAATATTTTGAAAGCCCCGAAGTAGCAACCCCCATTCTTTTCACCTCAAGATTTTCGGGCTTAGGATAAAGCCTTTTGCAATACCAGAGAATAGCCAGCGCTATCAGAGCCGGTATAAAAAGCAACGCATAGGCCGTTTGGTAATCGTTTTGCTTAAAAAATAGCACTGCACTTACCAGCAGCGGACCACTGACGGCTCCTATCTGATCCATGGCCTCATGTAACCCATAGCCCCACCCACGACCCATCTGTTGGGTACCAAACGACAACAGAGCATCACGGGAAGGATTGCGAATAGCCTTACCTACCCTTTCGGCAATAATTAGCACAATAGCCACCTGCCATAGTCCAGCAAAAGCCAATAAAGGAACCGAAAGTAAATTAATCGCATACCCAAGCATAACCAGCAACCAGTAACGCCGGGTGCGATCGGCAAGATAGCCCGAGAAAAAACGCAATCCATAGCCAATAAGTTCTCCAACACCTGCTACCCAACCTACTGTTGAAGCTCGTGCCCCAAGTATCTGTAAAAAAGAACCATTTATGCTGCGTGCCCCTTCATATACCATATCGGCAAACAGACTGATTAGCCCTAACAATACAACAAATCGTAAGGCCCGGGATACGCCTTCCTGTGAAAAATTATTCATACAAACCTCAATTTTCACAAAAATACAAAAACCAGGAGTCAAGTCATCTACCTAAGCTGCGTTTCTTTATTATTTTTCGCCCGACCTCATCTTACATTTACCTGTATATCCTGCAAAGATTTCGCAAAATCTAACATTTGACCAACATCTACCCGACATTCCCCCATCTGTTCAGGAATAAGCACGCCATGGTTATTTTCATTGGGCATCTGCAGAAAATAATCTCCCCTAACCTGCGTCATTATCTCTACAATATCCTCGTTGTTGAGCGAAGCATTCAGCGTTGTTCGAAACTCGTATTTCACCTTCCCTTTTAAAAGTATAGCCACCGATTTTTTAACCTCATTAAGCTGAATGCCGGAGAATGCACTGCCAACCACCGCTCTGTACTTGCTAAGCTCGAGAGGAGCTTTGACATCCATGGCTACATAATCAACCAGTTGGTTATCGATCAGGGCTTCAAGCATGCCGCTGTTGGTTCCATTGGTATCAAGCTTAACTTTCAATGAAAAACTTTTCAATAATCCTAAAAAATCGGGCAACGATGGATGCAGGGTGGGCTCCCCTCCCGTTACCACCACCGCATCCAGTAGGTCGGCATTCCGTTTAAACCAGGAAATAAGCTCCCCAACAGGAATAAGATTTTGCGTTTTAATCAGGTCTGGTAATACTAATTGAGGATTGTGGCAGTAATAGCATCGCATATTGCAACCGATCAAGAAAACAACTGAAGCTATATGGCCCGGATAATCAATTAAGCTTTGCCTGATAAATCCTCCAATAGGTAAACTAACACGTATCATAGTAAAAATATAAAAGAGGAAAGTTATTTTCCGCTTATGTAAATACTGTTCTAAGTTATGTAAAATTTTTTGTAGAATAAAAAATCATGAAACAACTCCATGTAACACGAAGTTATTAAAATCTTGAATAAAATCACCCAACAAGAATTAAAACAAATACATTTTACACACTCTTTGGGATACTACCGTTTTTACCTATGTGTTAAAAAGTCGAAATGTTTACGATCGACAAACTCGGCCTGCTTACCGGCATTCCATTGCTCAACAGGTCGTAGGTATCCTACGATACGCGTATAAATGCTACATTTCTGTACCTTCCCAACACTTTCACATTGTGGACAATATTCGTGTTCGCCATACAGGTAACCATGCGATGGGCAAATGCTAAAACTCGGCGATAGGGTTATATAGGGTAGATGAAATTTATGGGTAATCTTTTTGATCAGCTGTTTGACCGAAGGTACTGGTAGCTGCTTTTCCCCAACAAAAATATGAAAAACTGTTCCTCCGGTATATTTCACCTGCAATGGATCCTGCAATCGAAGAGCTTCAAACAGGTCATCGGTATAGTTCACTGGCAGTTGAGTAGAGTTGGTATAGTAGGGTTCAGCACCTTTCTTCCAGGCCATCTCATTGGCTACCAGAATATCGGGGTACAGTGCCTTATCGATTCTGGCCAAACGGTACGAGGTACTCTCGGCAGGGGTTGCCTCGAGATTGTAAATATTTCCCGTTTCTTCCTGAAATTGCTGAAGTTTATCACGCATAAAGTCGAGAATTTTCATTGCCAGATCAAAACCAGCTGGTTCTGCTATGTTTTGCCCACAAAAATTAACGCAGCATTCGTTCATCCCCACAATACCAATGGTAGAAAAATGATTACTCCAGTATTTTCCATGTTGCTGGTAAACATGCCGCAGATAGAAACGGGAATAAGGATATAAACCCTGGTCGGTAAGTTGCTCAATGACTTTACGCTTGATCTCAAGACTACTTTTGGCCAACTCCATCATCTTGGCCAGTCTATCGTACAAATCTTGCTCCGATCGGGCTTCGTAGCCGATACGAGGGAGATTGATGGTAACCACACCAATAGAGCCGGTCAAGGGGTCTGCCCCGAAAAGGCCACCTCCCCGTTTCAGCAGTTCACGTTTATCCAGGCGTAACCGGCAACACATGCTTCGCACGTCATCGGGTTTCATGTCGGAATTAACAAAATTTGAGAAGTAGGGGATGCCATACTTGGCTGTCATCTGCCAGATGGGTTCGTAATTGGGATTGTCCCAATCGAAATCGGGCGTGATGTTGTAGGTTGGAATGGGAAAAGAAAACACACTGCCTGTAGCATCGCCCTCGAGCATCACCTCAGCAAAAGCCCGGTTAAACATATCTATCTCGTGTTGAAATTCGCCGTACGTTTTATCCTTTAGTTCACCAGCGATAATTACCGGCTGATTCTTCATAAACTCCGGAACTTTCAGGTCCATCGTCACGTTGGTAAACGGGGTCTGAAAACCTACGCGGGTAGGTACATTCATGTTGAAAAGAAATTCCTGCAGACATTGCTTTACCTGTTCATAATTTAGTTTGTCGTAGTAAATAAAAGGAGCCAGATAGGTGTCGAAGCTTGAGAAGGCCTGTGCCCCAGCCGATTCACCCTGCATGGTATAGAAAAAGTTCACAATCTGCCCCAGGGCCGAGCGCAAATGTTTGGGCGGCTTACTCTGAATTTTACCCTCAATACCTCTGAATCCGGTCATCAACAGATCAGCCAGATCCCAGCCCACACAGTATACGCTGATGAATCCCAGGTCATGGATATGAATACGCCCCTGTCGGTAAGCATCGGCTATCTCGGCAGGATAAATCTGATTGAGCCAATATTGCGAGCTTATCAGGGTAGCAATGTGTTGGTTGAGACCCTGCAACGAATAGGTGGAATTGGCGCTCTCTTTTACGCGCCAATCCTCCATGTTAATATATTGTTCTACTATCTCGATATTCGAAAAAAGTTCCTTCGTTTGCCGTATATTCTGATGCTGGTAGCGATAAATTACATAAGCTTTCCCGGCCTCAAATTCTCCATTCTCAAACAGGGTTCGCTCAACCAAATCCTGGATTTCTTCAACTGCAGGGATTTTAGAAACACAGCGTTCAACAATTTTACGAACTACCTGCTGGCTATATTTTTCAGCCTTTTGACGATCGGGCTGACCTACCGCCCGAAGAGCCTTGTATATGGCAAAGGTTATTTTCTCGGGGTTAAAATCCACCAGCTGGCCATTACGCTTTACTATTTTTTCTATAACTACTGCTTTTTCCATGATATTTGATTTTTGGGTTAAATTTTCGATTCGGTCAAGATTTGACTGCGAACCTGTTGTGCAGCCTGTACCATATTTTTGAGTGCGGCCAGTGCCTCGGCCCACCCACGCGTTTTAAGCCCACAATCGGGATTTATCCACAGCTGTTCGGCAGGAATTACTTCCAGCGCTTTCTTAATAAGTGTTTCCATTTCTTCGACCGAGGGCACACGGGGCGAATGAATGTCGTAAATACCAGGTCCTATTGCATTAGGGTACTTAAATCGATAAAATGCCTGCAGCAACTCCATCTCCGACCGTGAGGCTTCAATGCTTATAACATCTGCATCGAGCTGGGCAATGTATTCTATTATATCATTAAATTCCGAGTAGCACATGTGAGTGTGAATCTGCGTACGATCATCAATGCCACTCATCGTAACATGGAAAGCACGAATTGCATGCTGAAGATGAGCTTCCCATTCCTTTTGACGCATGGGTAAGCTTTCGCGCAATGCAGGCTCATCAACCTGAATAATTTTAATTCCATTGTTTTGCAGCTCCAACACCTCTTCATTAAGGGCAGCTGCTATTTGCATCAATGTTTCGTGCCAGGGCTGGTCATCGCGGACAAACGACCATTTGAGTATAGTCAAGGGACCCGTAAGCATCCCCTTTAAGGGTTTTCGGGTAAGCGACTGGGCAAAACAAGTCCATTCGACCGTCATGGCCTGCGGGCGCGACACATCACCAAAGATGATCGGCGGTTTTACACATCGTGAACCATAGCTCTGCACCCAACCATTCTCGGTAAATGCAAATCCTCGAAGCTGTTCCCCAAAGTATTCCACCATATCGTTCCGCTCAAATTCGCCGTGTACCAACACATCAAGTCCTGTCTCTTCCTGCAGTTGCACGCACTTTTCAATTTCAGCGTGCATAAATCTTTTGTACTGTGCTTCGGTAATAAGGCCCTTACGATACTGATTGCGCACTTTACGTACCTCAGTAGTCTGCGGAAACGAACCAATGGTTGTGGTTGGCAATAGCGGAAGCCTAAGCACCTCCTGCTGTAAAGCATATCGCTGGCTGAAGGTCGACTTGCGACCAGTGGCTTCAGTGGTTATTTTGCGGGTGCGTGCAGCGACTTTCTCATTTCTTACCTTATCCGAATGCATCCGGTTGGCCATGCATCGGACATTTTCTGCATACGCTTCAAGAGCCCAGGCATGCTCATCCTTTTCAACACTCATCAGGGCTTTGAGCGTTTTCAACTCATCCAGTTTCTGCCGGGCAAAGGCCATCCAGTACTTTACATCCGAAGGCAATGCCTTTTCGTTGGTTTCAAGTGCCATATCATACGGCACATGTAACAGCGAACACGAGGGGGCAATCATTACCCGCTCGGCACCCCGTACCTCAATCGTTCGCTTAATAATTTTGAGCGATCGCTCAAAATTATTTTTCCAGATATTACGCCCATCCACTATACCCAGCGAGAGACCAATCGTTGCATTGAGCGAATGCAATAATTCATCAAGCTGCAGCGGAGCACTTACCAAATCCACATGCAGCGCATCTATGGGTAGCTGATTGATTATTCCCAGATTGTGCGTTATTTCTCCAAAATATGTACCCAGCAAAATTGACATGGAATTGAGCTGAACGGTGAGAAAATGGTATGCCATCTGAAACAGTTCGGCATGCTGAGGTTGCAGATCGGTGGCCAGCATGGGTTCATCAATTTGAACCCATTTGCAACCCATGCTTTCCAATTGTTGCAAAATTTGCTGATAAACCGGTAAAATACCCTCGAGGATAGTAAATGGGGTAAGCGTTAGATCCTTCGCTTTACCCAGCAAAATATAGCTAACCGGCCCCAACAGCACAGGCTTAGCATTGATTCCCATCGCTTGTGCTTCCCTAAATTCTTCCAGCACTTTTTTCGAAAACAGCTGGAAACTGGTGTGGACATAAAACTCGGGTACAATGTAATGATAGTTGGTGTTAAACCATTTGGTCATTTCCATGGCTGGGATATCATACATTTCATCTTGTAAGCCACGCGCCATTGCAAAATAAAGTTTGAAGGGATCATCGGGAAACGACGACAAAAGGGAAGCATACCGCAAGGGAATATTACCGAGCATTAACGAAATATCAAGTACCTGATCGTAGTATGAAAAATCATTAACGGGTATAAGCTCTATTCCAGCTTCTTGCTGCAATTGCCAGTTATGTTGGCGAATCGACTTACCAATGTTTATCAGTTCGGTAGCCGATAATTCATTTTTCCAAAATTTTTCCAGGGCAAATTTTAGTTCGCGACGAGCCCCGATGCGGGGAAAACCCAAGTTATGCGTAATCATAGTCTATAATGTTAAATTATTTTATTTTATTGAAAAACAATTATTTATCAATCAACACTGAATAAACACAAATGTTTTATGAACTACAGCTCAAACAATTTTCATTCAGCGAGCAGGTGTCTGCCTGGTGGGGAATATCCGTAGAAGAGGCAATAAAAAATTGTGACTGAGTATCGGACTTTATCATTTTTGCAGGATTCCTACCCAGCGTAAATTTCACCGCCTGGGAGGGAGCCTGGGTTCGCAGATAATAAATACCGGTTTTTAGCCCTTTTTTCCATGCATAAAAATGCATGCTGGTAAGTTTTGCCAGCGTGGGTTCTGCCACAAATAGGTTGAGCGACTGCGACTGGCAGATATAGGGTCCTCTATCGGCAGCCATATCTATTAAAGTACGTTGCTTAATTTCCCACGCAGTTTTGTATAACTGTTTGATTTCATCCGGTATTTCGGGGATATGTTGAATTGAGCCATTACCTGCAATAATTTTATTTTTTATGGTATCGTTCCAGAGCCCCAACTGCATAAGGTCGTTGACCAAATATTTATTAACGACAACATACTCGCCACTCAATACCCTACGCACATATATGTTTGAGGTAATAGGTTCGAAGCACTCGGTATTCCCAAGAATTTGTGAGGTTGATGCGGTAGGCATAGGTGCTATAAGCAAGGAATTACGAACGCCATGCTTAACTATTGACTCACGCAGGCTATTCCAGTCGTAACGGTCAGTAGGTTTGACACCCCAAAGATCGAACTGGAAAAGTCCCTTTGACAGGGGTGAGCCATGAAAGGTTTCGTAAGGACCATATTGCCGTGCTAAATCGTTGCTAGCCTTAAGCGCAGCATAGTACAGCGTTTCAAAAATATTGACGTTTAAGATACGGGCTTCATCGCTTTCGTAGGGTAGCCTGAGCAAGATGAAAGCATCTGCCAATCCCTGCACGCCAATCCCAATGGGACGATGTCGCAGATTTGAATTGCGAGCCTCTGGCACCGGATAATAGTTTTCATCGATAATTCGATTAAGGTTTCGCGTAATCTGATATGTTACTTCATAAAGCTTGTCGAAACGGAAAGTATTATTTTCCACAAATTTAGGTAAGGCGATAGAAGCCAGATTGCATACAGCAATTTCGTCGGGCGAGGTATATTCGATAATTTCGGTACAGAGATTGCTGCCCCGGATAGTTCCCAAGTTTTGTTGATTGCTTTTGGCATTTGCTGCATCCTTATAAAGTAAGTAGGGGTTACCCGTTTCGATTTGCGCCTCAAGGATTCGAAACCACAGGTCCTGAGCCTTAACAACCTTTCGTGCTCTTCCTTCATTTTCGTATCTAACATAGAGCTGTTCAAAACTTTCGCCCCAGCAGTCGTAAAGTCCAGGCGCCTCATTGGGACAAAACAGGCTCCACATTTCGTTTGCCTCGACTCTTTTCATAAATAGGTCGGGAATCCAAAGGCCATAGAATAAATCGCGAGCACGCAACTCTTCTTTACCATGATTTTTCCTAAGTTCGAGAAAATCTTCTATGTCGGCATGCCAGGGTTCCAGGTAGATAGCTATGGCACCTTTCCGTTTACCGCCGCCCTGATCCACATATCGGGCTGTATCATTAAATACCCTCAACATGGGTACAATGCCATTACTGGTACCATTGGTACCGTTGATAAAGCTACCTTTTGCCCGAATGTTATGAATGGAAAGCCCTATCCCCCCAGCGCTCTGAGAAATTTTAGCACACTGTTTCAGGGTATCGTAAATACCCTCAATGCTATCCTCTTTCATAGAAAGAAGAAAACAGCTACTCATCTGATTCTTGGGGGTTCCTGCATTAAAAAGCGTAGGGGTAGCATGGATAAACCAACGTTCACTCATAAGCTTGTAGGTGGACAACACTTCTTCAATATTTTCCTTATGGATACCCAACGCCACCCGCATAAACAAATGCTGCGGACGCTCAACAATACGCCCATCCAGGCGAAGCAAGTATGATTTCTCCAGGGTTTTGAAACCAAAATAGTCGAACTCATAATCGCAATCATGACAGATGGCTGCTTCGAGCTGATTAGCGTACTTCAGTGCAAGTTCATAAACATCCTGGGCAATAAGGGGCTTATGTGCGCCAGTGCGAACCTCGACATGTTCATATAGCAAACGCATGGTATTGGCAAAACTCTCAAGCGTATTTTTGTGCAGATTGCTTATGGCAATGCGAGCAGCCAAAACCGAATAATCGGGATGAATCGTGGTACGCGAAGCTGCTACTTCTGCTGCCAGCGTATCCAATTCGGTAGTGGTAATACCGTTGTAAATACCTTCAATGGTTTTCTTGACTATTTCGATAACATCAACCAGTGGACTTAATCCGCCAGTTAACCTTTGCAAACGAGCGGTTATCTTGTCGAAGTAGACAGGCTCCTGCCTACCATCGCGCTTAATTACATACATCATAGCTAAAAAATTTTATTATACAATCAAACCTATCGACCCTAAGCTCAGATCTCTTGTCAACCTTATAATTTTCAACTGCGTGTATATTTGATGTTTTACATTTTTACTCGTAAAGCATGCACAAACCCATATTGCATTTTTGGATTAAAAATCCTCCTGGATAGTGAACAGCTGCTGTTGCTTATCACTAAAAATACCTGCCTTGCGATAATCGCTCACCCGTTTTTCAAAAAAGTTAGTTTTCCCCTGCAACGAAATCATTTCCATAAAGTCAAAGGGATTTGAGGCCTGGTATATTTTGGTATAACCCAGAGCCTCTAACCAATAGTCGGCCACATACTCAATGTATTGGCGCATAAGGCGAGAGTTCATGCCAATCAGGTCGACCGGTAATGCCTCGGTAATAAATTCTTTTTCAATAGCAACCGCATCGCCTATTATTTCTTTTACCCTGCTTTCCGAAAGTTTGTTTTTAAGCATGCTATAAAGCAGGCATGCAAATTCGCAATGCATACCCTCGTCACGGCTAATAAGCTCATTGCTGAAGCATAGCCCGGGCATAAGCCCTCGTTTCTTAAGCCAGAAAATGGCACAAAAACTTCCACTAAAAAATATACCCTCCACTGCAGCAAAGGCAACCAGCCTTTCAACAAAACTGCCTTTCCCAATCCATCGAAGTGCCCATTCGGCCTTTTTCTGAACAGCCGGTACTGTCTCTATAGCGTGAAACAAACGATCTTTTTCGACCGGATCTTTAATGTAGGTATCAATTAGTAAGGCATAAGTCTCGCTATGAATATTTTCGATCATAATTTGAAAACCATAAAAGCAGCGAGCTTCAGGAATCTGTACCTCACGCATAAAATTAACTGCCAGATTCTCGTTGACAATGCCATCGCTGGCAGCAAAAAATGCCAATACATGGGAAATGAAATGACGTTCACCGTCGTTAAGCTTTTCCCAATCGCTAAGATCGCCACTTAAATCGATTTCCTCGGCGGTCCAGAAACAAGCCTCGTGTCGCTTGTAATGTTCCCATACCAGGGGATAATGAATGGGGAGGACCACAAAACGATCCTTGTTTTCAGTAAGAAGAATTTCCTGCATTTCCATAAGTAATAAGTTTTCAAGTTTAACATTACTTACGGAAAGAAAAGGGAAGCGTACCGGAATAAAGATAGTATACCCTGCGGAACTGTCTTGTACCAGTACCCTGCTTTTCCTCCGAAAGCACGATACGCGCAATACACATTGGCAGGTCTTCTGACTTACTCCATTGCTCAGCGGCCTTCCCATTCCTTCTTCCTGCGGAACAGTGGCTTTAGTGTGCTGGGCAACCCATTACGGAGCTTACAGCTACGGGGATAGTTCCCGAATTTCACGGGATTCCCTTTTAATGAGGCTCAATAGAAGTATTGAACCCCAACCAATGTGTGCTACAAATGTAAAGGGATTTATTTAGGGGTAGAAAAAATTGCCCTACTCGTTTTGAACAAATTTTCTTTTTTTGCTAACAATTATCCGACGAGCATTCATTAGCAGAAAAATATATGGTTGAAGTTATGAAACACTCATGTTTCTGCGGACGCAAACACAATAGTGATAAAATTGCGAACATGGGTGTTCCATCATACTTTTTTTATTATGATGAAATTAAACGATACGCTTGTTTCGAAAGGATCGCAAGGCAAAAAACAGGATATATCCATAGCAGGGCAACAATATCAAATAGGACAGCTGACTACCCAACCTATCGGCAAGCCATCCATACCCCAGGGGTACCAATGCTCCACCCAGAATTCCCATGATAAGTATGGAAGAAGCTAATTTTACTAGATTGCCTGTGCCATCAATTGACAAAGGCCATATGGCAGGCCACATGATGGCATTAGCAAGTCCCAACAACATAACAAAAAATACGCTTGTCCAACCACTGAAAATAATAGCGCACGAAGTAAAGCACAACCCCAAAACTGCCGAAGCAGCCAGAGCAGCCTGCTGGGTTACATACTTAGGGATAAGGACAATACCCCCAAGGTATCCCATCATCATAGCCAGCAGCGTTATAGAAGGAAATATCCTGGCCGTTTCCATAGCTATACCCTCTGCATGCCCGTGTAAGATAAGGGTATCAGCTGCTACTACCTCGGCACCCACGTAAAAGAATATCGCAAAAAACCCCAGTATAATTTGAGGATATTTAAAAATATCCAGGGGATAAACCCGCTGCGAATCCTCTGTTTTTACTTCGGCCAAATGAAGACGTCCAAAAATTAGCGCCAATCCTAACAATACAAATGCCATCACCAGATAAGGAGCTATAATGCGGTACGAAAGCATGTTGAGCAACTCTATTTTTTGGCTACCAGATACCGTTTCAATTTGCTCAACCCACAAACTAATATTGTGTAAAACGATACTACCCAGCACATACGGACTAATAATGCCAGCCAGCTTATTAGATAATCCCATAATGCTTATTCGTCGGGCAGCGCTTTCAATGGGACCCAGAATAGTTACATAAGGATTAACCGCCGTTTGTAACAATGCCAGGCCTATCCCCTGAGTAAACAATCCCCCCAGAAAATATCCATAATTTCTGGCCAAAGCCGCAGGAATAAACATCAGTGTCCCCAATCCCATGGTTAAAAGACCTAACATGATACCCCTACGGAATCCGATACGGTAAAGAAGCCAACCCGAAGGCAATGCCATCACAAAATAAGAAATGTAAAATGCGAAGGTTACCCAATAGGCCTGAAAATTGGTAAGCTCGCAGGTAATTTTTAAAAAGGGGATCAACGTACTGTTGATCCAGGTAATAAATCCAAAAATAAAAAACAACGAGCCAATCGAGGTAAGTTCAAACGTGTATTTCTTGTTCGAAGTCATTCTTTTTTGATGCTAAGATATATTTTTTGCTGTAATGTACTTAATGGAAACAAAAAAAGGTTGGCTCGTAAGCCAACCTTTTTTATTAACCGCGAAAGTGCTATTGTTTAAGAATCCGATGTGTGATATTTCCATCAACTGTTTGAACCTGAATAAAGTACAAGCCATTATTAAAGCTTTCCATGCTCAGGGTAGCCATATTGGCATTGATACTCCTTAACATTTGCAGCTGGCCGGTAACGTTGTACACAGCAACACTCTTAATGACCTTTGCCGATTTGATGAACAGGATATCCGACACAGGATTGGGATAAATGGTAAGCGTTGCTATAGTAGAATTTTCAATATCCGTGCCTACCACAACACCCTCAACCTTTGCTTCTGCCGATAGGTTCCCCGATTTATCCATAGCTATTACGCTGAAGGTATAGGTTCCATCGGCCAGCCCACTTACCTTGTAGGTTGTTTTAGTGATAGTGTCGAGGATATTGTCGCCCTGCTTAACTATGTAACCACCTACGGCGTCATTGTCAGTAGATGCATCCCAGGTTAAGGTAACTTCATTGCCTGAAACCGTAGCGTTCAAGTTAGCTGGAGAGGTGGGCTTGGTCTGGTCGAGAAGCACAATTTTGCCAAACCACAAGGTGTCCCCAACTGTGGGTCCCCAACTAATCGTTTGCTGTCCAAAGAATTGAACCTGATTGATCAGCGTCATTGCGCTGGCCAACTTAGCTGTAACCGTAGTAAATGTTTCTGCAGCAGGAGCTTGCGTAAGTCCTGTCGAAGAAGGTACCATACCCGGTCCCCATGGATTGGTCACTTTATCTACTGTATCCATTACCTGAACAGTGGCATTGATTTTCGATAGCTCCAGCGTATCCTTTGTGGTCTGACAACGAGCGTACTTCAATTCCACCTGGGCTGAAAAACCTTCTTTCAAGGGAACCGGTACAATATTAATGGTCGAATTCCAGCCATCCAGAATTACCTGGAAGTATTTTTTGCCACCAATGGTAACCACGCTCATCCAGTCGGGCAGCTCAATATCTACCAGATCGGGATCCAGCACTATGGGGCTGTTAGACTTGAAAGATACCATGCTTACCCAGATGGTGTCGCCAATGGTAGGCCCCCAACTAATCGTTTGCTGGCCAAAGAACTGTATCTGGTTAACCAGCTTCATACTTGAGCTTAACTTGGCGCTAACCGTCTTAAATGTTTCCGATGCAGGCGACTGTGAAAGGCCTGTCGAAGAGGGTACCATGCCTTCGCCCCAGGGATTATTCACTTTATTTACCGTATCCATGAGCTGAACAGTGGCATTGATTTTCGATAGCTCCAGCGTATCCTTTGTAGTCTGGCAACGAGCATACTTAAATTCAACGGTAGCTTCATATCCATCACGAATAAGGAATGGCCGAATATTAAATGTCGAGTTCCAACCATCGAGAATAACCTGCAAATATTTTTTGCCACCTATCTCAACGATGGAGGCACCTTCGGGTACATCCCCTTCAAAAGTACGAATATCAAACGGATTGACAACTTTCACCTTACTAATGTAAATCACTGGTCCTGCAATAGCCGACCATGATCCCGAGGTTTGCTGAACAGCAAGCTGCAGCTTGGAGTAAGTCCCAACCTTTGGTGTGCCAGAAAGGTTCTTGATTGTTTCAGAGGCAGGATTATCAGTCAACGCTGATTTGTTGCTCCAGTCGGCTGAAATTAATTGAAAAAATGCCTGAACTGGCAAAGTATTGGTCGACGTATCTTTTTCGTACTTATACGAAAACGCCAGGGTTGTATATCCTGTACAGGCAATGGGCTCGATATCAAAAAAAGTATTCCAACCATCGACCTGAACTTTTAAATAGGGTACTCCATTTATTGTATCAATGGAACATCCAGCAGGCACATCTCCTTCAAAAGTCTGAAGGTTAAAGGGTACAGCCATTAGTCCCGAAATCCCAAACAAGGACATCAAAAAAGCAGTTAATGTTTTTCTCATAGCCAACTTGTGTTAAGTTAATTTTTAAGTTAGTTGCAAAATCTAAATCTAAATTAACTTACTTCCCATAAAAACAAGATTATAAATGTTGTTAAATGGTTATATAAATGTCTTGAACAACGGTGTTTTTTGATAAAATAATATCATTTACAGAAAAAAATGCCTTTACGCCGCATTGCATAAGCCAATAACTGACAGTCAATTGTGAGTTGTAAAATATAGCTACGATCATCACATGTATTCCAAAATTGTCTTAAGAAATATAATGAATATTAGAAATTGCCTGCAATATGCAGTACAAAAGAAAAATACCAATTTTGATTTTACCCAGAATAATATTCAGCTAAATATTTAACTTTGCACAATTTGTGTACATGAATTTGGCTGGTAAAATTAAAACCTAATTGTACTATGATAAGATTGTTAACAGTCCTACTTTTGCTTTCTGCCAGCGCATATTCTCAGAAAGGATACGAAATCAAGGTTAAAATTGCTGGACTCAAGGACACTACCCTGATTCTGGGGCATCACTTTGGTGCCAATCTGTATCCCGACGACACCATTCGCCTCAACAATCAAGGCGTTGGAGTTTTTAAAGGTAATAAACCGCTTCCCGAAGGAATGTACCTGATTTTTCTCCCCAACAAAACCTATTTCGATTTTTTGGTAAGCGAAAATCAGCATTTCAGCATCGAAAACGATACTACCGATCTTTTTCGGAAAATTAAATTTAAGAACTCAAAGGAGAATGAAATATTCTACAATTACCAGTTTTTCCTAAGTGATAAACGCAAAGAAATGAATGCGCTTTTAGAAGAAAAAAAGAAGGCAACTTCTGAAGCAGAGCAAAAGCGTATTGCAGAAAAAACGAAAGCCATCGACAGTGAGGTAAAAAAGTACCGCGACAACCTTATCAATCAGGCCCCCACCAGTTTTGTAGCCAAATTTATCAAAGCCACCACCGACATTGAGGTACCCGATCCTCCCCGCGACGCCCAGGGTAATATCATCGATTCGCTCTTTCAATACCGCTATTACAGGTTTCATTATTTCGACAATATGGATCTGAGCGACGTACGTTTACTTCGAACGCCCATTTATGAGGACAAGCTTATGACCTACCTCAACAAGGTTATTCCTCAAATACCCGACACCATCATGCGCGAGGTGGATATGCTGATTGCCCGTTCACGTACCTCGCCCGAACTTTTTCGATACATGCTTGTTACGCTATTTAACCACTATGGCAAAAGTCAGATTATGGGATTCGACGACATTGCTCTGTACATTGCAGACAAATACTATCTCAAGGAAGCCACGTGGAGTGATTCTACCTATCTGAAAAAACTGCGCAAACAGGTCGAAGAGCGTAAACCTACCATGATTGGTAAGGTAGCACCTGAGATTGAACTACTCGAAGTACCTGCCGAACACTTCCTGATGGCCATGAACGACACAGCTGAAAAGAAAAACGTGTATGTGGGTCGTCCTTTCCGGCTAAGTAACTATACCAAAGATTTCACCATCCTGTACTTCTGGGATGTCGACTGTGGGCACTGCAAAAAGGAAACTCCCGTCATGTACGAAGTTTATCAAAAACTTAAGGATAAAAATGTGCAGGTAATTGCTATTTCCCTCGTATTCAGCGTTGAAAATAAAGTTAAATGGGTGGATTACGTAAATGAGCATCATCTATACGACTGGGTAAATGCCTTTTATCCATTTAGTATCAAGTTTAAAGAGCTTTACAACGTGGTTAGTACCCCAAGCATCTTTATTCTCGACAAAAATCGGCGAATCATTGCTAAACGGATAGGCCCAGAACAGTGTGAAGAAATTATCAATTTTGAACTCAAAAAGCAGCAAAACAAGTAATTCTATGAACAAAGAAAAAAAGGTAGCAAAACTTATTCTCGAGGATGGAACCGTAATGACGGGCTACTCCTTTGGTGCTGAAACCTCAGTGGCTGGCGAGGTGGTATTTAACACCTCCATGGTGGGTTACCCCGAAAGTCTTACCGACCCCTCGTACAAGGGACAAATACTCGTACTCACCTACCCCATGATTGGCAACTATGGCATTCCTCATTCCATCATGGAAAATGGCCTTCCCAAGTTTTTCGAATCGGATAGGATACACATATCGGGACTTATCATAACCGACTATTCCTATCAGTACAATCACTGGAATGCTGCAAAGAGCCTGGCCGACTGGCTTAAAGAATACAACGTACCCGGTATATTTGGTATCGATACCCGAGCACTTACCAAACAGCTCCGCGAAAAAGGAACCATGCTGGGAAAAATAATAATCGATGATAATGATGTGCCCTTCTACAATCCCAATAAGGATAATCTGGTAGCCCAGGTAAGCACAAAAGAAAAATTGATTTATGGCAATGGTAGATTTCGTGTATTGCTTATCGATACTGGTGTTAAATATAATATCATCCGCAATCTGCTAATGCGCGATGTTACTGTTGTAAGAGTTCCATGGGACTATGATATTTTTAGCGAAGAATTTGATGGACTATTCATTTCCAACGGTCCAGGCGACCCCAAGATGTGCACTGCAACCATTAAAAATCTTAAGCAAGCGCTTCAATATGATATTCCTACCATGGGAATATGTCTGGGTAATCAATTGCTGGGGCTTGCTGCCGGAGCCGACACCTACAAGCTCAAATATGGCCACCGCAGCCACAACCAGCCTGTAATTGAAGTCGGAACACAAAAGGCTTACATTACTTCTCAAAATCATGGCTTTGCCCTCGACAATAACACTTTGAGTGATGAATGGGCTCCTCTTTTCATCAACCTCAACGATAATACCAACGAAGGCATGCGCCATAAAACAAAACCCATTTTCTCGTGTCAGTTTCACCCCGAAGCTACAGGTGGCCCTCTAGATACGGAATTTCTGTTCGATGTCTTCGTTGAAAATATTGAAAAATCTAAGAAAATTTCCGTTCCAGTCTAAAGAACACCAGTTATTCGAACTTTTAGGAAACGCAATATATAAAGATAGGGGTGACCATTGTTCACCCCTATTTTATAACCTACAACACACCGTATCTTACCATCCCAGAATCTTATAAAAATCAAATTCTTCAGGATTTTTCACAAATTTCTTAGCCTCCTGATAATCGGCAGCCGTAATAAACTGCAGATTATCGCGAAGAACCATCTGCACACGTTCCGAGTCAATATTTACCAATCGGGGTATAACCTTACCCTTTTCGTCGGAAACATCCTTCAAATACAAGGGAACCACATTTTGTTGGTGGTCGATGGTTACCATACAACCCGTTTTGCCTTCGCTAAAGAGTTTATACACGCCTAACCCTAATTGGGTAGCATAGGCCAAGTCATATGCAATGGGACGACAGCATCGCAGCTCATATCCCATTTCATCGGGACGGCTTTTAACCTTGAGCCCCAGGTCTTTTAACTTATTCTGAACCAGATAATTGAAAATATGCGACTTACTTACGTTGCCCAGCTCGGGATGTCCATGGTCGTCGTAGGTAAACTGAATTCCCGAACTTATAATCTCTTCATCGGTCATAAAGTGGAATACCCCCTCGCTTACAATAGCTGCCCCATAATCCATCCCCATGATCAAACGCTTGATAATCGAAGAAACAATTAGGTTGGTAATATTCTGGAAGGTTACCTTGCTCTTATTAAACATTTCGGGGATAATAATCATAGGATAATGGGCAGCCATGCCAATACCAAAGGCCAGATGCCCGGCTTCTCGCCCCATGGCGCTAACCACAAACCAGGTACCGCTGGTACGTGCATCCTCATAGATGGTAGTTGCCAGCCTAACACCCTCTTCTTTGGCGGTTTGGTAGCCAAAGGTAGGAATACCCTGAGGAAGAGGCAAGTCATTATCAATAGTTTTGGGTACATGAATATTGCGCACCTCGAGATTCTTAGACTGCAAATACTTAGTTAACCGTGCTGCTGTTGAAGCCGTATCGTCACCTCCGATGGTCACCAGGAGCTTTACATTATACTTTTCAAAGAAATCAGAATTAAACTCTTCATCTTTAGGTTTGTACCGGCTCATGCGTAAGGCCGAGCCACCCCGGCTAAAAATTTGATCGGCAAACTGAAAATCAAGTATCTGAATATTTGGCTCGCCCTTAAACAGGGTCTTGTATCCCTCATGAATTCCAATTACCCTATAATTATTTTTTAAGAAAACCTTGGTAACCGAGCCTATTACCGTATTAATCCCCGGAGCGGGTCCCCCGGCACATAAAATTGCAATTGATTTTTCCATAATATTATTAAAATATTGATTATTAAACATTTATTTGATACATAATTGATGCAAAGATGGCAAATATTCCCCAAAAAAGAAAATAAAGGCTTATAGTTGCCGAATTTTCTGCAATAACTGGGTGGTAGAATGTCCATCAACAAAAGGCAAAGCTATTACCTCCCCCCCCTTTTGTTTTACGACTTCATAGCCTACTATAGTCTCTACATTAGCATAATCGCCGCCTTTTACCAAAATATCGGGCTGTACTAATTTGATGAGATTGAGCGGGGTATCCTCGTCAAAAAGCACCACATAGGTTACACACGACAGAGAGGCCAGAATAAGCGCCCGTGTCTCCTCGTCCTGAACCGGTCGTCCCTCACCCTTTAAACGCCGAACAGACGCATCTGTGTTAAGGCCTATGATAAGCCAATCACCCATATCGGCAGCTTGATGCAAATATTCTATGTGCCCTCGATGCAGAATGTCAAAACAGCCATTTGTAAATACAATCTTTTTATTCAAAAATCGGGCCCTATAGCAGGCTCTTTCCAGTTCTTTCCAGTCAATAATTTTAGCCTTGACACATTCCAGTGAATTCATGATTTGTCACTTTTTGAACAATATTACAACATTTACGGATTACATTTTTTCTGAAATAAAGAAAATTTCCCCTCTTAAGTATTCCTTCTTTGCCTCAGCGTAGAGCTCTCGTTGCCTAATTAAATTGTACAAAAATACAATTATTTGGTGAAACGAAAAAGGGCTATGGTTTCATAGCCCTTCAGGATATCTTAGCTAATCAAATTAATATTCCCACAAATCGTGTTCATATTTGAAAATAGATTCTTTAATCCGCTCGGATTCGTATAGTGTTTCTATGCCACTGGTATATGATCCTATAGGACGGTTGTCGTATACGTTGGATTCTTTAAATATAAAGCTGGAGAAGCGGCGTTGGGTAAACAGATCATCGAAGGAATAGTATTGAGCATCGTTGAACCGGTTGTAAACCTCATGATTAGCCAACAGGTTACGAACTTCGGGATAATAAACCCAGAAAGTTAACTTCTTTTCGATTTCCTCGGTAGGATTCCCAAACTGATCTTCCTTGTTTCGCACCAGAATTGGGCAAATGCCTAACACCCGTACATGCATGGTTGAAAGTTGCTTGTCAAAATACCATTTCTCTTTAATCATAATTTGTTTGATGGCTTCAATCTGCCTATCACGCTGAATAACCTTAGTAACCAATTCACCCGTATTGGGATCGGGGACCTTAATAGTGTCGGTCTTAGCACCCATCTGTACGTCGACCTGCTCCTTGGTCAAAGGTTGCTTAAACTCGTTCAGAGGGTCGTCGGTACTATAGGCTGTAACCCCTTCATTATCGATTCCATGGAGCAACAGCGTGATCAGATTCATCCGGCTATCGATGGGTCGGGTAGGATAGTAGAGGGTAAAATTTTGTTTTTCGCGCAAGTCGATCACCCTCCAGATAATTTTGGACCACATCACATCGGCTTCGCGCACATGTGCATAGGGCACAGGCCGCTTATTAGGGATATGTTCTTTCACATATACTTCCACCTTGTTGTCCTGAGCAATACCTACCAGTAAGCTCCCTACCAACGACAACAGCCCCATAAAAATGACTTTCCGCTTCATAATATTTGTATTATCAACTTTTCTATTTAATGGTTAAGGCAATAGAACCCAGTAAGCGAGTTGATCCGTCTGGGCCGACTGCTTTAATATCTTCTATGTACACTTTTTGTCCTCGATTTGCCTGTCTGATAAGCGAAAACTGCTCCTCCGTAAATCGGTTTGACTTTGAAATCTTGTCATTTGAAAATCCGCCAATATTAACAGATACTTTAAACTCTGTAACCCGGAATGAAAGGTCAAAATCAAAGTTTTCCATTTCGGCAACTACGCCGGTTTGAGCCATCAATACAGCTTTTTCAATACCTCCGGCACCTTTAATGCCAGCAACCTTAGCCACAGGGTCGGGCACCACTTTTACGCGAAATTGCTTGCTGCCCATAAGTTTACGCGTTTTCTCTATTTCGGCCATAACGGTAACCTCGGCAGCACCTGAACGGGCAGGACGTACTATAAATCCTTTTCCCTCTTTCACAATCGTTCCATTGTTAATTGAAGGAAATACCTTATCTGCAGGTACTCCTGGAACTGATATTTCAATAGGATTATCGACCCCCAGATAGAAAACATTCATCTTAGTAGGTGAAACCACCAGCATTGGCTCAGCCACGCGATACTGAGCCTTAAAAGGTTTGTACAAATCCTTTCCTCCACCTGGAGCTCGCAGGCGTATAAGTCCCGTCCATACCTTATCCCCTATAGAAGTACCCTTTACTGTATAAATACCTTTCCCATTTTTTACGGGTAAAGAGTCGTAGCGATACCCTTCCCGCTTCTTATACTCCCATCCCTCTTCCGTACGTACTGAATCGTAGGGTCCAATATAAATCGTAGGATCCTGGGTAGTATCAAAGGCGGCCAGGAAAACTTTTGCCTGATATTCGTTGCCCTGAATGATATAGTTGGAATTAGCTATAACAACTGCCTCGAGCGAAGTGAACTTAAACGAGCCCTTATCGATCATGGAATAAAGGTAACGTAACATATCCGATTCTGCATTTCGGATATTCGATTGCATACCCGACAGAATGGTGATCACTCCCATAAGCGGTAAGTGTTCAAAATGTTCACTTTCCCAGCTTTCCGTTTTTCCTTCTTTGGGAGGAGGGTCATTTGTGTTCAAACCTTTTTCAATAGATTTACGCAAAATATCGTAGCTGGGATCGATATTATCCAGCATAAATTTTCGGAACCCCTCAATCGCTGCTCTGAGTTTTTTCCCGTTTCCTTCGGTAATCATTACCTGGGCAGGTATATCGGTATTTTCCTTCCCGTTAATATTTTCGGGAATTATTTCACGTCCCTTGATGGCTTCCTTTTCCCGGGCAGTTTGCAAAATTTTTAGTTTGAGGTCTTGTATCATCTCATATCGTTCGTCGGCCATCTTTTTAACTTCCAGGGCCAGGTCGCGCCATTTTTTCGATTTGGAAGGATTTTCTGCATACGCCTGTTCAAAAGCTGCGTACATACTACGGTTATTTTCGGCGTAGTTTTCGTTCATTTTACCCAATCCCTCCTCAACAATAACAAAAGCATTGAGTACCTCTTTCTGGACATTAAGAGCCAGTAGTGCGGTTAGCACCAGGTACATCATACCGATCATTTTCTGCCTGGGAGTCTCTTTGCCGTGTGCCATACGCTTTTAGTTTATTTTTTCGTATAGTTCATAGCCGAGAGCATATTCCCGTAAATATTGTTAAGAGCAGCCAGATGTTCGCTCAACTTACCCATTTCCTCACGGTAGCGTTTGGTCTCATTAACCGATTCATTCAGGTTAGCCAGTATTGTATCCATACCCGAATAAAGGGTCTGGTTCTTTTTAAGATAGTCGGAAGTTTCTCGCAGTTGCAATTCATAGAGTGCATTTAGCTCCGAGAGATTTTTGTTGAGTTTCTCTACCTGTCCGACATAAGCCTGACTTTCATTGGTCATCGCCGACGAATACAACGTGATAGATTCAGCCAGTTTTTGATAAGCATTAGCCATATCCATTCCACTCTGCTGCACCTGTTCCGAAACTTTTTGGCCGGTTTGCTCAATAATCTGAGCTGTTTTTTGATAGGTATTTGAGAGAACAGAGATCGAATTAGCCAGGCCGTTTGAGCTTTCAGCATATAGGCTGGTTAGAGAGTCGAGTGACTGGGCAGCATTTTGGAAGTTAGTAGCGAAGGCTTTAGTAGCTGCTGTAGCTTCGGAAATGTCGGCCAGCCCGCTTATCGTATTATTGAGTTTTGCAAAGCCCTCACTGAGTTTCTCAAGCGTTTCTGGGGTAAGCGTGGATTGGTCGAACAGATTTTCAAATTTTTCAAGCACCACATTACCCCGGCTACTGGTGATGCTTTCTTTGAAGTTTTCCATTTCGTCATCATCGGTAATGCCTGCCAGTTCAGGATAAACGAGTGTCCAGTCGACCTCTTCGTGCAAGGGTTCGAAAGCCGAGAAGAAGAAAATGATAGCCTCGGTACTCAGCCCTGCCACAATCATTATCCCTGCACCCGGCCAGTGCATAATTTTGAACATGGCTCCAATGATCACAACGGAGGCGCCAAACCCATAGAGTTTGGCCATAAAGTTCTTCCATCCAGAGGATTGTACTAGTTCTGAAAGGGTCATTTCATTAGGGTTTTATCGGTTACTCACTATTTCCTAAATACGAACGTACACATCTAAAACCTATGTAACTTTTAGCAGTATCCTGATATTCATACGAGCGGGTACCTACCTGTAGAAAGTAGGCAATATCTTTCCACGAACCTCCTCGTACCACCTTACGTTTTAGTACGGGTGGGTCATCAGGAAGAGCATTGTACTTATAATCAGGGTTAAGATCATGGGTATAGATGTATGCCGACTCGTCATAAGCACTTGAAGTCCATTCGGCCACGTTTCCGGCCATATCGTACAGGCCATATTCATTGGCTTCGAACGAACCCACCCTGCATGTGGTAGCATAACCATCATCGGTATAGTTACCGCGCAGAGGTTTAAAATTAGCCAGGAAGCAGCCCTCATTATTTCGGGTGTAATAACCACCCCAGGGATACATGGAGAGGTCGAGTCCCCCTCGGGCTGCATATTCCCATTCGGCCTCGCTGGGCAAACGATAATCATGAACAAAAAACTGCCCCTGACGGCTTAGGTATGTGTTAAGATATTGAGTACGCCAGATGCAGAATGCAGTAGCCTGTTTCCATGTTACTCCAACCACAGGATAATTATCGTAGGCAGGATGCCAGAAATACATGGTGGCCATTGGCTCGTTGTATGAATAGGTAAAATCGGCCACCCAGCAAAGCGTATCGGGATAAACGTTAACTACATCACGAAAAACAAAGGATGAACGGTTTACAATTTCAACACGCTCACCCCGATTGTTATAAACAACTCCCTCATATTGCTTGGTTTCAAAATTGTAACGGTTGTTTTTATTAGCAGCCTGTTTCAGGTCAACCCAGTAATATTCATACATGAGCTTGCGGGTGTCTATTTCTTTACGGAAGTAAAAACGTTCTTCTTTCGACAGATACAACTCATTGAGGATATTGTTCTGTTCCTCATCCTGTGGGTCAATTTCAGTTTCCCAATTGAGCAGCGGTGGGTCGATGGGATTTCCTTGCTCATCTTCAGCTATTGCAAAGTCTTCAATCTGGGCTGCCAGCATGCGGCGCATGATAGAGTCGCGCACCCAGTACACGAACTGTCGATATTCGTTGTTGGTAATTTCTGTATCGTCCATCCAGAAAGCCTGAATGGTAACGGTACGGGAAAGCGAATTTTGCGCCCACGCAACATCCTGGTCGCTGGGTCCCATGTTAAAACTTCCCTGTTTAATGAACACCATTCCATACGGTTCGGGTTCAAAATAAGCCTTTCTGCCAGCGACTCCCACTAGTTCTCCATTATCTGACTTTCCACAACTTGCGATAATTGCCACATTTACAGCAATATATAATATTTTTTTCATAACAGAAATGTTATAGTTTCTATGGCTATTAAGTTTTTCTAAAATTAAATTATTTTTTTTAAATATAAAACTTTTTACAAATATCTTAAACTTTTATACCTCTGGGGTATTTTCTCTTTTTTTAATTTAAATCCATAAAGAACAAATACCTCAAAACTTCCATTGGATGCCCTATGGAGGATGCTGGTATCGTAATCGTAGCTAACTCCAAATTTTATTCCGGGCATCAGTTCCAGTCCGAAAAGGGCCGACACTGCTGAACCAGCATTATAAGAAACGCCTCCCCACACCCGATTATTGTATATAAGGTTGGTGTTGAAGCTCAGCGAGGTCATTTTACCATCACTTTGAATGAGAAATGAGGGTACTACCACCAGCATAGGATTGGGCAACTGGTAGGCATACCCTGCCATGGCGTAGTACTGTGGACGCAAAGGCAATACATCCAATCCCGATGAGATTTTGTAATCCCTTGTCCCTGTAAGTAAATGGGTGGAGGATAAGCCAAAATAAATTTTTTCGGTTTTGTAGTATATGCCAATACCCATGTCAAATATAGTCATTCCGGTTAATTTTTGGGATGGTACCAGTGGATCGTTACCACCATTGAGAGCTGCGCCATCAAAGGTTGAGCTGTTTATTCCAGCAGATAGGCCTATTCCAAGGGTACCCTCACTGATGGCTATTTTACGTTGAAAAGCATAAATAAGTTTTGCGCCAATGTCATTATTTACTCCAAATTTATCATTATTAAATGCCAGGCCAGCTCCATGCGACATTCCAAAAAGATTAAAAGGCAATGTTACGGTTCCATTGGTGTATCGTGGCGATACACCCGACCAGCCCCACCATTGGTTTCGGTTTAACATGCTAATTTCCATAAGCTCCGAGCTACCGGCATAGGCTGGGTTTACCATTACCCGATTGAACATGTGATGTGTAAACATGGCATCCTGGGCCTTTGCAGACAATGTTACCGTTGTAACCCACAGTACCACGAAAAATTTTATATTACTCACATTCGGCTTTATTTGGTTCAATCGCTTCAAAGCTTATAGTATTGAATTGACAAATATAAAAAAATTACATTGGTAAAAAATATCGTACCGTCGTTTATATAGAATTTTTTTTTGGGTAATAGTATTAATATTGAATAACTTATCGTAAAATATTCTCTAATTCAGCCTTTTAAATACTTTAATCCATCTATCGGGTATTTCGTTTTTAAGGGCGAGTAAATAATCGTTTTCAGAGCAGGCAATATAAACATTGTCTCCACTTTTGGAGGGTACTTCGGTCCACCAACGTTGCGATACTTTACTTTTATAAAATTTCAAATGATGCTCTTCGTTAAGGGTAACGAAGAATTGCTGAAAGACAGAACTATCAACTTGAGGATTTTCGTTTAGCCGGTAGGTATAACCTTCGATGAAATACCATATTACCTGGGCAATTAGCGAGGCAGTAACTTCGCCCATATCCTTAATGGGAAGATAATTGAATATCCCTAAAACTTTTGCATTATCTGAGACTCCTGCATATCTGGCCATCTGACAAATTTCCTCTGCGCTAAATCCATTGGGTGAAGAAACAATTTGACCCGGGGCATCGGCATGTTTGACCGAAGAGATATCAATACTTAAAATATGAGTGTCTCTCAGATAAGGCTCGACAGAGGCTATATTGTTTCTAACCAGACCTAAGCGGATGTTTTCGTAAAAAAGGTTTTCGAGCAAATCGGAATTTGTGGGAATTTCAAAGCACTGCTGATGGCCAATGTTGTATAATTCAAAGAGATGATGCTGGTTGAGGATGATTTGATTGAGATAGTTCAAAAAATGTAGGGTTTGATAGCTCTCGAAATTACAATCGAGGCGATAATCGATGGTAGTGAGGCGATATTTTTTTTTTAGGCTTTCAAAAGCCAGATACATGCCGAAAGTTGCGTCCTGTGTGCCTCCAAAAAAAATGGGAAGGGTTTCTTTTGGAATCAATTCAAGACAAATATCGCGAATAGCATAATAGGTGTCGGATACAGAGGGCCCTGTTTTGAGGTTGCCCAGATCAACAATTTTTGGTTTCTTGTGGAAAAAGTTAAGCAGGTACAATTGATTACGAATAACGTCGGCTGCCAAAGAAACTTTGCTGGCAAAGCTTCCTCGCTCGTCGACCAAACCAATAAGTGCAATATTATACTGTCCCTCGGGTATCTGATCAGGGGTATGAATATCGATATGACGGCAAAAAGATTGTTTATGAAGAAGATATTCTTCAAAGGGAGGACGATCGAGTGAAACAGGGTCAAAATATTCCAGAATCTGTTTCATGGTATTCAAAAAATAAAAGTATAAGTAATTATAAAACCTGTTACCTGCAAAAATATTGCATTAAGTATGCTTATTGTTATTTTCCTTCATTTTTTGCTTTAGCTTTAATCTTTTTTGTTTCCGTAGCCTGGTTTTTTTGCTCTGCTTTTTCGATAATAGCAACACAGCCCTCAAGAGTAAGGGACTTAGGATCGGTGCCCTTAGGTATTTTATAATTTTGGCCATTGTAGGATAAATACGGACCAAACCGGCCATTGAGGATCTGCAGCGAACCACCCTTATATTCAAAGGAATGAATAATTCTGTTGTTTTCCTTTTCTCTCTTCTCGAGAATAAGTTCAATAGCGCGTTCGAGAGAAATAGTATAAGGATCGTCTTTTCCTTTTACCAGTGAAAAATATTTGTTATCGTGACGGACATAGGGTCCAAAGCGACCTGTTCCCACGGTGACTTCTTTCCCCTCAAATTCTCCAAGCGAGCGGGGGAGTTTGAACAATGCGAGCGCTTGCTCGAGGGTAATGGTTTCGATGTACTGACCGGCTTGCAAGCGAGCATATTGAGGTTTATCGGTATCGTTCGTTTCGCCTATTTGCACCATGGGGCCAAAGCGTCCCATACGAGCATACACATTTTTACCGGTAGTGGGATCGACACCAAGCAGCCGTTCGTTGCGCGGTACCTCACGCACCGAAGTAACTGCATCGACCTGTTGGTGAAAGGGGAAATAAAATTGCCTTATCATGTCGGTCCATCGAAGTTTGCCAGCAGCTATTTCGTCGAATTGTTTTTCGACATTGGCGGTAAACTGGTAATCCATGATGTTGCCAAATTTGTCCACTAAAAAGTCATTGACCAACATACCAATGTCGGTGGGGAAAAGTTTGGCTTTTTCGGCACCTGTAATTTCAATATTGGTTTTTGTGGTAATTTTTCCGTTCGAAAGTTCCAGCACCCTATATGAGCGTTCGGTTCCGGGACGGTCTTCTTTAACCACATAGCCGCGTTGCTGGATGGTAGAAATAATGGGAGCATAGGTCGAGGGGCGTCCAATGCCGAGTTCTTCGAGTTTTTTAACCAGGCTGGCCTCGGTGTAGCGGGGAGGATGGTTGGGGAAACGTTCAACAGCTTCAATCTTTAATAATTGAAGGGGTTGTTTTTCCTTTAGAGGAGGGAGCAGTTTTTTTTGCTGTTCAGGTTCATCGTCCAACGAGGCCTCGGAATATACTTTTAGAAAACCATCAAATAGCAATACTTCGCCCGTAGCAATAAAGTGCAGGGGCTGATTGGAAATGCTAATGGTGATAATTGTTTTTTCGAACTGGGCATCGCTCATCTGGCTAGCAATGGTACGTTTCCAGATAAGTTCGTAGAGACGTTTCTCGGGCTGCGTACCCTGAATGGTTTGCTGGTCGATATAGGTAGGGCGGATGGCTTCGTGTGCCTCTTGAGCCCCTTTAATTTTGGTTTTATACTGGCGCATGTGGTGATAATCGGGACCGAATAGTTTGAGAATCTCTTTTTTTGCAGTATTGATAGCCAGCTCGGAAAGATTAACTGAGTCGGTACGCATGTAAGTGATTTTCCCCGACTCGTAAAGACGCTGGGCTATGGACATGGTGTAAGCCACTGAAAATCCGAGTTTTCGACTGGCATCCTGCTGCAGCGTAGAAGTAGTGAAAGGGGGCGAGGGCGACTTTTTAGAAGGCTTTTTGGTGATATCGACAATCTTAAATTCTGACGACTTGCATTTTTCGAGAAAGGCCTGTGCCTCCTCATAGGTATTGAATCTTTCCTCGAGTTCGGCCTCGAGTATCGTTTTTTTATTATTGGCATCAATTACCTCGAAAAAACCAACCACCTTAAACTGTGAGGAGGCATGGAACGCAAAAATCTCGCGTTCGCGTTCGACGATAAGGCGTACCGCTACAGACTGTACCCTTCCCGCGGAAAGTTGAGGCTTAACCTTCTTCCAGAGAATGGGCGACAGTTCAAAGCCTACCAATCGGTCGAGGACCCGTCGTGCCTGCTGAGCATCAACCAGATTGAAATCGATACCTCGGGGATTGGCAATGGCCTCAAGAATAGCATTCTTTGTTATTTCATTAAATACTATGCGCCGGGTTTTCTGCTCTGGAAGTTGAAGCACCTCTGCCAGGTGCCAGGCAATAGCCTCCCCTTCACGATCCTCATCGGACGCCAGCCACACCGTTTTGGCTTGCTGGGCTAATTTCTTCAGTTCAGCAACTATTTTTTTCTTGTCTTCAGAAATAATATAGTCGGGTTTAAAATTGTTTTGTATATCGATGCCCAGATTTTTCTTGGACAGGTCCCTGATATGTCCGTAACTCGAAACCACATGAAAATCTTTTCCGAGAAACTTCTCAATCGTTTTTGCCTTAGCCGGAGATTCAACAATTACAAGGTTTTCTTCCATTTTCCGTGCTATTTTGGTAATTTCTACAAAAAAATTTGCACAAAGTAAAAGAATAAGTAGAGTAACTTCAAAATTTTAAACTAAATAATTGTAATTTTGTCCAAAGTACATCATTTGCCTATGGCTTTGGTTGCCAGTTTTGGAGATACTAAACAACCGGGTGCCATATTAAAAAGTTAGACGGAATAGTAACTAATTTTTTTTCCATGAACTATCGAAAGATTTTCTGGATTTTGTATGTTCTTCCCTATGTAATATTGATATTAATTTTTGCGGGTATTGGGTTAGGCATATTTGGTTTTATGCCCACCTTTGAGGAATTGGAAAATCCGAGGAATAATGTTGCTTCAGAAGTAATATCCTCGGATGGAGTACTGCTGGGGACATATTACTATCAAAACCGTGCTTTCGTGCGATACGATGAAATATCGCCCAATGTAATCCATGCTCTGATAGCCACTGAAGATGTTCGATTCTACAAGCACTCGGGTATTGATTTCAGGAGTCTGGCGCGGGTATTTTTCAAAACCATTCTGTTAGGAAGTAATGCTGGTGGAGGGAGTACGATCACCCAACAGCTGGCTAAAAATCTTTTTCCTCGCGACACTGCCCTGTATAGCTTTTGGGGTACGCGTATGATTGCGCTTTCTATTGTGAAATTTAAAGAATGGGTTACAGCCATTAAGCTTGAACGCAATTATACAAAGGATGAGATTATCACCATGTATTTAAATACTGTGCCCTTTGGTGGGACGTTATTTGGCATCAAAATGGCATCGAGGGCCTATTTTAATAAAACACCCGATTCGCTCAGCATTGAAGAGGCAGCATTGCTGGTAGGAATGCTGAAAGCGCCCACGCGATATTCACCAGTTTTGAATCCTGAACGCTCACTGCAGCGAAGAAATGTGGTACTGGGACAGCTAAAAGAATACCACTACATTACCGAGCAACAATACGATTCGTTGCTTAAAATTCCTATCCGATTAAAATACACACCACAGGACCAGAATGAAGGCATTGCCACGTATTTCAGGGAGCGACTGCGCCTGATTTTAACCGCAAAGGAGCCCAAACGTAGCAATTATGTGGTATACGAAGATTATCAAGCCGACTCAACAGAGTGGGTACGTAACCCGTTATATGGCTGGTGCAACAAGCACACCAAACCCGATGGAACCCCTTACAACATTTACACAGATGGTTTAAAAATCTATACCACCATCGACTCGCGGATGCAACATTATGCCGAAGAGGCGGTTACCGAATATTTGAAGAATGACCTGCAGAAGGCATTCTTCAACGAGAAAAAAGGCAGCCGGGTAGCTCCTTTTTCCTATGACCTAACTCCCGATCAGATTAACTACCTTATGGAACTTTCGATTCGACGCAGTGAGCGCTACCGGGTACTACGCAATGCAGGTTATAGCTGGGATGATATTCTTAAAATTTTCAAGAAGAAGGTTCCCATGCGGGTTTTTTCGTGGAATGGGGAACGCGACACGGTGATGAGCCCGTACGATTCGATACGCTATTACAAATTTTTCCTGCAGGCTGGCCTTATGTCGGTTGATCCACACACGGGATACGTGAAGGCATACGTAGGTGGTATAAATTACAAGCACTTCAAGTACGACCATGTTATGGTAAGCAAAAGACAGGCCGGCTCAACCATTAAGCCTTTTCTTTACACGCTGGCCATGCAGGAGGGATATTCGCCCTGTTACCGGGTACCCAATGTGCCGGTTACTTTCATTGTGGGCGATACTATCTGGAGTCCCAAAAATTCGGGACGGCCCGATTACGAGGGTAAAATGGTGACGCTAAAATGGGGCTTAGCCAATTCGGTCAATTATATTTCGGCCTGGATTATGAAACAGTTTAATCCCCCCTCGGTCATTGAAATCATGCGTAAAATGGGCTTTACCAGCTATCTTGCTCCCTATCCTTCTCTGGTGCTGGGGACTTCGGAAGTAACCTTGTATGAAATGACCGGGGCCTATGCCTGTTATGCTAACAAGGGTATATATATCAAGCCATTGCTGGTAACTAAAATTGTAGATAAAACGGGTAATGTGGTAGCCAGTTTTATGCCCGAAAAAACCGAAGCCATTAGCGAGCAAACCGCATATCTAATGCTCAACATGATGGAGGGAGTCGTGAATTCGGGCACAGCCATTCGTTTGCGATACATGTATAAATTTACCAACCCCATAGCAGGCAAAACCGGAACGACCCAGAATCATTCCGATGGCTGGTTTATAGGCATAACCCCCGATCTTGTAAGTGGCGTATGGGTTGGAGCCGAGGATCGTGCTATACATTTCGAAAGTCTTGAATTAGGGCAGGGGGCCAATATGGCACTTCCCATCTGGGCTATCTATATGAAAAAGGTTTATGCCGACAAAACCTTAGCTATCTCCGATGGGCCTTTTGCAGCACCGCAGGATTTCCCCTATACCATCAATTGCCCCGATGTGGATAAGCAGCTCGACGAAAACGATATACGAATGATTGAAGAAGGAGAATATTAGGCTAAAGCGAAGCTTCGAGAAGTTTTTGGGTGTATGGATGACCCGGACGCTCAAATAGCTGCTCGGTATAATTTTCCTCAACGATCATACCATCCTTCAGCACTATAACCCTGTCGGCCATGAAACGCACGATACCCAGGTCATGTGAGATAAACAGGTAAGAGAGTCCGTACTTTTTTTTAAGCTCGTTCAGCAGGTTTAATATCTGGGCTGCAATGGTAGTATCGAGCGCCGACACACATTCATCGCAGATAAGGATACGGGGTTGAAGTGCCAGGGCTCTTGCAATAGCTATTCGTTGACGCTGCCCTCCCGAGAGCTGATGCGGATATCGATGGTACCAGGCGGGATCGATCTGAACAGCCTCGAGAAGTTCGCAAACCCGTTTTATCTGCTCTTCCTTTGTTTTTACAAGCCCATGTACCTGCAAGGGCTCTCGAATAAGCTCACCGATGCGCATGCGTGGATTGAGCGAGGCATAGGGGTCCTGAAAAATAAGCTGAATGCTCTGATAAAATTGTTTTTTATCGGCAGCAACAAGCTGGTTGACAGCCACCCCGCGATACAAAATTTCACCAGAATAGGAACGGACGAGTTGCATAAGGGTGCGGCCCAGTGTAGTCTTTCCACTTCCCGATTCACCCACAATGCCCAGCGTCTCACCCTCCCAGAGCTGTAAGTTAATCCGATGTAGAATTTGCTTTTTATGCTTACCTATTAATGATTGATGGGTTGGCAAATGCACCTCAAGATTTCGAATCACGAGCAGCGGATCGGCCTGATAACGAATTGAATTAGCTGCAGGAACAAGTAGGGTATGGGGAAGTATTGTTTCAGTATCACTATCAATTGTGGAAGATACTTTCTGTTTCCCCTTCAGCGAGAGACGACAGGCCAGCAAATGCCGGGTATACTCTTTTTCTGGACGTAAAAATAGATCAGGATTTTTACCCTGTTCAACCAATTTTCCATTACGCAATACCAATAATCGGTTGGCTATGCGTTCCACCAAACAAAGGTCGTGCGATATGAATATAATGGATAAAGAATATTGTTTTTGAAGGTTTTGGAGCAAGTTGAGTATCTCGTGCTGGGTTGTAACATCCAGGGCTGTAGTTGGTTCATCGGCAATGAGAATATGGGGACGGGTAGCCAGCGCCATGGCTATCATAACTCGCTGACGTTGTCCGCCAGAAAGCTGAAAAGGATATCGATAATACATCTGGTCGGGCTGAGGCAGCTGAACCTCTTCAAACAGCCTGAGTACCCTACTCTTTCGATCGGCAGCAGTAAGGTTGGTGTGTAATTTCAACATTTCCTCAACCTGTATGCCGCACCGCATGGAAGGATTGAGCGAGGCCATGGGGTCCTGGAAGATGATAGAAATTTTACGTCCTCGATACTGATTGAGATATGAACCAGGTATGGATAGCAAATCGACAGGTACTGATTGATTGTTGGGATCAAAAAACAAGGCCTTTCCTTCAACTATTGTACCGACCGGCAACAGCTGCAACAGCGCCATTACCGTGGCTGACTTACCCGACCCCGACTCTCCCACTATGCCTAACGTTTCTGAAGGAAACAGCTCAAAACTGAGATCATCAACTGCTAGCTTAGAAGAACCAGTGAACACAATTTTTAAGCTATTAACTTTCAGTAGAGGATTCATCAATATTTTCGCTTGATAATTACCTTATTCCCATTTAGTATGGCCTTCCAGTTGTGATTGAGCAGGCGTTCGGCATAGCGAAGATAAAGGCGCGATCGAATACTGGGACGATTTTTATCATTCAGCTCATCCTCCTTAAATTCTCCGGCAAACTCGTAAGAAAGCGTAAAATTATGGTGACGGTGAAAAATTTTCATAATTTCGATTACGGTAGCTATAACACTAAAAATTTCCCCGCGATTGGTCACGGGGTAATCATCCTCAAATTCGTAACTTTCGACAGTAAAATTGACCACTACATCCAGAATATTACCAGCCTTAGGGGCAAAACGTACCTCGTAGAGCAAATTGCTTCGCGTAGTAAAATGATACACATAACCCGTTTCAATAGGAGGAGGCACTATAGGAAATACTTCGCATACCGGTTTGTAATCTGGAAGGATCAAATAGTTGTACTCGAAATCCTCGGCCGTTATGTTCATACCTGAAGGTTTCATTCAATGTGTAAAATTATATATTTTTGCCTTATAATGTACGCAATACCCTAATTTTCCCCTACCCTATTTTAATTTATTTGCCAATCAACTGGTTCAATACCATGCTGCTGCAAGTAATGATTTGCTTTAGAAAAATGTTTGCATCCGAAAAATCCGTTTTGGGCTGAAAAGGGGGATGGATGAGCGGCTTTTAATATTAAGTGCTGGGTGGGGTCGATGAGTGATTCCTTTGCTTTTGCATCATTCCCCCAGAGGAAAAAAACCAGATGCTGGCGTTGCCTTGCAAGACGCTCAACGGTAGTACTTGTAAAAATTTCCCAACCCTTGTTAAAATGCGAACGGGGCTGATTGGCGCGTACCGTAAGGGTAGCGTTAAGAAGCAATACACCGTTTTCGGCCCATTTTTCCAGACACCCGTGAGGGGGAGGTTTTATACCCAGGTCAGCCTGCAACTCCTTAAAAATATTCACCAGCGAAGGAGGTGGAGTAATGCCACGGGGTACCGAAAAACATAACCCGTGGGCCTGCCCCGGGCCATGGTATGGATCCTGCCCCATGATAACCACTTTTACCCTGTGAACAGGTGTTTTATTAAAAGCATTGAATATCAGGGGACCGGGAGGATAAACGATATACTTTTTTTTCTCTTCCAGTAGAAAATTTTTCAGCTGCTTAAAATAGTCAGCTTCAAATTGGTCGGATAGCAATTGTTTCCAGCTTTCCTCTATTTGAACGCCTTCGGCCATGGTTATCGAATTTAATCGGGTTCGAAGGTATATTGTCCCATCCTATCTTTCAACGACAGTACGTCGGATTTAGCTATGAGAAAGTTGTTCAGAACCAGAAAATCGATATCGGTATGGACAAAGCATCGTAGCGCATCGAGGGGAGAGCATACAATAGGTTCGCCCCGGACGTTGAAGCTGGTATTAATGAGCACGCCGTATCCGGTTAGCTGCTTAAATGCATGTATTAGCTTCCAGAAATGGGGATTCGACTGCTTGCTAACAGTCTGTACCCGAGCGGTATAATCGATGTGGGTAACAGCCGGTATATCGGAACGAACAAAGTATAAACGTTTGAACAGCTCGTTAGAATGTTCAATTTCGGCAGGTACAGGATTGCATCGTTCGGTTTTAACCCTATCGATTAGCAACATATAGGGTGAGTAATAACCGTGTTCCATCAGCAAATCCTTATCTTCATCAAGCAGCGAAGGGGCAAAAGGTCGAAAACTTTCGCGAAATTTTATTTTCAGGTTCATGCGTTTTTGCATGTCGGGATTACGGGCATCCCCCAATATACTTCTATTCCCGAGGGCACGGGGTCCATATTCCATCCGACCCTGAAACCATCCAATTACCTGGCCCTGGTCAATAAGCTGTGCTACTTTTTGGGCCAGGTCGTCAAAGTTTTCAAAATAGGTACAGGATATTTCAAATTTTTCGAGCAGTTTTTTGATATATTCGTTGGAGTAGGCGGGTCCCAGATAGGCACCCTGCATAGCATCGGGAGTTAAGGGCTTACGTGGCTGCCCATGATAGATATACCAGGCAGCAAGGGCAGCACCCAGTGCCCCTCCAGCATCACCTGCAGCCGGCTGAATCCACAGGTTGTCGAATATGTGATTTTCCAGAATCTGACTATTCGATACACAATTAAGAGCAACCCCACCGGCCATGACCAGGTTCTTGCATTGTGTCAGTTCCCGGGCAGTTTGAGCCAGACGAATTACAATGTAGTCGGTAATCTCCTGAATAGCAAGGGCAAGATTCATGTAAACCTGCGTGATGGGCTGATCGGGTTTTCGAGGAGGGAAGCCAAACAACTTTTGCCAACGCCGGTTGTGGGTCATGGTAAGGCCGGTGGCAAAGTTGAAATAATCCATATTGAGCAAAATTGAACCATCCGTGCGAATATCTACCAGGTGTGTCAGGATTAGTTGCTTGAAATGCTCAACCTCTTGTGAACCCTTTTGACCATAAGGCGCCAGTCCCATCAGCTTATACTCCCCGCTATTTACCTTAAAGCCGCAGTAATAGGTAAAAGCCGAATAAAGTAAACCTACCGAATGGGGGAAGTGTAATTCTTTCAACAGAGTAATTTGATTTCCATCGCCAATGCCTATGGTGGTGGTAGCCCATTCGCCTACGCCATCGATGGTGAGTATCGCAGCACGTTCGAAGGGTGAAGGGAAGAAAGCGCTAGCGGCATGCGAAAGGTGATGTTCGGGAAAAAGTAAGGGAATACGACGGGGTATACCCATCTCACCCAGCTGCCGACGAAGCTGCTGTTTCATGAACAATTTTTCCTTAATCCATGCCGGAATAGCCGTAGCAAAACTTTTAAAGCCACGGGGAGCAAAGGCATGGTAGGTTTCGAGCAAACGTTCGAATTTGATAAAGGGTTTTTCGTAAAATACTACTGCAGCAAGGTCGGAAGGCTCAATACCCGCCTCGGAAATTACATACCGAATAGCTTGCTGGGGAAAGCCCGAATCATGCTTTTTACGGGTAAAACGCTCTTCCTGAGCCGCAGCAACAATCACCCCATCTTTTACCAGAGCTGCCGCACTATCGTGGTAAAAAGCCGATATGCCTATAATATATGTTGGCATTTAGAATAAGGTATAGATAAATGGTGCAATAGCAGTACCCGCTGTCATGAAAATAATAATGCCAAAGAATAGCAGAATAAGTATGAGGGGCAGCAACCAAAATTTTTTTCTCTCCTTAAGAAACTGCCATAATTCTTTTAAAAATTCCATAATAATAAACCCTCCTTAAAAAGTATTTGTTAAATCCTTTGCGGTAAAGGTATAATTTCTCTCGTGAAAAACCGAATGCGTTTTCTTTTTAAACTGTCTTAGACGAAGAGTGTCCTTGCGCAATATTCTTCGCGCGATAGCCACGGGCACTACCAACAGCCAGTACACTACGTTTAAGAACAGAAATGATGCCACATGCCCCATCGCGTCGGCCAGGTTATACCACAGGAAAGAGAAAGGGTACAACCATTTAGGCAAAAGTATGATGATTAGCAATATCCCTATCAGCGCCGTGTCGGGGCAAATAACAATCTTCGTGATACGAAGGATCAAAAGTAAAAGCACAAGTGCCAGTCCTGCATCTCTATGTTCCTTGCTGGAGAATTGCCTTCGCATAGCTTAGTGTTTTTTGGTTGCAAAAGCTTTATTAAACATGGCTCGCAGATTGGTATACTGATTGGGTTGTCCAATAGCCTTATATTTTTCGAGGTAAAAAAGGGCTTTCTGATAGTTTTTCTGCATTACTGCCAGCACCACAAGATTGTTGATGGTAGTTTCGTCGGTTGGATCAAGTGCATAGGCCCGTTCGAGCATCGAGAATGCGCCCGGGTCGTTGAGTTGAAAGAGAACGCTTCCCAACACCTGGCAGGCAAAGGCAGTTTCCTGAATTTGTATCGACTGCTGCAATACCTCGACGGCCTCTTTGAGCAAGCCCTGCCGGGCTTTTCGAATGCCCTCCTCAATGAGCGGTTTAACCCGTGGATCGACCACCACTATCACATCCTTTTTTTCTAAAGAGGAAACCCTATAATTGGGGTTAATCTCCCGTATTTCAAGTAGGGCACGTTTGGCATCAGACTTTTCTTCCATGCCCAGGTAGGTAAAGTACATGGCTTCGAGGGCATAAACTTTGTCATTATCGGTCTTAGCTATAGCAAGAGCACGCTTAAAATAGCTCAAGGCTGCTGGGTATTGCTTTTGTTTCAGCTGAAACTTTCCGAGCCGCATTAAGGCAAAATTGACACTATCGAGCATAGGCATATCCTTGAGCAGCAGGAAAGCCAGCGTGTCGGATTTTGCCAGGTCGGCAAAGCGCAATCCTTCGACATAATAATTTAGTTCGTAAGGATGCGTGTAAACGAGTGCCAAATATTCTTTAAACGCATTTTTAAAGGCTCCGGTTTTTTCATAGTTTCTGGCAAGCTCCCTGTGCATTTGCGTCAGGGACAGATTGTCGTATTTTACGCTGAGGAGCGATAAGGAGTCCTCGATCGATACAGCACGATAGGTATACAGGAAACGATTCACAACGGTATCGGGCTGAAAAGGCCATCCACCCATAAGGGCTTTAATACTTTTATCAGCTGCCAGACTATCGAGTACCGTATAGCCCCAGTACTTAAGATATGCGTCGAAAGGTTTCAGAAGGCTTGTATCCCAGCGATCTGCAATAAGTTTGTGGTCTTTCATGGCGTGTAAAAAAGCATCAGCTATTAGAAAGTAGCCGCGTTCATTGGGGTGCAAATGTTCGAGGATGAGTTCCTGACCAATAATGCCATGTTTGCTATGTTGTTCGAAAATGGACTTCATGGGGACTAAGGGTATCCCCCACTTTTGGGCAAGTTCATGGATCATATCATTGATAGACTCAGGAGCTCGAAAACGAACCACATCCAGATCTTTTGCCTGATAATACAATTGTTTGGCCTTTGCATAATCGCCCATCTCCTCGTGTTTTTGGGCCTCAGCAAAAACAGCACTTGCCAGGGGATATTGTTGGTACACCACAGATTTAAAAGGAGGCAAAGAACGCACATTGGAAACCAGTTCACTGATTATTACCGGTACGTTATGTTTTTTAGCCTTGGCCAGCACTTCGTCCATATTGAGCTTAAACTGTTCAATCCCCTTGTAGTATTCGGGCGAACCATAAGGGATATCCTTTTGCCGAACCATCCTTTGCATAAGCGTAGCCGTGCTGTTTTTTTGTTTACCCGACATCAGATGCAGCATTACATGCTGCAAAAGCTGGTAAGTGCGTAAATGAACCAGGGTGAGATGCATTTTTTTGATCCAACGCACGTTACCGCCCCATTCAGCCGAACCAATACCCATGGCTCCATAATACTCGTTATGGCCTGCATAAATGAGTATAGCATCGGGTTGCTGACGCAAAATTTCATCGATATAATCGGCTAACGCATAACTGTTGATGGCAGCCATAGCCACATTCACAACTTCAATATACCGGTTGGGAAATAATTCTTTAAGCCTATAATACAATACTCGACTAAAGCTAACATTCATTTCGTAGGGGAAACCCCGTGTGGTGGAACTTCCCATTACAAAAACCCGGTAAGCATTTGCCGGCTTTTGCATAAGAAACAGATCGTTTCCCGGCGATGTTGGATTATTCAGTGAAAAAAAACGTTTGGTTACCACCGGATTGATCTCATAATATCCTTTGTGTTGCCGCGAAGGGATAAATAATGACAAATTGTAACCATATCCGCCCCAACGCAACCCTAACTCTATGAGCAAAAAAAGAAAAAAAGGCAGTATGATGAGAATGAGGATGAATGTAATCTTCTTTATCATAAATGGTTAAATTTAAAAAGTATGCAGATGACAAATGTAAAAATTCTTGATGTTTTACCAAAAAATTGGTCTATACTTAACAAGCTAAAAATTACTTTCTGTGAGTTATCATAGCGAGGCAAAGTCAGCAAATGAATAAATCAATATCCATCAACTAAAGGCAAGACGCATCGAAAAGCCTTAAAATAACAAAATAACCGACCATCATATTTCATAGATTCTAAGCAGATAGTACAAGCTGAAGCCTGTACAAGCATCACGATGGATTAAGGAATGAGTTGGTATTTAATGCCGTATCTATACGATTGAAAATTTTGTGTAATTTTGTTATTTAATCACAATGTAAATGCATATGAGCTATCAAAGCTGGCTTCCACCCATATTGAGCACCATAGGGGTAAGCCTTATTTCTTTTAGTGGAATCGTTTTCCTTAAACTTTCTGAGCAGAAGCTGAAGAAAATTATTTTTGTATGGGTAAGTCTGGCAGTAGGGGTTATTCTGGGAAACACTTTTATGCATTTAGTACCTGAAAGTTTTGAATATTTTTCCCACAGTCATACTCCTTCGCTGCTCATCTGCGGAGGCATAGTTCTTTTTTTTATTGCAGAAAAACTGCTTCATTGGCACCACCACCATGTAGGAGAAAGCCAGATAAAGCCTTTGGGAAAAATAAGTCTGCTGGCCGATGGTATTCATAACTTTACTGACGGGGTGCTTATTGCCGCTGCGTGGATGACTGATAGCTGGTTGGGGTTGTCCACCACCCTTGCTGTGGCCATACATGAGGTACCGCAGGAAATAGCCGATTATGGCATTTTGCTACATGCAGGCTTTACCCGCAAAAAAGCACTGATATGGAATTTTGTCTCGGCCCTGACTGCGGTGCTTGGAACAATTATTACGCTATGGGTCGGTAACCATATATTACATCTGGGCCAGTATATTATCCCCCTTGCTGCTGGTGGTTTTATATACCTGGCTGGCAGTGACCTGATACCCGAGCTCAACAAACAAGCATCGAAACATGCAACGCTAATACAGGTTGTCATGGTAATAGTTGGTATAGCTATCATGTACTTACTGGCCTCCCACATGGAAGCCCATGCACATTAAGGTAGTTAGGAATTACCTGCGGTGTAGTAAGTTATCTCTCACAATCAGCCATGAAATGCGACGTTTTTTTGATTATTGCGTAGAAATTAAGTTGAAAGCATTTTGTTGGATTTATCATAAAAAAATTATTTTCTTTGTCAAGCTAAAATTTTTTTTATGAAAAAGATCGAAGCCATCGTTCGCAAATCGCGTTTTGAAGCTGTAAAGCAGGCACTGCATGAAATAGACATTCACTTCTTTACCTATTGGGATGTTACGGGTATTGGAAAAGAAAAAGAAGATTTTGTATTTCGGGGCGCCGTGATTGAGGCCAACAGCATCGAAAGGGTTATGATATCCATTGTAGTACGCGATCATAATGTCGATAAAACCGTTGATGCTATTATTAAGGCGGCTAAAACAGAAAAAATTGGAGACGGAAAAATTTTTATTTCCAACGTCGATGAGGTAATTCGTATCCGTACGGGTGAAAGAGGACCTGAAGCGCTTTATCTCAAAGGTGAAGAGGAATGAGATGTTGAATCTTCCTAAATTCGAGTTTGCTGCTCTAAATCGACTTGTCATTGAATTTCACTAATGTCCAAAATACCTCGCCCCTAACCCCTCTCCTTCAAGGAAGGAGAGGGGAATCCAAAAGGGAGAAGTTCTGTTAGGGGAGTGTTTTTGAACAAATAGGAAAAATGCTCCATAATAAATCGAAAATCAAATCCTATTTATTTTTATTCATAATTTTGGACAATAGTGACTGAATTTAGTTATCAGTGATATTTCTACAAATTTTCTAACAACAGTCATTAGAAATTAAGTCTAATAACAGGTTGGGGTTTGTATTAATTCATGTTTTGACAATTTTCCTTCTCGATTGTTTATTGTTAAAAATTTTGTTTGTCATGAATTCGATGCCACTTATCATAGCAGGGTTAGCGGTTCTAGCATTAGCCTATCGATTCTATTATGGTTTTATTGCCGCCAAGGTACTCACGTTGAATGATATGCGGCTTACCCCATCTCAACGTATGCGTGACAATCAGAATTTTGTTCCTACCCACAAGTGGGTTTTGTTCGGTCATCATTTTGCGGCCATAGCAGGAGCAGGACCGCTAGTAGGACCAGTTTTGGCCACACAGTTTGGTTATTTTCCGGGATTTGTGTGGATTCTTTTAGGGGCTGTACTGGCAGGTGCTGTTCACGATATAGTTATTCTTACCGCATCGACACGCTTTGATGCACGTTCGTTAGCCGAATTGACGGTTAAAGAAATAGGCAAACGGAGTGGTTTTGTAGTTTCAATTGCTATTTTCATTATCATAATTATTGCCCTGGCGGGTTTGGGGCTGGTGGTAGTCAATGCATTGGCCGAAAGCGCATGGGGCACTTTTACCATAGCTGCTACTATACCTATTGCTCTCATTATGGGGATATGGATGTTTTTCGCACGCAAGCATGCCATAAGCGCCGCCACAACTTTTGGAGTAATTATGCTCACCGTAGCTGTAATAGTGGGGAAATATATACCCGAGTCGGCATGGGGTAGCTACTTTCATTACGATAAAAAAACTTTAACCCTGATGCTGGCGGGATATGGATTTTTGGCCTCGGTATTACCGGTATGGCTTTTACTTACGCCCCGCGATTATCTTAGCTCCATCATGAAACTGGGAGTGGTAGCCCTGTTGGGTATGGGAATTATCATTATAGCTCCCGACCTAAAAATGCCAGCCTTCACCCAGTTTGTTCATGGTCATGGCCCCATCATTTCGGGTCATTTGTATCCCTATCTGTTTATTACCATTGCCTGTGGGGCTATTTCGGGATTTCATTCGCTGGTAAGTTCGGGTACCACACCCAAAATGATTATGAAAGAATCGCATATCAAACCCATTGCTGCCGGTGCTATGCTATCGGAGGCATTTGTGAGCCTGCTTGCACTTATAGCGGCAGCCAGTCTTCACCCACTCGACTATTTTATCATCAATGTTTCGCCAGAAAAATTGCAGCAGATACTCCCTACCCTGCAGGCCATGGGATTTACCCATTCAGAGATCAATGAGCTATCGAAAGAAGTTGGAGAAAATCTAGTGGGACGTACCGGAGGGGCGGTGTCATTGGCCGTGGGGATGGCTCAGATATTCTCTTCCATACCCGGAATGAAATCCCTGATGCAGTACTGGTATCATTTTGCCATCATGTTCGAAGCGCTGTTTATTCTCACCACCATCGATGCCGGGACACGTATCGCACGTTTTATTACGCAGGACATGTTAGGACATATCTACAAACCCCTAGGACAATCGAACAATATCTGGGGAAATATGCTGGTGAGCGCCTTTGTGGTATTTTGCTGGGGTTATTTTATATACACAGGTACCGTATCGAGTATATGGCCCATGTTTGGATCGGCCAATCAAATGCTGGCTGCCATTGCCCTCATTATTGGAACCTCTTACCTGATTAATGAGGGAAAGGGAAGGTATGCCTGGGTGACCCTGGTACCCATGACTTTTGTAACTATTACAACGCTTACCAGTGGTGTACTTAACCTAAAAAACCTTTTTTTTCCTTTAATTATTTCGGGGAGAAATATAGGACAGGGAATTGTAAACTCTTCCCTAACTATCCTTATTATGGTGGCCGTAGTAATCCTGCTCGTCGATGCTATTCCACAATGGTACAGGGCTTATAAAAAGGGCAGATGATTTTTGGTTATTGCCGAATCATAATGTATTTTTACGGCTCTAACTCCTGAAACTTTGCGGAGAAAATTTTATATTACCAATATATTAGGGTTGCAGCTTTTTCAGGTGCTGCGATTTGTAGCGTTTCTCATCATCAGTGCGATATTCACACGTAGCGAACTTTCGAAGAAAGACATCGGTGATTTTGAGCTCTTACTTTTTCTGGCCAGTGCAGTAACGTTTTTCTGGATAACCGGAATTATTCAATCGCTGTTGCCTCTTTTCAATAATAACGAAAGTTTTATCCATCGCAGTCGTCAGCAAAAATCTCCTGAGCTGTACAATGCTTTTCTGCTGCTATTAATCATAAGTTTTTTCATCACAGCCATAGGATTTTTATTGAAGAACGAAGTCGCCTTTTATAAGGATGGCAATCCGCTTCCCTATGCTACTGCGCTACTTCTTTACATCTTTTTTAGCAGTCCATCATGTCTGGTTGAATACATTTATCTGCTATATAACAAAGCCTCGCATATCCTGGTATATGGGCTGATTACGTTTACTTTACAAATAATTTTTGTTATTTTTCCGGTGCATATGGGATTTGGGGTCGAAGGAGGAATTTGGGGTTTGGTAGCTATTTCGGTGATAAGATTTATATGGTTATTGATACTCCTAAAAAAATATAGCGTACCTCGCATATCTACTGAGTTTCTTAAAGAACTGATTGTACTTTCGCTCCCCCTTATGCTAAGTACCCTGCTTAGTGGAAGTTCGCAATATATTGATGGTCTGATAGTATCGGCCAAATTTTCGCCCGAAAAATTTGCCATATTTCGCTATGGTGCCAAAGAAGTACCGCTGGTAGTTACATTGGCCAGTGGCCTAAACAATGCTATGCTTACTCAATTTGCCTCGATCGATAAAATTAAATTTGGCCTACTTACCCTTAAAAAACGTTCGTTGCGCCTAATGCATATCCTATTTCCTATATCCATTCTTCTGCTGTTTTTCAGCGATATACTTTTCCATTTACTATTTACCCGCAATTTCGTTCAAAGTTCCGACGTTTTCATGGTGTACATTTTACTCATCACCAGTCGACTTATTTTTCCACAAACCATCCTCATTGGGCTTAAAAAAAATCGTGTGGTCATGTTTTCCTCGATACTTAACATGGTGCTCAATATTGGACTAACGCTGCTGATGATTCCCCGCTATGGGATTGTAGGTGTAGCAGTAGCGACGGTTATTGTGTATGTGGTTGAGAAACTGGTACTGGTGGCATACAACTATTTCAAACTTGGCATAAAACCAAACGAATACATTCCTGTAGCCTGGTATCTATTTTATTCGATACTGATTACGGTTATCTTTGTGCTCATCGACCATCGCATACTGGTGGTAAGGTTATACTAACGAAAGCAATGCATGTTACGACGCGACTTTTTACGCTTGCTGGGACTAACAACGGCAGCAGTAGGGTTTGAAAGATACCTAAAAGCTCAGGATAATCTTCATCCAGAAAGAATCAGTTCACGAGATTTTGGTGACTTCTGGTGGGGGGTAGCCACAGCAGCCTACCAAATCGAAGGAGCTGCCTTCGAAGAGGGTAAGGGCCCCTCCATCTGGGATACCTTTACCCACACAAAAAAATCAAAGATAAAGGACCGTTCGAATGGCGATATTGCCTGCGATTTTTATCACCGCTACCCTATCGATATACCCTTAACTGCACGACTTGGCTTTAATGCCTTCCGTATGTCGATTTCGTGGCCCAGGCTATTGCCAGAAGGCACAATGACAATAAACATCAAGGCGCTTGATTATTACAACCGGGTTATTGACATGTGCCTGACCCATGGGTTAACCCCATGGCTTACGTTATACCACTGGGATCTGCCACAAGCCCTTGAAGATAGAGGGGGTTGGCTGAACCGAAATATTGTTGACTGGTTTGCCGAATATACCTATCTCTGCGCAAAGGCATTTGGCGACCGGGCAAAACACTGGCTAGTACTTAACGAACCTATGAGTTTCACGCTATTTGGCTATGGCATAGGCATCCATGCGCCCGGCAAATTAGGGCTGGACAATTTTTTCAGGGCTGCCCATCATGCTGCACTGGTACAAGCCGAAGGCGGCAGAGTGTTACGAGAAACTATCGGAAAGTCAGGAAAAATAGGAACAGCTTTTTCCTGTTCACCAGTATATCCCTACAACCCCGATTCGGTACACGATATTCGGGCCGCCGAACGCATCGATGCTTTAGTCAATCGTATGTTTACCGAACCTACCCTGGGACGAGGTTATCCCTATGCACAGGCACCCATCCTGCATCGACTGGATAAACATATGCTGGCAGGAGATGAACAAAAGATGACTTTCGACTTCGACTTCTGGGGCTTGCAACATTACTTCCGCATCGTACTTAGAGGAAATCCTCTGATACCCATTCTCAAAGCCTACCAGGTGAAGCCCTCACGACTCGGAAAAACAACAACCATGAACTGGGAAATTTTTCCTGAGGGCATTTATCAGATTTTAAAAAAGTTTAGCCATTATCCGGTAAAGGAATTTATAATTACCGAAAACGGCGCATCTTTTGTCGATAGATTGGTAAACGACACCGTAGAGGATAACCAGCGAATTGCTTATTTTCAGGACTACCTCAAGCAGGTCTTAAGGGCAAAAAAAGAGGGTATCCCTGTTACCGGCTATTTTGTATGGACACTGTTGGATAATTTTGAATGGGCCGAAGGTTATCAACAACGTTTCGGAATCATTTATACCGACTTTACTACCCAGCAACGCTATCTTAAAAATTCGGCCATCTGGTGGAAACAATTCCTTACTTCTACATAGCCACCTTAATCACCACCTTTCGAACGTGAGTTGGCGTATGGCTCATTATACCTGGCATGTGATATTCACCAGGGAATAGCACCACAAAATAACCATTGCCCAAGGGCAGTTCATATCCTTTGCCTATGTAAAAAGCAATATCTTTTTCCGCATCATAGGGTTCAATACACTGAAAACCTTCACCTGCCGCATACCCAATTCTTTCCTCTCCCCACACGAGATACTGAATATCAAGATACTTGCGATGCGCCTCCCAACGAAGCTCCCCGGCAGGCTTTGTGTAATATTCTCCAATGGAAGCATAGATACCCGAGACTATATCAATCCGTTCAAGGGGCAGCTGGGTCAGGTCATTCCGATACAAAAATGCCTGTATTGCGTCGAAATGGGGAAATATACTACGGTATCGTTCAAAATTTTGCAAACTGTCGCAAATCATATTTTTGTTATTACGGGTAAATGGTGCGATTGCCCAATGACATAGCAAACGTGCGTTTGATCTGGTTCAAGTGCTGAATATGAGCCGATAGCATTGAAATTTTTCCCTCGTCATGTTGCTGCTGTGCTTCCTTTAACTGTTCTATCATCTGATGAAGCAATGCCAGAGCTTTCCTGTTCTTAAAATCCATCACCACGGAAGGAACAATTTCTTGCAGTCGCATTTCTTCGGTCTCGATCAGATTGTCGGTGTATCGGGCAAACAATTTTTTACTGATGATATCTTTTTTCGATATTAAATCGCTAACAACAGCCGTGACTCCGGGATCGGGATGTCGAACAAAATACTCCAAGGCCATTTCGCTATCATCAAAATAATACCGGGCATATTCTTCAAAAATAGCCTTATATACAGGATGTTGAAAATTCAACTCATCCTTCAGAATCTCGGAAATAATGTACTGGGCAACCGTCACTATCCACTGGCTCGAAGAGTTGGGATGTGTTCCCTGGTAAAGAATATGATTTCCATAATTAAGCAGCAAACGTACCAGCTCTCGTTCATTGGTTTCGAACTGATTAACAGCCACAGGGGGAGCTGGCACTTTAGCACTAATGGCAGGCTGATGAGTCCCAACATGCTGCAGCGGGAGGTTTTTCTCAAAATATTTTCGCCGGAACTGAATGATTTGGGAATACAAAAGTTGCTCGCCGGTTTGTAGTAGCGTAGCACACTCCCTAACATACACCGAACGAACGATGGGATCGGGGATTACGGCAATAGACTGAACAATATCGGAAATAAGCGTAGCTTTTTTGATAGGTTCGTTTTTAGCATCATTCAAAAGCAGGCGAGCCTTAAACAGCACAAAATCGTTTTCATTCTTTGCCAGAAAGTCGAGCACTTCGGCTGGGGTATGGGATCGGCAAAAAGAATCGGGATCCTCTCCCTCGGGCAACAAGACTATGCGGACATTGAGGCCCTCCTCCAGTACCATATCTATCCCCCGTAAAGCGGCCTTAATACCGGCAGGATCACCATCATATACAATCGTGACGTTATTGGTAAAACGTTTAATAAGCCTGATTTGATCGGCAGTTAAAGAAGTGCCCGACGAGGCTACCACATTTTCAATACCCGCTTGATGCATGGAAATGACATCGAGGTAACCTTCTACCAAATAGCATTTGTCGTGCTGGGCAATAGCTCTTCGGGCCTGAAATATGCCGTAAAGCGTTTTGCTTTTGTGGTAAATGTCGGATTCAGGAGAGTTGATATATTTAGCCACTTGCTTATCGGCAGAGAGGGTACGACCGCCAAAGGCAATCACCTGTCCCGAAAGGCTGTGAATGGGGAACATTACCCGGCCAGTAAAACGATCGAAGTGATGACCGTCTTTTTCAACAATCAGGCCAGCCTTGAGTAAGAACTCAATTTTGTACCCGCCTTTGAGAGCTGCATCGGTAAAGGCACGACGATTATCAGGTGCATAACCCAGTTGAAATTTTTCGACCATATCGTCGCGAACACCACGTTCTCGAAAATAGGTCAGTCCCACAGCACGACCCTCATCGGTCGAAAGCAGCGTTTCGTGAAAATAGCGACCTGCAAAAGCTGTTACTACCAGCAGACTTTCGCGTTCGTTCCTGAGCGCAACATCCTCTGGAGTAGCCTCTTTCTCAACTATCGGAATATTATATTTACGGGCAAGATAGCGCAGGGCCTCGTAATAGCTGAGCCCCTCGTGCTCCATGACAAAATTGACAGCATTGCCTCCCCTGCCGCATCCAAAACACTTGTAAATACCCCGCGTAGGCGACACCGAGAAGGAGGGCGTTTTTTCATTGTGAAAAGGACAAAGACCCACATAATTAATCCCTCGCCGCTTGAGGCTGACAAAATCACCAACTACCTCCACAATATGGACTGTTTCGTAGATTCGGTCGATGGTAGACTGGTCGATCATAGCGCATGAAAATTCATGGCTAAGTTAGCAATTTTATGGGTATTCCTGTGAAAAAGTTTATCCTCCCATAACTACCTCAATGGTATTCTTTTCCAGCAACACATCAACCGGTATCACATTGCCATCAATCGTTTTTCCATTTACCGTCAATTGCACAACACCTTTTTCCACACCCCGAGGATTTTTGATATGAATATTGAGCATTTTTCCTCTAAAACGACGCAATACGGAAAATTCTTTCCATTCGGTGGGGATGCAGGGATCGATTTCCAGCCCATGATATTGCGGTCGTATGCCAAGAATATACTGCGTTGCCACGTAGTACGACCAGGTAGCCGAACCGCTAAGCCAGGGTAAGCGCGATGCTCCAAAGTGTGGGCTATATTTCCCGTGGGTTGATTGATTGTACACGTATGGCTCAATCTGACGTATTTCGGCACGACTGTTATATGCAGCCGGTAGGTATGCCCTAAAATACTGATATGCGCGGTTGCCTCTACCCAATATCGCTTCGGCCATAACCGCCCAACCCTGCGTATGCGTAAAGATGGCACCGTTCTCTTTCATGCTGGGATTAAACAATGCCGATCGTATGGTCTGGTAGTCGACCCCAAAAGTATAGGGCGGATTACACAGGGCAATACCATATTCGGTGGCCAGCCACTCATGTACCTTATCCATCACCCCTGCAGCCTTCTCGCCTGTAGCAACACCACTAATCACAGCCCATGCCTGAGGATTAAGGTAAATTTTTCCCTCCTTGTTCTCATGCGAGCCAACTTTTTCTCCTGCAGCAGTATATCCACGTAAAAACCATTCTCCATCCCAACCATGATTCCATATTTTTTCATCCATCTGCTTGAGAAGTTTTTGCGCCCATTGTGCTTCAGCATCGTTTTTTAACAGATTGCAGACGTCGATGTATTCTTTCAGCGCAAAACGTATTTGCATAGCCACAAACATGCTTACCCCTTTACGTCCAAAGCGCAGACAATCGTTCCAGTCGGCAAACAATCCGCTTGGCAAGTCGTACCATCCCGTACGTTCGAGGTTGAACTCAATAGCTCTGCGCAGATGCGCTAAAACGGTATCCTCGCCCCTGTCAGCGTACGGAAGTATTTTATGATAAAAACCGATATCGCCAGTTTCCTTCACATAGGCAGGTACGGCATTAAACAACCACAGGCAATCGTCGGAACGATACTGATGCTCTTCAGGGGCCTTTTCATAACCGGGTTTGTGGTTAATTCGGTTAACTACAGGCATGGCTCCCCCCGTTGAAACCTGTCCGGTGATCATCAGCTCGAGCCGTTGACGGGCTTCTTCGGGACTATTGGCCAGAACACCCAGTACATCCTGCACGCTATCGCGATAGCCCAGACCATCACGTTCCATGGCGGTATATACCAAGCTGGCTGCACGACTCCAGTTAAAGGTCACCTGACAATTGTATGGACTCCACATATTAAGCATGCTATTGAACTCGGCATCGGGGGTATCCACACGCAATGCATCAATGCGAGCATGCCAGTATTTTTTTAAACGTTCAAGCTCTTGCATCAACACATCTACCCGTCCAAATCTGCGTACGGCCTCTTTACCCTCGTTAGCTGCTTCACCAATACCCATAAGCACTATCAAATCACGCGATTCGCCGGGTTGAAGTTCAACATCAATCTGGGTTACACCGCAAACATTGTCGCCAGCTGCCATAAAATTGCTGCATTGCCCGCGTTCTACTACCAGCGGATTGGCGTAAGTTCGGTAAGGACCCAAAAAACGACTGAGATCGGTTTCGTGACCCACAATTGGGCCTCCCACAAAGGCCAGAAACGTATGCCGCCCTTGATCGTTTTCGGCAAAATTATCAGGCATCGGAGGAATGTGAATGTTGGTGCCATGATCGATAATTCCCTCGACTACTGACATTTTAGCAATGTACTGCGTATATTGGAGATTAAGCAAATCCTGCAGGGCATTCCAGCAGTTGGCATATTCAACAAAAGAAAATACGCTCAAATGCCGAACACGATTATCGGTATTGGTCAGCTTAAGTAACCATACCTCAAACGTTTGTCCCAGGGGAACAAAGTAGGTTGTTTCGGTTGCAATGCCGTCGTATTTTGAGCTTATGATAGTATAAGCTGCACCGTGCCTACATTCCGACTGGTACCGGTCGAGTGGTTTGCCTACCGGTTGCCACGAGGCCGACCAGTATTCGCCGCTTTCTTTGTCGCGCAAATATAAATACCTGCCAGGCTGGTCCATGGGTATTGCGTTGAATCGGATACGGGTGAACCGACCCATACCCCCCGACTTATAAAAACTGTAACCCCCTGCATTGTTGGTAATGATTGCACCATACTCGGTCGAACCCAGATAGTTGCTCCATGAGCGTGGAGTGTCGGGGCGGGTAATAACATATTCTTTGCGATTATCATCAAAATATCCGTACTGCATAATTTTTAGGCTTTTAAAATTCACTTCTTTGCATTACGACGTTGCGCCAGCTCAGCAGTCATTTGAGCCAGTGTTTTTTCGTTGAGCTGATAAAACAACATGGTAAATCCTGCCAGCAAGAGGCCGATGGTCGGGATATAGCTGATAAGCAAGCGTATTCCTTCCTGTGCATGGGCATTTTGCAAAACATTGGCCTGAAAACCAAAATAAGCCAGCAACCAGCCCGTGATAGCGCTGCCGATAGCCCAACCAAACTTAAGCGAGAATACCGATGCCGATAGGATAAGGCCGGTAGCACGACGACCAGTTTTCCATTCGGAATAATCGGCCGAATCGGTGTACATTGCCCACAGCAATGGGGATAGCGGTCCGGTAAAGAACTGAAGGATTGTTTGCAGAGCAAACATGGGCAATAGCTGATCGGGCTTCACATAGTACGTAAGAATGGTAAACAGCGAACCCATGATGATAAGTACAATGAACGATGACTTTTTACCATATTTTTTAGCCGCAAACTGAATGAGAAAAGCCCCTGCCAACGAAGCCAACGTACCTGCAACAAGATACCATGAAGCCAGTTGCGTATTACCTACGTAGTATTTGAAATAATAGATGATAGCACTCTGTCGAACGGCCACATAAATCTGCATAAAAATACTTAGCGCAAACAATGCCAACCATGGCTTATTCTGCAACAAATCCTTAAGATCGTCCTTAATTGATGATACTTTCTCGCTGATAGGCTGCACCCTTTCGCGGGTGGTAGCAAAGGTAACAAGGAACATGATAATGGCTACGATAGCAAATACAGACATGGTGTGGAAATAGCCTTTTGCCTCGTTAACCACAGTAACCGCATAAGTTAAAGTACCCCCATCGAAATCGGAAAATACCGATGCAAGGGCAAGCGTATCGGTGGTAAAACCTTTCTCGAATATCAAATTGGGGAGGGGATGCCCGACCACAGGTGGATTGTTCCCCGACTGCAGTATCCTGATGGTAAGGGTATCGGATGCAAAGCCTCCACGAGAATCGTAGGCATACACAATGATGTGGCTTACACCAAGACCTACCTCTTTAATCACCAATTGATCGTTCTTAACGGTAACTCCGACAACTTTAGGATCAGTAGAGGTAGCAAAATAATGTAAAGCATCCCCGGCATCGTCGGTAAATATATTTTCCAATGGAAGTATATGCGTTTTAAAGTTGCGCTGCAGGGTTACCGGTTCAAGTTGACCCACTACCCGCGGAAAAGTATTCCCCTCCTCCGAAATTACAATCGGAAACGATAGGGTAGCTGTCCCTGCCCTATTGCTGGCATTTACGGTAATCGTTGCCAGACCTTTTCCTTTTTCAATGAGGATAAGCTTATTATCTTTTACCGATACTTTTGCCACCCGGGGGTTATCGGACTGTGCATCAAATTTCAGTACCTCTTGAGATGAAACTTTGAAATAAGGCAATAGGTCAATTTCACGTTTTTTGAATCCAGCCCACAGCGTATCGATTGTAGGTTGCTTATTAATTTTTGGAGGGGTTAAGTCCTGTTTTAATATTTTTACCACAAATTCGGTGGATTTGCTGGCACCTGTGCTATCGGTTGCCGCAACGATAATTCTTGCTGAACCCGTACTTTTTTCATGAAGGATTAGCTTGTCGCCCACCAGCTGGGCTTGAACAATCTGCGTATCGTCCTTTCCCAGTTGATTTACGAGCGGTAACGTAGCGGCCTGTACCACAATACCGGCCAAAAAAGCAAAAACAAATTTATATGATGCAGCACTCTCCCGGGCATGGGGATCAGGGGAGATGACCCCCAGCAGGGCTGAGTATGGAACATTGATGAGCGAGTAAATCATCATCATCAACGTATAGGTAACATAGGCAAAGATAAGTTTGCCCCCCTGGCTCAGGTCGGGTGCCAGATAGGTAATTGCACCAATAGCCCCAAAGGGAATAGCCAGCCATAGCAGGTAGGGGCGAAATTTACCCCAGCGCGTCTGCGTGCGGTCGGCGACGATACCCACCAGCGGATCAAAAAATGTATCCCAGATCCGCGTAATCAGAAACATAGTACCTACGGCTGCTGCCGAAAGTCCAAAAATATCGGTATAGTAGTACAACAAAAAAATAGTAAAGGGCTGCCAAAAAAGATTTGAAGCAAAATCGCCCGTGGCATAGCCAAGCTTCTCCTTTAAGCTCAGCTTAAAAGACGTTACATTCATAGGTGTGTGAGTTAAGTTTTTCTCTGAGTGCATAAGTAACGAATCTTTGCGAATTTTCAAAATTGTATGCAAATTAGAAAATGGGAATAAACTTAAAAAATTATTTTTGTGAAAAATTTTTTATATGGAACTGGAATTTCAGCCAGAGGGAATCGATAAAATTCACGTCGTTGGCGATCGTGTACTTATCAAACCCCGAACATTTCAGGAACGTACCTCAAGCGGACTATTTTTACCTCCTGGCATACAGGAAAAGGAAAATATCATGTCGGGCTATGTGCTAAAGGTAGGACCGGGTTATCCTATTCCTGCCATCTTCGATCCCGAAGAACCCTGGAAAGATAAGTCGGATACGGTAAAATATGTACCCCTGCAAGCTAAAGAGGGCGATCTGGCTGTATTTCTTCACAAGAGTGCCTATGAGATTGAATTTGACCGCGAAAAATATTATGTGGTACCCCATTCGGCCATATTGCTGCTCATCAGGGACGAGGATTTATTTAAATGAAAGTTGTAGTGACATTAAGATTACGCATATAACCACCATTTTATAATCAATATATGCAAAAAGGAATTTTAGGTATTGGCAATGCTCTGGTAGATATTTTAGTGAATGTAGAAAACGATTTTTTGACGAACAATGGTCTTTCGAGGGGCTCCATGCAACTGGTCGACAAGCACCGGATTGGAGAGCTGATGCAAAAGTTAGGCAGCAAGGCATTTCAGCAAGCCTCGGGAGGCTCGGCTGCCAATACCATTGTTGGGCTAAGCTGTTTGGGCGCAGCGACAGGTTATGTTGGCAAAATTGGGCATGACAGCATGGGTAACTTTTTTGCCCAAGAATTACAGAAGCAACATATCAAGGCATATCTTCTGTATTCACCCCACACCGATACGGGGACTGCGCTGACGTTTATCACGCCCGATTCTGAGCGCACCTTTGCAACCTACTTAGGTGCTGCTGTGGAGCTGGACGCGCCTGATCTCAATCGCGCTTTTTTCAAGGATTTTTCGTTCTTGCATCTCGAGGGCTATCTCGTGTATAATCATCAGCTCATTGAACAGGCCATTGAATTTGCCCGGCAACATCAAATGGAAATATCACTGGATTTGGCCAGCTACAATGTAGTTGAGGCCAACCGGGATTTTCTGGAACGGATTATCCGCCAATCGGTCGATGTAGTGTTTGCCAATGAGCAGGAAGCTCTTGCCCTTACCGGATTGGAACCTGAAGCTGCCGTAGATGCGATAGGGCAACAATGCAAAATAGCCGTAGTAAAAGTTGGCGCACGAGGGTCGTGGATAAAGACAGGGAATGAAAAATATTTTGTGGATGCCTTTAAAGTCCAACCCGTCGACACAACAGGTGCCGGAGACCTCTATGCTGCAGGATTTTTATACGGCTACCTCAACAACTGGCCTTGGGAAGCCTGTGGAAAATTGGGGTCGCTTGTTGCCAGTGAAGTGATTCAGGTGATAGGGGCAAAGATTCCTACTACTGCCTGGAACAAAATTAACCAGCTAAAATCGTCGATGATTTAATTTTTCAAGGACAGCTATTAGCTCCTTTTTACGCAAAGACTCTACAGCAACTGTATCGAGTTCCTCAATTGCCTTGCTAATTTGAAAATTAATAGCTGCCTGAGTAATCTTATCAATTTCCAAACTGGTGAAAATATTTTTAACAGCCACTATTTTCTCATCAGGATTATGATTGGCTGCCATCCACCGCTGGAGTTCTTGCCTTTGTTCGAGATTAGCCTTTTCAAGGGCTTTAATCAGCAAATAGGTTTTTTTGTTAGCCACGATATCCTTACCAATTTTTTTTCCCAGCAAAGCTTCGTCGCCAAAGGTATCGAGCAGATCGTCCTGCAGCTGGAAAGCAAGTCCTAAATGAATGCCAAACCGGTAAAGCCGCAGTGCGTCATCGGTCGATGCTCCACCAATAAGGGCACCTATCTGCAGACAGGCTGCCAGGAGGGTAGCCGTTTTAAGTTCAATCATTTTCATGTATGCTGCTTCTGTCACCCAATGCTCCGACTCGAAATTCATGTCGTATTGTTGCCCCTCGCATACTTTCAAGGCTGTATCGTTAAATACAGGCAAGACAATGGCAAGCTTATCCTGCGAAGTCTGACCCAGCAAATGATAGGCTAAAATACACATGGCATCGCCCGAAAGAATAGCAACATTGGTATTCCATTGCGTATGCACGGTAGGCCTCCCTCTTCGTAACGCAGCGTCATCCATAATGTCGTCGTGGAGGAGGGTAAAATTGTGAAAAACTTCCATGGCCAATGCAGCAGGGATAGCCGGCCTAAGATCGTCCGAAAATACCGAACAGCTTAGCAAGGTTAATTGCGGACGAAGTCGCTTTCCCCCAATAGAAAGTATATATCTAATCGGTTCATATAATTCGGCAGGCTGCCGGTCATTAGCCAGCTGACGAAGTTCGTGTTCTATAAGCTGTGAAATCTGGGTATTGTCCATATCCGGTATTCAATGTGTTTGCAGCCAAAGGTAGAAAATATTTAGCCAGAACCAAAAACAAAAAGCATCCAGCTTCCCGGATGCTTACTGAATGTACCCGAAGCCGGAATCGAACCGGCACGGACATTGCTGCCCATAGGATTTTAAGTCCTACGTGTCTACCTATTCCACCATTCGGGCAACCACATATCGAACAGCAAAGATAATCATTGCCTAAAAAAAAATCCCGCAAAACGGGACAAAATTTGGAGCGGGAAACGGGACTCGGACCCGCGACCCCAACCTTGGCAAGGTTGTGCTCTACCAACTGAGCTATTCCCGCATGATGTTAAGAACTCAACCAATTGATTTTTGGTGCTGCAAAAGTAAAAATCTTTTTAATTATTGCAAAATGTAGCTGGCAATTTTTTGTGATTTAACACCCTGTTGTCTGGACAGTATTTAAAAACGGTTTAGGACAAATCCCTCGTCATCCTGCCCGAGCAAAGATAGCCCACGCTGGCGATAACGTAAATTTCCGTTTTTGTGCCCACTCATAATTTTTCAAAATTAATCTTGTCATGCTAATTCGGTGGGTTGAGACAATGGTTGGTTGTTAAAATTGTTTTGTATTAAAAAAATTATCCTTTTGCCAATTGGTAGGATTATTTAGAATGTATTGGGTGATTCGTTGAAACGATTCATGATTGCGGATGATGTGGTCGTGAAAACGGGATTGCCACGCAAATGCAGGATTTATTTTACGGGCGGCAACCGTTACCGATGATTTGAATCCCCGTACAATGGACGCCAAATTTTTGGATTGCGGACCAAAATGGTTTTGGGGGACGGTGGGGACGATGGGGACGGTGGGGACGGTGGGGACGGTGGTAGAGACGCCATGCATGGCGTCTCTACCACGACGGGGCGTATTATATTCATTATCGCCAATTCCAACAATGGCATGAAAATGATTGGGCATGACCACAAACGCACCCATTATTAAATTCATATCGGTACGCAATCCAAATGTTTTTAACCATTCGGATTCAACGATTTTTCCGATTTCGGATAATTCCATTTGTCCGTTGATAATTTTGCCAAAAAAATGTTCACGGTGTTGGGTGCAGATGGTGATGAAATAGGCAGCTGCATTGCGGTAATCCCACCATTGGGCACGGGCAGAAGAGATGCGGTATTTGTTTTTATATTTTTCCATTGTTATATATTTTGAGACGCCAAGCATGGCGTCTTTACTGATCCATGCTGCCTTGGAGACGCCAAGCATGGCGTCTTTACTGATCCATGCTGCCTTGGAGACGCCAAGCATGGCGTCTTAACAAAAATACCTAATTCGTTTGTTCGTTGTGCTTCTGTTTGAATTTGACGGTGAGGAAAAAGTGCCGCTTTTATCGAATTGCCCACATTGCTCATCGGTTTGACGATAGCATATCTTCTGGCGGCTGACGATAGCATTAAAATGCCTGCTAAGCAAATGGCTGGACGACAGTTTTGACGTTCAATGGCTGAACGTATTCATCCAGTCTTTGGCGAACTTCGTTCGATCGTTTAGAAATTTACAACATGAAAAACGAGTTGGGATTTTTCCAACTCGTCTTTCATGTCGGGGTGATCCGACTCGAACGGACGACCACTTGCACCCCATGCAAGTGCGCTAGCCAACTGCGCCACACCCCGAAAGTTTTAAAGTGGCTGCAAAGTTAATGATAGTTGTGGTATTTGCAAAATCTTGCTAGCATTTTTTTAACCCAGACTTTTTTTATTACCTCCAGATGTTAAACGAAATTGGACAACATTTTTCCCTTTCAGATGTCTATTCCATCGCTCATACAAAGGTTGTTCGTACTGAAATTCCCTATATTCGTCGGGATTCATGATAGGTATGCCCATAACAATCGGATAAATCCTGTTGCAGGTGCCACAATGCAGATAACCTTCCTGAATATTTTCATTCAGGTCAACGCCAATGATTGTAACTGTTAAATCGGACTTGTCGAACGGACAACATAATTTTTCAAGCGTAGCTTTTCGCATATTTTACAATTTTAATTTTTCAAGATACTTTAGGGCAGCCAGCAAGGGATCGTCGGCCGACATTATACCTGAAACTACGACTATTCCTTGATAGTCTATATCCGACAGCTGGCTAAGATTATCGGGAGTAATTCCACCTGCAAGGAATAGTGGGATGTTATATTCCCTGATTGCCATTTTCACTACATCGAGATTTACCAGTTCACAACTATTAGCCGTCGAAGATGGAAATACCGAACAAAACGAAATATAGTCAAAATGATGGAGATGAGCCCAACGTACTGTACTCAGATCATTGTTACAGGTGATACCCTTGAGAAAAGTTCTGCCAACCGACTTTAATATCATCTCAAAGTTGTTGGGAATAGCATCGAAATGTACTCCATCGAGGGGGTAGTGCAACAACCACTCCCAGCGATTGTTAATGATAACGGGGCGCTGGAAGGAATGACATGTTGCCAGCACGCTTTCAACCAGTGCTTTTTCATTGGATACGGAGTCAAAATTATCCCAAATCTGCACTGCCGAAATTGGCAAATGCAAGACAGCCCTGAGACGTCCTAAAATTTGCTCAAACTTTTTCGAAGGGTCTACAATAAGATATAAACCCTTTTCAATTTTGTACGACTGTTTCATGTCCATCCCTGCATTAAAGCATTAAAGAAAGCAGCCCAGTAGGGGTCATTTTCTTCATAGGTAAGCTCCTGAGGCTGTTTATTTTTAATCAATATTTTTTCGCGGGGATCGGGTAAAATTTGTCCGATAACCGTGCAGGCAATATTTTTCTGCGCCAGGGCCTCGATGACCGGTTGAACCTTATCTGGACGGCAGGTCATAAGCATAGATCCGGCACCTATAATACGTGCGGGATCAAGCTGAAAAAGCTGACATATTTTCTGTTGGTTAGGCAATACGGGAATTGCCTCGTAATTTATCTTGCATCCTTTTTTCGAGGCTGTAGCCAGTTCATACACTGCTCCCAATATTCCTCCTTCGGTTACATCGTGCATAGCAGTGATGGCCTGCGGTATTTGTCGGGCTATTAGGGCTTCAGTCAGAGAAGAGGTATGGTAAAATAAATCAGCTACCTGCTGATATACCTCATTTCCCAGCCTATCCCTGATGGTTTGTGGAAAAGACATGGCCAGTATGGCCGTAGAGACCATGGCAGCCGTTTTGGTCATCAAAATAATATCGCCTTCCTTCGCCCCACTGGAAAGTATAATCTGCTGAGCAGGCGCTATGGTAACAAAAGTAGCCCCACCAGCTATGGTTGAATTCTGACCCTCAATGAATCCAGTATGCCCACCGGTAACCGTTATCCCAATTTCATTGCAAAATTCATGTATGTAGCCCCAATAAACAGAAAAATCTTCGAGCGAAAGGCTGGCAGGTAGGTTAAGAACCATTTGAGCATATTGAGGAGCAAATCCGGTAGTGGCCATATCGTTGGCCAGTATATGTACCGATAACCAGGCTGACTCACGCAGGCCCAACGAAGGGATGAGGGAAAGCGGATCGCTGGTAAGCGCCATAGCCATCCCATTGCCCACATCAACCACCGCCACATCGACTCCAAAAGCAGCTGGAGTAAGAAGTTCCTTACGTGACGGATAACCACAACGTCCTGCAATGATTGACTGAAAAGCCGACGAATTAATTTTACCCAACTTATTTGCCATAACCTATACATCGTTAAATTTTACATACAATCCAAAAAAGTCCCCCAGGGGAAGCCCCCACTGCTGAACGGGAAACCATCTTGGTAAACCTGTACAGCTCCACTCAATAGTATATTCTCGCCCCTGCAGAGCCTTATGAATTATACGACTCAACCGAGAGGGTGTATAAAAGGTAGCCGTAATGTAAAAGGGATTTTTTTCAAAAAATTGTTGAATCCTTCGGCGAACGACCTTCAGTGAGTTGCGGTTCATCATGCCCATGGCAATTCCATATCGGCCCACTCGGGCTGCCTCGCGGATTACCTGCACCGGGTCGCGATAATACTCGAAGGTGGTAATAAATGCTACAGCATCGAAAGTATGATCCTTAAATGGCATGTAATGCGAATCGGCCATTACCAGGTCGCCATCGAAAAGGTGCATGGCCTGCGAAAGCATTAGCGGCGAAATATCGCCACCGGTAGCCTTTATGCCAATGTCGTGCCACCAACGCGTGAAACGACCCGTACCGCAACCAAATTCCAGTAGGTTCTTTACTCGTTCGTCTTTCTTAACCAGCTGCTCCATGACTCGCTTTTGCCACACTTCTGCCCGCTTGTAACGACCTTCGTACCACTGCTCGTAGGTGTCGGTATATTCGCGATTAAAAAACCATTCCTCGCGGTTTTGCCACCGGGTAAGTGAAGCCGGTACAAGGCCCTGCATGTCTGCTAATTTTGTCAAATCTTTCATCGTTTGTGCGTTTAAAAAAAATAGGCAACATATCGCCTCCCATAAACGATATGCTGCCTAATTTCCTATATTTTCAACTCCATGCATCCCTACGTTGGTATTATCCACATCAGGTTATGCGGGTATACTCTCAGCCCAACTTTCGTTGAGCACCCCGTGCATCCTAAAGTTTCAGTAAAACACTTTTAACCACGGCAAAGTTAATACAATCAAACATAACTTTCTCAAAAAAAACTAAGAAAAAAAGATGAGATAGTCACATAGTAGTTGAATGAAGATGGGATGGTATTTTTCAACAGGCTCAATAGAACATCATAATTTATAAACCATGTTTCGAGTTACAAACCCAATTATGTCCAACAAATATTGAGACTTGAAAAATTTTCAAGCACTTCCTAATTGTATTTGATTATCAATGGTGATGGTGCATATGTTGATGGTCTGATTTTTGGGGTTGTTCAACAGGATTCATCATGCTGGGTTTGCCGGCAAGCTGAGCAGCAGCATCCACGCTGAAAGTACCTTCGGTTACAATCTCTTCCCCTTCGAACAAGCCATCTTCGACGATATAACTATTGCCCAACGATGGGCCCAGGGTAATTTCACGCAACCTGAATGCGGGCTCAACACTACCCGGTATTTTTACATATACTATCGAACGTTTGCCTGTCCACAATACAGCCGAACGGGGTATTACAATAGCACTGGTTACACCAGGTAATTGGGTCTTTACAATGCCTGTTACAAACATTTCGGGTTTGAGTAAACCATCGTGGTTCCATCTTTCGGCCCGTATTTTAGCTACTCGGGTAACCGGGTCGATGGTAGGATCGATAAAGACAATGGTGCTTTCAAAAGTTCGCCCCGGTATGGCCTGAACAGTAAAAGTAACCCTGTTGCCCTTTTGCAAAAAGGGTAAATCACTTTCATAAGCATCGAAAAGAATCCACACATGCGACAGATCCACCACTTCAAACAAAACACTGCCCTCTGCCACGTGATCGCCCGTTCGTACGCGCAATGCCGTTACCACACCTGATGTATTTGCCAGAATCGGAAATTCGGTTTGTATTTTTCCCGATTGCTCTATCTGGTCGATCTGATTTTGCGACAGCTTCCATGCCAACAGTCTTTCCCGGGCGGCAGCATATATTTCAGGCTGTACAGCCTTCATTTTGCTGGCTTCAAGGAGTTCCTGCTGGGCGGTAATGAGCTCTGACGAATACAATAAAGCCAACACCTGACCTTTAGCCACTCTTTCGCCGGTAAAGTTGACCAGAAGTTTTTCCACTCGCCCGGGTAAATGGGCTACCTGACTTTGAATCAAACGTTCGTCGGCCTGTACTTTCCCATACAGACGAATCTCCTTGATTGGCTGCGTTCGGCTAACCAAAGTAGTGTGAATATTGGCCAGTTGAATAGCCTGAGGGGTAAGAACCACTGCATTAGAATCCAGGGCAACATTTACCGTCTCTTCCAAAGGGATTAAATCCATCCCGCAAATCGGACATTTGCCAGGCTTGTTCATACGAATCTGTGGATGCATAGAACATGTCCAGATGGTCGGCTTTTTTTCATGGCTTTCGATTGACTCAACCCTTGCTGGTTTTTTAGCCGGATGAAAAAATATTCTTCCCAGTATCAATCCAATAACTAAAAAAACAGCATAACGAAATGCCTGACTGGCTATAATTTTTTTCATACACAATATTTTAGTTATTCCACATCAAATGAGGCCGATAATTTTTTTATCCAGGCAATAGCGGTAAGCAAATCGGCTGTAGCCTCAGCTTTTTTAAACTCATAATCCAGGGTTTGCTGACGTGTGAGTAAAATTTCAGTTAGGCCAACACCGGTAGCAGCAAAATTTTGCAACAAAATATCCAGAGTTTTTTGCAATAAAAGGCATTGGCTGGCATAAACGTTCGTACGCCGCTGGGCATCGCGATACATTTGCAATGCCTGTATCCATGTGGACTGGAGTTCATTATAAGAATCCTGGTAGCCTTGTATTACCGATTGCCGCATGAGCTCTGTTTCGGCTTGCATAGCCCGGTATTTTTTTCGATAGATAGGCAAAGTGACTGTCACCATAGGCATGAGCATATCTTTGCCGTTCATAGCCGATGCTGACATACTGCTCGGGTTAATCATAGCATAGCTTATACCAAGACCTATCATGGGGTAACTCATGCGCTGTATCATATTTTTGCGAGCTTCGGACGACTGCCTTTCGTATTCCCACATTTTAAGCATAGGATTATTTTTAAACAGGGTATCGGCGATATTTATCGAAGCAAAATTTAAAGTATCGACAGAAAGGGAATCGGCTATAAAAACCTGGCTATTGGCGGGTCGGTTGAGCAGACTATTGAAAGCAGCCAGCTGGGTAGTGAGTTTGTTTTGCAGGGCAGCCAGTTCATCCTGCAGCAATGTTAGGTCTATTTTAATGCGGTAGATATTGGCCAGTTGCGAACCCGAAGCGTCGGTACTCATATTCTGCGGCATCGACATTGTCGAGGCTGTGCTTGTCGGACCCATGGCAGCAGCGGTCTGGGCCGCACTCATACCCTGCATCGCCTCATTATTGGTGCTGATATTGTTGCTGATTTGAGAGGAGGCAGTACTGGATGTTGGAGCATATGCCCCGCCAACACTGCGAAATTTTGCCAACGCAAGTCGTTCGAGGGTTTGTAAAATATAAATATTCTTTTCGGTAATACGAATAGCCGCCTGAATTTTAAAAAGTTCGTACCAGCGTTGCTGTACCTGGTACATTACCTCAAGTTTAGTTTCACGAAATACTTCATACCTGGCCTTTGCCATATATCCCATTTCATCCTTGGCATATTTTAGCGTACCAAACCATGGAAACATTTGCATGAGCCGTATATCAGCTATCTGTTTACCGGCAACCAGTTCCATGGGGGTCAGAAATATACCTGCCGTAAGTTCGGGATCGGGCAGACTGCCGGCCTGAGGTATTTTTTCTAATGCTGCCCTGTACGCATAAAATTTCTGCATAACCATCGGATTATTCCGCGCAGCCATCTGCATGTACAATAGCAGCGAGTCGTGCAGCTGCCCCGAAGCTGAAACAAACAGCCAGAGAAACACAACTATCAGAATTTGAGACTTATTTATTAAATTTTTATACATTTTCCTGCAGGTATTTTTCAGATTTGGATTGTTTACGTTTTAATGCATTTTCGCGCCATATTGCTTGAAAAGTAGGTACTACAAAGATGGTCATGACCTGGATAAGCATACCACCAAAAGTAGGTATGGCCATGGGCACCATAATGTCGGCCCCTTTGCCAGTGGATGTGAGAACAGGCAGCAAGGCAATTACGGCAACAGCTGTTGTCATCATAGCAGGCCTTACTCGTTTTTTGCCTGCGGTAACAACTGCTTCCCTAACTTCTTCAATAGTTGACGGCTTGCGCTCCTCAAATACCTGATGAATGTATGTCCCCATAATAACACCATCGTTGGTAGCGATACCAAAAAGTGCGATAAAGCCAACCCATACGGCTACACTGAGATTAATGGTATGCATCTGGAACATATCGCGCAGGTTAATACCGGACACGGAAAAATTTAGAAACCATTCCTGGCCATAAAGCCACAGCATAATAAATCCTCCAGCAAAAGCCACAAATACTCCCGAAAAATGAATAGCCGAAGCGGTAACCGTACGAAACTGAAAGAAAAGCAACAAAAAAATCACCAGCAAACTAATTGGTATGACTATTGCCAATCGTTTGGTAGCACGGATTTGTTGTTCATAATTTCCGGCAAATTTATAGGAAACGCCTGATGGCAGTTGTAGGGTGCCGTTATCAATTTTTTCGCGGATAAACCGGTCGGCCTCCTCTACCACCTCCACCTCTGCTTTATCGGCAATTTTATCAAAAATAACATAACCCACCAGAAAGGTATTTTCGCTACGAATCATTTGGGGACCACGACTGTATTGAATATCGGCAATTTCGCCGAGGGGGATCTGTGTACCATCCATAGCAGGAATAAGGATTCGCTTTAGGTCATCGGGGTTATCGCGTAACTCGCGGGCATAACGAACACGGATAGGGAAACGCTCTCGGCCTTCGACCGACGTGGACAGCGACATACCACCAACAGCCACCTGCAATACTTCCTGAACATCGCTGATACTCATACCATAACGTGCCATTGCCTCCCGGTTGAGTTTTATTTCAAGATAGGGAGCACCTACAGCACGGTCATAAAATACAGAAGGTGCATTAATCGAGGGTACCTCTTTCAATACCTGTTCAAACATCAGACCGGCTTTTTCAATGGAAGCCAGATCGGGTCCGTAGACCTTCAAACCCATGGGAGCTCGCATCCCCGTCGACAGCATTATCAAGCGAGTTTCTATAGGTTGTAATTTTGGGGCTGAAGTCAGACCCGGTAACTGGGTTACCTTCACAATCTCGTTCCAGATATCGGCAGGTTTTTTTATTTCGGGCCGCCACTGACGAAAATATTCGCCCCATCGATCGGGGATGAGGCTGTCCCTGGGAATAATTTTAAATCCTTCGACTGAGGGGTCATAAACACGGCCACTTTTGAGTAAGTATCGCCCCTTTTTATCCACTTTAAAACGCATGCGATGACCTTTTTCATCGAGGATATATTCGGGCCGATAATTGACAACATTTTCAAACATCTGCACGGGAGCCGGGTCGAGTGCGGAATTGACACGACCCCATTTGCCCACAGCCACTTCTACCTCGGGTATTGCGGCCAATTGCTTGTCGAGAAGCTCAATGTACTCGATGTTTTTTTGAATACTGGTATGGGGCATGCTGGTAGGCATGAGCAGAAAAGAGCCCTCGTTGAGTGATGGCATAAACTCTTTTCCCATACCCGGAAAAGTTTTTGACACTGCTTCCCACGCCGAAGTGTGACGAAAATGTTTCCACCCCAGTAGCTCCATGGTTTTGGGCAAAAATCCCAGCATCCTATCGGCACCCTGCCAGATGAGAATACCCAGCAATAGGGTAAATGCCGGAATAAGCAAAAATTTTGTTTTATTGGCCAGACACCAGCGGATAATGGGTTCGTAAAAATGTACCATGAGCATGAGTGCTGTGAGGATGACCCCGACAATGGTGATAACGAATAGAAAATTAAACAGCGTGCTGTTATGTGCTCCCAGGGGGAGCCATTCAATGGTCAGGAAATAAGTGGCAATTAACAGGGTAATAGCAATATTAATATACTGATGGTAAGATTTTTTGTTTTCGGGCCATTTATCTTGCATCAGATTGTTGAATCCAAAAGCAACAAGAGCCAACGAAATCCAGCTGCCCCACCCGAGCAGAAAGACTAAACCAGCCACCACAAGCGCCCAATTCCATATCAGTTTAATACGCTCCACCTTGATGCGAAATGAAAAAACCATTTGCACCAGCGTAGGCAGAGCTATAATCCCCAGTAGTAAAGAGGCAAACATGGCAAAAGTTTTGGTAATAGCCAGTGGACGAAATAGCTTGCCTTCAGCTGCTTCCATGGCAAAAACGGGAATAAAACTAACGATAGTAGTAGCCAGGGCAGTAGCTACAGCAGGCGAAACCTCAAATGTAGCCTGTTGAATTAGTTCACGGGTAGGACGCCCTGAAGATGATGATTTTCGGGAAGCTCGAGGTGTCGTACAATGTTTTCTACATAAATGATTCCGATATCTACCATAACCCCAATGGCAATAGCAATACCCGAAAGTGCTACAATATTAGCCTCAACATGAAAAAATTTCATTAAAATAAAGGTTATCAATACCGCCAGGGGTAATAGTCCTGAAATTACCAGCGAGGCTCGCAGATTGATAAGCAATACGATAATAACGATAATACTAATAAGAATTTCGTGAGTAAGGGCAGCTTCGAGGGTACCTATGGTTTCTTTAATCAGGCCAGTACGGTCGTAAAAAGGTACAAGGGTTACTTTTGAAACGGTGCCATCGGGAAGTGTTTTTTGAGGCAGGCTGGGCTCAATTTCCTTAATTTTTTCTTTTACGTTGTTTATGACTTCAAGGGGGTTGGAGCCATAGCGTGCCACAACCACAGCGCCAACGGCTTCGCTGCCCTCTTTATTGAGCCCGCCCCGTCGGGTAGCCGGTCCAAAGCTCACCTGGGCAATCTCTTTCACCCGTACCGGCACATTGTTCCTTACAGCTACAACTGCATTTTCGAGATCACTGAGGTTTTTGATATATCCCAATCCGCGAATAATGTACTCCACATGGTTGAGTTCGATTGTTTCGGCCCCAATATCAAGATTGCTTTTGCGAACGGCATTCATCACATCCATTACCGTAACGCGATAAGCTTTCATAGCCTCAGGATTCAGGTCGATTTGATATTCTTTTACAAATCCACCCACCGAGGCTACTTCCGATACCCCTTCGGCCGAATTGAGCGCATATCGTACATAAAAGTCCTGGATGGTACGAAGCTCCTGAGGATTCCAGCCCCCTCGGGGTTCGCCAGTTTTGGGATCACGACCCTCAAGGGTATACCAGAAGATTTGCCCCAATGCCGTAGCGTCGGGTCCTAACTTGGGTTGCACACCCTCAGGCAGTGTACCCGGCGGCAATGAATTTAACTTTTCCAATATCCGTGAACGGCTCCAATAAAAGTCAACCCCATCCTTAAAAATTATATAGATAAACGACATACCAAACATGGAGGTACTACGGATGGTTTTTATGCCCGGTATCCCCAACAATGCAGAGGTAAGCGGATAGGTTATCTGATCCTCAATATCTTTAGGTGAACGTCCCATCCATTCCGTAGCCACTATTTGCTGATTATCCCCAATATCAGGAATGGCATCTACTGGCACAGGATCACGGGGCAAAAAACCCGAGTGCCATTGAAAAGGCATGGTCACTAACCCTCCTACAAGAAAGAGAATCAACAGAATAAAAGTAATGAGCCTATTTTCGAGAAAATATTTTACAATCCTGTTTAGCATATTGTTATTATTCAGCTGAATGATTAAGATATTTACCCTGTGGGCCTACTCCTTCAATATGCGTAAGATAAGCACCCCAGTGACCCGATACAGATACCGATGTTGCTGCTACGAATAGAATAACCGCCGTAATGATTTCGAGGATCATTTGACGTACCTGATAAAAATACATCCCGGTAATCTTTGACAATAGAGCCACAAGCGCTGAGAACATAGCAATAGATGCAAATAACTCGTGTCGTTCAAGAATGATTGCTGTCTGCGGACTGAGTCCTTCGGTGTGTGGATGAAATATTTCTCCTGCAAGGTAAGCGGTAACTATCCCTCCAGCAAGCACATACAGTATAAGCTCATCCCAATGTTTACGGCTCAGCACAAGCCTTAATAACTGTAATATACATGCCAGAATTAGCAACACTATAGGGAAGTGAACAACAAGGGGGTGAAGCGTAGGAAAAGTCTTGCTGCTAACAATGGTCGCATCCCCAGAATGGAATATGATTCCCGTTTTTTGTACAGTATCGTTGTCCGTAACTTTAATTGTTTCATGTGCCGATAAGGTTCCTAACGGTAGAAGTAAAATCAGGCACCCTACAATCCATCTTAAGATAACATCCATATATCTCATATATTTTAGTTTATAAAGGAGCAGCTGCCAGTGCAACCGCACCTACAGAACATTACTTGTTACGTTCGTACTTGCAACAACTGGGCAGGCTGTTATAGGTTTTGTCATCGGCCTTGTATTTCTCGGTATCATGGCCTACTGCTGCAATTTGCTTTTGCACCTTATCACTCGATGTTTTTGCAGGATTGTAGGTAAGCGTCAGCATTTTGGTTTTTATGTCCCACACTGCTTTGGCTACCCCTTCGGTTTTAGCAGCGTTTTCAATTCGTTTCTTGCACGATTCGCAGTTGCCCCAAACTTTTATAGTCTCAGTTTTAAGGCCGTTGGATTTTTGCGCCAATACCGGAGCCGATTCCATCATGAAGCCCATCACAATAACGCTAAGGACCAATTGCCTAACAAAACGATTGCAATTACCCAATAAAATGGATAATTTTTCTAAACTCTTCCTGTAATTCATGGCTTAAAATTTTAAATGGTTATATTGTACTGATAGTATGCACATAAATGCACAATGAGGTCACTTCCGAAATTTTATAGCAAACATTTCGGAAATATAATAAGCCCGGAAGCTCTCATTTTCGGAATACACAAATAACTGCAAGCCTTTCCGCCACATGTAAGAAAAGCGAAGCTCGTTCATTTGTGTATATAGCAGAATTAAAAGGTTGTAGGATAAAAAGAATAATAGGATAAATTGTCAGCAGAGGTATAGAAACATTACATTTAGGCAACTGAAGATGCGGCTGAAGAGTAAAAATATCCACACGCAGGGTTTGCACCGTATCCTTGCAGCATGCAGGATTATCAACAGCTTTATGACTGGGGCAAGAAGAAGGCACAGATTTCATGCCACAATCGGCGGTAGTACCCAGCAGCCCTATTTTGACAAAAACCCCTGCACTGCTACACACATGGCGGGCAATAGTAAACCCACCACTGGACAGCAGCATAAGGATGAGCAGTACTATGGAAACTATTTTACGCATCGTACTCTTTAAACGCTTATCTAACTGATAAGGTTTATCAAAATTATGTTAACTTAACCACATTCCCTAACATGATATATTAAATTATTCTAAAAACAGCACATTCAATTATGGTAGAACTTTATTCCATTTCCTCGTCCAGCAAATTGCTTTCCTCTTTCGAACGATGCTCATCTTTTCCGATAATGGCACTGCTGGAAAGCAAGCTGGCATAGGTCGATCGGTTGCTAAGAATTTGCAAGGCTTTATCCACTTCTTTATCACCCTTGAGAGAGGCTATAATACGGCCTTTCTGGTAATAATATCGTGTAACTATTTCATCGATTAGCAGCTTTTCGATTTCCTGGCGGAAAACTTCCAGATCCTTGTTTTTATCGTGCGAAATGCGTTCTTTCAAGCGGGTAAATTCGGCTTCGGCCGATTGATAGTATTTCTCTTTTTTGGCGATTTCAATGAGTTTGTCGAGCTGTTGTTCGGTTTGTGTCTGGTAATCGAAATTTTGCCTGTTTACATATTCGGTAAATTTCTGGTAGGTAGCCGCATCGATGGTGAACTTATCGGGCGGGGACACCGTAGGGTGCTCGCGTACATATTCCGTTGCAAAGTTGAAGATGATGTTTTTGGCATACAGGTTCAGGGCTATCTGGCTATACTTTTCCTGTTCCACCTTAATGTCGGGCATAATTCCACCGCCGTCGTAAACGGTTCTTCCTACACGGGTTTTAAATTCTTTGATAAGTGAGTCGGGGATGTAGCCTACGCTACCATCCTCATTGCGGTGCGAATAATCCACTGCCTGAATGCAACGGCCGGAGGGAATGTAGTATTTAGCCACAGTAACCTTAAGCTGAGTATTGTAGCTCAGGGGACGGGTTTGCTGTACCAGTCCTTTTCCAAAGGTTCGCTGCCCCACAACCACAGCCCTATCGAGGTCCTGCAGTGTGCCCGCTACAATCTCGGCCGCCGAAGCAGTTCCCCGGCTGGTTAGCACTGCCAGGGGAATAAGCGTATCAATGGGATCGCTTATGGTCACATAACGCTTGAACGCCTCTTTGATCTTTCCTTTAGTAAACACTACCAGCTGATCTTTGGGAACGAAGCAATTAACCACTTCCACGGCCTCGTTTAGCAGACCACCGGGATTATCGCGCAGATCGAGAATCAACGCTCTGGCCTTTTTTGCCTTCAGGGCCGTAACTGCCTGTCGAACTTCAGCGCCAGCGTTGGTGGTAAAATTGGTAAGCCGTATATACCCAACAGAGTCTGTTAACATGCCATAGTATGGCACGTTGGGGATGGTAATTTTTTCCCGAGTAATTTTTATTTTCATCGGTTGTTCTACCCCTGTCCGCTCAAGGGTAACCTCAACAACAGTTCCTGGGGTACCCTTAAGTTGATCGCTTATCGTGCTTACATCTTTCCCCTTAGCCTCAACTCCGTTAACGGCCAGAATTTTATCGCCTGCTTTAAGGCCAGCCTTTGCTGCCGGACTATTCTCGTAAGGCTCGACAATGTACACATAGTCGTCGATGCGCCGGATGATGGCACCAATGCCCCCATACTGACCAGTAGTCTGAAACCGAAAATCTTCGAGCTTGGTCTCGGGTATATAGGTAGTATAGGGATCAAGCGTTTTAAGCATGCCATCGATGCCCGCTGTTATCAGCTTCTCGGGATCAATATCATCAACGTAATTGTAATTCAGCTCCTTGAAAAGACTTATGAAAATATCAATACTTTTTCCGATCTTAAATTCGGTATCGACAAAACTGGTGGTAAGTATGCATGCAACTACCGCTACTACAACGAGCAAACGTTTCTTCATCCTCAATTAAATTTGTAACAATAAAAAATATTTATGCCAAATTGTTTGTAAAATTTGATAGGGTTTTCACCTTAAATTTTCATCATAATAAAATTAATTTTTAAAGGTATGATGGAACACCCATGTTCGCAATTTTATCACTATTGTGTTTGCGTTCGCAGAAACATGGGTGTTTCATAAAAAGCAATATTACAAAAGTTCGTGCAGTATAGCCATACATGTTCTATAAAAATAGTTAAAAATCCCCGTTTGGGTCGAAGAAAAGGGTATCGGAAGCAGTGGGCTGTAGCGAATCAGGTAAAGAAATCAAATATTTCTGAGCCTCCCCTGTTAGCGTTACCCGATGACAAAGACCAATTGTGTCGAGAGGTTGAATCTGATTTCGTGCCAGCATAATCTGCGCTACACGTTGAAAATATCCTGCAAAACCATCCTTCATCATTCCATTGGTCACAAAAGTGTAACGAAAATATTTTGGTGAAGGTATAATAGCTGCCAGAAAAATACTTTCCTGTAAACTAAGCTGCGAGGGCTTTTTATTGAAATAAAAATGAGTAGCAGAACGAATACCATAAATATTAGGCCCCCATTCGATGATATTAAAATAAATCTCGAGCATACGTTCCTTGGAAACAATATTTGAATTTTCCAGCAACCAGGTGAGTAATATTTCTTCAAACTTTCTTGAAAGTGTTTTTTTTCTGGACAGGAAAACATTTCGCACCAGTTGCATACTGATGGTGCTTGCCCCTCGTGCAAATCGTTTTTTGCGAATGTTCTCTGCCAGCGATTTGGCAAAAGCTTCTTCGTTAAATCCTTTATGATAAAAGAAACTGCCATCCTCCGAGGTAAGTACGGCCGCAATCAAATACTTTGAAATATCGCGTAAATGGGTGTACGATCGGGCCGTTGAGTCAACTTTGATGGTAATGGGTGGCAGCCCAGGCTCACAACGATGCAGGGTGAAAGTATCGTTGAGCATGGGAAGGTATGCCATTCCAAATTGTCTGATACGAAAATTGTGGGGCCGAAGCTGGCTGTATAAGTTCAAGCTGTCGAGTTGGCCAAAGGGTATCCGACCGCGCAGAACAAACGACAGGTTGCCATCAGCCTTCAAACCACTGACATGACGAAACGCTCCTTGAGGTAATGCATCAAAAAATTGCTGAGCTGGAAAGTTAATGGCAGGAATGGCGAATGTCAGGATAGGATTAAGTGTATCATATTGATAATGAACAAATAACGGAAAGCTAAACCCATTGAAACCTATTAGTGATGTGCTGTCGATTTGCCAATAGGTTTTCTCGGTTTTTATCTGCAATGAAAGAAAGCTTGTATCGAGCTGAACGGATTGCTCGGCAATTTTGGGATGAAAAACAGAAAACGGTCCAGCCGAAGCTGTGAGCAGAATGGTGGCAGCATTGGGCAGCCGACACTCGAAATGTACCCGACTCAACGACAGAGCCATATTCCATTTTTGCATAACATAAGGCAGTGGTGTACCATCCCGCTGCAGGCTTTGTAAAGTTATATCAAGGAGGTACTGTTGGGGTATGCATGTCCCCCAAAATGAAAATGCGTTCGCCATCTGTGCATCAGAAAGATGCAAACGACCGCTTACCTGTTTTTTTGCCATCACAAAACTATCGATCCGCGCACAAAACCATTGGCTGCTGTCGGAGTAGCAAAACATTCCTGAAGCTACATCCATGGTATTGGGCAAACGTTTGAATAGGGCTCGCAAACGGTAGCTTATAGCCCCCCTTTCCCCTTTCTCAGTCGCAACCAATGAACCAGTATCAATCTGACGTAGCAAATACGGCCTGTAGCTGACCATCAAGGAATCCATCTGTAGCTGCGCCAGTTGAACCTTTCCTATCCATAGGGGGAAAAACTTCAACCGCAAGTAAATATCATTGGCCCAAAATAAGGTATCCCCACTGGCATATTCAATCAGTATGTTTTTAAAATTAGCACCGGTTATCCCCACCGTTCGATAGCTACCCAAAGTAACCTCAAGTTGCCATCTGTTTTCAAGCTGCGTTACAGCTTTTCTTACTGCCCACTTAAACACCAGCTGATGCCCTATCCACATTAATATCAAAATAAATGTTACCCCCGCAACGTAGCGCCAAAAATTTGCTTTCTTTTGCATAGTATACATTCTTTTAAATGATGCCCAATCGATATCCATGATATAATATTCGATAAAACTCTTTCATCGCCATGCTTACATTATTGATATTGATTTATAGCCACCATGAAACCCTTTTATTGCCAGAATGAAGGAGAAGTGATACTAAGATGAATCGGTTTATCGCTCAGTTTCAGCATATGCCAATAATCACCCTCGATAATCCAATGATTGGTTTGCATGAACATTATTTTTTACCGCCCAAAGTTACTGGAAAAGTAGTTATAGTTTTTTTCAATCATTAACATTTTTTGAATACCTCTGGGGGAATCAAGTCAAATGGTTAAAAATTGACTTAGGATAAAGTAAAAGGTAAGTAATCAATGGATTTCTGGCTACTTAACTTATCACAACCAAGAATAATTACCAGACGATCAGATAAGTTTCGAAGCTGTAAAAAGCGGTTTCCCTCAGAAATGGGGGCATTCAGAAAATTGCACAATCTTTGTCATTACTTATTATTATATTTTTTTGTACCTTTGCGCTGCAAAACTGGCCCCGTAGTTCAGCTGAATAGAACGTCAGATTCCGGTTCTGAAAGTCGGGGGTTTGAATCCCTCCGGGGTCACAATAAAAAAGCAGAAAAGGACGATTACCTTTTCTGCTTTTCTTTTTTTTCGAACAACAACTAATATTCATTCAGTTCTTGCTCTTCCAGCTCTTTCATGGTTTTAACCTTGTTGCGATGCAGCAAACGGTTGACACGAAGTTTGCCGGTATACATCACATAGTACATCACAGGCACCATCACCAGGGTTAGGAAGGTAGCAAAGCTAAGTCCAAAGATGATGGTCCAGGCCAGTGGACCGAAGAACATGGAATTTTGGCTACCAATATGAATATGCGGATTCCAGTGAGTAAACAGTGAAGCAAAGTCGATATTCAACCCAATGGCCAATGGTATAAGTCCGATGATAGCAGCTGATGCGGTAAGCAGTACGGGGGTAATACGTGTCTTTCCTGCCTGAATTATTGCCTCGCGGGTACGATATCCACGTTCCTTGAGTACATCAATAAATTCTACCAGCAAGATACCGTTGCGCACCACTATACCCGCCAGTGCCACAATACCCATCCCCGACATGATGATTGAAAAAGGTACCCGAAAGATGGTTAATCCCAGGAGCACACCAATGATACTAAATAGCACCTCGCTTAAAATAATGGCCGTGCGTCCCAATGAATTAAATTGAGCAATAAGGATGAATAGAATAAGGAACAAAGAAAGTAGCATGGCTTTGGAAAGAAACGATTGCGATTCGGCACGATCCTCCTGTTCACCAGTGAGCTTTATTTCTACATTATCCGATTTTTCGAAACGGGGTAGTTCCTTTTTTATCCTTACCATAATATCGGTAGCATTGTAACCGGCCAGTACGTTAGAGCTTATGGTGATGGTACGTTTGAGGTTGATACGATTAATACCACCCACCGAATTGGTGTAACGCACAGTTGCCAATGAACTCAAAGGTATCGAACGGAGCAGGCCTGTATTCATGTCGCGGTAGGTGATTTCCATATTCATCAGCTTATCGATATCCTTTCGCTGCGAAGGCATAAAGCGCAACTGGATGGGATATTGGTCTTCGCCCTCGCGATACTTTGACACTTCTTTTCCCAGAACGGCCGTGCGGATAGCCGAACCTACCTGGGCCGAAGAAACACCCTCACGATTGGCTCGTTGCCTGTCAAGATCGATAATGATTTCGGGTTTAGTGCGCTCAAAGTTGGTTTTGAGCTTTTCAATACCCGGTATATTCAGTGAATCGAGGTAAGTTATAAACCGGTCGGCTGTTGCTACCACTTGCTCCAGATCTTCTCCAGCAACCTCAATGTTGATAGGCTTACCCGTAGGAGGTCCCATCCGATTTTTCTCGACGGTGATGACAGCACCAGGAATTTCTTTTAAAGCCTCGGATATGGGATTGATGTAACGGCTTGTTTTTCTGTCCTTACGATAGCGATATTCAACAAAATTAACAGTAACCTTAGCCTTATTGGAAGTGATGATACCGCCGTCGAACTTATCCTCCGAGGCCTGAAAAGCCACATTTGTTACAATTGACTCAACGTCGGGGTTGTTTTCGCCCAGAACCCTAACGACGCGTTTTTCTATCTCCTTTGCAACGGAATCGGTATAGTTCACAGAGGTGCCGATAGGTAACTTAGCATATACGTTGATGCTATTAGGCTCGTTATCGGGGAAAAACACCACTTTTGGACCCGCCACGCCAAACAATATAATGGACAAGAAAAGCAGGCCTATTACTCCCCACAACAAATTTCGGGGACGATTACCCGTCACTGCCCATCGCAGCAAACGATCGTATCCATCCATCATAGCCGGGATGATTCGCTTTTGAAAATGCTGTAAAATTTTATACAGGTACAGATTATGCAATATATAAATTACCCCAATCATCACTACAAAAGAAGCAACCCCCCAACCCGTAGTTCCAAATTTGAAGCCTGTTACCAGATAAATGAATAGCGCAATACCAAGGATGTAGAAACCATACTTAAAAACCTTTTTCTGGTGCAATCTAACGCTGTGGTCATCCTCGTGCTTCATAAAGTCTACTGCAAACACAGGATTGATAATATAGGCCACAATCAATGAAGCAAAAAGCGTAATCATGATGGTAACAGGGATGTACGACATAAACTTACCAACCACTCCGGGCCAGAAAGCAAGCGGAATAAAAGGTGCAATGGTAGTAAGGGTACCCGATAATATGGGCAGGAACACTTCGCCGGCAGCAATTTTGGCCGACTGTACAATGTTATATTTGCCTTGCCTGAAAATACGATGCGTATTTTCTATAACCACAATAGCATCGTCAACAACAATCCCCAATGCAAAAATGAATGAAAACATGACCAGCATGTTCATGGTATAATCGATGGTAGGCAACACGATATAGGCCAGCGCCATAGATAAAGGAACTGAAAGGCCCACAAAAATTGCGTTGGTTAGCCCCATGAAAAACATCAGGATAACGGTAACGAAAATAAATCCAAGAATGATGGTATTATTAAGCTCGGTAAGGATGCTGCGGGTATATACAGCCTGATTACCTGTAATGTTCACCGAGAGATCCTTAGGAAACTTGGTGTTTTTAAACTCCTCAATGGCCTTGGTTATTTTGTCGGAAGCATGCAAAAGATTCTGGCCACTTTTTTTCACTACATTCAGCGTAATGACATTCTTACCATTAAAACGCGAGAAGCTTTCCTGCTCTTTATATGAATCTTTAATTTCAGCAATATCTTTTAAGGCTACCAGCGCACCACTTGAGCTCACCAGTATGGTGTTTTTGAGCTGTTCTATATCCTTATATTCTCCCACTACGCGGATACTACGCGTCATGTTTTGCAAATCGATGGTTCCACCAGAAATGGTCATGTTTTCGTAGGCTATGGCATTGGCAATCTCGTTGAACGTTACCTTAGCCATCTGCATCTTGTACATGTCGACATTCACCTGAATTTCCCTATCCAGTGCACCTACAATATCCACACGTGTAATTTCCGGAAAGCTCTCAATCTTATCCTGCAACATTTCAGCATACTTCTTGAGCTTCGCCAGGTCATAGTTTCCTGCTATATTGATGTACATAATGGGAAACTCAGAAAATTCTATTTCGGTAACCGAAGGATCGGCAGGCAGGTCGTTGGGCAGATTGTTCGAGTTTTTGGTTTTGTCGACCGCATCTTTGACCTTTTGCTTGGCCTCCGACACCTCAATACCCGTGTTAAATTCGACGATGATGAGCGAATAGTCCTGCACCGACTTACTGGAAATTTTTTTTACCCCGCTTATTGATTTCAGATTTTTTTCAAGCGGACGGGTTACCAAATTTTCCATATCGGTGGGGGAGGTACCCGGATACACGGTACTTACTATAATCTGCGGGATAACTATTTCGGGAAATTGTTCCTTAGGTATGGAGTTATAGCTTACCAGTCCAAATATGGCCAGCATAATGGCCAGAACATATATGCTGGTTTTATTATCAATACTCCAGCTGGTAGGCTTAAATTCTTTAAAACCCTGTAGTTTTTCCATGTGCATCAAATTATTGCAAAGTTAGTGACGACTAAAAATTAACGTATTGTCCATCCTCCAATTCTTGAAACCCGACGGTGATGACTTTGTCTCCCTCTTTCAGACCCGATCGTATCTCAGTAATCCCTCGATAGGTTTCACCGGCTTCAACATATTTTTTGCGGGCTACATAGCTACCGTCAGTTTGCTCAGCCACCAGAATGTATTTCCCTTTCTGGTCGGTTTGTATCACATTGACGGGAACTACCAGAGCAGCCGGGTTTTGATAGTCGACAATTCTGAGCACAGCAATCATATTGGCTTTGATAGCCGGATCGTTGGAAGGAATCCGAAGGGTTACGTTAAATGTACGGTTAACCGGGTTGATGTAACGGCTGCAGAAATCAACTTTGCCGGTAATTTCCTTTTTCAAATCGGGAAGAAAAACGGTAACCCTATCACCTACCTTGATTCGTGTCGAATAGCTTTCCGAAACGTCGGCAACAATTTTGAGCGACGACAAGTCAATGACGCGAAAAGCAACAATTGCCGGTGATACCATCTGTCCTTTTTTGATAGGAATATCTTCAACAGTTCCGGTAATGGGCGAAACAATTCGGCTGTTATTGATTTGTTCCTTAAGTGTGGCTACCTGTCCTTCGAGGGTTTCTTTCTGATTTTTCAGATTCAGATATTGTACCTCGCTGCCTATTTTCTGTTCCCATAGGGCTTTCTGTTTATTATACAGCGTTGTAACATACTCGAGACTGCTGAGTGCGGTTTTTAATTGGGTTTGAAAGATAGCATCATCGAGTTTGGCCAGCACCTGACCTTTTTTAACATACTGCCCCTCGGTAACATAAATTTCTTCAACAATACCGCCAGCACCCTCACAAAACACACTTACGCTGTTATCGCCATCTACCTTGCCCTGAACCTCAATGGCATGGTAAAAAGTTGTCGGATGCAGGTCGGTTATACCAACACGAATTCCTTTGGGCGCATGTTTTATGGTGGTATCGGCAGCTATTTCAGCCTCCAGCTGCTTTATTTTTTCGGCCAGTATGGCCTGCTGCTTGCGTAGTTTTATTAGTTCTGCCTGCTTGTCAGTCTTACCACAGGCCACCAGCAGGGCTATGAGCAAAATCATACCCCAGTTTACCACTCGTATCTGTCTCATGTTCATACAAACAATATTTTAAAGTGTAACATTTATACTAAAATTATTTTTTACCTGATCATTTCGGCAGGAACCAGCATCTTTTCAATTTTGGTTCGAGCATTGTTGAGTTCGAGCAAAGCATTGAAATAGTTGGTCTGACTTTGAATATACTGATTTTGCGCCTGAGTTAGTTCAATGCTCGAAATAGTCCCCTCACGGTATTTGATCCACGACCGATTATAGACTTTTTCGGCCAGTTTAAAATTATCCCGAGCGGTAGTGTAGCTATTGAGCGCTGCAAGATATTTGGCTTTAGCGTCCTCAAATCCTATCTGCAGGCTTTGTGCCACCTGTTGTTGGTTTATCAGTGCTTTCTCGTAGCTAATGCGTGCCTGACTTACACGAGCCAGCCGCATACCGCTGCTAAAAATAGGGATATTCACCTGCACACCTATCAGATCGGGCGGCGTAAAAGTTATAGCCTTCGTATTAAAATTTTTATCATGCTGATAAAAAGCTGCTACCTCGGGCAAAAAAGCCGACTGATTGAGCCTGAGATTAAGTTTCATAAGCTTAGCCTGCGTTTCGAGCAGTTGATAATCGACCTGCTGCGACACATTGAAATTTTGCAGCAAAATTCCTACATCGGCCAGGTTGGTTGCCAGCGTTGATAGGCTGTCGGTAAGACGTATGGGCTGATCAAGCGAACAACCCAATTGAAATTTTAGCAAACGTTCGGCTATCCCCGCTTGCTGATTGATTACCTCTGCTGTATTTTTTAGGTTATTGACCGTGATTTGGAGCTGATCCACATCGGTTTCCTCTACAAAACCCTGGCCATACATAGCTTTCATTGACTCCAGAATACTCTGCGTATTTCGGTACACCGAGTCGATAAGTCTTTGATTTTCGCGCGATACCAATACAAGTAGGTAGGTATTGGTAACCGACTCAGCCAAATCCTGTTTGGATTTTGAAAGCGACAACTCCGAAAGATTACGGTAAACCTTAGAAGTTTGCAATCCTACCAGATAGGAACCACTAAAAATAAGCTGACTTACCGTTACATCAAGCGTGGATGAGGTACGCAAATCATCCAGGTTGGTTGGTGAGCCCGTACCGCCGCTGCCCATAGCTGCAAATTGCTTGTAAATCTCTGGTAAGGTCAAAATATAGCTGTACGAATACTTGGCACTCACCTGTGGAAGTCCCATGGCAGTTGTTTCCCAGATTTTCTTTTTTGCCGACTCAACATCCAATGCCGAACTTTTTATCACAGGGCTATTGGCCAATGCATAGGCTTTAGCCTCGGCAAGCGATAACACCAATACGCTATCGCGGGCTGGCTGAGAAAAAATGACACTCGATACACCCAATAATAAACACAGCAACAAACTTTTTTTCATTCTCATAGTACATTAATCGTTCTTTTTCAATATATTGGTCAACCTAATTAATTTGACTCGTTTTTAAAATAGAGTTAGTAAAATGATCAAAAAACATACCACACAACTTTATACCTTGAGGGCTTGAAACTTTAACGCAAAAAAAAAGCCATTCTGGCAGAGGCAAAAAAACAAATCGGTAAACACCCTAAAAATATAGGGTAAAAAGGTGAAAATGGTATTTTATTACTGAGAACTGGAAATTATACAACAAAAAATTATAATTTTGAGACCTAATTTATAAACGTCATGCAAACGCTATCCCAGCTAAAACCTGAAGTTATTTGGAAACATTTTGAAGAGCTGTGCAAGATACCTCGCCCTTCCAAACATGAAAAGGGAGTTATTGAATATCTGAAGGATTTCGCCATTCGCAGAGGGCTCTCCTATAAAATCGATCGGGTAGGAAATGTACTAATCAGCAAGCCTGCCACAAGGGGTCGTGAGGGTCATCCCACCGTTGTATTACAATCGCATGTTGATATGGTTCCCCAGAAAAATAGCGATGTGGTGCATGATTTTTACAAGGATCCCATCCGCCCATACATTGACGGCGAATGGGTGAAGGCACAGGGAACCACGTTGGGAGCCGATAACGGTATTGGGGTGTCGTGTGCGCTGGCAGTCCTTGAATCAGAAAATATTCAGCACGGACCTATTGAAGCCCTCTTTACGGTTGACGAAGAAACTGGCATGACAGGGGCCTTTAACCTTACGGAAGATTTTGTAAGCGGAAAAATATTGCTCAACTTAGACTCGGAAGATTACGGCGAGTTGTTTATTGGTTGTGCGGGTGGTATCAACACCATAGCTACCTTCGAATACAAGCCCGAGCCCATTGAACCCGACCATATTGCCTACCAGCTGCGTTTGGTGGGCTTAAAGGGTGGACACTCTGGGGCCGATATCCATCTAGGCAGGGGAAATGCCAATAAGTTAATCAATCGGTTTTTGTGGAACGCAGAGCATTTCTTTGGTTTACGATTGTGTTCCATCCAGGGTGGGAATATGCGCAATGCCATACCCCGCGAAGCATTTGCTATGGTAACCATACCCTCTGCCTTTGAGGAAGAGTTTCTCAAAAGTGTGGCTACCTTCGAACAAACCTACCGCGAGGAATTGAAAGGGGTAGAGGAAAATATCAGCTTTACGGCTGTTAGAGCGGAAAAACCAGCTTTTTGCATCGACAAAGCAACCACAGGCAACCTACTTGATGCGCTCTATGCCATCCCTAACGGCGTCATCCGCATGATACCCGAAATGCCCCACGTGGTAGAAACAAGCACAAATCTGGCCATAGTTCAGTCGAATGAACAAAATCACACCATAGAAGTCATTAGCCTGTTGCGCAGCTCGGTCGATTCGGCCAAGTTCGACCTATGCAATATGATAGAAAGTATCTTTGATATGGCACAGGCTAAAACCCGTCACGAAGGCGATTATCCCGGTTGGAAGCCCGACTTTAACTCGCCGCTGCTCGGAATCATGAAAAATGTGTATAAAAATATTCATGGCGAAGAACCGCAGGTTAAAGTGATCCATGCCGGCCTTGAATGTGGCATTATTGGTTCCATCTATCCGGGAATGCAAATGGTGTCGTTTGGCCCAACCATCCAATTCCCCCATTCCCCCGACGAAAGGGTGAACATAAAGTCGGTAGAAATGTTCTGGAACTACCTGACCCGGGTGCTCGAAGCGCTCTGATTTACTGGCGTTTGGTGTGCAAAGTTTGTTTTCATCACGTTCTTTTACTTTAGCCCAAAAGAGTTATGTTTCTTAAATTGAAGGTCATATAATCAGGCGCATACTGTTTGTTAGCATAAATCAGGGATGGTAGAATGGTTAAGATGCTATACTTCAAAAACGATACCTGCACCATTTGTAATGCTTTGTTGCCAAAGATAAATCAAATTGCCACCAAATTTCCAGTTATCCTCGAAACAATAAACATAACCGAGAATCCTATACGGGCAGGTCAACACCTTGTTTTTACCGTCCCTGTACTAATCATTACCGATGCAGATGGTAATGAACTCAAACGCTTTGTTCGTCACTTCTCAGTGTATGAGGTAACGAGTTTCTTAGAACGCATAATACAGTCTAATATTGAATAGCAGACTTGAAAACTGAACATCTACCGAAAACTATTAGCTTGTGCCATTTTTACTATTATTGTCTGTTAGATTACCAGGTTTAAATTTTATGCATACCTTTGTAACTGTATGGCAAACAGGAACACTTTGGTAGCTAATCATTAAGAGGTGGAAAAACAGGGCGAAAAGGTACGAATCGATAAGTGGCTGTGGGCGGTAAGGATATACAAGACCCGTACGCAGGCCGCTGAAGAATGTGAGAAGGGACGTGTTACCATCAATGGGTTTACGGTAAAACCCTCGCACATTGTCAAGGAGGGTGAAATAATCTGTGTACGTAAACCTCCTGTATTACATACCTACAGGGTTCTGGGTATTATCAAAAACCGGGTATCGGCACAGGTAGCCAAACAGTATGTAGAAGATCTAACCAGCGAGGACGAAATAGCCAAAAGGCAGATGATGCGGTTGGCGGTTAATTTTCAACGCGACCCGGGTAGTGGTCGACCTACCAAAAAAGAACGACGCGAGCTGGACAAACTACGAAACCAGGGAGATTTCTAACAAGCATGATAATAGCACGAGAAAAACGTCAGACCAATGTAGCCGAATATGTCCTATACATGTGGCAGGTGGAGGATATGATTAGGGCCTGTAAGCTGGATATGGATTTGGTACGACAGCACATCATTGACAAGTATGAGGTATCGGCCGAAGTGAAAAAAGAGATCGAGCAGTGGTACGAAAGTTTGATACACATGATGCATGAAAGCGGGGTAACCGAGCGAGGCCATCTGCCACTTACGCTCAATACCGTGAGCCAGATGGAGGAGTTGCATCAATTGCTATTACGATCGGCCAATGAGCAGCAATACAAAACTCTCTATTATGCTGCCCGGCCCCACATTATAACCTTTCAGATGAAAAGCCAGCTCCCCTATACTGGCGAAATTCATACCTGCCTTGAAGCGCTGTATTTGCTATTGCTGATGCGCTTGTCGAAAAAAGAGGTAGGGTTGGCTACGCAGGAATCAATGCAAACTTTTAGTCGTTTGCTGGCCTTACTGGCACAGAAATTTAAGGCATGGGAAAAAGGTGAGCTCGATCTTTAAAGCCTCATAATACCTTGATAACGCTTATTGCGCTCATTATTGCCATTATTCTTCAGTTTGCTGGGGCACTGGTAGCTATCGGAAGCATTCGTATGACCAAAAAGGCCCTCTCGTGGATCTTGCTTTCGATAGGATTTTTGCTCATGGCCATTCAGCGTTTTATCGAATTTATTCCTTACGTGTGGCGCGAATGGGAAAAAGACGTTGTGGCTATCAATACCTGGCTGGGTATAATTACTTCTGTTCTCATTGCTGTTGGTATCATACTCATACGGCAGATTTTTGATTTTTTGAAAAAAGCCGAAAAACAACGTCAGGAAGCAGACAAGAAAGTACTCAACGCCATTATTCAGGCCGAGGAGAAAGAACGACGCCGGCTGGCCAAAGACCTGCACGATGGCATGGGACCCCTTCTGTCGAGCGCCAAAATGGCTATATCGTCGCTTAAACAACAAGAAAACAATGAAGAAAAACGAAAAATTATCGAAAATACCGATTACGTTATCTCCGAGGCAATAAGAAGTTTGAAGGAGATTTCGAACAACCTCAGTCCGCATGTGCTCGACAATTTTGGGCTGGCCAGCGCTATTAAGTCCTTCGCCTCAAAAGTTGCCAGTATGCAACAAATCAATATTCATTTCGAATCCAACATGTACGATGTGCGCTTCGACTACAACCGTGAGGTTATACTTTATCGCGTGGCCTGCGAACTGATTAACAATACCCTCAAACATGCCCAGGCTTCAAACATCCACATCCAACTTTCGCGCTATAATAAAATTATCAACCTCTCTTACGCCGATGATGGGAAAGGTTTTAACGTAAACGAAATCCTGCACAAAACACCAGCCGAGGGGATGGGACTCCACAATATTCTCAATAGGCTGAAAAGTATAAAGGCCATAGTGAATATCGACAGCGAAAAAGGCAAGGGCTTCCGCATAATCATCATAGTGAATGTGTGAGATAACACTTCATTCAACTATCATAGCGTCCCTACCATTGCTGTTGACAGCGGCTATGGTTGCGCCAGTAGCCTGATTTCTGCGGCCTTTAACCCTTCCGATTCGCATCTGAGCACAACCTCCCCTTTTTGACCGGTCGATTGTACGATAACCTGCGCCCACCCATTAAAAAGCTTTCGATGCCATTGGGGGGCAGGATTCCACACCTGTATCAGCCCCGGATCAGTATTGGGTTCGTCGTATATATGTTTTTTACGGAAACGCTGTCCTACAAACGCAATCACGTTGCGACCCTTTTTCAAGATTTGATGATCGAGTATAAAGGATTGATTGGGGTCATCGCGTAAAATGTTGGAAGCTATCCGATGGCCGTTGATAAAAATGGTCTGGTTCTCGAGAATACTTTTCGAAAACAGGGTGACACGTGTTTTTTCAGTGAATTCGTCTAGATAAAATGTCCCCCGAACGGTGAGTAGCGTATCAGTATAAGTGCGCCAGTCCTTATGCTTTGTAATAAAGGCATCTTTCCATGAGCTGTGATCGGTTTCAAAGGACGTCAGCGAGGTGTCGGACAACGAAGCTATAGTAGCCTCCTTCATGCCCGTAATGGCTATTCGCTGGATCGACTCCAGAAACTGTTCGGGATCGTGGCTGGCAGGATCGCCATTGCCCACCCCAATAAGGCGGGCTGGACCTGTAATGGTAAAAGTAATGTTGTTTTGTGCAGTTGGAACCACTCTTCCCTTGCTGTCGATAGCCGTGAGATTTATAATAGCTACATCCTGTCGATCGTTACGAATGGTTGTCTTATCAGCGATAATTTTTAATTGGACGGGTTGCCCTGTGGTTTCCACAGTTTGCCGAATAACCTCCTTGTTGCCATTATAACCTGCTGCTACAAGCTTGCCCGGAATGTATTTAACGTTCCATGTCAGATGACCATTTTTTTCCATGGTCTTTTTTCCCAACGATCGATCATTAAGGAACAATTCAATTTGCTCGCAGTTGCTATACACCGTAACCCTTACGCTGTCGCGCCCTATCCCATTCCAGTGCGGAGCTATATGGAGCACGGGGTCCTGTGTCCACCACGACTTCAGGTAATAAAAGATATCCTTGGGAAGACCGCACAAATCGACAATACCATATTGCGACGACACGGCTGGCCATTTGAGCGGATTGGGTTCGCCCCGGTAATCGAACCCTGTCCAGTAGAATAATCCTGCCAGGAAGGGGCGCTGGCTGTAAAATTTCCAGCCATTTTCGGTTCCAAGGCCTCTAGGACCAATACGTCCGTTATCCTCGTCGTCTACATAAACGCCGCGAGTACCAATGGTATTACTTTCCTCGGTACCCACGGCCGGCTGCCAGGGAAACAATCGATGATGCTCATCAATATTACCATGCATGATATAGTTGTAGCCCATGACCTGCAAAATTGAGCCTGTTCCAGTATCCCAACACCCACTGCAAGCTGTGGTAAATAGTCGGGTAGTGTCGACTCGGCTACCATAATCCTGCATGGTTGTCCCAATGCGAGGACCCTTTTCGTTACACTCAATGCCCCACTCTTCGTTGCCCAACGACCAAAGAATAACCGAGGGATGATTGCGATCGCGCAGGATCATGTCCCTTAGATAATTTAAATACTCTTCGTTGATGCCCATAAGCCTATTTTCACTGAGCACCAACATGCCCAGCCTGTCGCAGGCATCGAGCAATGCCGGCGAAGGCGGATTGTGAGAAGTGCGAATAGCATTGCTTCCCATACTCTTTAATATCCTTATCCGATATTCCTGCAATGCGTCCGGGATAGCTGTTCCTACCCCAGCATGATCTTGATGATTGTTGGTCCCCTTAATTATCACATGCTTTCCATTGAGGAAAAATCCGCTATCGGGCGAAAATCGTATGGATCGAATTCCGAAGCTTGTAGTGTAGCTGTCTACCAGCGTATTGTTCTGATAAAGGTATGTTACCAGCTTGTGCAGATAGGGATTCTCGAGCGACCATAGCTGAGGATTACTAATTTCAAATTCCGACACCCATTCATGCTTTTGCCCGGCAGGCAATTTTAAACCTTGCTGTTCCCGCTGGGCAATGATCCTCCCTTCGGCATCCCATATTTGCTCTTTTAAATCGAAAGTAGTGATCTGGCGTCCATCGTTTTGAACGGTGGTGCCAACCCTTATGAATGCTTTTTTATTTTGGTCCAGCAAACGGCTGGCCACAAAAGTACCATAGCGAGCAACATGAAGGGGTGAAGTCTTAATCAACCACACATGCCGATAGATACCTGCTCCCTCATAATACCAACCTTCTTCCATGCTGGCATCTACCCGCACAGCTATCACATTGTTGCCTCCATAGTTGAGATAATCGGTAATATCGTATTCAAAGCCATAATATCCGCTATGATTGCGCCCACAGTAAAATCCGTTGATCCACACCTGTGCATCGCGGTGTACCCCCTCGAAATGGATAAAAATTTTACGTCCCAGGTCCGAGGCAGGAACATAAAAATGTTTACGGTACCAGCCCACGCTGTTTTCGGGAAAGTTAATCCCAATGGCACGGTATCCATGACTATGCCCTCCCAGCGGGGTAAATGGCAGAGTAACGCACCAATCGTGCGGTACATCTATCTTTTGCCAGCTTCTGTCGTCGAAGTTTGTTGCTGCAGGGCCATCGCCATAGCCTGCTTTGGCAAAGTATGAAAAATAGGCAGTACGATGATTGAAATCTTTGGCGGGATCGGTAGCATGTCCTAACGCAAACAACCAATCGAAATCCATAAGTACAACCTGCCTGTCCTGTGCTATCACATAAACACAGGTACAAATGATAAATAGCAATGCCAGCAAACGGTTTTTCATGGGATAATGAATTTTTAATTTAACGGCAACAAAACACCTTCTAAAAATACATATCCCCACGATACAGTAGTGGTGAGGTTTGTTAGGAATAAGGGTACAAATTGTAAAATATTAAACAACTTAGTAAGCTTGATTGTATTTGGGAGGAATACAACAAAATAAATGCTGGTTTAATGAATCGTCGCTAAACAACGCTTTTTTTTCTTATCACCCTAAAGCCAAATGCTATGACAATCAGCATAGCCATACCCATGGCAATCCAAGCAATTCGCTGCCATTTTTTTAGTTCGGAGCTCAGTTGCGTGTTTTCGACCTCCTGAAAATTGTATTTACCTTGAAATTGTTCTATGAGTAGTTGCTTGGCAAGGTTATTCAGGCTATCGTTGATAGCGAACACACTGGCTGCATAAAGAGTAGCACGTGTGAAATCATTTCCCTTGCGGGCAATATCAAATAGTTGTTGGTAAATATCTCGGCATAGCTCTGCCTGTTGGTGTGTTTCGGCTAATTTTAGACTCTCTGAAAGATATTCGCTGGATCGTTTGGCATCGCCCAAATCATCAAACAGCACGCCCATATTAAAAAGTGTAAGTGCCATACCTGCCGAATCGGCCATCTGGCGTTGCTGATTGAGAGCAGCCCGGTATGCATCGATGGCTTTTTCGGCGTTGCCAATTACCGCATAGGTATTACCCAAATTTATCAATGTTTTTACCACCCCCACCCGATTATCATCAACCGTATAACGGGTATAGGCTTTCATAAAATACAATTCTGCACTGTCAGCGGCCCAGGTGGAAGTATCGTGATAACAGGTAAAAAAGAGTTGGCCAATGTTATTATAGGTGTTGGCCAGTGCCAGCTTATACGGGGTAAGCTCAAGCGTTCGCACGGCTTTCTGGTAATAACTCAGCGCCATATTCCACTCGCCCCGGGCATGGTAAGTCATCCCCAGATTATTGAACGACAGGGCTATGGCCAGCGTGTCTTTTCTTTTTTCACGAATTTTCAATGCGTGCTGATGGAAATCTATTGCTCGCTGAAACTCCGATAGTTCGGTGTACACCAGACCCAGATTGCTTAGTATCGCCGCCTGTCGTCCCGCATCATTCAGTTGATCGGCAATTTTCAACCCCTCATTAAAACAGGCTATAGCCTGAGTATACTGCGAGGTACGATAGAAAAGTATTCCCAGATTATTGATAGCATCAAACAGTCCCGACGAATAATCAAGCGAATCGGCCCAATAAACTATCTTCTGAGCCACAGGTATCACCCTACGGGGCATCTTATCAGAAAAATAAAAACAAGCATCATTTAAAGCATCGATTTTCTCCCGTTCATCCTTTGCCGCTTCAATCTTTTTTCGTAAGCTATCCGGCAACGGAAATTCGTCAAACACATTTACCGGAACAGCATGCAGGGAAAAGCAGGAAAATAGCCCTATGATGATGAACCCAAAATTTTTCATGTCAGAATACTATTATTTTTTCAGTAGCTGAATGACTATTTCCCCGAAGCTGTATCACGTAAGCTCCCTTATCGCAATAAAATCTGAATGTTTGCTTTCCTGCGGGGATAAATCCAGCATAAATATTACGAAGCTTACGTCCAGCCATATCCAATAGATCTATGTGCACCTGTTCAGACTGCTGAAAAGTATAGTTTAACCAAACCATACCATTATGCTGGGTTACCTGGATGGAAGATCGACGTTGTGGAAAGCCTACTGATACATTTCCTACCCTCACCTGCTGACAATACTGGTCGGAGTCGTTGGTTAGGTCGTTGAATACTTTCAGGCAAACTGTGTACACGCTGTCGGTAGTGTAGGTATAATCGGGGTCAAGATTGAGGGTGTCGACGCTTCCATCGCCAAAACTCCATTCAAAGCGAGTACGTGATACATCGCCCGAAAGGACTCCACGGTAGCGAATGCGTTTGGAGGTTGCCTTCAGCTGGCTATTTTGCGTTGCGAAACGTGCTATAAGCTTTGCAGGATCGGCTGTCAGATTTACAATCTGGTAAGCCACCTCACTTCTGTTTCCCCAAAGAGCCTTGAGGCTAACCAGATAAATGCTATCGTAACGGTATTGATGGACAGGCATCTCCTTAACTGAAGTGCTACTATCGCCAAATTCCCATTCTACTCGATCGGGGACCGATGCCCAGCTGGGAGTGAAAACAACCTTGCGAGCGCCTGTGATAAGATAGCTAAACGATAGGGGACTATCTTCCTGCCCTACAACGATTGGCTTACAGGTGGTATATCTTTTTTCATCAGCAACCTGCGTAAGACATACCGTATACCGTCCAGCATGCGTATACAGATGTTCGGCGACCGAATCGGTACTCAAATATCCATCGCCAAATGACCACAGGTACGAACAGGAGGTTGCAGCAACCGACCGGTTCAGTAGCCGCACCCAGTTGGTATCAGAAAAGGTTACTGCTTCAAAATCGGGCAAATACTGTAACTCTTCGTTAGCAACTTTAACAAAAGTGGTATATTCCGAAGTCGTGTTTCGTAAACTATCCAGCAAAATAAGCTTTACTCTGAAATTGCCCGGGTGGGCATAAGTATGCGTAGGATTCAATTCGGTCGAAAAATTACCATCCCCAAAAGTCCACTGCAAATTGGTCCACTGCCCCGAGGAAAGATTTTGAAAAACCACCGTATTATTATCCATCTGTGTAAATGAAAAGTTAGCTACACAGGCGAATGTATCAGGACGGAGAAGGACGACGGTATCTTTCTCACTGACACAATATTTGCCTTCTACCCTGAGTCGAACGGTATAATTACCCGGTTTGCTTACCGCGTAGGTTACCTCGTCCTTATTAACCCACTGTTTTACCCCCTCGAGGTACCAGTATATTTTTTTATAATCCCCAACAGATTGGCAGGTCATCTTAACAGTTAAACCATCTGTCTGAATTTCAAAAAGCGCTGTGCACGACACATCCGGTATTTCTATGGTTTTACATAGGGTGTCTGCCTGAATGGTATTCGAAGCCGAAGTGTCTAACAACGTAATCATACACACCAGATACACACCTGGCTTAGCATAAGTATGAACATAATCAACCACAGTGCTACTTTTCTCCTGTACCCCATCGCCAAAATCAATAATGTAGGTACTGCCTCCCGAGGATTGATTTTTTACGCTGATGGTTCGCGTGGATGTATCAATCTTAATATTCATCAACGACCTGGGTGTCGTAAGCAGAGGCTGAACTACAAGATATAAGCCTGCAAGCGTACAAAAAAATTTCATTTGGTAATTTTTATGTAAGTTTATAATGATTCTATAGTTTACTGCCAGATTTTTAACAAAAAAGTAGATATATTTTTTTTATATCTAACACAAATTTACAACTCCCTCAAAATAGGGTATATATGTCAATAAAGAATTATCGATTTTATAAAACCATCTAACAAATTAAATTTTTATAAGATACTGATTGTATGTGCATTAGTCGTAGAAATTAAATAGATTGCCGTATTTTATTAGTATAATTTTGATAGCTATATTTTAAATCAATTGAAAAGGGCATAAAAGAAAATTACTTACTTTTGCCAAATATTAATGAATGTTTTGGGAATGAAAAAGGAAGTCGTTGTAGGCATAGACATTGGTGGTACCTTCACCAAATTTGGGATAGTGGACCGGGAGGGGAATTGCTATTTTGAGGGGAGTGTTCCCACCCAATCGAACGAGGACGACAGCGTAGAAAGCTATGTATCGAATCTTTCGGGCAATATTAAGTCGGTCATTGGTAATTTCCCCGACCTGGAGGTACGTGGGCTGGGTATTGGGGTTCCCAATGGCAATTACTATAAAGGCACCATTGAGCATGCAGCCAATTTAAAATGGAAAGGCATAGTACCGCTGGCCGATTTGTTTCGGAAGCATTTTTCATTGCCGGTAGTGCTTACCAACGATGCCAATGCGGCAGCTATAGGCGAGATGGTGTATGGGGGTGCCAAAAATATGCGCGATTTCATTGTTATAACACTGGGCACCGGGCTGGGAAGTGGCATTGTGTCCAATGGACATCTGATATACGGGCACGATGGTTTTGCAGGCGAGCTGGGACACGTCACCGTATTTCCGGAGGGTCGAATCTGCGGTTGTGGTCGCAGAGGCTGTTTGGAAACATACGTTTCAGCCACAGGTATAAAGCGCACAGCATTCGAGCTAATGGCTCATCTGATGATTGATAGTCCCTTGCGCGAGATACCGTACAATGAATTAACCGCCGAACATATTGCAAAACATGCCCAGTTGGGCGATCGCATAGCCCTGGAAGCTTTCGATTTTACGGCAAAAATTCTGGGACAAAAGCTGGCCGATGCAGTTGCATTTACCAGCCCACAGGCTATTTTCCTTTTTGGAGGCCTGGCCAAGGCAGGCGACCTGCTCTTTGTCCCCACGCGCAAGTATTTCAACGAAAGCCTGTTGCCTGTCTACAGAAATAAAATTAAAATCCTCCCCTCGGAAATGACCGAGGTGAATGCAGCTGTTCTGGGCGCAGGTGCACTGGCCTGGAACGAGATTCAAACTAAAAATTCTTGAATATGCTACTACAAGCTACCACCGTACAGATAACCCGCACCGAATCGGCACTTGATATTTTGCTCAAGGGCGGGTGGATTCTGATACCCCTCTTCCTGCTTTCGATTGTGGCTATTTACTTTATCATTGAACGGTATACCCTCTATCGTTCCTACCGCCATATTAGCGCTTCCGTAATTGACAGCATTTGTAAAGCCATCTACGCAGGCGATTTTCAGCAGGCAAAGCAGCTGGCCAACAACTATTCACATCCTATAGGTAGAATTATTGTTGCTGGGCTTGAAAACCCAAACCGACCCGTGGCCGACATTGAGCAGATCATGGCCGATCAATCAAAAACTGAAATTTTTCTGATGGAAAAAAACCTGGGATATATCGGGTCTATTGCCACCATAGCTCCTATGTTTGGGTTTCTGGGTACCATCTTTGGGGTAATAAAAATTTTCTACAATATCTCTTTGGCCGATAACATAAGTATTGGTATCATTGCCAGTGGACTATACCAGAAAATGGTCAGCTCGGCAGTAGGATTGACCATTGGCATACTAGCCTATGCTGGTTTTTATTACCTCAATACCCAAATCGACCGTATGGCTAACAACATGGAAGCGCAGCTCAATAGAGTGCTCATCGCATTGAAAGACTACAAAAACTGCCTGAACTGATAGTGTCATGAGAATCGAACGCAGAAGAACCCGCACCTCCGAGGTATATGTCGCTTCCCTGAACGACATCATGTTTTTTCTGCTACTTTTCTTTCTGATCGTATCTACCATGGTAAATCCCTCGGTGATTAAACTGCTGCTTCCAAAGGCCGAACATTCTGAACAAACAGTGTCGAAGCAGACCATTAATCTGACCATTACCAAAGATTTAAAATATTACCTCAACGACGAACAGATAAGTCCCGACAAGCTGGAGTTTCGGCTAAAATTAGCCATGCGCAAGGCACAGGAAACGACAGTTATCCTCCGAGCCGACAATGAAATTACGCTTCAACCAGTGGTGGACGTTATCGACCTGGGCAATAAGCTGAAAATTAAGGTTATCCTGGCTACCCGCAAGCAGTAACCAGAAAATAGTCTCCACTCATGCTATATAAGTCGCGTGCCATTGTTATCCATTCCATACGCTATGGCGAAACCAGCCTTATCGTCCATCTGATTACAGAACAATACGGCCGGCAGGCTTTTATGGTTAAAGGCGCACGATCCAAAAAGGCTGCCCTACGGGCCAATCTCTTTTTTCCTCTTAATCTGCTTCAAATTGAAGCATACTACCGCCCCAACGCCTCGCTACAACGACTCAAGGAGGCTACTCCTGCGCCCATATACGCTACCCTGCATAATAACCCCATTAAATCGTCTGTTGCCCTATTTCTGGCCGAAACCCTGTTTCGCGTGGTTCAGGCAGAACATCACAACCACGAACTGTTTGATTATATCTATGAATCCTTGCTCCTATACGACAGCATGGAGAGCAATTATCATAACTTTCATCTAATTTTTTTAATTCAACTACTCCGATACGAGGGCTTTTTACCAACCATGAACTACTCGGAAGAAAACAGTATATTCAGCCTGCCGGCTGGTCGGTTTCTACCCCCCAACCGGGCTCACATGGGCGACATGGACGAAATTTCTTCGCACAAATTTGCCCGATTACTGCAGTGCAATTTTGCAAACATGAGCGAAGTTCAGCTTACCGCCAATGAACGGATGTACTTGCTCAACAAGCTCATAGAATACCTGCAGATACACCTGCACGAGTTTCCCCCCATCAAAAGCCTGCCCGTGCTACACGAGGTATTTAAATTTTAAGCCAGTTTGTATGAATGACGAACGACCTCGGATTATTGCAAGCGCGAAGCCACTACATTCCAGTCGATAATATTCCACAGCGCACTCACATAATCGGCACGGCGATTCTGATAATCCAAATAATAGGCATGTTCCCACACATCAAACGTCAGCAGGGGCGTATGTCCCGAGCGAAGAGGATTACCTGCATTTGATTCCTGGACAATGTCGAGTGTACCATCGGCCTTTTTGATAAGCCAAGCCCAACCAGAGCCAAATAGCGTCACAGCCGCCTGCGAAAATTTCTCCTTAAATGCCGCAAACGAACCAAAATACTTGTTAATCTGCTCGAGAAGTGTACCCGTGGGCTCCCCTCCCCCCTGCGGCGAAAAACTCATAAAGTAAAAGGTATGATTCCATACCTGCGCTCCATTGTTAAAAATAGGCCCTTCGGCCTCACGGATGATGGTTTCAAGACTTGCATCCTCAAACCGCGTGCCTTTTATAAGATTGTTGAGATTGTTCACGTACGTCTGATGATGCTTCCCATAATGAAATTGCAGGGTACGCTCACTGATTACCCTTTCCAGCGATCCTGCATCGTATGGCAAAACAGGTAGTTCGTGTATCATGGCTGATAGCTTTAATAGTTTCCCTAAAGTTACCAATTTTCACAAAAAACATCTAAAAAAGTTGTGATTTAAATAAATTATATTTATTTTTGACCGACCGTTCAGTCAAAAAAAATAAAATAAATGAGCCCCCGCAAAACAGAACAGTGGCAGGCTTTGAAGAAAAAAAAGAAAGAGGAAATTTGCCATGCGGGTCTGCAGCTTTTTGCCCGAAAAGGATTCCATCAAACCACCATCGACGAAATAGCTCAGCAGGCAGGCATTTCGAAGGGATTACTATACAACTACTTTGCCAGCAAGGACGACTTGCTTGATCAAATTATACTCAAAGCTATTAAGGAAATTGAGAATATTTTCGATCCCAACCACGACGGCATTTTAACCGCCGAAGAGTTTGAATATTTTATCAATGCATACCTGAAATTATTGACCGAAAAACCGGCCTACTGGCGGCTGATCTTCTACCTGATGCTTCAGCCGGATGTACAATCGACACTTAAAAAAATTCAGGCACAGGTCACCGCTGCCAAAATCTTCCAAATGCTTGAACAATATCTCGAACGGCAGGGTTTCCCCAATGCTAAGCAGGAAACGCAGGTTATTCATTACATATTCGATGGCCTTACCTGGAATTACATCATGAACCCCGACGACACCCAAATAGCATTAGTAAAAGATTTAATTTTAGATCGCTATGTTACACCCTTTAAACAGGGCTAAAGTTTGGCTGAAACTGGCTATCCTGTTGCTCAATTCGACCCTGTATGGACAAAGCCCCGATGCACGGGATATCGTAAAACGTTCGTATGATCTTATGCAAGGAGAAAGCAACGAATCGTACATTAGCGTCGAAATCATCCGTCCAACCTGGCAACGAACGCTAACGGTGCACTCGTGGGCCAAAGGAAAAGACTTCAGCATGGCCGTTGTCGTGGACCCACCCAAGGAAAAAGGTCAGGCCTTTTTGAAAAGAAAGAATGAAATATGGAATTGGCAACCCAGCATACAGCGGATGATAAAACTACCCCCGTCGATGATGTCGGAAGGTTGGATGGGAAGCGACTTCTCCAATGATGACCTGCTGAAAGAAACCTCCATCGTCGATGACTACACGCATGTGCTGCTGGGAAGCGAAACAATCAACGGCATCGAATGCTACAAAATAAAGCTTACACCCAAACCCGAAGCAGCCGTTGTGTGGGGTTCCATTATCAAATGGATAAGCAAAGACAGGTACCTGCAACTTAAATCGGAATATTACGATGAGGATAATTGGCTGATTAAAACCGAATATGCAACAGACATCAAAGAAATGAGCGGAAGGATAATCCCAACACGTTTCGAACTCATCCCCGCTGACAAGCAGGGGCATAAGACTATAGTACGACTGCTAAAGGTAAAATTTAACCTCCCCCTTAGCGACTCGTTTTTCTCCCAGCAGCAGATGAAAAATTTAAAATAGCTCACCATGTGGCTACTTGCCTGGCGCAACATTTGGCGAAACAAACGAAGGACCACCATTACGGCTGCATCGGTGATGTTTGCGGTATTTTTTGCTATCCTGATGCGAGGTTTTCAGATAGGTACCTGGCACGACCTTATCGATAGCGTTCTTCGATCGTATACGGGTTATGTTCAGATACATGCAAAGGGGTTCTGGGAGAACCGCACCCTCGATTACCTGATACCCGAGAACGACACAAATATCAAAAGCATCAGCCATTCAAATGTCCCTATCAACAGGCTCATCCCTCGCTTTGAATCTTTTGCTCTGGCCTCAAACTCGCAAAAAGTCAAGGGGGTCATCGTTACGGGTATTTCCCCCAGCATTGAAAAAAGCCTTACCCACTTGCCAGAAAAGGTCGTTGAAGGCGGCTATCTCGAAGAGGATGAAAAGGCCGTGTTGGTTTCACAGCGTTTGGCCAGGTTCTTAAACCTTTCGCCCGGCGATTCACTGGTTCTGATGAGTCAAGGGTATCAGGGGGCCAGTGCAGCGGGACTTTTCAGGATAAAAGGAATCGTCAGACTGCCCTCGCCCGAGTTTGATAATCAAATGGTATTCATGCCCCTGGTAGCAGCCCAGGAATTTTATTCCGCTCCCGGACTTATTACCTCATGGATTATCGATCTGCAAAATGCCGATGAGATGAAAAAGGTTGTCCGCAAGTTGAGCAATCAATTGCCTTCTTCCCAATACGAGATCATGTCATGGCACGAAATGCTGGTCGAACTTTACCAACAGTATCTCAGCGACGAAGGAAGCGCGGTTATTATGATGATTATCCTTTACCTGATTGTAGGTTTTGGCATTTTCGGAACAGCCATGATGATGGTTATCGAACGACGTTATGAGCTGGGAGTTATGATAGCTGTGGGCATGCAGCGCTGGCGGGTTAGCACCTTGCTTGGACTCGAACTTTTTTTCATATGTCTGATAGGACTCGTCGCTGGTGTCCTTATTAGCATCCCCTTTATTGTCTATTACCATTTTCATCCCATCACCTTTACCGGCCAGATGGCCGAAGCCTACAAAGCCTTTGGCATGGAACCTGTAATGTCTATTGCATGGCGCACCGACTATATTTTCAATCAGGTACTCAACGTAGCCCTTATAGCAATTGCTGTGCTCTCCTACCCTATCTATTCGGTTTTCCGTTTAAATCTAACTCAGGCACTAAAACGATAACTTATGATCAAGCTGGCATGGAAAAACATATGGCGCAATCCTACCCGAAGCACGATAATGCTAACAGCTATTATCATTGGCGTAATATCTGGCTCGCTCTTCACCGCCTTTTACAATGGAATGATTTATCAGCGTATTGAAGCCGCTATTTCCAATGAAACTTCAAACATTCAAATACACGCCCCTAAATATCTTGAGAACAAAGAGGTAACCGACACCATCCCACGACAGCACCAAATTATTTCCCATCTCGACACGCTTACCGCTCTAAAAGCATACAGCCTGCGCTTTAAAACCACAGCTATGCTGAACTCGGCCAATAGTAATACAGGAGTGGTGTTTATTGCCATAAATCCCGATAAAGAAAAAGCTACTACCAATATCTGGAAACACATCGTGCAAGGGCAATATCTCAACGAACAGAAAAAAAATTCCCTGCTGATCGGGGAAAAACTGGCCCAAAAATTAAAACTTAAATTACGCTCAAAAGTGGTAATTACCCTGCAGGATACCAAAGGAAACATAGTATCGGCAGCATTTAGAATAACAGGCATTTACAACACTGGCAATACCGGATTTGACGAAAGAGTTGTTTATGCCACCCAAAACGATATTCAAAATTTATTGGCAGATTCAGTACCCCTAATTCACGAGCTTGCCATTGCTCTCACCGACGACAGGCTTACCAGCGAAAATGCCAGAGCCTTACAGGCTGCCCTACCATTTGTTGATATTAAAACCTGGAAGGAGCTGTATCCCGAGGTGGGTCTAATGGCAGATTACACCCAGTATCTACAGTTAATTTACATGACCATCATTTTTCTGGCCCTCAGTTTCGGTATTATCAACACCATGCTGATGGCTGTGATGGAGCGTACGCGGGAATTAGGGATGCTCATGGCCATCGGTATGAAACGAAGAAAAATTTTCCTAATGATAACCTACGAAACCATACTGCTGCTGGGGTTTGGCACCCTTGTGGGACTGGGACTTTCGTATCTGCTGATCGAGCTGCTGGCCACCACGGGCATCAATCTGGCCAGTTTTGCCAGAGGACTCAACCAGATGGGGTTCAGTGCCATCGTATATCCCACACTCTCGCTGCGCGAATACATCCAGACCCTGGAATTAGTGCTTATAGCAGGCTTCCTATCATCGCTTATACCTGCGCGACGGGCACTAAAACTTTCTCCCAGTGAAGCATTACGCAAACAATAATAAATATTTCATGCTATGCCAGCCATTATTGAACTGAAGGATCTTACCAAAATTTATAGCGAAGATGGTAATGAGGTCACTGCCGTCGACCACGTCAGCCTGCAGATACAACAGGGAGAGTTTACCGCTATCGTTGGGCCCTCAGGATCGGGGAAAACTACGCTGCTCAACCTGCTGGGAGGTATCGACAAACCCACCAGCGGTCAAATAGTGGTAGATGGCACAGACATAACCCGGCTTAGCTTTTCACAACTGGTCGATTTCCGACTGCACAACATTGGCTTCGTATTTCAAAGCTACAACCTGATTCCTGTACTGACAGCCAAAGAGAATGTAGAATTTGTTATGTTCTTGCAAAACCGTCCCAAAGCCGAACGGGAAAGCCGAAGCCGTGAACTGCTTAGTGCCATTGGCCTTGCCGAACGAATGAACAGCCGACCCTCGAGACTCTCGGGCGGACAACAGCAAAGAATTGCCGTAGCCAGAGCACTTGCACCTCGTCCTAAATTTGTGCTGGCCGATGAACCTACTGCCAACCTCGACTCCCGTTCGGCCGAAAATTTGTTAGAAATAATGGAAACGCTCAACCGTAGCGAAAACATTACCTTTATCTTCTCAACCCACGACCCCAGGGTGATGCGCAAGGCCCGGCGTATCATTACCCTGCTCGATGGCCGCATTGACAACGACACGCTGGCATGATGACAACCATTTGCTAAAAATAAAAGCTCATGCGACCCATTCGTTGGATTCTCATCTACCTACTCCCCTGTCTGTCCAGCCAAGCCCAGGACACCATTTACCAGGCTAAAAAAATTGAACTCAATGGCTACCTCAGCAGCCTGCAATCAGCCGCCTTCGACCAGATCGACAACGCCTGGCAAACTTCGCAGCTGATCCACAACCGGATCAACGTATATGCCACCATGTTGCAGGATAAAATTAAAATAAATGCAAGCGTTCGTAACCGTCTTAGCTGGTCGAACCAGCTTAACAACAGCCAACTAATCTCGGCCACCCAGCCAAGCCAAACCGGATGGATTGATGCCAGTTTCGACATAGCTAAAGGCCAGTCGTACCAACTAAACGCAGAGTTCGACCGGTTTTATATCACCTACGAAAATAAAAACGTTACCATCTCGGCCGGTCGGCAGCGAATCAATTGGTCGCAAACCTTTGTATGGAACCCCAATGATCTTTTTAACGCCTACTCGTTCTACGACATCGACTATGTCGAACGGCCGGGGAGCGATGCTATCCGCCTGCAGTATTTTCCTTCGGAGGTATCGACCGCCGAAGCTGCCATAAAAATAGACCGGAATAGAAAAATTACGGCAGGCATACTTTACCGATTCAACACTCTCGGCTATGATATTCAGTTTCTTGGTGGCATTCTCGAAGAAAACGATTATGTAGCCGGAGTGGGCTGGTCAGGTAGCCTGGCAGGAAGAATATCGCTACGCGGAGAAATTTCTCTCATTCACCCCAAAGCTACCCTCAAGTTTTCAAAACTTTCTACGCTGGTATCTGTGGCCGCCGATTATACCTTCCCCTCGTCGTTAACGCTGCAGGGCGAATATTTTTTTAATCAATTAGCCCCCAATACGCTCAATCAATCCACTTTCCTGTACTACCTGACCACTACGGGTAACATTAACACTCTTTCCCCCGCCCAACACAACGTGGTAGCCCAGGCTTCGTATCCCTTTACCCCGCTTCTAAATGGCAACATTGCTATCCTGATGATGCCCTCCATTAAAGGATTCTACTATGCCCCATCACTCGTATATTCGCTGACACAAAACCTCGATGTATCACTTTTCTGGCAAGCTTTTGCTATGTATATCGAAAATAGCACTTTACACTACCACCTGATTATGCTTCGATTAAAATTTTATTGGTAATTTTATCTTTATTATTACCTTTCAGCAAATTTTCTAAAAGATACTAATTTTATAAGGATATTGCAACAACATTGCGGCACATGGATAATTGAGCTGTAAATCCACGTTTATAAGCATGGTGCGTTTTGATACTGAATTTAGGGAGGAAGAACCATTATGGGAGACGACAGGGTACACCAGATAAAATTGCTTGAAGAGTTTGTAGCCGACTATGAGAACATGCTGGCCTCGCTGGTAGAAAACATTTTTTTTCCGGCTTATTTGACTAACAATGAAGGACGTTTTTTGCAGTGCAATCAGCTGTATGCCGAATCTATCCAAAAAGCGCGTTTTGAAATCATTGGGCACACGTTGCAGGAAATACTGCCAGCAGAGCTTGCACAAAGCGTTAAAGAACAACACGAACAGGTAATACAGCACAAGCGGAATTTTTCTTTTCAAATGCTATATAACGGTCAATGGTATCTATCCAGCAAGATACCCCTGTTAACTGCCAAAAACGAGGTTAAAGCTATTCTCACCCTTGAGCGTTCGTTGAGTGAAAATATCGAGCTTTTCAGCTCGCTGCGAGAAGAACGGGAACTGCTGCGTTCGCTCATGGAAAACACCCACGACTACATATTTTTTAAGGATATCCGGCATGCCTATACCCGGGTCAATAGGGCTATGCTCGAACTCCTGCATATCGACGAAGAGTTACTGGTAATTGGGCAGACGGATGAGAAGTTTTTTGAACCTGACTTTGCTGCTACTCGTCGCAAGTACGAGGAGGAGGTAATCCTTAGCGGTAGACCGTTGTTAAATGTTGAGGAAAAACTTGTAACAGACCAGAGCGAAATATGGTTTTCCTCCAACTTTAGTCCACTTTTTGACGATAAAAAACAAATTATTGGCGTAGTTGGCTTTTCGCGCGACATCAGCAACCTGAAATTACTCATTCATGAGCTCAATACCGAAAGCTCATTTCTGCGTTTGATCATGGATAACATTCCCTATACCATTTACTTTAAAGATGCAGAGGGACGATTTACCAAAATTAATAAGGCCCAGGCATTCTTGCTGGGTATCGACAACCCGGCCGACGCGATTGGTAAAACCGACTTTGACTTTTTTGACCGGGCTACCGCCGAAATGACTTTTCACGACGAACAGCGCATCATGAAAGAAGGGAAGCCCCTGTTTGAGAAAATGGAACAGCTCATCGACAAAAGAGGGAACACGCGGTGGGTGTCGGCAACAAAAATTCCCATCAAGGATGCAAAGGGGAACATCACAGGATTGGTTGGCATATCCATTGACATCACCGAACGCCGAAAAGTGGAGGATAAACTTCGAGAGGCCAAAGAGAAAGCCGAAGCTGCTGATCGACTCAAAACTGCTTTTCTGGCCAACATGAGCCACGAAATTCGTACACCCATGAACGGTATTATCGGTTTTTCAAACCTTCTTCGTACCCCCGGCCTGACCGAAGAGGAAAAAAAAGAATACCTCGACCATATTACCAGCTGCGGCAACAGCCTATTGAACTTAATTGACGACATCATCGATATTGCCAAAATTGAAGCCGGACAGCTCAAACTTCGTTTCTCGGAATACAACATCAATAAGTTACTGGATGAACTGTACGATACCTTTCTGACTATCATGCAAAAGGAAAATAAAGGGATAATTCAGCTGAGGGTATCAAAAACGCTCCCCAATCAGCAGGCGCATATTTACACCGACCCATTCCGGCTGAAACAGATAATGAGCAACCTGCTTAGCAACGCAGTAAAATTTACCCTACACGGCAGTATTGAGTTTGGATACCAACTAAAAAACAAACAACAGCTAATATTCTATGTAAAAGATACAGGTATTGGGATTCCAGCCGATAAGTTGACCGTAATTTTCGAACGCTTTGGTCAGATTGTCGACAACCAGCACATCAATAAAAAGGGTACAGGCTTGGGGCTAACCATCTCCTACAACCTTGCTAAAATGCTGGGTGGCGATCTTTGGGTGGAATCGGAACTCAACAAGGGCTCAACCTTCTATGTGTCCGTGCCCTATCATGTAGTGGAGCCCCCCGCTGAGACTGCCGATGAAATAATAGCAAGCGACGAGGAAACGCTGGCACAGCTTAAAGGGAAAACCATCCTGATAGCCGAAGATGAGGATTATAATTTTTTGTATTTTAAGCACTTAATTAAAGATATACAGCCAATCATTCTTTGGGCAAAAACTGGATTGGAAGCCATCGAAATGGTCAAACAGAATCCCGACATTTGTCTGGTTTTGATGGACTGCAAAATGCCCCTAATGGACGGATACGAAGCCACCCGAGAAATTAAAAAATTGGTTCCCCGCTTACCGGTATTGATGCAAACTGCCTACACAGCCGGTGATGAGCAGGACAAAGCCAGACTTGCGGGTTGTGATGCGTTTATCTCCAAGCCCATAGCCCGAAAAACATTGTTTCAGCATTTTAAAGTTTTTCTACTAAAAAAATGAACTATCCCAATTTTTCGGTCGATCTTTCCCAATACGACAACTCGTGGTACCAGCCAGGGCGTAACATTGGCTGGCAAGTGCTCTGGTACCTTATCAACGAGCTGGTTTTTCGCAGCGGTCTGTTACCCCTGTCATCCATCAAATGCTGGTTACTTCGTCGTTTTGGAGCTAAAGTAGGAAAAGGTGTGGTTATTAAGCCACATGTGAACATCAAATACCCGTGGAAACTTACTATTGGCGACTACTGCTGGATTGGTGAAGGGGTTTGGATCGACAACCTGGCCGAGGTAACCCTCGGTAATCATGTATGCTTGTCGCAGGGAGCCCTGCTGCTGACGGGCAACCATAACTACCGCCTTCCCACTTTCGATCTGATGGCAAAAACCATCACGCTCGAGGACGGAGTATGGATTGGAGCCAAAGCTATTGTTTGCCCAGGAATCACCGCCTATTCGCATGCTGTGCTTACCGTTGGATCGGTAGCTACTACCAATCTTGAAGGCTACAGCATCTATTCCGGCAACCCCGCACAGAAAATTAAAAACCGCTTGTAATTTGCAACATACCCACCATGCAAAATCCTAAAATTAGCATCATCACAGCCACTTACAACAACCGTCAAACGCTTGAAGAAACATTCCATTCGTTACACAACCAAACCTACCCTAACATTGAGCATATTGTTATCGATGGGGCTTCTACCGATGGTACTCTCGAACTCATCGATAGATTCCGAACACATATTCACCTGCTTATCTCAGAAAAAGACAATGGCGTGTACGAAGCGCTAAACAAAGGCCTGAAACATGCAACTGGCGACATCATCGGTTTTCTCCACGCCGACGACAGCTTTTATTCAGCCTCAACCATTGAGCAAGTAGCCAAAACCTTTTCCAATAATGACGTTGTAGCGGTATACGGCGATTTGCTCTACGTCGACCGGCATAACCCCCAGAAGATCATCCGATACTGGCAAAGTCAGCCCTTCACACCCAGGCTGCTTAGAAAAGGCTGGATGCCCGCACATCCAACCCTGTTTTTTAAAAGCAGTATCATTAACGAAATTGGACTGTTTGATATTCGTTACCATATTGCAGCCGACTACGAGTATATGATCCGCATGTTGCTCCGATATCCTCCCGAGGCGTTCCATTATATACCTTCAATCATAACCTGCATGAAGGTGGGTGGAAAAAGCAACCGATCGCTCAGTAATATTATCAGAAAAATGAAAGAAGACTATCATATCATCAAAAAACATAGGATAGGTGGAATAACAACTTTACTGGGCAAAAACTTTTTAAAGTTGAACCAGTTTTTTAAACCAATAGCCAAATTGAATGTAAAGTAAACCGCCTAATGTCCAGCAACCCGGGTAATGAGCAAATCGAAACACCCCTATTTTGGCAACTTTGCTTGAGTTTAGAATATTTAAGTTCAACCTTCTGATTCGAAAAAGCTTTGCATCGTAAAGATACATAGCGTAAAAAGCTCCTATCAACCCCATCGAAATAAGCCTACATAAAAAACATCATTAGCTTAACTTCCTATTCGAATAGCCAAAATATTTTTTGACTAATTTAATAACTTTTACACAAAAGTTGACTATCTTTGTATCGAATTATATATATATGTATATTCAAATGATAAACAAAACAATAGACTCAAATTCAAAAGGACATTGGAGTAAGAACTGGAAATTCTGGAAGCCAATAATTTTTGTAATTGCAGGCATAGGATTAGGATATTTATACTATTTTTACATAGGATGTCAATCAGGAACGTGCCCCATTACCAGCAATCCTTATGCAAGTATGGGAATAGGCGGGCTGATGGGATGGTTGTTAAGCAAATAAGTAAGTAAAAAAGTAAAAACACTTTTCAAATAACGTTGTTCTATAAATAAAAAAAGCAGTTAACCATGAAAACGGTAAAAAAATTTTGGGTAATTACAACGGTAGCCATTTCGGCATTACTGGTGAATTGCAATGCAGGAGATCCCAAGCCAGCAGCTTCTGGTAACATCATACATTTGACCAAAGCAACTTTTAAGTCGCAAGTTTTTGATTACGAAAAAAACAAGCAATGGAAGTACGAGGGAAACAAACCGGCTATCATCGACTTTTATGCCGACTGGTGCGGACCCTGTCGCATGCTGGCACCGGTAATGGACGAAATAGCTAAGGAATATGCAGGCAAAATCATTGTATATAAAGTTGATACGGACAAGGAAAGAGAACTTGCCATGAATCTGGGGATCTCGAGTTTGCCCACGCTGGTTTTTATTCCAGTCGATGGTAATCCTCAGGCTACCATGGGAGCACTTCCCAAAGCCGAGCTGGTAAAAATTATCAACGAGGTATTACTCAAAGAACCAGCTAAAAAATAAAATTCTTTTACCAATCCACTAAAATTTCAGCGTATGAAAACTAATGTTGGACGGACCGATCGTATTGTACGTATCCTGCTGGCCTTTATTTTGGCTGCACTGTACTTTACCGGTACGCTTACGGGTACCATTGGCACCATTGCAATAATTCTGGCTCTTGTACTCGTCATCACCGGGCTAGTCGGATTTTGCCCGCTGTATTTACCCTGCCGGATAAATACCTGCAAAAAAGAACAAAGCAACAGCTAAAGCTAAAAGAGCATTAATAGTCAAAACCCCTTCCTGCAAAATTGGCACGAAGGGGTTTTGATTTTAATGAGCAAGTTCCTTTGACATGATTTTACCCATCGTCGCAATTTTTGTCGACTTACTACTGTACGACGTTTTGTACCTTTCGCTTATCAAAATTATGTCTAACTACAAAAACGCATGCGTATGAGAAACAATTACCAATTGCGCCTGGGAGAATATGCTAAAATGCAACTAATCAGGGGTTTGTCCCTGATGGCTGGGTGTTTTATGCTGATAACCGCAGCAAAGAGTCAACCAGCTCTCACCCCTAACGGAGGGCTTGAAGAAGCAGAGGCAGGAGCAACAACAGCGGATCCCTGGTTCTTAGGAGCCTCGAGCGGTAGCGCCGAATTTAGTGTCATCGACTCTGTGGCCCATTCGGGCAGCAAGTGCTTGTTCATTAATGTGATCGAGAAGTACACTGGAAACTTCTGGGACATTCAGGCTGTGTACGAACACATTGCAGTATCGCAGGCTGCCTATTACCGGGCTACCTTTTATGCGCGCAGCACCAGCGGATATACGTTTCGCGCTGCAATAGGAACCTACAACAATTATGCGGAGCTTACCAATGCTACCTTTACCGTAGGCAAGGACTGGACCAGGGTGGCACTGGTATGCTACAACCCCGACCAGGACGAACTACGCGTTACCATCAGTGCATTTGAAGCTGGTCATTACTACATCGACGATATGTCGCTCATTGAATCGCCAATTGCTGGTGCTACCGTGGTTCCCACCGGCGATAGTATCATAATCCAGACCATCAGCGGAATCGATGCCAGCAGCAACTTTGATCCAAGCTCATTTACCGTAACTGTTGATGGTACTGAGGTACCTGTTGAAAAAGTAACCATTGTTCCCCGAAAAACCAATCAGCTGGCTCTGATCATGAGTAACACCATCCTGCCCAACCAGAAGGTCGAAATCAGCCATGTGGGAGGTAAAATTTTCTATACAAATACCAACAACCTGCCCGACGATAACCTGATTGCCTTTAGCGATGAGGCATTCAATTTGTCAAAAGCAAGCGCTAACAACATCACAACCCCACAAGCCTCGCAAATACGCATTTTCCCCAACCCGGCAGCAAACTATGTTTCAATAGCATTGGCTCATCCCATCAGCAGTGTAGAAATTTACTCGCTCAGCGGCCAACTGGTTAGCCGTTTGAAGAATCCCTCTGCAACCCTCGATGTTAGCAACCTGTCAAGTGGTAGCTACATAATGTTTGTTGAAGATACGCAAGGAACACGCTACCGCTCGCGCCTTGTAAAAAAATAAGCCTTAGCACCACAAAAGAGCTGCACTCCCAGCGGCTCTTTTTTTACCTTTGTTTCCCCAACCCCCATCCAATACATGCAAAAACTCTAATCATTTTTTTCCAACTCATAGCCAGCTTAAGGTGCGTTGATGGGCCATGACTTCAGGCAAACAACTCGTTGAATAGCTATCATTGCAGCGCTATCCTTAGGAAGGCAGAACCGAACCATGGCAGGTATCACCCTGCAACAAAAAAAGATTTTTTGTTGTTATATAGTTGAATCAAATAAAAAAATCTTTTTTTCCGATTTTTATTTGGAATTAATCTAAATATAAAATAACTTTGTAATTGAGTTAAGTAACATAAAAAACTAAACGACTATGTCATTTGAATTACCTAAATTAGATTATAGCTACAATGCTTTAGAGCCCTACATCGATGCGCAGACCATGGAAATTCACCACACCAAGCATCACGGGGCTTACACGACCAATTTGAACAATGCATTGGCCAACATTCCCAATGCACCATCAAACATCGAAGACATCCTGCGCGAAGTATCAAAGTATCCCATAGCTGTAAGGAACAACGGCGGGGGATATTACAATCACAACCTTTTCTGGAAGGTGATGAAACCGAACGGCGGTGGTCAACCGCAGGGCGATCTGGCCGATGCTATCAATCGATATTTTGGCTCGTTCGATAAATTTAAAGAAGTTTTTTCGAATGCGGCTGCTACGCGATTTGGAAGTGGATGGGCCTGGCTTATCGTAAAAACCGATGGTTCGCTGGCTGTTACCTCAACACCCAATCAGGACAACCCGCTGATGGACGTAGTGGAAGAAAAAGGCAAGCCCATCCTGGGATTGGATGTTTGGGAGCATGCCTACTATCTAAAGTACCAGAACCGTCGTCCCGAATATATTTCGGCCTTCTGGAACGTGATCAACTGGGACGAAGTAAGCCGTCGACTAAAATCGTAATTATCTCCTGAGCTTTATTCATATTCCTCCTTTTCTTGTTAAAAATGAACAGCCCTCAAAAAGGGGCTGTTTTTTTATGCGCCGCCTTCATTTGAAATAGCATTGACATATTCTTCATACACCTTTTGTATACCCTCGCGAAGGGGAATGGTATATTTCCATCCCAGACTGGAGAGCTTGCTCACATCGAGCAACTTTTGGAAGGTACCATCGGGTTTGGTGGTGTCCCAGCGGATAATTCCAGGGAACTGGACAATATCACGAACCATGCTGGCAAGCTCGGCTATGGTAAGATCGGTTCCTGTACCAATATTAATGTGGGTATTTCTAATTTCGGAGGATGATGGCAGCTGGGCTACCAGGTCGCTAAAATTAATGTGTTGCATGATAAACACGCAGGCATCGGCCATATCATCGGCATGGAGAAATTCGCGACGGGGCTTGCCACTTCCCCAAAGGTTGACTACCACAGTATCGCCTGATTTTTCTATTCCGTATTTTTGAAGGATTTGAATAATTGCCTCCTCTGTAGCTTCGCCATTCACCGACTCTATAGGGAGTGCCAGCAAATCGGCACGGATAAGACGCCAATTATCTTCATACAGCGCCCGGGCAAGGTGCATTTTGCGAATCAGTGCTGGCAGTACATGCGATTTCTCCAGATCGTAATTATCATTAGGTCCGTATAGGTTGGTAGGCATCACGGCCAGGAAGTTAGTACCATATTGCAGGTTGTACGATTCAACCATTTTTATGCCGGCAATTTTAGCAATAGCATAGGGTTCGTTGGTATATTCGAGTTCCGAGGTCAATAAATACTCCTCGCGAAGGGGTTGAGGGGCATTTTTGGGATAAATGCAGGAACTGCCCAGGAAAAGCAACTTTTTTACACCGGTAAGATAAGCTGCATGGATTACGTTGTTTTGTATCTGCAGATTTTCGTAAATAAACTGGGCACGGTAGGTATTGTTGGCCATAATTCCACCCACCCGGGCTGCAGCCAGGAAAACATAGTTGGGGCGTTCGGATTCGAAAAAAGAGAGGGTGGCACGGGTATCAGTAAGATCAAGTTCGGCATGGGTTTTACCTACAATACGGGTAAAGCCTTTTTCGTAAAGTTTACGAACAATAGCACTGCCCACCAGTCCCCGGTGACCTGCAACATATATTTTTGCATCTTTTTCCATTAGCTGATGATTTTTTGTACACGTTCCCAGTCGGCCTGAACCATAATTTTCACAAGCTCTTTAAAGGTTGTTTTGGGTTCCCAGCCCAGCAACTTTTTGGCCTTGGAATAATCGCCCACCAACAAGTCGACTTCTGTGGGGCGAAAATAGGCAGGATCGATTTTTATGATGGTTTTACCGGTTTTGGAGCAGAGGCCTACCTCGTCGACGCCTGTACCCTTCCATTCGATTTCGATACCCAGTTCTTTAAAGGCAAGCTCAGCAAATTCGCGCACGGAGTGGGTTTCGTTGGTTGCCAGCACAAAATCTTCGGGTTGAGGGTGCTGAAGTATCCTCCACATACCCTCCACATATTCGGGAGCATATCCCCAGTCGCGCTTGGCATCAAGGTTACCCAGATATAATACATCCTGCAGACCAGCCTTTATGCGAGCGGCTGCCATGGTAATTTTTCGGGTAACAAAGGTTTCGCCACGGCGCGGCGACTCATGATTGAACAGGATACCGTTGCAGGCAAACAGATTATAAGCCTCGCGATAGTTGACTATGATCCAGTAACCATACAATTTTGCCACAGCATAAGGGCTGCGGGGGTAAAAGGGCGTAGTTTCGTTCTGGGGTATTGCCTGTACCTTTCCGTATAATTCGCTGGTAGAGGCCTGATAGAATCGTGTGGGTATTCCGGTCTCTTTTATTGCATCAAGAAAACGCAAAGTACCCAGCGCATCCACTTCAGCAGTATATTCGGGAACTTCGAACGACACCTTGACATGGCTCTGCGCAGCCAGATTATATATTTCATCGGGCTGAATTTTTTCGAGTAGTCGATTGAGGTTGCTCGAATCGGTCATATCGCCGTAATGCAGAAAAAGCCGCACATCCTTATTGTGTCGGTCCTTATACAAATGATCGATACGAGCCGTGTTGAAAGATGACGAACGTCGGATCATACCATGTACTTCGTATCCTTTGGCAAGCAAAAGTTCGGCCAGATAGGAACCATCCTGACCGGTTATGCCGGTAATAAGGGCTTTTTTAGTCATTGATTGATATTTTAGTTACTTGCTGTGTGAGAAAATCAAGCCTGTATTTGTCGTTCGACTGCGGGCAAAAGGCAATCCCTTCCGAATTGAATGTCAGCTTAACACCATATTCGCTTACCCAACCTTTCTGGCGGGCGGGATTTCCTACCACCAGGGCATAGGGTTTAACATCTCTGGTTACCACAGCACCTGCACCCACGAAAGCATATTCGCCAATAACTATTCCGCACAAAATGGTTGCATTGGCTCCAATGGTTGCCCCTTTTTTTACGAGGGTAGTTTTAAATTCATGCTTTCGGTCAATAGCGCTACGGGGATTAATTACGTTAGTAAAAACCATAGATGGTCCCAGAAATACGTCATCCTCGCAGGTGACGCCAGTAAATACCGAAACGTTGTTTTGAATCTTTACATTATTACCTATCACCACATCGCGACCAATAAAAACATTCTGCCCAATTGTACAGTTGTTCCCCACCCGACAGGGCATTAAATGTGAAAAATGCCATATTGCCGTACCCTCTCCAATTTGACAACCCTGGTCAATGACGGCAGTAGGATGGATAAAAACACCAGACATTATGCGATTTTTTCGCAAATCTACAAAAAATTTAGGCAGTTTTTCAGCAGATTATCATTCTGCCATTTGTTATACGCCAAGCTTGATTTGTCAGGACCCATTATGCTGAGCAAGCAGCCGAAGAATTTCGTCCCTTCGGGGTGCCGAGGGCTGCGCTCCGAGACGGGTAACCGACAAGGCAGCGGCAGCATTGGCAAACTCTATTGCCTTTTTTATGGGCATACCCTCTGTACAGGCGACTGCTAAGGCACCGCAAAAAACATCGCCCGCCCCCGTGGTGTCGACCGCATCGACCTTGATACCTTCGACAAAGAATTGTTCGCTACGACCTGCCAGATAGACCCCTTTTTCGCCCAGAGTAATAACCGCATATTGTACACCCTTTGCAAGCATATAGTCACCTGCCCTTTCTACTCCGCTCAAAGTGTCGGTTGTAATGCCCGTGACCATCTCGGCCTCTGTTTCGTTGACTACCATTGTGTGTACTTTGTTAAAATACGATTCATCGATTTTTTGAGCAGGAGCCAAATTAAAAATTACCTTTTTCGATAGTTGATCACATGTATCAAGCACATAGCGAACCGTACTTTCGGGGATTTCGAACTGTAGCAAAATGATTTCGGCATCAGCAATAGCAGGCATGGCTTTCTCTATCTTTTCGGGGGTAAGCGACTCGTTGGCACCACTGGCAACCCCAATATAATTGTTGCCCGTTTTATCGGTCATAATCACAGCTGTACCTGTAAAGCTGGTTTCCTCGACAAAAACATATTGGGTTTGAACATTGTGGTTGATAAAACTTTCAAGCAGCAAGGTAGTATAGTGATCATTGCCCAGGCAGGTTATAAGGGACACCTGACCCCCACAGCGGGCAGCCGCAACAGCCTGGTTGGCACCCTTGCCCCCAAACGCTTGATAATAGTCACCCCCATTGATGGTTTCTCCTTTTTCGGGCAAGCGTGGCAAACGCATCGTAATATCAATATTCGTGCTTCCAATAACTGTAATTTTTCCCTCCATGACCAAAATTATTTCAATGCTCAAAGCTAAAATATTCCAAACTTATTTACACACACGCGATAAAACTTTCGAAAAAAAATACCTGTTGCTGCCGTTTGGCTTAAAGTAATTTAGATCCATTCTAAGTAATTAAGTGTAAAGTTATTCGGACAGGATTTATAAATTTGCCTTTTATTTTACAAAAAAGAAGCGTATGAAAAGAGTAAAGTCATTATTGTTGGCACTTGCGTTGCCTTTGATGGCCATGGCGAGCGAGGCTGATTTGAAGATACCCGAACTTTCGGGTTCCCAGAATGGCCTTTTGACATGGGGATTACTTATTTGCGTCCTGGGCATGCTATTTGGGCTATATCAGTTTTTAAAGGTAAAAAAGCTGAAGGCGCATCAATCCATGCTCGATGTTTCGAAAGTTATTTTCGAAACCTGCAAAACTTATCTGATCCAACAAGGGAAATTTTTGATCATACTTTTCCTGTTCATTGCTGCCTGTGTGGCCTTTTACTTTGGGATACTGCAGCACTCAAGTGCAGGTGAAGTAGTAATCATACTCTTGTGGACGGTAATAGGTATTTTAGGGTCTTATGGTGTGGCCTGGTTTGGTATTCGTATGAATACGCTGGCCAACAGCCGTATGGCATTTGCCTCGCTTGAGCGGAAACCACTTAAGCTACTTAACATTCCTTTGAATGCCGGGATAAGCATTGGCGTATTGCTTATCAGCGTTGAGCTGATTATGATGCTTATTATTTTGCTTTTCGTACCCCGCCATATAGCTGGGGCTTGCTTTATAGGATTTGCTATCGGTGAATCCTTGGGAGCATCGGCCTTGCGTATTGCAGGGGGTATCTTTACAAAAATTGCCGACATTGGATCCGACCTGATGAAGGTAGTATTCAAGATTGGTGAAGATGATCCACGCAACCCTGGTGTAATTGCCGACTGTACCGGTGACAACGCTGGCGACAGCGTAGGCCCCACCGCCGATGGTTTCGAAACATACGGTGTTACGGGTGTTGCTCTTATTTCCTTCATTGTACTGGCCGTAGGAACAATTATGAACGGTTCCTTCATGCCAAATCCTGAGTGGCAGGCTACCTTTCTCACCTGGATTTTTGTAATGCGTATCCTGATGATTATCACATCGGTGGTTGCTTTTTACATTAATCGTGGTGTAAGCAATGCCCTGTATAGCAAAAAAGATGATCTGGACTTTGAGCAGCCGCTAACCAACCTGGTATGGCTTACCTCGTTGCTATCGATAGTGGTAACCTTCATTGCAAGCTATATTATGATTGGGCCCAACAGTAATGTAGGCACAATCAACCCCCACCTGTGGGTTCTGCTTTCCATAATTATCTCGTGCGGGACTATTGGCGGTGCACTCATTCCTGAATTTACCAAAATATTTACCAGTCCCAAATCGGGTCACGTGCAAGAAGTTGTGAACTCGGGGCGTGAAGGGGGCGCTTCGTTGACCATCCTTTCGGGTTTTGTGTCGGGTAACTTCAGTGGTTTCTGGATGGGTATGGTGTTTGTCGTCCTGATGTTCATTGCCTACTTGACCAGCACCTTTGGACTGGGTGACTTTATGATGTACCCCTCGATATTTGCATTTGGTCTGGTAGCCTTTGGTTTGTTGGGCATGGGTCCGGTAACCATCGCAGTAGACAGCTATGGACCGGTAACTGACAATGCACAGTCGGTATATGAGCTTTCATTGATAGAAAGCATCCCCAATGTGGACAAGGAAATTGAGAAAGATTTTGGTTTCAAACCCGACTTTGAAAAGGCTAAGTACTACCTTGAAGCCAACGACGGTGCAGGTAATACCTTTAAAGCTACAGCCAAACCGGTACTTATTGGTACAGCTGTCGTAGGTGCTACTACCATGATTTTCTCGTTGATATTGGTTATCCGTAATGTACTGGGCGTTCAACCCGAAGCCATCCTTAATGTTCTAAACCCCTGGACAATTCTTGGCTTTATTTGCGGTGGTGCAGTCATTTACTGGTTTACCGGAGCTTCAACCCAGGCTGTAACGGTAGGTGCATACCGTGCGGTTGCCTACATCAAGCGCAATATTAACCTCGACCCCGGCGCTGAAAAGAAAGCCTCGGTCGAAAAATCAAAAGAAGTGGTTAAAATATGTACCCAATATGCACAGAAGGGTATGTTCAATATATTTATTGCTATATTCTCGTTTGCGCTTGCCTTTGCCTTTATCTCGGGTCATGAAGTGGCAGGTAGCGAACCTACCATTGCCTTTGCAGCCGCTTCGTTCTTCGTTAGCTACCTGATTGCTATTGCCGTATTTGGTCTGTTCCAGGCCGTGTTCATGGCCAATGCCGGTGGATGCTGGGACAATGCCAAGAAGGTAGTAGAAGTAGACCTGAAAGCAAAGGGCACCGAATTGCACGCAGCAACAGTTGTTGGTGACACCGTAGGTGACCCCTTCAAGGACACCTCATCGGTAGCCATGAACCCCATCATTAAATTTACTACCCTGTTTGGGCTATTAGCCATGGAAATAGCTATTACGGCTGCATTCCGACCGACAGCTCCATACATTGGCGGTTTGTTCCTGATTATCGCCCTCTATTTCGTTTGGCGTTCGTTCTACAAAATGCGTATCGAACAAAAAGAATAATTCAATACCTGCATTACAAAAAAGGCTGCCTTTGGGCGGCCTTTTTTATTGAAGGGGCGAATAATCATTCGCTCCTTCAATAATTTTCATCTGATGTCTAATCCAATGGATTATTGATAATATATTCCCAGATTTTATTTAATTCCTTTTCGTTGCGGATAATGTGTTCGTAATAATTGCGTTGCCATAATTTTTTGTCAAAGGGTTCCCATCCGTTGTTTTTTACATTGCGAATGTATTCATTTGTCGTCATGGTTTTAAACCATTGTATAATTTTATGTAGGGGCGAACCTACGTGTTCGCCCATATTGTCGTGTTCGCCCATATTGCCGTGTTCGCCCATATTGTCGTGTTCGCCCATATTGTCGTGTTCGCCCGTTATCGATCCCATGTGTGCGTCCGTTTCATTGGGGCAATAGGGGCAGACACGCATTTCATCGGGGCAGACACGCATTTCATCGGGGCAGACACGCAGGTCTGCCCCTACGTTTATGATGATGAAATGTATGTGGTTGGGCATGATGATATATTGGTCGCATTGGATATCAGGGAATTTTTTCATTAATTC
>JBMFQE010000010.1:0-100903 GCA_049968755.1 Bacteroidales bacterium
GTTTTCTTTTGTTTTTCGCTCTATGATGAGTCAAAGGGTGTGCCAGAGGAATTTTATGAAATTTTGGCAGCATTTTTTTTGCTTAGTACTGTCAATTTGTCTTTTAAGCTGAAAAATCTTACCAAATACGCAGTACAATTCAACAGGATAATACTTGCAGTAAAAATGCAGTAGTGCAGGGAACATTTGCAGGGTATGTAGACGTGGAATAAGGGGTAGGTCAATATTAAGTTTGGCCAGCTAACCAAAATGCTACTGACATGAAAAAAAAGAAGAGTCAACTATTGCTACTGCTCAATGTTGTCTTGTGCAGTGCTGGGTTACTGCATGGACAGAATGCAGTAAAATTGGGGGGCGGTACCTATGCCGAGTACCCACCCTTGCATGAAGCCGAAAAACCTTATTATTCGGGAACCGACCGCTGGGGCGATTTGTCACAAAAACTGCCCCACATGGAAATCTTTGTGGTAGATACGAACACGCGTGCTGTTCCATCAACCGATTGGTGGACTACGCTGGTTTCCACACGTTACTCCGATAATCTCTGGGCATATCCGTTGATGGTCAATGCGGAGGACTATGGTTTTTACGTTGAATTCCCCAAATATTGGACAGCCGATGGGCGCTTTTTGTATTCCCGCAGCCGGCTGATGGTCGGTGCCGAGAGTTTTACAGCAGAAAGCGCCCGGGCCCGGCGATGGGGGGCGTGGACGATCGATTGGATAATGCCCGACCGGTCGAATCCCGATAAAATGATGGCTGTAACGCTTGGGCACGGTTTACCTTTTGTATGGGCCGAATATACTGGGCTTTCGCCAGTAATAACTATTGATACCCTTAATGTCAACTCAGCCCAATTTTTCAACGACAACGGCGATACTATCAGTTTCCCTTATACAGGCGATCATATAGGGATAGAAATAAAGGGCGATCATTATGGTATTTTTACACCTGTCAATACACAATTTTCGCTGTCGGGGAATGTACTTAAAATTAAATTTCCGTCGGCCAATGGCTTTGTTGTGGTAGGGGTGATGCCCTCGAGAGGTGCCCTTTCTCAATTTAATACCTATGCCCCTGTGGTACCACGCGACAGCAAGGTAAGCTGGCATTACAACGAAACAACCGCAAAAATTAATATCACCTGGGAACTGATCAATGAAAACCTACGTGGACAAGCCATGCTCGACCAAATTCAGGGATGGATTCCGCATCATTATAAAAAAACTATCCGTGATTTTGCTTTCAACTCATTCGAATATCAAACCCCACGGGGAAAAATGAAATGCGCTGTAGGACGAAAATTTAACATAACCTATGCTTTTAATGGTCTGCTACCGGGATACCCGGTGCCCGACGATACTTCCCTGGCAAATCCTTTTCGTAAGGAATGGATTAACGAAATGATCAATAATTACACAACAAAAACCGGCTACGGTACTGAAACATATTGGGGAGGCAAAGATATTTTAAATTACGCCCGATATATGCAATTGGCCTATCAGATGGGGAATATGACGGCATTTGAAGTATTTAAGAAAAAAACAAAAGAAGCGCTGGAAGACTGGTACACTTATTCGCCAGGTGAAAACTATCATTATTTTGCCTGGTACGGGGGCTGGGGATCCTTTATGGGATTTAATACTCGCGACAACGAAAACCCAGGAATTGACATTCTTCAGGACCATGCCTTTTGCTATGCATACCATGTGTATGCAGCTGCTTTGCTTTATATGTACGACGAAGAATTTAAAAATAAATACAAGGATTTTACCCGCATGCTGGTGCTCGACTACGCCAATTGGGACAGGAATTACACAAAGCTACCATGGTTTCGTAGCATGGACCCCTGGTGTGGACATTCATTTTCGGGAGGATTAGGAGATTTTAATGGAAATGGCCAGGAATCGTCCTCCGAAGCTATGCAGGCATGGGGTGCCATGTTCCTATTGGGCACTGTGCTCAACGATACAGCCATGCGCAATGCAGCTATATTTGGATATGTGCAGGAAGCCCAGGCCGTGGCCGAATACTGGTTCGACCGCGACCACATTCCTGCCAATGGTGGTATAGGCAATTACGACTATACAAAGTACAAATTTCCCTACAACAGCAACCTGGTAACGCAGGGTATTGGCTGGTGGACCTATTTTTCGGGCGACTGGTTCTGGATGCACGCTATCCAGTGGCTTCCTATGAGTCCACTTTTAAAATACTTATACGAGGATGTAAACTTTGCCCGTTGGGATTACACATCGATGTGGAATACCAAATCGTTAGGCGGCTGGGATAGCAATCTGGGCAATGAAGCTGGTGTAGGAAATATTGCTCTTTCCTACCTTCAAATATTTGACCCCGATAGCGCAGCTTCAGTCTTTGATTGGCTATGGATTAATAATAAGGTTACTGCGCGCGCCCCCGATAATAATGCTTTTAGCTATTGGTACACCCATGCACATCGCAGTTTGGGCGAAATACAGTGGAATCAGCATACCAATATTCCCTCGAGTACTGTGTACTATAATGCACGCAACAATACAACAACTGTGGTTGTCTATAATCCCGAGTATACCGACAAAATTTGTCGGGTATATCGTGATGGGGTAGAATATGCATCGTTTACGGTTCCTCCTCGAAAATTAATTGCACATAAGCTTAACAGCGTCTTATCAAAAATTGAAATTCAAGCACCTGCTCGAACTGTCGTTCGTGGAGGGAAAATACAATTGTCAACCCGTTGTTACGACCAATACGGCGCCGTGCTGAAGCCTGCCATAAGTTGGAACGTTTCGGGAGGGGGAAGCATTGATACCAATGGCCTTTTTACGGCTGGAAATGTGAATGGTAATTATACAGTAACTGCCCGTAGCGGCAATGTTTCTGCCACTTTTACGATTCGGGTAGGCGATGCACCCCAACTTTCGCTTATAGAAGTTACCCCCGTTTTACAACGTTACGATATTGGGCAGAGCTATAGATTGTTTGCCAAAGGTTTCGACCAGTATGGCGATTCCATTGCGATTAGTCCAGCATGGAGCGTAACAGGCGGCGGCGGAATTTCTTCCGAGGGCATATTTACACCCACCGTGCCTGGCGGCCCCTTTGCTCTGAAGGTTAATGCCGGAAATTTAAGCCGTAGCTATACCTTCTACACCTCATACCCGCTGTGCAACATTGCTCTGGGTAAACCAGTAATAGCATCGTCGGAGGTACAACCTACCAATCTGGCCAGTAAAATTAATGATGGCGACGAAAGTACGCGCTGGGAAAGCTTCGCCACCGACAACGAATGGATTACCATTGATCTGCAGAATGTTTTTGAAATTGAAAAAATGGTAATCAAATGGGAAGCTGCTTTTACCAAAATCTACGACATTCAAATTTCAACCGACAATATCAATTTTACAAATCTGTACGCTCAGACAAATGGATTTGGCGGTACAGAGGTAATTCCAGTAAGCGGGACAGGACGTTACGTACGCCTGTTCGCTAAAAAACGAGGAACCGGTTGGGCCAATTCTATTTACGAATGGGAAATTTATGGAACTCCCCAACGCACTGGTACATCCGTATTAACTACCCTCGTGGTGGAACCCTCCTTTGCCATTGTAAAAGACACCGCAAAACAAAAATTCGTGGCCAAAGGGTACGATCAGTTTGGTAACCCTATGCCGGTAAATCCGCAATGGTCGGTTATTGGACGTGGAAACATATCGTCCGATGGGACATATACCCCCACTACCGGAAGCATGTATCTTGAACCTTCGTTTACCGTTGTAGCAAAGGCCAATGGACTGGTAAACAAGGCTACCGTAGTAGTTGAAGAGGTCCGCCGATTGATGCAAATAGATATTTTACCGTTTACCTCACCAACCAACCGGTTGGTAATACCCCAGGGATTTGAATATGTTTTTGCTTTTAATGGTAAAGATCAATTTGGAGTTGACTACAGGAGCGATGTCACATGGACCTCTACCGGTGGGGGTAATTTTGTGGCTCCAGGGATATTCAAGGCACTTCAAACGGGCGACTACATGATTTTTGCAGGAAAAGAAGGCGTGATAGATACGGCTTTTATTAGCATTCGTCCCCTCAGCAATGTTAATCTTGCATGGCATAAGCCTGTACAAACCTCATCCGATAACGGGGAAGGTTCAAAAGGCGATAAAGCTGTTGATGGATTAACCGATACACGTTGGGAAAGTGTACAGGGCGTCGATCCGCAATGGATTAGCATCGACCTGCAAGCTCAATACAATCTGACCCGCGTGGTATTATTCTGGGAAGCAGCTTCAGCTAAGGCGTATCGCATTGAAACCTCAAATGATAACCAGACCTGGACCACTGTCTATTCAACGACCACTGGTGCTGGCGGTCGTGAAGAAATCTCTATCAGCGCTCAGGCAAGGTATGTTCGCATCTTTGGTACCCAACGAAACACGGGTTATGGCTATTCGCTCTGGGAGGTCGAAGTGTACGGACAGTCAATAGTCCCCTCGCTTACCCGGATAACCGTTACCCCCAACAACGCTATCGTTGCAAAAAACCAAAACATAACTTTTTCAGCAAAAGGATACAATCAGCTTGGTGAAGAAATGTCGATAAGCCCGGTATGGTCGTGCAATCAGGGAACCATGAATAATTCGGGAACCTATGCATCAAACATCTATGGTGAGTATAAAGTTTATGCCAGGGTAGGCAATATCTGGGGCACAGCCAAGGTAAAAATCAATCGTCCTCCCTATGTAACCATCGAATATCCGCAAAACAACACGCAATTTGCCCCCGGCACGGCGATAACCGCTATTGCATACGCCTATGATGAGGACGGAACTATTAGTCGTGTGGAATTCAAGGAAGGCAATACCTTGTTAGGCACAGCTTACCGTTCGCCCTATACAGTGCAGCTAACAGGTCTGACTAATGGTACACATACCATCAGTGCCATAGCATACGATAACGTAGGCACTTCAAGTTCTGCCCATTTTACCATAGTTGTTGGCTCAGCCGTCAATCTGCTGCCTTTGGTTAATGCAGGTGAGGACAGGACTATCACTTTACCGGTAAATTCCGTCAGCCTCTCAGCTACGGCTTCCGATCCCGATGGAAGTATCGTTGCTTACCAATGGGAACAGCTAAGCGGCCCCTCAACAGCAAGCTTAAATGGGGTGAATGCAGCAACTCTGGTTGCCTCCAACCTTAATGCAGGAACTTATACTTTCAAAATTACCGTAACCGACAACAATGGGGCTACTGCATCGGACGAGGTACAGGTAACCGTCTTAGCCAATGCGGGCAATATTGCCTTGAACAAACCCGTAACGGTTTCGTCCACGCAGGCAGGTCTGAGTGCCAACTGGGTAAACGATGGCAAAACCGACACCCGTTGGGGTAGCAACTGGTCCGACCCCCAGTGGGTAATCATCGACCTGCAAGGAACTTACAATATTTCACAGGTAATCCTGCGATGGGAAACCGCTTCTGCTAAAAACTACACCATCGACGTTTCAAACGACGGCAACAACTGGACTACCGTGAAAACCGTAACCAATGCCCCGGGTGGTGTCGAAACACACAACTTTAGCAGCGTTACCGCCCGATACATACGAATGTACGGAACCAGCCGAAATACCGGTTGGGGCTATTCGTTGTGGGAATTCGAGGTGTACGGCAACTTAAATTCCTCGCTTGCCAGGGTAATTACAAACATCGCTGCTGAAACTTCCAGGGTAGCCCTATTCCCCAACCCTGCCTCGAACAAAGTAAGCATACAACTCACGTCAGGCAAATGGAATCAAATGTATTTGCTCGATATGATGGGACGAATCATCAAATCAGCAGCATTAGCCCCCGACGAGAAATTGTACGAAGTGAATGTAGATCAACTAAAGAATGGTAAATATCTGATAATACTGAAAGGCAATAACGGAGAAAAAGCCAGATTACCTTTTATAAAACAATAAAACATAGAGGTCTGCTGTAACCTTTTAGGCTATCCTGTTAACCCGGCTCAGTCACCAGAGCGTAAATTCGAACGCTCGACTGAGCTGGGTTTTTTTATTCAACTGTAAAAATTAATATCGCACTCAGTAGCATATTATTTTCGCCTTTACGTTAGTAATTCTTTTTCCACCTGGGGTAAAAATACGTAGCACAATTACGTACCATTTTCGGGTATTTTATGTAAATTTAAAACGGGTATAAGGTGGGTTTGCTTATCAATGGCAATATTTTACTTTTGTGAGTAAATATCCTTTATGGGCGTACTGCTTGACCGGTTGAAAAGTGACCTACATTACCAGGAGGGTATGCAGGCGTGTATCAACTGTGGCATCTGTACTGCTATATGTCCGGCAGCCGAATATTACGACTACGACCCGCGACTCATTGTTGAACTGGTGCAGCGTGGCGAAGAAGCCGAAGTGGAAGCGCTACTCAAAAGCGATACCATCTGGTATTGCGGCGAATGCATGAGCTGCCGAACCCGCTGCCCACGAAATAATACACCAGGCCTTATAATTATGGCACTGCGGGCACTGGCACAGGAAACTGGCCTTTTCGTAGAATCCGAAAAAGGCCGGCAGCAAATTTATCTCAAACGCACCATCGGCCACGATATCCTTAAAACAGGTTATTGCGTTTACGCTGAAGGTCTGGGTACCGACACCCATCCCGATCAAGGACCCGTTTGGGACTGGCGCCAGCAGCACTGGAAAGAAATTATGGAACGCCTCGGTACCAACTATCAGAAACCCGGCGCAGGTGCCATGCGACGCATTCCCGATGAAGCCCTGCAAGAATTACATAGGATCTTTGCAGTTACCGGCGCTTTCGAACGATTCGAGAAAATTGAAAAGTACTCTGAACAAAAAGCCCGCTCGCTCGGCTTGCAGTGGGACGATACGCTCAATAACGAATACGTGCAACAAACCTATAATGGCCCTAAACGGAACACCTGACTTTCATCCCTAAAAAATTTTGTTCTAGATGCAAAACAACGGAAAACAGTTGATATGGCAAAATTATCAAAAAGAGATAGCTGACGATAACTATTTTTATGTACGCAGCTGTATTCGGCAAAACTTTTTTCCAGGTGCCGAAGCCACCTTCCTGCGCATACTAAAAGATATACTCCACAAGGATGTTTACGACGAACCTGCCCACACTACCTGCACTGGTATTGGTTATCATGTCGATATTGTACCGCTCGAAACAACCATGACTGTTGTAGCCCGGCAGTTTGCCCTGATGACCGAAAAAGGCTACACCCATTTTATCCCTTCCTGCGTAACTTCTTTTGGGCTCTACCTCGAGATTCTGGAAAGCTGGCAACATCATCCCGAGGTACTTGATCAAGTCCGCAAGTACTTGAAAGATGCTACAGGACGTACCTTCGAATTACCCACCAATATTGTGCATGCCAGCGATATAATTTATAAATTCCGCCACGAGATTGGCAACAAAGCAAAATATCGACTCACCAATCGCTATACCGGCGAGCCCTTGCGGGTAGTCGAACACATTGGTTGCCACTACGCCAAAATGTTCCCCCATAAGTCGGTGGGTGGTGCTGAGTTTCCTCTCGTGCTGGCTGGTACCATCGAAGCATGGGGGGGCAAGGTGATCGACTATCCCGAACGTCGTCACTGCTGTGGGTTCGGTTTTCGGCAATATTTTGTCAAAGCTAATCGCGGATACACCTTTGCCAATGTCAAAAAAAAATTTGATGCGATGTATCCCTACACCCCCGATCTGGTTGTAACCAACTGTCCAGGATGTAACGTCTTTCTCGACAAAGGACAATACGTCATCAGCGAACAGGAGGGAATGGTGTATGGCGAAAATGGCTATGGTATCCCTGTTCTCACGTTCGAGGAACTGGCTGGGTTGGTGCTGGGATTCGACCCCTGGGACATAGGTTTGCAGGTTCATCAGGTAAGTGTCGAACCTCTGCTCGATAAAATGGGAATAGCCTACGAACCCGAAAAAAAATATTATGGAAAAAATAACACCCCACTGGGACGACCTTTACAACCTAACGTGTTAAAAACCATCTAAAAGATATGCCCAGAATAGCAGTCATAGGAGCAGGCATTGCTGGTATGGAAGCGGCTCTAAGGCTTTCGGAGATGAAATTTGAAGTCGATATCATTGAACGATCTTTATCTATCGGCGGCAATGTGGGTAAATGGCACATGCTCTTCCCCGATTTTTCGCCAGCACACCTGCTTGTTGAACAGCTGAAAAACAAGATTTGCGATAGGGTTAATTTTTTACTGGGTACTGAAGTGGTACGCCTTGAGCAACACAATCAAAAGTATACCTTGCATTTTACAGATAAAACGAAAATTGCCGTCGATGCTATAATCATTGCGTCCGGATTTAAGCTATTCCCAGCCAACAGAAAGGAAGAATATGGTTATTCCATCTATGCAAATGTTATCACCTCGGCCGAACTCGAAGAGATGTTCCAATCGGAACAGCCAATATGCACAAAAGACCATCGGCCGGTTCAACGCATTGCCTTTATCCATTGCGTTGGATCACGCGACGACAAAATGGGGAATCGCTATTGTTCAAAAGTATGTTGTGTTACTGCCGTAAAGCAGGCCATAGAAACTGCCCGACGAAACCCCGATGCCGAAATATACCTTTTCTACATGGATCTACGTATGTTCGACCGTCACTTCGAAGATTTATATTTTCAGGCACAAACACAATATGGTATTCGTTTTGTTCGGGGACGTCTTTCGGAAGTGTCCGAAAAATCAGATTCACGGCTATACCTTAAACTCGAAGATACGCTGCTGGGGAGGCCTCTGAGGCTTACCACCGACATGCTGGTGCTGATGGTAGGAATGGAACCTGCCGAAAATACCCCACAGCTAGCTAATCTACTGCATGTTTCGATCGGAAACGATAAATTTTTTCTTCCTCAAAATTTCCATCAGCACAAGAACCTTACCGTACAACCTGGAATTTTTTTGGCAGGATGTGCCAGTGGGCCTAAGTCCGTTGGCGAGACCCTGGCCGATGCTCGTTCGGCAGCTCTCGAGGTGTATAACTATTTGAACAGTATTAACTGAGAAATATGCCCGACTTTGGTTTTTCAATGCATGCACCCAGGCATATTGACCTCGATACCAGTCATCGGGATGTTTTCGACTTTGTCAAGGCAAATGAGCCTTCGATACAGCGCTGTATTTACTGTGGAGCTTGTGGTGCAACTTGCACAGCTGGAAGTTTTGCGCAAATAAGCCTGCGAAAAATTAACCTGTTGTTGCTGCGGGGACAAACTGACGAGGTCAGAAATATGGTCAACACCTGCCTGCTTTGCGGCAAATGTCTGCTGGTGTGCCCCCGCAACGTGAATACACGAAGAATAATTTTATTGGTTTACAAGGCACTAAAAACTACGCTGTCATGAAGTTCGACTGGTTTGTATTACCTTTTCTGGCCGGCCTTACCTTTGTGCTGGTCTTTTGCTGCCTTAAATTTTACCAGTGGATCCAGCGACTTCCACGGGGCGAAAAAGACCTGCTGAAAAAACATGTATTCAGCCCCAATTTATGGATTTCTGTCAAAGAAATTATGGCTGAATCATTACTCCACCACAAAATATTCCGTACCCACAGCCTGTTGGGGTATATGCATGCCAGTCTGGCATTCGGATGGTTCCTGCTTATAGTTATTGGCAACATAGAGGTAAAATTTTACTCTCCCTATGCCATTAATCCCCCCTATGTTCCCATTTTTCTGAATTTTTTTGAACCTCACACAGCACCACATTTTTTTGGAAAAGGATTCCGTTTTATCATGGACTTTCTGTTGCTTATCATTTTATCGGGGGTTGCGCTGGCATTTTTAAAACGCTTTCGTCTCAACCGATTCGGCATGCAGCGTACCGTTCAGCATCATCTGCTCGATAAGCTGGCTATCATTTCGCTATGGTGCATATTTCCGGCACGGTTGCTGGCCGAAAGCCTCTCGGCTGCCATGTATCACAACGGAAGTTTTTTGACCAATACCGTGGGCAAGTGGCTATCGGCATTACCCGTTGATTCGCTGCTATATCCAGCCTGGTGGGGATATTCCATTGTACTGGGCGTGTTCTTTTTTGCGCTGCCTTTTTCGCGCTACATGCATATTCCTACCGAGGTATTACTCATTATCTTGCGCAATGCGGGCATTCGATCGCGATACTTTTCTCATCCCTATCAAGAGGTTGAAACGCATGCCTGCTCGCGCTGCGGAATTTGCATTGATGCATGTCAGCTCGCTATGATCGGTTATAGCATACAACCTGCCTACTACCTACGTAGCTTACGATATAAAATACCCCATCACCATAGCACCGAAAATTGTTTGCTCTGTGGTCGATGCGTAGAAGCATGTCCGGTGGGTATTTTTTCGACCGAAATCCGGCGCCACGAGAAAGCTATCAGTCATGAAATGGATAGCGCCCATTATGATTTTGCCCCCGTCCCTGCTTCGAAAGAAAAATCCGTTGAAATTCTCTATTTCGCCGGCTGCATGACACACCTGGTGCCCGCTATCAAAAAGGCTATGATCACTATACTCAACCAAAGCGGCTATTCCTGGCAGATGCTCGATGCCAATGAGTCGGTATGCTGCGGGCGCCCTTTACTGTTAGCAGGACAAATCGCAGCTGCCAATCAGGTGATCATCAATACCCGATCACTGATTGAACGTATCCATGCACGCATGCTGGTAACCTCATGTCCTATATGCCTTAAAACTTTTAAGGAAAATTACCGATTACGTATGAAGGTACTTCATCATACCCAGTTTATTAATCTTTTACAAAAACAACAACGGATAGACCTTATCCGCAAAGAGATTAAAGTAAAATATCACGATCCCTGCGAGCTGGGACGCGGAATGAATGTTTACAACGAACCCCGCGAAGTATTGAATGGTATCGCTCATTTGCTTCCAACTGGCTACGAAAAAGAAAAAGCACTCTGTTGCGGGGGTAGTCTGGGCAATACCTTTATCGATGTCGATACAAAACAGCAAATAGCAGCCAACACCTTACAGCAAATGAATGTATACGCAATCGACTACCTGGTTACCGCCTGTCCTTTGTGCCAGAAGACTTTTTCTTCGGTATCTGCTGTGCCGGTTAAGGATATTGCTGAGCTGACAGCCGAAAATATTACCAGCAAGATTAAAAATAGAATAGGCGAAATAAGTATGATAGCTAAATATGAACAGTAAACCTAATTTAGTTTTTCGAAGTACCTTTGAAGGGAAAAATTTTTTCCATGTTTCGCTATTTTTTGTACATGTGCTATAAGGGAACAAAATACTGTGGTTGGCAGAAGCAGCCAAACGCACCAACAGTTCAGGCAGCTGTTGAAGAGGCGCTGGGAAAACTTTTGCATTCCCCCACCGAGTTAACAGGCACCGGACGCACCGATACCGGTGTCCACGCCCGCTGTTACGTAGCCCATTTCGATACGCAACATCCGATTGCCGAAAGTAAAGACTTTATACGCCGTTTAAATGCTATTCTTCCTTACGATATAGCGGTTTTCGACTTACGCAGAGTTACCCCTGAGGCTCATGCCCGTTTTAGCGCTATCAGCCGTACCTATCAATATCACCTGGTGCAACGCAAAAACCCCTTTTCTGCCGACTTTGCCTGGCACATTCATTATACGCTCGAGATCGAACGCATGAATGAGGCGGCTACTTATTTAACAACTGTTAAAGACTTTACAGCATTTGCCAAGCTTCATAGCAACAACACAACCAACTTCTGTCAGGTATTTCAGGCAGAATGGGAACAGCACAACGAAGAGTGTATTTTTACCATTACTGCCAACCGCTTTTTACGAAATATGGTGCGTGCCATTGTGGGGAATCTGGTAGATGTTGGTCGGGGAAAGCTATCGATCAATGAATTTAAAAATCGGGTAAGCTTGGCCGACCGATCGATGGCATCGGTATCGGCTCCGGCAAAAGGACTTTTTTTTACGCATGTCGAATATCCCGATACCATTTTTCTGGATAATAAACTTTATAACGCTGTCATATCTGATTGATACAATAAATTGGCATAAACATAAAAAAACATTACCTTTGAGCCATGGGATTTGATTTCGATAACGATTTTTCATTTACCGACGAGCCTGAACTTCAGGAAGTTGTGGAGCGTTATCGTTTGATGCTGCGCAGCAATATTCCTTTGTATTTCGACTCGCACGAATTTTTAATGTTAATTGATTACCACCTAAATAGCCGCGAATACGACGAATCCCTCAAAATTGCCGAGTTTGGTATCAATCAGCATCCTTCCTCTTTCGAGCTAAAATTTAAAAAAGCAGAAATTCTCTTTCGCCTGAAAGATTATTCCACGGCACTGTTACTGGTGAAGGAACTTGAGAATATTGAAGGAAGTACTTCTTATCTCTCGTTTTTCAGGGGTCTTATTCATAGCCACTTGCGGCAGAAACGCGAGGCCGCATTCTATTTTCACAAAGCCATCCTGCAATCGCAGGATGCCGATGAGGCCATCGAAGTTCTATTTCAAATAGCCGAGCATTATCAGGAACAAAACGATCTTCGGACAGCGAACTTTTATTTGCTCGAGGCCCATAAAATTGATCCCGAGGATAGCGAGATAATCATAGAATTAGCGCAAAATTTCGAAACATACGATTTAGAGCAGGCTGTTCATTATTACAACCTCTACCTCAACCATCATCCTTTTCATTCATCTGCATGGTTCGACATTGGGGTGGTATATTCACGGCTCGAGCAATTTGATAAAGCGCTGGAAGCGTTTGATTTTGCCATTGCCCTCTACAACAGATACCTCGAAGCTTATTTCAATAAAGGCAATGCGCTGGCCAATTTGGGACGCTACCAGGAAGCCATCAATGCTTTCGAAGAATATGCCCGTCTGCTAAGGATGGAAAATGAAGATGACGATTTCGAACCCGCTGAAATGCTTGAGGCATATTGCAGCATTGGAGAGTGCTATGAACGTTTGGGCGATCTCCTTAGCGCCGTAAGCTACTATGAAAAAGCGCTGTCCATCGACCCCCATTTCCCCGATGCCATCTATGGGATGGGAATTGTTTGCTCCCTGTGCGACAATCTTACCGATAGTCTTCGATATATTCGCCAGGCCATCGACCTTGATCCTTTTAATTCTGAATATCATTTTTCACTGGGTAATGTGTACCGACGGATGGGCAAAGTCGAAAAAGCTCTCGATGCCTATCGCACGGCTACCAATATCGACCCCCAGGATTACGAATCGTGGCTAAATATTGCACAGCTTTACTTCGAAAAAAATCTGCTAACCAAGGCCATCCGCACGCTCGAAGAAGCCTACGAAAACAACCCCAAAGAAGCCCTCGTTGAATATCGCCTGGCTGCCTATTATTTCCTTAAAAATGATGAAGATGAAGGTTTAAATTTCCTGCGAAAGGCTTTGATGCATGATAGCAGCAAATATCTCGAATTTTTAAAAATTTATCCCCAGGGTGCCGAAAATGAAAATGTCAAAAATGTCTTAGCAAAATACCGCTAAATATTTGACCTATGAACTTTCTTCTACCGTATTTACCCAATCGAAGTATGAAACCACGCACATCGGGCATTACCATGGTTATGGACAAAGGCCTAAGTGTAAGAGAAACCGAAGATTTTATTTCATCTTCCGGCGAATATGTCGATTTTGTTAAATTCGGATTTGGGACCAGCCTTATCACAAAAAACCTTGAAGAAAAAATAAAGCTTTACAACGATGCTAACATTCGACCCTACTTTGGGGGTACGCTTTTTGAAATGTTTCTGGTTCGTGGCATGTACAACGAATTTCGTCGTTTTATAGATCGTTACAGGCTTGATCTGATTGAGATTTCCGACGGATCTATATCGTTGCCCCACGAAGAAAAATTAAAATACATACGCGAGCTTTCCTCGCAGGCCACGGTTATCTCGGAGGTTGGTAGCAAAGTTGCCGGTGTTGTTATATCTCATGAAAAATGGGTGGAAATGATGAAGCTCGAACTCGAAGCTGGCTCATATAAGGTCATTGCTGAAGCCCGCGAAAGTGGCAACATCGGTATTTACAACCCCGACGGCACTGCCAATAAAGAACTGATCAACGACATCATTGAGCACGTCGACACCGACAACATCATCTGGGAAGCACCCAACAAACCCCAGCAGGTATGGTTTATAAAATTACTCGGATGCAACGTCAACCTGGGTAATATTGCCCCCAACGAAATTATTGCCCTCGAAACCCTACGATTGGGGCTGCGTGGTGATACCTTCTTCCAGTTTTTACCCGAGGAAATTACCCGTCAATATATCATGAAACATGCCTGATACGGTAGGTAAGATACGAACCTTTGGACTGATTGGCTATCCCCTCGAACACTCCTTTTCTGCCCGATATTTTGCTCAAAAATTTAATCAGATGGGTATTGTGGATGCCCAATATCTGAATTTTCCCCTCGAAAACATCGAGCTTTTTCCTTCTCTTTTTGATAGGGGATACAACCTATGTGGACTCAATGTAACCATCCCCTATAAGCAAGCGATCATTCCTTACCTCCACGAACTCTCCGACATTGCCAAAGCCATTGGAGCAGTCAATACGATTAAAATTTCTACTAAACCAAATGGACAAAAATTGCTCACAGGATTCAATACCGATGAGTATGGCTTCAGGTTGTCGCTCATGGAATATCTTAAACCTTGGCATTCCCGGGCTTTGATTTTAGGTACTGGCGGCGCTGCAAAGGCTATTGAATTTGTGCTTAAAAATGCCGGCATTGAATATCTGCACGTGTCGCGTTCCCCAAAACAAGAGCGACAAATAAGTTATGACAGCCTTACCCATGATCTATTTAACGAATACCTTTTGATTATCAATACCACACCGGTGGGCATGTACCCGCACGTGGATGAAGCGCCACCCATCCCCTATGATTTTATTACCGACCGACATTTATTGTATGATTTAATTTATAATCCCGAGCATACTAAATTTCTGATCGAGGGGGCAAAACGTGGAGCAACCACAGTCAACGGCAGTAAAATGCTGATTTTGCAGGCCGAAAAAGCCTGGGAAATTTGGAATAACCTCTGAGATTAAAAAAGGATCACAAAATTTCCAGCAATGTAAAAAACAGGAACGAGCTATGCCCGTCCCTGCAAGAATCATTTATTCACACTTAATAGCTGTAGTAGCTCTGCTTTACCACCTTGGTCGTTTGTCGGGAACCATTCTTAAGGTAGGTTACCCGTATGTATACTCCCGGAAGGAAAGTCGAAAAATCGCCCTGCATCTTTACTCCGCTGATGTTATAATATTCTATTTTCCTGATCTGGCTATTGCTTATGGTTGAGGCCGTAGGTACAGCATTGATAATCGTATCCTGTTTTTCAACATACGCAAAGCTAATATTTTTCAGGAAGCTATGCTGGATATCGTAATAATTACCTTCTGGATCCTGATTATCGCTCCACCACGAGCCTGTTCCAAATGCCAGCGTGTCGGCAGTTGCTAAAAAGTTCATAAGCTGGGAATAATCGGTAAGTGTCCCGGCCATGGTTACATTGCCCGAGGTAGCGCTGAATGCTATTTCACTATTTACGTAAACGGCAAAACCCTGAGAGGTAAACTGTATACGCACATGATTCCACCTATATTTACCCAGAAAATCGTGGTCAATACCATAGTTATATAAGTTGGCATCGAACCAGCCACCCGTGGCATTATAGCCCAGATACGAACCATTGGAAAAATATAGCCTGCCATTGTTGCCAACTGTGTAAATTGAAAATAGGGTACCCAATACCTTCAAATCACCATAGTTATAGACATCGAAACTAACTTCGGCCGTATCCAGCGAGTGTCCTTTGAAAGGATTAGAAATGGCAAGGGCTGGGGCATCGCGCTTCGATACCAATGTGGCAACATCCAGCACTGTAGCGGTGTCCTCCAGAGTTACTGTAAGAGCAGGCGAAAGCGACAAAACATCTACCCACTTTACTAAACTGTCATCTTTGGTAAAACGAATGTTTTTCAGGTAGCTGTACTGTATGTCGTAGTAGTTCCCATTGGCATCCTGGTTGTCGCTCCACCACGAGCCTGTACCAAATGCCACTATACCAGCATTGGCAAAGAAACTCATCATTTGCGTATAATCGGAAAGGTTACCATTTATAGTAACGTTGGTACTGCCCTGTTGATAGGCTAGCGTGTCATTAACCCATAACGAGTAGCCTGTGTTCGAAAATCGCAACTTCACATTCTTCCACTGATCTCGACCAATAAAGTCGTGATCCAGCGCATAACTTTTCAGGTTGGCATCGAACCAGCCGCCCGTAGCATTGTAGCCCAGGTACGAACCATTAGTAAAGTACATCCGCCCAAGTAAGGTATCATACACCGAAATTAAGGCACCCAGTACATGGGGAACATCGTAATTGTACACCTCAAAGGCTATTTCAATAGAATCGAAAGAAAGCCCTTTAAATGGATTAGCCATGAATAAGGTTGGGCTGGCAATTTTAGAAGTACAGGCAGCCACGTTAAGCGCACGATCGGCAAATGGCTTTGTAAAACTTTGATTTACCGACGAGAGATCAAAGGTTACCGATTGCGAACCCCATAAAATAATGGAGAATAAAACCATTACAATGGTAAAAAAAGCACGTCTCATAGTTTTTGAATTTTTGGTTATCTGTGACAATTTAACCGCAAATTTTCGTGACAAGGAGGAACGATGGGTAAATAAGGTGAAAAAATGATTACAAACGCTAAAAAAAAGCATCAGGCAAATACGAAAATTGTCTCCGGTGGTAATAGTCGTTCGCAACTTTGCAAAAATTACCTGTCAAGCCTTGCGGTTATTTGTTTGCCTCTGCGACGTAAAACTCAAAATCACTGCCAAGCTGTTCGAACGCCTTTTCATAGACAACTGGTAGTATCAAAATCATATACAATCCTTCGTCGCTGAAAGGCATAATAAAAAAGACATAATGACATAAAATACTTTAAAAATGCTGCCAAAATTTCATAAAATTCCTCTGGCACACCCTTTGACTCATCATAGAGCGAAAAACAAAAGAAAACTAAAAAAGAAAGGAGGGTTGAGCTATGTTGGCACTCAGAAACATCAACACGCTACCAAGCCTGGTAGAAGAATTCTTTAACAACGACTTCCCCTTCTCGTGGGTGCGCAACTGGAATACTGCAAGTGTTCCGGCTGTAAATATTGCCGAAACCAAAGACGAATACCGTATCGAAGTGGCTGCGCCGGGACTCGATAAGGACGATTTTAAGGTAAATATCGAAGACGATACCCTTACGATCTCGGCCAATAAGGAAGTGAAGAAGGAAGAAAAAGACGAAACCTATACCCGTCGTGAATTCTCGTACACTTCCTTCTGCCGTTCATTCAACTTGCCCGATACGGTGGATAGCGAAAAAATAAAAGCCGAACACAAAAACGGCGTACTCACCATCTACGTACCCAAGAAGGAAGAAGTTAAGAAAAAACTCTCGCGCGAAGTGAAAATTTCGTGAAGCGTTGCCAGGCAAACATACCAAAGGCTCCTCAAAAGGGAGCCTTTGGTGTTTTTACAATTTTATGTCTATCTTTGCGAACGTTACATAAAACCAATCCAACTTTTGTTTAAGATAACCTTGTTATGCCTTCTTTACTTACAGGCACGTAAAACTATACATTGCTAAATAATAGTTTGATACATGTAACATCAAAACGACAATCCTTACTATATTTTACACACATGGATACGCTATTCTTTGCTTTATCAAAAATATTATTTTTTCTCATTAGCCCCATGACCTGGATAGCTCTGCTTTTGCTACTTGCTGTAGCATTAAAAAACAGTGTTCTGGGTCGAAAATTGGCTTTTGCCGCATTGGTAGTCTTTCTTATTTTCTCCAATACCGCCATCCAACACACTGCCATTCGCTGGTGGGAAATTAGTACTCCCCCCGCCAATCAGGTAGTGCAAAACTATAAGTACGCCATTGTGTTGGGTGGAATGGCCGATCTTGAGCCTCACACAGGACGGCTCATCGTTGATCGCTCAATCGACAGGATAATTCAAGCGATAGTTCTATATAAAGCTGGTAAAGTGCAGAAAATAATTATAACTGGAGGCTCGGGGCAACTGTTAAATCAAAAGATCAAGGAGGCCAATTACATCAAAAACTTTTGCATCCAGCTGGGTATACCCACCGAAGACGTATTGATAGAAACAGCATCGAGAAATACATACGAAAATGCCAAATTCACTAAAAGACTTTTTCCATTCCCCAACGAAAAAGTACTTTTAATAACTTCAGCCTTTCACATGCGACGCTCAATGGCCGTTTTTAAAAAAGCAGGCTATCAGTTCGATATCCTAACAACCGATCCCATTGCATCCCCACTCGCTGTCGACGATTATTTCCTCCCAAAAGCAAAAGCATTGGACAACTGGACCACCCTTTTCAAAGAAATAGCAGGTTTTTATGTCTATAAAATTGTGGGTTATATTTGATACCACTTGCTTTACCCCACAGACACCGTGATGAAGAAAGGCTATAGAATAAAATTGAATATACTTGTTAAAAAAAAATGTGTATATTTGCAGAAATTAAGATTAAGTGAAAATAAGTTCAAAAAAATACAAAGTAAGCTACCATTGCCAAACGAAAGATATTTTTAATAAAAAACCCCTTATTCATTAAGGGGTTTTTTTTTGGGCTGACAAATACATATAACCATGGATAAGAGTATAAAAAAAGTAGTACTATTAGGGTCAGGAGCCCTCAAAATTGGTGAAGCAGGAGAATTTGACTATTCTGGTTCACAGGCCCTTAAAGCCTTACGCGAGGAAGGAATATTTACAGTATTAATTAACCCCAACATAGCCACTGTTCAAACTTCGGAGGGAATGGCTGATAAAATATACTTCTTACCGGTTACTCCCTACTTCGTCGAAAAGGTAATCGCAAAAGAACGGCCCGATGGTATCCTGCTGTCGTTTGGGGGACAAACAGCGTTGAATTGTGGCACCGAACTTTATAGGAGCGGGGTGCTCGAAAAATACGGAGTACGCGTGCTGGGAACACCTGTACAGGCCATAATCGATACCGAGGACCGTGAGCTTTTTGTAAATCGTTTGAACGAAATTAACGTAAAATCCTGCCGCAGCGAAGCAGTAACCCATGTCGAAGGTGCCCTGGCAGCCGCCGGCCGGTTGGGTTATCCTGTTATCGTCAGGGCTGCATTTACGCTTGGTGGCCAGGGATCGGGATTCGCTGCTAATCCCGATGAACTTCGCAAATTAGCTGAAAAAGCCCTGTCATATTCCCCTCAGATTTTGATTGAAGAATCGCTCAAAGGCTGGAAGGAAGTCGAGTACGAAGTGGTACGCGACCAATACGACAACTGTATCACCGTATGTAACATGGAAAACTTCGACCCGCTGGGTATACATACCGGTGAAAGTATTGTAGTTGCTCCTTCTCAAACACTTACCAATAGCGAATATCATAAGCTACGTGAACTGTCAATCCGTGTTATCCGTCACATCGGAATCATTGGCGAATGTAACATCCAGTATGCGCTCGACCCAAATTCTGAGGACTACCGGGTAATTGAGGTCAACGCCCGTCTGTCACGTTCCTCTGCATTAGCCTCTAAGGCTACCGGATATCCTCTGGCTTTCGTTGCTGCCAAGCTGGCCATCGGCTATGGCCTTTTTGAGCTGAAAAATTCCATCACCAAAACCACCCCGGCATTTTTTGAACCCGCCCTCGATTATGTCGTTTGCAAAATACCCCGCTGGGACCTCAACAAATTCATTGGGGTATCCCGACAAATAGGTTCTTCCATGAAATCGGTCGGCGAAGTAATGGCCATCGGACGAACCTTCGAAGAAGTAATTCAAAAGGGCCTGCGAATGATTGGCCAGGGAATGCATGGCTTCGTTGGTAACCGCGATATCGAAATCGAAGATATTGAAAAAGAACTTAGCAATCCTACCGACATGCGCATTTTCGTTATCGAAAAAGCATTTGAAAAAGGATATTCTGTCGACCAAATTTTTGAACTTACCAAAATTGACAAATGGTTCCTCTACCGGCTAAAACATATTTTCGACATCAGCCGTGAGCTCGAAAAATACAATTCCATCCACCAGATTCCCGACGAGTTGATGACCGAGGCCAAACAAGCAGGATTTTCTGATTTCCAGATTGCCCGTCTCATTCTCAAACGCGACAACCATGAGATGGAGCAGGCCTCGCTTGAAGTCAGAGAATACCGTAAAAAACGGGGAATCTTACCCGTTGTAAAACAAATCGATACGCTGGGCGCTGAATATCCCGCACAAACCAACTATCTTTACCTGACCTACCACGGTAAAGAACACGATGTGTCTTTTGTTCACGACGATAAAACAGTCATAGTGCTGGGCTCGGGTGCCTATCGCATAGGAAGCTCGGTAGAATTTGACTGGTGTGCAGTAAACGCAGTACGAACCTCGCACAAACAAGGATATAGGGCAGTAATGATCAACTACAATCCCGAAACCGTTAGTACCGACTACGACATATGCGACCGCCTGTACTTCGACGAACTATCGTTTGAGCGCGTAATGGATATTATCGAGCTGGAAAGTCCGCATGGAGTAATCCTATCCATGGGCGGTCAGATACCCAACAACCTGGCCATGCGACTGTACCGGCAAAATGTACCCATATTGGGTACCTCTCCTGTATCTATCGACCGTGCCGAAAATCGACACAAATTTTCGGCCATGCTCGACCAGCTGGGTATCGACCAACCCCGCTGGAAAGAACTTACCAGCTTCGAAGAAATAGAATCTTTCATACAAACCGTAGGCTATCCCGTGCTGGTGCGCCCTTCGTATGTTCTTTCGGGCGCTGCTATGAATGTTTGCTCAAATGCCGAAGAACTGGAGCTTTTTCTCAAGCTGGCTTCTAAAGTCTCAAAACAATATCCCGTGGTGGTGTCCGAATTCATCGAAAACGCCAAGGAAATTGAAATAGACGCTGTGGCAAAAAATGGTGAAATCCTCGCCTACGCCATTTCCGAACATATAGAATTTGCTGGCGTACACTCGGGTGATGCAACGCTGGTTTTCCCGGCACAAAAAATTTATTTCGAAACCGTTCGACGCATAAAAAAAATTTCCCGAGAAATTGCTCGCGAGCTTAACATTTCGGGTCCATTCAATATACAGTTCCTGGCTAAAGACAATGACATTAAGGTTATCGAGTGCAATCTTCGAGCCTCACGCAGCTTCCCCTTCGTTTCTAAAGTGCTAAAAACCAATTTTATTGAACTTGCTACCAAAGTATTGCTGGGGCTGCCCGTGCAAAAGCTCGATAAGTCGTACTTCGAACTCGATTATATTGGTGTTAAAGCCAGCCAGTTTTCGTTTAGCCGCCTTGCGAAGGCCGATCCTGTACTGGGCGTCGATATGGCTTCGACGGGCGAGGTGGGTTGTTTGGGCGACGATTTCTATGAGGCCCTGCTCAAAGCCATGCTCTCGGTAGGATATCGAATCCCCAAAAAGAATATCATGCTCTCAACAGGCGAAATGCGTTCAAAGGTGGAGCTGCTCAATCCCGCCCGGCTGTTGGTAGAACGCGGCTACAAACTTTTCGCTACTCGTGGTACGGCACAATTCCTCGCACAAAATGGTATTGAAGCTACCGTCGTGGCCTGGCCCGACGAGCCCACAAAGCCCAATGTAATGGACTATATCCGTAACCGTGAGTTTGACTTGGTAATCAACATTCCTAAAAACCTGTCGAAAATTGAACTAAATAACGACTACGAAATACGCCGCGGTGCCATCGATTACAATATTCCCCTGATTACCAATGCCCGACTGGCTAACGCCTTCATCCAGGCTTTTTGCAAATATCAGCCCAACGAAATTAAAATAGTTAGCTGGGACGAGTACCGCTAAACAAAGCAATAGCCCACAGCAAAATTGTGGGCTATTGTACTATTATCCAATGGCTGGGTAAGGTAAAAAATCTATTCAGCAAACTGTGGCATACGCTGTAGTTCGGCTGCAAAAGCCTGCCCCAGCTCAATAAATTTCTGACCCTTGTCATCATAGGGAAAAAACTTGGCTTTTACACCCTCGCAAAATATTTTGAACTTCAAATTTTTAAGATGATTTTCTATGAGTCCGGGAGCTTCACCACTCCAACCATACGAGCCAAAAGCTGCTGCCAGCTTACCCCTATCGCGTATGGGATTTATTACAGAAAATAGCTTATATACCGGCAACAGGGTATTCTGATTGATGGTTGGCGAACCCACCAGCAACGCATCGCTTTTAGACAGCTTTTCCTCCATCTCCCCTATCAACATATGCTCAATATCGGCTACCTCTACTTCAAAATTACTTACCATACGAATACCCTCCGCTATCATCTCGGCCATCTTGGCCGTATAACCATAAGCCGAAACATAAGCAACGAACACACGCTTAACGGGATGCTTCTCTGTATCCTCAAGATATTGCCGGGCATACGCTTCCGACAATTCCACCTTCTCCTGCCAGCTACTTCTTAGAATAGGACCGTGACCCGTAGCGATAACTGCAATGTCAAGGGGACGGATTTTCTCAATGGCTCGCAACATAAATTTGCTAAAAGGCTTCAGGATTACGTCAAAATAATACTTGAAAGCCTCCGAAAAGTCTCCAACCCTATCATCATACATCTCAGGATGAGAAAAATGTGCCCCAAAAGAGTCGCAGGTAAACAATATTTTGTCTTCAACAAGATAGGTATACATGGTATCAGGCCAATGCAAATTGGGAGCCCCAATAAATCTCAGCGTCTTATTCCCCAGGCTGAGGGTATCCCCATCCATCACCTTTTGCGATTTAAACGGACCATCCACAATCTCCGACAAATAGTTCAATGCCTGACCACTCCCTACCACCGTTGCATTTGGAGCTATTTTCAACAAATGCTTAAGTGCTCCCGAATGATCGGGCTCCGTATGATTGCATATGATATACGCTATCTCGGCCGGATCGCACAATTGCTTAATTTTACCAATATATTCCTCCGTAAAAGGCTCCTTTACCGTTTCAACGATAGCTTTTTTTTCTGCATCTATAAAATATGCATTATAAGTAGTGCCATACCTGGTTTCCATTACTATGTCAAAGGTTACCAGATCAGGGTCAAGTACCCCTATCCACCTCACATCGCTACTCACATCAAGAATATGATTATTCATAGTGCATCAAGTTTAAAAAAAACATCCTTCAATTTAAATGCCAAAGGTACTTTTTTTATACAATGAAATGCAAGAACTATCCACTTATATGGCAAAAATACGCTCTTATCTCTGCCCTATTTAGTGCTAAATTTGGATAAAATTATTTGAATATGAAACACCCATGTTCCTGCGAACGCAAACACAATAGGGATAAAATTGCGAACATGGGTGTTCCATCAAACCTTTAAAAATTAATTTTATTATGATGAAACGGGGAAAATTGTATTTCGCAGCCATTGTATTGGCAACAACGAACGTATGGTCGCAGGATTGGTACAAAGATGCACCAAAACGCATTGATAGCTTGAGAAAAGCGAACTTCACCTTACAAATAGTGGACAGCCTGGGACAGCCGGTAAACGACTCCATTCGTGTCGACCTGTTTAAACATAAATTCACCTTTGGGGTAGTGATGGATCCCGAAAGTACCCCCGGCAGCCTGGCCTGGGACCGGGCAACAATGTATAGGTACTATAATGCCGCCGTTTCTGGCAATGCCTTTAAATGGAGTGGTATTGAAGCCCAACGCGGCGTACTTACCTATGGTGGCTTCGACGAAATGTTATCCTGGTGCGAACGGGTAGGCTGGCGACTGAAAGGTCATACCCTCCTGTGGAATGGACACGAAGGCAACTATCACGAAGTACCCCAATGGGTGCAAGAGTTACCCACTGGCGAAGAAGTTAAAGAAGCCTGCAAAACACGTATCATTCGCGATATGACCCGATATAAGGGAAGAGTTTTTGAATACGATGTGATGAACGAACCCTCGCATACTTTCTACCTTACCAACAGAGTAGGTGACTCTATCAATTGGCTGGCTTTCAAATGGGCACGTCAGACCGATAGCACTGCCGAACTTTATGTTAACGATTATAACCTCATCGAATGGGAAGAATATCAGCCTTTTATAAACCTTGTCCGACAAATGCTTGATAACGGTGCCCCTATCGATGGCATCGGTATTCAGGGTCACTTCGGTGGAAGCATCAATACCAATGACGTAAAACGCCGTCTTGATGCCCTGGCTACCCTTGGACTCCCCATGCGTATCACCGAGTTCGACATGGACGTTACTGCCCAAAATGTTACACCTGTTAATCAGGCCATGTATTATGCCCGCATGTTACGCATTGCTTTTTCGTATCCTCAAATTACCGGATTCTACTTCTGGGGCCTCATTGATGGGAAAGTATGGCGTCCTGGTTCAGGTATTTTCACTGTCAACAAAGAACCCAAACCAGCCGCCGATTCAGTATATAACCTTATTCACAAGGAATGGAGTACCCACGAAAAAGGCATTACTGATAACAATGGATACTTCCCCTTCCGCGGGTTCCTTGGCGATTACCATGTTTTTGCCAAAATACATGGCCAATGGAAAGAGTTCCGCATCCGATGCGACGAAAAGGTGAAGGATTCTACCCTCATTCTCCGCGAGGAAGAGGGAATGATCCCACGCCCCCGACTGATTAAGGGACGGGTGGTTGCTCCCCGAACTGTAGAACTTAAATTCGACAAAAAAATGGCCGATCCCTCAGGACAAATCAACAATTTCGAGGTATTCGCAAGGGTCAAAAACCCTATCCTCAGTGCATCCCTCAAAGAGGGCGATTCCACTACCATTGTACTTAATGTCAAAAACGATTTCCTTTTCAACCATTACGTTGTAGCTGCCTACATGAAAGGTGATCAAAAAGCTGCCGATAGCACCATTCTCGATATTTTCGGCGCCACGCCGCTCGAAAATATGATTCCCGGAATCATTTCGGCTACTACATCCTCCGAGGGTAACCAAATTATCGTCCGACTGAACAAAAACATGAACGAAATAGGTTCCAATGCTAATAACATCAAAATTACAGTAAACAATGTAAATGTTACTATAAGTAGCATTGCATTTAAAGACGATAGCAGCACGGTATTGCTTATTACCCTTGCCGAACCCGTAAAATTCGGCGATAAAATATACTTCTCCTACACACCAGGTACCTGGACAACTACCGACGACATTGCGTTACCTGCCACAGGAAATATTCTGGTCGATAATAAAGTGCCCAACGCCGTGGATCAAATCTCCGGCTCAGATATTCAGCTTTTCCCCAACCCCGTCGTCGATTACTTTAACATACGGCTTTCCAACGGTGCTCACGAACTTATTCTTTACAACATGCTGGGCAAAGAGGTTTTTCGTCTCAATACCGCACAAAACCAGCTGACTATCGATATGCAGAAATTTGAAAAAGGAATTTATCTGCTAAAAGTTATAAGCAACGGGCAAATTCGTAATGCACAGTATTTCAAAATTAATAAACTGTAAAAGACATTAACAAGTAAAAGATATTTTATAATTTTGCTTCATAGTTATTGAGTTTTTGGTTAAAAAGGAGTTGCTTTGCGTAGCCTTGGCTATTTTGCAAGGCAACTTTTTTTATGGTCTTCTCAAAAAACCACACTATCTTTGAAAAAATTCCGTTTTGAATACATAAACTCTTTGTTTAAAATATTTACCTATGAAACACCCATGTTCCTGCGAACGCAAACACAATAGTGATAAAATTGGAACTTGGGTGTTCCATCATACCTTTAAAAATTAATGTTGTTATGATGAAAATCTTGTGGAAAGCAGTAACCATTTTCACGTTTACTATTGCTGGATTTATACAGCTGACACCTGCACAGCCAGTAAGGCAAATGGAAGTACCCTCTTTTAGTAAAGTTGAAATATTGGGCAATTTTGAGGTGGTTCTCGAGGAAAGCCAAAAGGAAAGCATTTCGCTGATAGGACAGGACGATGAGGTAGGACGCATAAAAATTGCAGTAAAAAATGGCGTATTACGAATCAGCGATGCCAAATCGCTCAATCAACGTGGCGAAGCCATGATTGTGGTCAAATACGTTCGTCTGGAAAAAATCCTGGCCTCAGCTGGCTCGCTGGTTTACAAAAAAGGGGAATGGAAGCTGAATAACCTGGAGATTACCTGCAGCAGCGGGGCTAAAGTCGATTTCTGGGTCAATGCCGACCAAATCACAGCCGGAGTGGATAAAGGCGGTACATTAACGCTGAAAGGAATCGCAAAAGCGATAGATGCCGAAGCCTCCACAGGAGGAATTTTTGATGCCTATGAGCTAAAATGCGATAGTGCGATAGTACGTGCCAACACAGGAGGACTGGCTAAAGTATATGCTACTCAATACTTACAGGCAAACGCTGGTGCCGGAGGTGAAATTAGTTATCGCCGCATGCCCAAAAAATTGGTACCCAAAAAAATGCTGGGTGGAAAAGTTGAACAAATGATTGAATAACCTACTCACGCCGGTTTAAAACCGGCAACAGCGCTTCAGCCATTAGCAGGTCATTTTTAGTGGTTATTTTGATATTCTCGCGGTTACCCTCCACCAAAATGATACGGTGCCCGGCTTTTTCATACACCGACGCATCGTCGGTAAATTCGGGAATATAAGATTGCTGATAGGCTTGCTTTAGGGCAGCTAAGTCAAAAACCTGAGGGGTTTGGATAAGAACGTAGGCATTTCGATCAACAGCATAGCTTTTATCAACATCCAGTTTCCGCAGCGAATCTACCGGTGTCACAACCGGCACCGCGTTCCCCATGTGGGCAGCCGTCTCAAAACATCTTTGAAGGGTCACATGACTGACCAGTGGACGTACAGCGTCGTGAACAGCTACCAAACCTTCGCCCTCCAGGGCTGATAAACCACTCAATACCGAATGAAAACGCGTTTCACCCCCCCGGATCTTTTGATGGGGAATATCAATTTTATACTCCATAATCAGACTTTCCCATAAATCAATATAATCCGTAGGTAACGTGACCACCAATCGAATATTTTTATCATACTCGTAAAATGCCTTCAGCGTATGATACAGAATCGGTTGCCCTCTGAGCGTAAGAAATTGTTTGGGAACCTGCGAACCAAATCGTTTGCCTGTTCCCCCGGCTACAATGATTGCGTACTTTTGCATGGCATGATGCCCTAATCAAATATTATGGGAGTAATTTTAAGACCTGTTTCTGCTTCGAAACCCTGAATCTCCATCAACATGTCCGGATCCTCTCGTTTATAGTACCAGTTGACTTTTACCTGCCCCCCATTATCCTGATAGCTTTTCAATAAATCAAGAATTTCGAGAATAAATCGCGAGGAAGCTGTATTGAAATACGTAAGCTTCAAGTTAAACTCAATGGGTTTCTTTTCCTGCATGTAGTCCTTTAGCCAGCGAATTACCGGCTCGTAAAATTTCAGGGTTTCTTCCATATAACTTTCGCCCACAATCTCGCATACACCCGAGTAATAGTTAAAATTTACCAGTGGATAGTAAACCAGATCGGGATAATTATTGATATACAAGCTCTCCATAGTTTTTTTGTTTAAAAAAGTTAGGATATTACGGAAGAAATAGTAAAATACGTATTATCGTTTTCGTTCGTTATAGAAACATCCAACAAATTTTTTGAAAACAAACGTATAGAAATTAGCCCAATATGCGCCCCATTGTCCTTAATGGACGATTCGCGCCGAAGTTTTTCTTTCAGCTTGATCAAATCATTGGTCGAAGCATCATTAATTTGCTGGCAGTAGCTTATGAGAATATTTGCATGTTCGGGGCGAATTCGATTGGTGGTTTTGCAGTAGAACGACTGCCCGTCGGTTTCAATAGTTACCTTTCCCACACCCACTGTATTATCCAGCTCCTGTTTGACCCTATCCTCCGAATACAACGCTACATTCTGCGATATCTCAATGAACACCCTATATAGGCTCATGCGCGTTTCAAACGAAGCATCGAGGTATTCGGCCAGATATTTTCCCAAAGATGATATTATCCGCATGTTAAAGGGACCCTCATAGGAAAACACTGTTTTCTTAGGCAATGCATTAGCATTCATGGGTTATTTTGATTAGGTTTTTTAACTTATGTCTATTTTATCACAAACTTAATAATATATTCTGTTTTAAACAACTACATAACCTGTTATTTCAAGCCAATGGCCAAAACGGTAATATCATCGCGTTGGGGCTCGTGTTGCTTAAACGATTCCAGCGAATTTTGCAGATGTAGCATAAAGCTATCGAGCGAATTGGGAAGGCATTCGTTCGCAATATTGACCAATCTCGGCGTGCCAAACTTGCTTCGCTGGGGATTAGGCTGGTCTATCAACCCATCGGTATACAATAAAATCGTATCCTGCGAGCCAAGCAATAAATGTTTTTCGCTGTAAGATTTGGGATTTCTCTGTCTCAGGTTCCCGATGGAAATAATATCCCCTTCCACAATACTGGTCTCTTTCGTCTGATGATGGTAAACAATGATAGGCCTTTTGGCTCCAGCAAATACCAACTCGTAATGGGCATTATCAACCTTTAATAGTCGGCACAGAGCTATATCCATTCCATCGGTGGTATGGGTGGCAGGCTGATGCAGTTCATTTAGCAATAGCAGGTTGAGATTGTACAAAATTTCGGCCGGTTGTATCTTGTTTCGTACACCTATGATTTCGTTGAGTAGCCTATTACCAATCATCGACATAAAGGCTCCCGGTACCCCGTGACCGGTACAGTCGACCACAGCAAAAAAATGATACTTCAACTGATTTACCGTAACCTGATGATACCAGTAAAAATCGCCCGAAACTATATCCTTAGGCCAAAATAGCAGCGCGGTATTAAACTCATCAGACAGCTGATTCAGGTCGGGTAGCATGGCATTCTGAATACGCTGACCATAAAATATGCTGTCGGTAATGTTTCTGTTCTTTATGTTCAACTCATTACGCTGACGCAAAATTTCTTCTTTTTGCCGTTTTATGCGCACCAACATAAATGCCAGCACCACCATAAAGACAAGCACCACGAAAAAACCCACCGTAATTAACCGCCTGATACTCTTTTCGTAGCGCAGCTGAAGCTCTTTTTGTTCAAGCTGAGCAGTTTTCTGCGTTATTTCCATTTGCCGCTGAAGCGCAAGCCTTTCGGCAACAAACAACGAATCTTGTGTTAACTTTAGTTCTCCCTTTTTTATCTTTAGCTCTATCTCCGTCATCTTTCTGGCCAGCTGAGCTTTATTTACTTCTTCGGCACTCATGTTTTTTATGAGCTCCATCTCCTGCTGCTTAATTTTCTTATCAGTTGCTGAGTATAGCTCAAAATAACGGAAAGCATTCTTCGAATCTCCTATCTTTTCATACGCCTCAGCCAGCAAACTATAACATTTGGCTATATTTTTAAGAATATTTTGTTCAAGCGCAATATTTAAGGCCTCCTTTGCATGCTGCAAAGCAAGGGGATAGTTCTCCATGTCAATTTCGACATTGGCCACATTTACTAAGGCATTGTAAATTTCCGTGGTATTTTTTAGCAACCGAGCATAACGTAGGGCTCCCAGAAACGACTTCTCGGCCTTCTGAAATTTTTCCAATTCGGAATAGATAAGTCCAAGGTTATTATGTAGCGTCAAACACGCCACCGCATTATTGGCCTGCTCGAAAATTTCCAGCGCTTTTTCAAAAGCCGATGCTGCCTGCTCTTTCAATCCCCTATTCCAATAGGCATATCCAGCCTTATTATAATATTCTGCGGCCTGTGCCACCTTTCCTTGCTGTCGATAACCCTCTGCCAGTATTTCAAAATCATTGACCGAAGCTTGAAAACTTGTGAATAAAATTCCAAAAAACAACAACCATATTTTAACTAATCTACTCATTTACAGGGTATATTTTTTGGGTATGATAGATTATTTTTATCTAATCTTACGAATATTGCTGGAATAAGTTATAAAAATTTTTACCCATAATAAGCTGCTGGGGCAAAATTTTCAATTAATGTTTTAGAATTAAAAATTTTAAGGGTAAGAGTTGAGCTTTCAACTCCCTCTCATGGTAAAAATTAACTTTCCATGAATACTAGAAAAAAATTGGTGATACTTTTACAATATGGCGAATAAAACGACCGCTTCCATGAAATTGGGAAAATACATCCTATATCATGCAAGTGTTAACAAAGCGCTACCTTGTGTGTGAACTGTGCACATAGAGGCGAGCAAAGGCCGTAAAGGGTATAAACGACTAATGCCATAGGGTGGCTATTAAATTAGGGGTAAGGAAAATGATTAAAGCTCCAAGCAGGCAAATGGATGCACCTATGATATCCCATTTATCGGGTACAACATGCTCAGCCACCAGAAGCCACAAAAGGCTTGCTAAAATATAAATTCCACCGTATACAGCATAAGCTCTTCCGGCAAAAGCAATTTCAACTCTTGTTAGTAAATAGGCAAAGCAAAACAGCGAAATTATTCCCACAAAGATCCAGTACATGGGCTTGTGTTGCCTGAGATAAAGCCATAAGGAAAAAACATCTCGCTATCTCAAAAAATGCAGCAGCAACAAAAAGTGCAATATCTTTCACAAACAATTTCGAATACATTAATTGTTAGCAACTGGCTGCTCTTTCATGGGCGATTTTACAGGTCCAGCGCCCAGAATATTCAAAAGTTGCATATCCTGGCTTTCGTTAGGATTGGGGGCAGTTAGCAACCTATCGCCAACAAAGATAGCATTGGCACCGGCAAGAAAACAGAGCGCCTGTGCCTCATCGCTAAGCTGAATCCGTCCTGCAGCCAGTTCAATGTGTGTAGCAGGCATAACTATCCGGGTTGTAGCAATTACCCTGATCAGCTCCCACGACGTTACTGGCTTATTATTTGCAAGAGGCGTTCCCTCAATAGGCATAAGTGCATTGATGGGCACGGTATATGGATGTTTGGGCAGGGTAGCCAGCGTATGAAGCATACTGATGCGATCCTCATCGCTTTCGCCCAGACCTATGATACCCCCACTACAATGCGGTACGCCAGCATCAATCAACCGATGTATGGTATCCAGACGACTGCGGAAGGTACGGGTAGTGATAATTTTTGAATAAAATCTTTCAGAAGTATCGATATTATGATTGTAGGCTGTTATTCCTGCCTTAGCCAATTGTTTCGCCTGATCGGCTGTGAGCCTTCCCATAGTAAGGCAGACCTTCATCCCCATCGACTTAAGTATACCAATTATTTCCAGGATCTCGTCAAATCGGTTGGGTGGAAGCTGCCGCCAGGCCGCGCTCAAACAAACCCTTGGAACCCCTTTGGCCTTTAATTCGGCTGCCCGTGCTATGATCTGCTCCCGACTCATCTCCTGGGGTTCGTCAACGTAAGTCTGGTAACGTGCCGATTGCGCACAATAGGCACAGTCCTCCGGACATCCGCCCGTCTTTATCGAAATGAGCGTACTCAGCTCCATCTCACGATAATTGTGATACTGGCGATGTACAGTTGCTGCCTCTGCTACCAGATCAAGCAAAGGCCTGTGAAATATTTCCTGGATCTCGTCAAAAGTCCAATCATTGCGAATAGTACTCATAAATTAAGTAGTTTATTTTATCCTGTAATAAACACACAATGCCAGCACATTGTTGTACTGGGCATAGGTGTTCCAGATGGTAAGATTTCCAGGCAAATGACTCACCGGAAAAACCGAATAGGAAAACCGGAAATTAAGCGAAAAATTATCGCTGAAACGATATGCAATTCCTCCAAGGATATTAAATTCATACCTTTTCATCGGTCCTGTGGCATCAAAAGGTCCATTGCCAATATTAAGCGTAGCATAGGCCAGGTAGGCGCATGACAGTCCTGCTTCGGCCGAAAGGTCAGTACTAAAATGATAGCAGGTCACTACGGGTAACTCCAGGTAATGAAGCGTCTTTCGATATTGCGAATAAACTTCGGTAGCCTGATTGCTGGCTGCTCCCTTCATGGTATATTTAAACTCGGCCCGGTAATTCCACTTTGCATTTATCGACCGACCCACCCACATTCCAGCCGTCAGGCCAGGTTTGTCGTAGCCACCCAGCATATCGCCATCCATCTGCGACGCTGTAAGTCCAGCCAATATACCCCCCTCAAAATATTGTCCAATAACATTGAGTTCGATTTGCATGAATACTATAAACAAAAATAGCTGCAATCTCATGGAATAGAAATTTGGTATCGCTCCATTAACTTTACTTTCAGTATTTCCATCCCTTTACTGGCGACCTCTTGAATGAAGGTAAGATTTTTATAATTGCGAATGGGCAAGGGTTTTGGGTCGATAACATAAATGTCGGCATGGTCGGGAACAAAATCGATCAGGCCGGCAGCAGGATATACAACCATCGAGGTCCCAATTACTACAAAAATATCCGCTGTGCTGGCAATCTGAGCAGCCTCGCCAAATGCAGGAACCGACTCGCCAAACCACACTATATTGGGACGCAGCTGACCTCCCTTTGGGCATACATCGCCCAGCTTTATATCGCGATAACCGATGTCAATAACATATGAGGGATCCTTTGTACTCCGTGCCTTGGTAAGCTCGCCATGAAGATGCAAAATATGCTGGCTACCGGCTTTCTCATGCAAATCGTCAACGTTTTGAGTAATAATACTTACCCTGAAATATTTTTCAAGCTCAGCCAGCATCAAGTGAGCAGCATTGGGCTTGGCATCCTTGAGCTGGCGCCGTCGCTGATTGTAAAAATCAAGTACCAGCTGTTTATTACGTAACCAACCCTCATAGCTGGCTACTTCCATCACATTATAATTTTCCCACATCCCGTCATTATCCCGAAATGTCTTTAACCCGCTTTCGGCGCTTATACCCGATCCTGTCAGTACTACCAGATGCTTCATATAAATTTTACAAAATATCCATATTTGCGCAATAAAATCAAATATATAAAAAGTTATCCGAAAAATTGTAGCAGATGCTCATTTATTCCAATATTTATTCTCAAATTATACCCTATCACAAAATACAAACATTAATGCAATTTTTATACAAAAGATAACTTAGGCAATAAAAATAATCTTTAACCCATCCTTAAAATTTGATTCGTTTTTTTTTGACAGTATTAGAAATATCGGTTTATATCACGGAGTTTTTTGGAGGTAAAATTTTAAAATATTTTGATTTTATGCTGTAAGAAATTTTTTACATACCTTGATGATATTAACTTTCATAAAATGCAAAGTTTTTCGCAAACCTTTTAACAAAAACCTGGCTACCTTGGGATTTCTCAGCGAATGATCGATTTTAAAAATAATATTAGCAATTGCCCTTTGGTTGCGCCCCGAATGGGGTTTAATATATAGCCTTAGAAAAAACAGCCCCTCATATCTGATGAACATAACCAAAAATTGGTGATTTCAATTGTCACAATAAACGCATTTCTACAAAAGTATATGAGCCTGTAGAACCACAAAATAGCATCATTCCTTAGGATATAATTTCTATCATTTGGGTAAATTAAGGATAATTTGGTGTCCAAAAAAATCTAATTACGGATTTTGGAAAAAACATAACTTTACCACAATTTTAATAAATATATATTGAAAAAATGGATCCTGTAGCCATGATAACCCTAAAACAACTTATCCTGTTGATTATTATAGGATTGCTTGCTGGTTTTGTTTCGGGAATGCTGGGTGTTGGTGGAGCAATAATCATCGTTCCTTTTCTAGTATATCTTCTGGGTATGCACCAGCACGAGGCACAGGGCACCAGCCTGTTGGTATTGGTATTACCAGTGGGTATTTTTGCACTTATTAATTATGCCAAAAGTGGGTATGTCAATTATAAGTTTGCCTTGATACTGGTCATCATGTTCGTTGTGGGAAGCTATTTTGGCTCAAAACTTGCTATTTCTCTGCCCGAAAAAACGCTGCAAAAAATCTTTGCCCTGCTACTGTTAGGGGTTGCCATAAAAATTTTATCCGGTAAATAACAAATCATTTTGCCTATGGTGAAACATGTGGTATGCTGGCAATTAAAAACCGATTTCACGCCAGATGAGAAAGCACAAAAACTTCAGCTGATGAAAAATGCGCTCGAGCAATTGCAAGAAAAAATTCCGGTAATTCGGCAGCTCGAAGTTGGACTGAACGATCCCAACATCGATCCCCACAATTACGATATCTGCTTTATCGTTACCTTCGATTCGGCTGATGATTTGCAGCACTATCAAAATCATCCCGAACATGTCATTGTAAAAGACCTGATTAAATCTCTGGCTCAGACCCGAGCATGTGTGGATTACAATTTTTAATTTATACCCTTCGAATAGGTATATGAATTTTTCATTAAAGTATATTCGCTAAAAATTTTTTATGCATCCTCTTGTCCTGAGTATAAGCATACTTACCCTTTGTTACGCTATTTATTATTTTCTTTTTTATAAACAGGCTGGCTGGCAAAGGTGGCTGGGTACCGACGAATCGGCATATGGCAAGGTGTGCCTGATGCGAGTAGCTGGATTTTTTATTTTTCTGATTCCGTACCTGCTTACTGCCGATGCTATCCCCGCGCCCGAAAACCATCTCAGTATTACACAATTAATTGCAATTTTATCGGCTGCCGCATTGTTGATAGTTTTGCTCAATTATTTTGCAGCTCGCACCCCCGAAAATCTGGCCAGCTATCCGCAAATTCGGCTAAAAAATTGGAACACATCCGATATCGTTATAAGCTCCATCACCTGGATACTGTACCTTATCGGATACGAATACATGTTTCGGGGATATCTTTTTTTTACCAGCCTACAGTACTTCGATATTGTATCGGCCACAGGTTTAAACATTGCGCTTTATATGCTGGTACATATTCCCAAGGGCTACAAGGAAACCTTTGGTTCTATCCCTATGGGCATAGCATTATGCAGCATCACCTATTTTAGCGGTAGTGTATGGCCAGCGATTGTATTGCATAGTGTGCTTGCCCTTTCAAATGAATGGTTTTCCATTTTTTACCTTTCTCGTCAAAATAGGCAATCATGAGAGTGTTTGTAACGGGAGGTACCGGTTTTATTGGTGAAAAATTGATACGTCAGCTAATATTCCGGGGGTACAAAGTTAATGCGCTATATCGTTCAGAATCGAAAAAAAATGCCATCGATCTACCCCAGGTTAACTGGATTGCCGGTGACATTACTGACGCAAATTGCCTGATGATTGCTACGAAGGGGTGTGACGTGGTGTTCCATGTGGCTGCCTACGCAGTTGCCTGGGAAGAACACCCTGGCGATTTCAGAAAATTCAACGTACAGGGTACTATTAATGTGCTGAATGCTGCATTAGCCAATGGAGTTAAAAAGGTGGTATTTACCTCAACGGCTGGTATTTTTGGCCCCTCGCTTTACAAAAACATTACCGAAGAAAGTAAATCGCCCTTACCACATTTTACGGGATACGAAAGTTCAAAAGCAGAAGCCGAACAGGTAATTATCGATGAATATGTTAAGAAAAAAGGACTAAATGTAGTCATTGTTAACCCCACGAGGGTTTTTGGACCCGGTCCGCTTAACCAGGGTAACTCTACCACCCTGATGATTAAAAAATACATTGAGGGTAAATGGCATATCCTACCCGGCAATGGCAATGCTATAGGCAATTATGCCTTCGTCGACGATGTGGTAAATGGACATTTACTGGCCATGGAACACGGCAAAGCGGGAGAAAGATACATCCTGGGAGGTGAAAATTTATCCTATCGACAATTTTTCGATACCCTTAGCCGCATCCATGCGCATCGTCATTGGCTTATACCTTTGCCCCTACCCATAATGCTTCTGATTGCCAATATACTTTTATGGGTACACGCAGTTTATCCTAAATTCCTGCCGCCCTTCACGCCTGCACATGTCAGAAAATTTAACTACAACTGGGAAGTATCGTGCGAAAAAGCTATACGAGAGCTTGGATACAACATCACACCCTTTGAACAAGCACTGCAAAAAACCATTGCTCATTTAAAACAATAACTTATTAACCTTGGAAAAACTGATTCGATCATTTTATTAAAATCAACGGATTTGCCGAGTTGGTAGGTACCTTATCCCTCCTCATTCATGGACACTTCGGCAAATTTTATTTTGTTTTTTGACCAAAAAAGAAAAGCTGAGATTGGACTTAGGTAATGTTGCAGTGCTCGTCTTATTTAAGGAGCATAGCATTAAATCCCAAAATCTAATTTGTTCAATACAAAAATATATCGATTTTTCACCTACCTTTGTTATAAAATTAAATAGCTTATGGTAGAAATACGAAAAATAGAAGCGCTTTCGCTGGCAAAAATAAATGCATTGCTATGGATGTTCCTGGGTCTAATTTTAGGAATAGGTGTTGGTTTAATAGGTTTTGTATTTGGGAATGTATTGGGCGGCATCACTATAGCCCTTTTACCCTGGAAGAGCGTATGGTTGGGCATTGCGGGTTTTCTCCTCATGCCGCTGTTGCTGGGCACGATTGGTTTTTGCATAGGTCTGCTTGTGGCCTGGTTTTATAACCTGCTGGCATGGTGGATTGGGGGCATACGCATCGAACTCGAGCGCGAAGAAGAATCCTAAAAAGGTCGTATGCCTATAATCTCCCTAACCTCTCGCAATGTTTTTGATGCGCTGGCACGAGCTTTTTCTCTGCCCATATCCACAACCCTTCGTATTACATCCTCATTATTCATATAATAGTCAATGCGCTCACGAATAGGGTCAAGGGCACGGTTAATATCAGCTGCCAGCTGCTTTTTAAGTTCCCCATACCGTATAGTACATTCGGCATACTGCTTCTTAAAATGCTCTACCGTATCGGGGGTCGATACTACCTCAAGAATCGTAAATAAATTTTGAATGGCTTCGGGCATTTTTTGATTTTTTTCGGTAGGCCCCGCGTCGGTAACCGCACGCATAACTTTTTTTTCGACCGTTTTAGCATCATCAGAAAGATAAATACCATTTCCCTCCGACTTACCCATTTTACCACTACCATCGAGTCCGGGAATTTTTATCAGATCCTTGCCAAAATTATACGCTGTAGGTAGGGGGAAATAATCAACCCCATAAAGATTATTGAAACGTGCGGCAAAATTGCGGGTCATTTCCAGATGCTGTTCCTGATCCTTGCCTACTGGCACTTTATTGGCCTTATGGATTAAAATGTCGGCAGCCATCAATACAGGATAGGTCAGTAGTCCGGCATTGACGTTATCGGGCTGCTGCCGTACCTTATCCTTGAACGAGGTAGTTCGCTCGAGCTCTCCCTTGTAAGCTAGCATGTTGAGAATCAAATACAGCTCAGGTATTTCGGGCACATCACTCTGGATATATACTGTGGCCACCTCGGGATCTATACCACAGGCCAGATATTCGCAAAGCACCTGTTTTACATTGGCCTTCCAATCGTCTGGTTTGGGATGTGTCGTCAATGAATGGTAATCGGCTATAAAAAAATAGCACTGATAATCATGCTGCATTTTTACAAAATTCCTTACAGCCCCATAGTAATTACCCAAATGCAGGCGACCGGTCGAACGAATCCCACTGAGTACAATTTCCATTGTTATGAAAAAATTTTGCTGCAAATCTATATAAGTTTTTGCAGCGAAAAAACGGGAATTGGGTTTTTATCGTTTCGTGGCTGATGAAAATTGGTTAGCTTTGCAAAAAGTAATGAAAATGCATAAAGAGGAATCGACACGACAGCTTAAAGTGGGGCGGCTTATCCAGCGTGAACTTGCCTTATATTTCCAGCGTGAGCAGTCAACCATTTGCCTGGGCTCAATGGTTACCGTCACGGTAGTACGCGTCACCCCCGACCTGAGTATTGCCCGGGTGTATTTAAGTATTTTTCCTTCGCAACGTGCCAAAGAAACGTTAGATTCTATAAATCTTCACAATAAGGCTATCCGCTACTATCTGGGTACGCAGGTGCGTAACCAGCTCCGTATCGTCCCCGAGCTCGAATTTTTTATCGACGACAGCCTCGACTATTTTGAAAAAATTGATAAATTGCTCAAAAATCCTTAATTCTTATGAAATACGAACCTATTAAGGCAAGCATTGGTAAAGTTTTCAACCGAAATCCGCAACTTCGTATCCTCCTGTATCGACTCCTGAATATTTTACTTCTTCGAACCTGGCACATAAAAAAGCAACTGAAAAAAATTGTTCCCCTGTTGCCTCCGCAGGCTCACATCCTCGATGCTGGCTCGGGATTTGGACAGTATAGCTATTTTATCAGCCGGTTTTCTGACAACTGGCAGATAACCGGTGTCGATATCAATGAACAACAGGTTAACGACTGCAATACCTTTGCCCAAAAATTAGGTAAAAATGACCGCATGAAATTTCAAACGGCCGACCTGACTACCTTTGTCGAACCAGGCCGATACCATCTTATCCTTTCGGTCGATGTGATGGAACATATCGAAGATGATAGAGCGGTTTTCCGTAATTTTTACCAATCCCTGCACGATAACGGAATGGTACTCATCTCTACACCATCCGACAAAGGCGGAAGCGATGCACATTCACACAACGATGATTCTTTTATAGAGGAGCATGTTCGAAACGGCTACAGCATCGAAGACATTTCGCAGAAGCTTTACCAGGCCGGTTTTAAAAGAGTCGAATGCCGTTATCAATACGGAAAACCTGGTTCACTCGCCTGGAAACTCTCAATGAAATATCCCATCATCTGGCTCAACAAAAGCAAATTATTTTTCTTGCTTTTACCAATCTACTATTTGCTTGTGATGCCAATTTGCCTGTTGCTCAACTATATCGATACCCGAATACATCACTCCACGGGTACGGGACTCATTGTAGCAGCGTATAAAAATTAAGCCATGAGCTTTGAGTGGTTTGTTGCGCTTAAATTTCTTTTCTCCAGAAAAAAACATCAGGCCATTCACATCATTTCCCTTATTTCCATTGCTGGCATAGCCCTGGGCACGATGGCACTTATTACCGTACTTTCGGTATTCAATGGTTTCGATAGCGTGGTTAAATCGATGTTTAACCGGTTTGACCCCGACCTTAAGATTGTACCCCACAGCGGTAAATTTTTCCAGATCGACAGTAGCCTGATAAATACTATCCAGCAAACCGATGGGGTTGAGGATGTTGCCTATGTAGTTGAGGAATCGGTACTGCTTCAGTACGAAGAACGACAATATATAGGAGCCATCAAAGGAGTATCCGACAACTTTTTACGCATTCATCCCTTGCAGCAAAATCTCCAGGGAGAAGCCATACTCAAACGCAACAACATTCCCTGTGCCATTGTAGGCATGGGTGTTGCCTACTATCTGGGTATCAATCCCGACCTCTATCATCCGCTCTGGGTTTACTTACCCAAAAAAGACGCTGATATATACTCTCCCCCCGAAGAAGCCTTTCAGCGAATGGCTATTTATCCATCGGGCTTATTTTCTATTGAACGGGAAATTGACAACAAATACATTATCGTTCCCTACGACTTTGCCTGCAAGCTGCTTCAAAAAAATAACATAGCCTCGAACATTGAAGTGAAAGTTAAAAAAGGTTGGAACATTGCTGAGGCACAACAACGAATAGCTAAAAAAATTGGTTCCAATTATGAGGTGCTCGATCATTATCAGCAACAACAGCTTTTGTACAAAATCATGCAAAGCGAAAAATGGGCTGTGTTTTTTATTCTGGTATTCATCCTGATTGTTGCTTCGCTGAATATGCTCAGTAGCATGACTATGATCATTCTTGAGAAAAAACAGAACATTAAAATTTTTCATTACCTTGGTGCCGATTGGCAACGTATCCGTCGTGTTTTCCTTTATAATGGTTGGATGAGCGTATTGCTGGGTAGCATTATTGGACTTTTCGCAGGTCTGGCACTTTGCCTTTTGCAGCAACATTATGGACTGGTAAAGCTGCAAGGCATGAGTACCTTCGTCGTCGATAGCTACCCTGTAAAAGTACTACCCCTCGATATTTTGCTCATTATCATTACGGTAATGTTCATCGGATGGCTCACCTCATTTATCCCCATCCGCGTCATTTCGAACAGATTTGTTAATGCAGAATAAAATTTCCTCAATTTAAAATTTCATTCATTATAGTACAAATGCACTCAAATTTTTGACACAACTCAAAACCTTACAATAAAATCATTCAAATTTACATCACTGTCCATACCCATACGTTTGCGAATACGGTAGCGGCGCGATTCAACACTGCGCACCGAGATATTCAAAAAGCTTGCTATTTCCTTATTCGACATATTCATGCGTATCAGAGCGCACAGTTTCAGGTCATTGTAGGTTAGGTCGGGGAAGGCCTCTGCAAATCGCCTGAGAAAATTATCGTGGATGGCATTAAAATGTCTTTCAAAATTTTCCCAGTTTTGTTCATCCTCAAGATCTTGATTTATCGATCTTACCACCTGCGATAGCTGGCGCTGTAAAGGCGAAGGCGACGACGCTATAATTTCGCTCAACCTGTCCCTGAGCTCAATCAATTTTTCGTTTTTATGAATCAAATGTAACGTGGTAGTCTCCAACTCTTTAATTTTATATTCGAGCTCCTGTTGCAGCTTACTGCTTTGCAACTGGGCTATTTCTTTTTCTTTTTCTACCTGTAAAGCCTGCAACTTTTGCTTTTGCAGCAATAACTTTTCATTACCCTTTCGGATCAAATAACGCACATAGGCATAAAACAACATTAGCGACACCAACGCAATAAGTATCCTGAACCACAGCGTCTGCCAGAATGGGGGCTCAATGTAAATCTTCAATTCGGTTGGCGTTTCGTTCCATAAACCATCATTGTTGGCTGCCTTCACCATAAAGGTATATTTGCCCGGGGGAAGGTGCGAATAGGTAACCGAACGCTGGTTACCTGCATCGATCCAGTCACGGTCAACCCCCATCAGCAGATAGGCATATCTGTTTTTCTCGGGATGACTATAATTATTCAAACCTACATAGCCTATAGTAATGGCATTATCCCTATACGACAGGCTTACCGACGAATACGAAGGATGTCGAATAATTTGTTGTGCCTCAAGTCTTCGGCCATACACTTTCACCTCTGTAATGTATACCGTCGGTATTACCGGGTTAACTCGGATACTGTCGGGATGAAATACCACAATGCCATGAATCCCTCCAAACAAAAGCTGATCCTTTGCATTTCGGGCAACAGCCCCTATACTGAAGTTCGAAACCGGTAACCCATCCGTTCGATCATATACATACACCTTGTTTGTTCGGGGAATGTAGTGTATCAGCCCAATATCCGATCCCATCCATAAATTACCATACGCATCATCAATAATCGATTTTATCTCACAATTCAATAAGCCATTAGCAGGTTTAATCTGAATCATCGTCCCCGACTTCTCATGAAAACGATTCAGTCCGCTGGTCGTTCCTATCCATATATTATGACGCATATCTTCCTTCACATAAAGTACTGTGCTTGAAAAAAGGGTCGTTGAATCATTTGGATTATGCAAAAATCGTTTAAAAATCCATCCCCCAGCCGATTGTTTTATAGCCATATTGAGCCCAACCAGCGTACTTATCCATACCCTCCCCCGGCTATCGGCAAAAAGATGAAATATGTTGGGATTACTTATTTGATTTTCATTGTCACCAGCCGGAATATTTAAAAATTCCCCGTTTTTTCTAATGATGTGCAGACCATTTCCCCAGGTACCAACCCATACATTTCCTTCGTTATCGTATAGGGTAGTAAATACATGCTCATAGTTAAACATCTGTCCGGTTAGTCTTAACCTCTCATGCTGATAATTAGCAATGTTTACCCCTCCTCCCCAGGTGCCTAAATATAATGCTTCTCCTACCGATGTTATCGAAAGTACCGAATTTGAGGACAAGCCTCTTTGCTCATCCAGATGAATGAGCGAATTGGTTCGGCCGTTCCATTGATACAATCCCTCACCATCGGTACCTATGAGTAGTACATCAGGAACGGACGTAAATATGCTGGTTACAGAAGTCGTTGCCAGCATATCATTTAACTTCTGAATTTCAAATGGTTGAGAAAATTTTTCGTAATATGGATCATACCGATACAATCCCTTGTTGAAAGTTGCTATCCACACCGCCTCTGTCTTATCCTCATACAGCGCCCAAATTGAATTGGCAGGCAAAAAATATTCGGGAAACCGAAAAGTATTTTTATTGACAAGCTGCCGATTACGAGGATTATAAATGTTGAGTCCTCCATTTTCAGTGCCAATCCAGATATTGCCTTTCGAGTCCTCGAGCAAACACAGAATAGTATTTGCGGATACGGCCAATTTTTCAAACTCAAAATTTTTCAACGATTTTGTACTCACCCGCCACAAACCCTGCTGATGAAAACCAATCCACATACTACCCCGACTATCGCGTAAAAGAGTTCGGACATTATTATCGGGTAAACTTTTATTATCCTGCGGTACATTTTTTAACTGAACAACCCTGTTGGATGACGGCGAAAAGATCACTAATCCATAGCCGAAAGTACCCAACCACAAATTTCCCCGTTCGTCCTGAGCCATGGCACTGATGTACATCCCTTGTGCAACATGGTATCGAACTACTTTTTTGCTGGTCAGTACCCTATTTAATCCATTTGCAGTAGCAACCCATACACTCCCGTCAAAATCTTTCAATAATTTTAAAACCGTATTGCTACTTAAGGATAAACTATCACCGTCCTGGTGGACATATGCAGTAAATTTTTCCAATTGCCTGTCAAAATAATTCAAGCCCCCATCAAACGTTCCTATCCATAGATTTCCCAAAGAATCTTCAATTATATCTGTAATCCAGTTGGCGCTTATATTCCCTTCAGATAGGGTATGAGTACGAAATTTTTTCATCTCATATCCATCGTAGCGTATCAATCCATTTTTTGATCCCAGCCATATAAATCCAAACCTATCCTGACAAATGCAGGTATAATTGATATCCTCAAAACCTCCAGCTATTCGATGAAAGCGCAGTGCAGGCAAAGCTGTTAACTCCGAATTAAGGACTATCAACCACAAGCATATATGCAGCCTATAGCGCAACATTAACATGTTTTTGGGTAAGTAAATATAGCATTTTTCTGCAAAAAAAGAGGGCTGACCCTGTGCAAAGTCAACCCTCTCCTATTGAAATAAGCCTCAAACCTATTGTTTGATAACTTTAAAAACACTGCCTGCAACTTCGAAATAATATATTCCCCCCGAAAGGTCCGCTACGGATACTGCATTTTCTCCTTTCATCAACGTTTGTAAACGAATCAGCCGTCCATTTACATCGAATATTCTCAATTGCCCGGCCGAAGTAGCGCTTATGCGTACATAGTCGACACAGGGATTGGGGAAAATGCTAATTTTAGCAACATCTCCTGTTGAAACCGAGGTTTGAGATACTACCTTGATGGTTACCTCAGCCGTCGCTGTTAAATAGTTAGCCGTATCGGATGGAACAAAGGTAACCGAAAGGACGTGCGTGCCAGCCGAAAGGACAGTACCCAATTCGGGGCTGTAGATAAAAGTTCCGGCAACATTGGCCGTTGCATTTAGCTGGGTGTTAGTCAGCGCCGTACCCTCTGTGATGCCGTCGGGTGTATTCCAGATTAGAATAGGCATAGCCTTTAGTACTGTAAGTTCAACTTCTTTTGTCACCATCTCATAATTTACTGTGTCTGAAGGGATAAATGTAGCCCTGATGGTGTGGACACCTGCCACCAAAATACTATCCATGGTTACCGAATATTCAATATTCCCCGGCACATCCTGGCAGGTTGCATTGAGCTGAACCGCCGACAGAGGGGTTCCATAGGTTATATCAGCAGGAGTTTCCCATTGCAGGGTCGGTGTAGCTTTTACTACCGTAAATGCCAACGTATCGACGTACGAAAAATAATTAGCTGTGTCGCTGGGTGTAAACGACATTACCTGGATATAAACTCCAACAGGCAATACCGAATCAATGGGTAGCGAATAGCTTATTGTTCCTTCAATATCAGCGATTAACGGCCATTCTGCAAGCTTTTTGCCATAAGAGAAAACTGCTGGAAAATTCCCATGAACTGTTGGTATGGCTTTTTCAACCTGAAGCTGAACCGAACTGCTCACTGACTCCACATTCGCAGAATCCTCGGGATAAAAAGTAACCGAGAGGGTATGCGTACCTGCATTCAGCATTGTACCTATGCTTACGTTGTAGGAATAGGTACCATCGAATCCTTCGACGATGGCCGAAAGTTGCGTGGCCGAGAGAGCAGTTCCATAAACAATGGGTGCAGGATTATCCCATTGAATTACAGGAATAGCTTTTTTTACCACAATAGTCACACTTTCGCTCGCCGTCATATAATTTGCCGTGTCATTGGGGACAAAGGTTACCATCAATGTGTGCTTTCCTGCCCCTAAAAGAGTACCTTCAGCAGGTGTATACACAAATTGGCCAGCTATATCACCTGCTACCGTCGCATTCAGTTGCTGAGATCCCAGTAAGTACCCATAAAACAAAGTATCCGGCTGGGCCCAATTGATTATAGGTTTTGCTTGATTGACCACCAACGTTACCGAATCTTTCACCCGGGCATACGTAAGGGGATCGTCGGGATAAAAATAAGCATACAGGGTATGAGTTCCCGCATTTAGCAGGGTGCCCATTGCAGGATAGTATACAAATGTGCCCGCAACATTGGCCGAAGCATTTAATTGGCTATTGCTCAGCGCTGTTCCATAGGTAATGGCCGACGGATTTGTCCAGCTAACGACAGGCTTTATCTTGCTTCGCTCATAAACATTAAATTCCCAGATAGAATAACCATACACCAGATTTCGACTAATGCCCGTTAGACGAATATATTTATAGTCAGCATTATCAAGATCATATATTACATCAACTCGTGAACCAGCAGCCATATTATTTTTTTGTACGATTGTATCCCAACTTATGCTATCGGCCGAGCCCTCTATAATATAATCCTTAGCATTTGCAGCTTCCCATTGAATTCGGAACCCATATATCCGATGTATGGTGTCGAGCACAAGCATAATCCATTGCGGATCTGCAAAAGCACTCTCCCAACGGGTTCCTGTGTTCCCATCAATGGCCAGAGCAGCATTACCCGTTGAAGCATATGCCCTTGCCAATGCGGTTATATTGGCTTCTTGGGGCAAAGCCTCAATCTGTGCATTATCGGTAAACGTACCGTTGGTGGCAGTTACCGTAAAAAATCCAGGCTTAATCGCTACAAAACGCCCCTCACTATCAACTACGGCATTGGTATCATTCACCGTCCAAACGGTTGAATCAGCCAACGGATACGGATCGTTGTTCTGATCTAGGCCTATTGCTGTAAAAGTAACAGTATCACCCGCTTTTGCTGTTACATTGGACGGCGAAACCTTCAATCCACTCAATACTGGTACCGACACCTGGAAAACTTCAATTTCCCAGATCGAATATCCATAATTCAAATTACGTGCAGTCCCATTAATCTTTAAATAGCGATAGGTGGCATTGATGCTCTTTAGGGTATCAATTCGGTTCCCCCCAGGCAAATTTTGCAAGCTCTGTATCACTGTCCAGCTGCTACCATCGGTCGAGCCCTCCAATGTATAATCTCTTGCATTAGCTGCTTCCCAGCGTATCACTACTTTTGATACATTATATTCCGCCCCTAAATCAAGGCTAATCCATTGTGGGTCGGAAAAAGCACTTTCCCAACGGGTATTGGTGTTTCCATCTACTGCCAGCGAAGCCGTTCCCGAACTCGCTGTTGCCGTAATGCCAGTAATTTGTTGCCCAAAAGTTATAAGCGACATCCAGGCAAAAATGAGTAAGTAAGTCAGCCTTTTCATAAATTTTTGTTTTGTAGTTAGTTGGTGCAATGTATACAACTTTTTGCTCTACACCTTAAGACAGGATACCACATTCATACACCATTTACTATAATCCATCACTGCACCACACGGAAAATCTTTAGAAAGCATAAGATTGGCCAATCACAACAAAATATTAAAGTAAAAGCTTTGGGCAACAATGAAAAATCTTATGCTTCCCCTATATTACCAAACCAAAAACTAAAATCCAAAAAATACTTTGAGTTCAAATATTACATAAATTGATAGTTATCATGCATGAAAATATCCGCATTAGCTTCATTTGCATTTTCTCATGAAGGTTACGGATAATATTCCAATATATTCATTATCAACTGTTTGTATTCCGAATGCGCCGCAACTAAATTCATCTCCGATGGAGCAGAATATAGTGGAATGGTGCATTAAATGGCAAAAGTATTCTGGATGGCATACATAGCAAGTTACACAGGCGATATTTTCATCAATTCCCTATGATTCAGGCAAATCAGGTTTTGAAAATCCTAAAGAATTTCGATTGTGTAGAAAACTATTTTTGGTCTTAATCAAACTAATATAGCATAAACCTCAACTATATTTTTTCAAAAATACCCAATTTTAGGCATTTTTTAGATAATTAGTTTATATCTGAATAAAATTTTAATGATTTAAGATATTAATATACAATATTTTATAAAATTTATTCCTTTCCCTGTTCTTTTCACAATTTTTATATATTTGCATTAAAGTACCCATTTCATTGTGATTTTATGGAGCAAAGTAAGCAACTGTCTGCAGAAAGAGAGATCTGGAAGTCAATTCCGTATACCGATCACAAATACGAGATAAGCAACTTTGGACGGGTAAAAAGCTATTGCCAGAATCCCAAAAAAGGGAAAATACTCAAACCTTCAAAAATAGGTGGATTCTATGTGGTAAGCCTCAAGGTAAAAGGTAAATCACGACATTTTCTGGTACACAAGCTTGTTGCAGAAGCCTTTGTTCCCAAAGAAAAGGAATCGGACGAAGCGGTAATTCACCTCGATTGGGACAAAACCAACAACTATTATAAAAATTTGAAATGGGTAAGCAAAAACGAGTGCTATCAACGCATGCACAAAAAACTGCAGGAAGACCGAAAGAAAAAAGGCAAGGTGGTAACATATTCAAAACTCAAAGCCGAGGAAGTTTCATTAATTAAATCCATGCTTGCACGAGGGGTAAAACAAAAATTGATAGCTAAAATGTTCTGTGTAAGTGAAATGCAAATTACCCGAATCAAAAAGGGTGAAAACTGGAAAGAAATTCTCCCTCTCAGCCAAACAGAAACTCAAGCCATTGATAAAGTAGCTGAAAACTCAGAACCCTATCAATAAAAAAAGGGGGCAGAGCCCCCTTACATCTTTGAACGCTACCAGATTATTTCTTAGCCTTGGCTTCCTGAGCCTTAGCAGCACTGTCAGCGGCAGCGGCAGCAGCGATAGAGTCAGCAATTTTCTGCTGCTGAGCCTGAACAGCTGCAATTGAATCAGCAATTCTGGTAGAGTCAGCAATTCTTTGAGCTTCTTTTTCAGCGGCGCTAGGACCACATGCAGCTGCAATTAAAGCAGCAACTACGGATACAACAAGTAATTTTTTCATGATTCTTAAATATTTAATTTACTCCACAAATTTAATCCTTTTTTAATTCATTTTAATCCTTTTTTAATTTTTTTTTTAAACTGACATTAAAAAACGTATATGTACACTTCACCCATTTGCCATTTATTTTATAGCATGTTAGCAAATCGGTATTGTTTCAGCAGTTGGCGTCTGGCTTGATAGTCGGGCACCATCGATGACAAAAATGCCCAATAGGCAGCGCTGTGGTTCTTATGCAAGGTATGTGCCAACTCATGCAAAATCACATAATCACACAGTGCCTGCGGCAAAAATACTAATCTGTAATTCAGACTGATTGAATTTGAACCAGAGCAGCTACCCCAACGACTCAACGCACTACTCAGCTTTAACCGTTGATAACTAAGCCGGTGCCGAAAGGCAAGTTCCTCTGTCCGTTTGCTTAAATAGTCCAGCGATTGTTTACGAATCAACTGCATAACATGCCTGTGTATATACTGCTGAAATTCATTGGCAGTACTGTCACCAGTAAAGTAAAGATAAAACCGACCAGGCTTCTGAACAAGCCTAAAACCCTGCATTTCCCGATTGTCTATGTATACATGAATCTTTCCAAACAACGTTTCGATAACTTGCTGATCATAAAAATTAAACTTAAACTTTAACTCATTATATTTAGTACGCACCCATTCAATATTTTTCAGCAAAAAATTTTCCCCCTCACTAAAGCTTACTCGATAGGGAATGCTTACCCTCACATGGCGCGGAGTAACCCTGATGGTTATGCGACGATTGATTCGGGTCTTTACGATATTGATGGTACCTATGTCGGGCAAAACAACCTGCTTACGGGTTAAAGTATAGGTCATATTAAAAGACTTATTTTCAAATGCTTATATTAAAAAACAATTTAAATTAAAATTTATATATTATTAATTTTTAATAAAATATAATCATTTATTTCGATATATAATATAATCAACTAATTTTTTTAATGCTATATTTCCCTGATTTCCATCGTATTTTGATAAAATATCTAATGCTTTACTTCTATATTTATCAAGATACTGCTGAGCATCCTCAATCCCCCCCTGGCCGACGACAAAGTCTGTAATTTCCTCAATCGTTTCCTGATTTTTACGATCAAAATTTAGCAAACGTATTATATGATTGCGTTTCGACGCCGATACCTTGCGCAATGCCAGAATCAGTGGTAAGGTAAACTTCTTTTCCTGAATATCATTGCCTATTGGTTTACCTATCAAACCTTTCTTCTGGTAGTCAAAAATATCATCTTTTATTTGAAAAGCTATTCCAATGGTTTCACCAAATTCATGCATAGCCCGCAATATAGTTTCATCCCGGGTAACCGACTGGGCGCCCACTACAGTACTGGCCTTTATCAGTGAGGCAGTTTTTTTACTTATAATTTTAAAATAATTTTCGATATCAATTATTAATTTCCTGGATGTCTGTATCTGAAGAAGTTCTCCTTCACTCATTTCTTTCACTGCTTGCGATATGGTTTCCAGCATATCGTATTCTTTCTCCTTCACCGAAAGCAATAATCCACGCGATAGAAAGTAATCACCCACCAGCACTGCAATTTTGGTTTTCCAAATCGCATTTATGCTAAAATGATTTCTACGTTCATACGATTCATCCACCACGTCGTCATGGATGAGCGTGGCTGTGTGAAGCAGTTCAATAAAAGCCGCCGCATTATAGGTCGATCGATTTACTTCACCAAACATTTTAGCGGTCAAAAATACCAGTAACGGACGTATTTGTTTTCCCTTGTGACGTACCGTATAGCGAATTATTGTATTGAGCAATGGAATCGTCGAATCCAGATTGCGCTGAAAATAAGCCTCAAACTGTTCAATATCATCCTTTACCGGCAACTTTATTTCATCCAATATGTCCATATAATCAATTAGGTAAATTCCCAACTTACGAATTTACGTATAAAATAAAATCCATGCAACTTGCATGGATTGAATTGTGCAAAAGAAATTTTTTGCACTTTAAGGATTATCCCTTTAGAGCTTCAGCACCCCCGACAATTTCCAGAATTTCACTCGTAATGGATGCCTGTCGTGCCTTATTATAGTTAAGCGTCAGCTGACGTAACAATTCCGTCGCATTGTCGGTGGCCTTGTGCATAGCTGTCATTCGGGCACCGTGTTCCGATGCTGCCGAGTCGAGCAAGGCGCGGAAAAATAGCGATTTCAGATAAACAGGAACAATTTCAGCAATAATGGCTTCCTTGCCCGGCTCTAAAATATAATCATTTACATAAGTTAATACCGACGATAGTTTGGCATCTTTTTTACGGGATTTTGGCAGAGATAGAGGTAAAAATTGTTCCCAAACCAATTCCTGCACTGCCGCATTTTTAAATTTATTGTAAACCAATACTACTCTATCAAATTGTCCACCCTGGTACAATCCTATAATTTTTTCAGCAATCTGCGAAGCACTAGAAAATTGCGGACGTTCCACTACTTCAGGATACTCGGCCAGCAGCGGATATTTTTTTGCCCGAAGGTAATCAGCTCCTTTTTTTCCCATGCAAATAAATTGCAATTTTTTTGACTGCATTGATTGCCGAAACTCGTTATGCGCTAATGACAAGGCCAATTTTATAGCATTGTTGTTGAATGCTCCGCATAATCCCCTATTTGAAGTTACCAGTACAATCAAAATACGGTCACTGCCCCGTTGTGCAAAAAATGTTTTATCCTCATATCCATCGTTGTACTGATACAAATTCCCAAGTATCCCCGACAGTTTTGACACGTATGGGCGCAACTGTAGCACTGCATCCTGCGCGCGTTTCAGCTTAGCCGCTGATACCATTTTCATGGCACTGGTAATTTGCCTTGTGGTTGTTACCGAGGCAATCCTTGTACGTATTTCTTTTAAATTGGCCATCGTTTAACACCTATATGTATCACAAGCTCATTTTTCCTATAACTTTCTCTGCACTCTTTTCCAGCACTGAGGCTATTTCATCATTGAAGTTTCCCTCGCGCAATTGCTTGAGCGTATCTGCATGCTTTTGCTCGAGGTACTGCAAATATTCCTGTTCAAATTCCTTCACCTTGTGAATAGGAACATCCTTAAGCAATCCCTTGGTTCCACAATAAATGATGGCTATTTGTTTTTCAACAGGCAGGGGCGCATGTAATCCCTGTTTTAGTATTTCAACATTTTTTGCTCCCTTATCCAGAATGGCCAGGGTTGCTGCATCGAGGTCAGAGCCAAATTTGGCAAATGCCTCGAGTTCGCGATACTGTGCCTGGTCGAGTTTAAGAGTACCTGCAACTCGTTTCATCGACTTAATCTGCGCATTACCCCCTACACGCGATACCGATATTCCCACGTTGATAGCCGGACGTACGCCTGCGTTGAACAGGTTTGACTCAAGGAAAATCTGTCCGTCGGTAATTGAAATCACGTTGGTGGGAATATAAGCCGATACGTCGCCAGCCTGCGTTTCAATGATTGGCAAGGCTGTAAGCGAGCCACCCCCCTTAACCATGTGCCGCATGGTAACTGGTAAATCATTCATCTGGCGGGCTACTTCGTCCGATTCAATAATTTTTGCAGCGCGTTCGAGCAAGCGCGAATGGAGGTAAAAGATATCTCCGGGATAGGCTTCACGTCCCGGTGGACGACGCAGCAACAAAGATACTTCACGGTAGGCCACCGCCTGCTTTGATAAATCATCATACACAATCAAAGCATGACGACCTGTATCGCGGAAATATTCCCCAATTGCACAGCCTGCAAACGGTGCATAAAACTGCATGGCTGCAGGATCTGATGCCGTGGCCGACACTATCACGGTATAATTCATTGCCCCAAATTCCTCGAGCGTTCGTGCAATATTGGCTACGGTTGATCCCTTTTGACCAACAGCTACGTAAATACAATAAACAGGCTTACCTTTATCGTAAAACTCTTTCTGGTTGATAATGGTGTCTATGGCGATGGATGTTTTCCCGGTTTGACGGTCGCCGATGATAAGCTCACGCTGTCCACGACCTATCGGAATCATGGCGTCGATTGCCTTAATACCAGTATTTAAGGGCTCCTTAACCGGCTGACGGAATATTACCCCGGGAGCCTTGCGCTCCAGGGGCATTTCATAGGTAGGGCCTGTAATCGGTCCCTTTCCATCGATGGGTTCTCCCAGGGTATTGATCACCCGACCCAACATTCCTTCGCCAACCTCAATCGAGGCTATTCTTCGTAACCGACGTACGGTATCCCCCTCACGAATATCTTCCGACGAGCCCAAAAGCACTGCCCCAACGTTATCTTCCTCAAGGTTTAATACTATCCCTTTTACGCCGTTCTCAAATTCTATTAGCTCATTAGCCTGTACCTGTGATAATCCATATATTCTGGCGATACCATCGCCCACCTGGAGTACCGTTCCCACTTCTTCCATTTCACTCACCGTGGTGGTACCCTCTATGGCCTTTTGCAATATAGCCGATATCTCCGAAGGTTTAATATAAGTCATATCCTGATAATTTTATCTGATTCTAAAAATTACTTTATCTGAGTTTGTATAAGCTGCTGCTCCAATTTTTTCAACCGTCTGCGAACACTTGCATCAACCTCCTTGTCCGCAATTCTAAGAATAAATCCTCCAATGATAGAAGCATCATGCTCTGTCGTAATATCTATTTCGCTTTTAAGCTGCTCAACCAACATTGTTTGTATTCTTTGAAGGTTATCCTCACTCAATGGAAAAGCTGTTTTTACAACAACACGAACTATATTTCGCGCATTATAATACTTTTCAACAAAATCAAGGGCTACAAAAGGAAGTATTTCCTCTCGCCTATTCTCAAAAATTAAATCCACGGTCGATAGGGTAAGCGGCTGCAATTGAGTAAAAACCTCCCGAAATATTTTCGACTTTTGAGAAGGCTTTAGCACAGGATTTTCGAGCAAAATCTGAAAGGGTTTACTTTCCCGGTATACGGCATAGAGGAGTTCCATATCGTTTTTTATCTCCTCCAGAACCTTATGTTGTTCTGCTAAAGCAAACAATGCTTTGGTATAGCGTCCGGCTATGAGTGCTTCATTCATAATTTTCCAGCAATTTCAGCTATTTAATAAATGCTGCAAGTATTCAATTTAACCGTATATCCTTTAAATATTTTTCGATTAAATCATTTTGCTTCCCCGCATCACTTATTTTTTCTGCAATAATTTTCTCTGCCATTTGCACGCTCAGCACAGCAATCTGCATCTTAATTTCGTTGAGCGCATTCTTTTTTTCATTTTCAATGCTCAATTTGGCCTGCTCAATGATTCGCTTTGCCTCTTCCTGAGCCTTATTTTGCGCATCAGCAATAAGTTTTTCGCGCATTTCCCGGGCCTCCCGAATCATTTTATCTCTTTCTACTCGGGCCTCTGCCAGTATTTTTTCATTGTCTGCCTTTAAGCGTGCCATTTCTTCCTTGGCTCGTTCGGCACTCTGCAAGGCATCCTCAATACTCTTTTCCCTATTTTTTAAAGAGTTTAGTATAGGTTTCCAGGCTAATTTTTTCAATATTAACAATATAATACTGAAAAAAAGTAGCATCCAGAATAATGTACCTACATTGGGTGTAACCAGTTCCATAGTCCAAAATTTTATGGTTAATAATACCGGCATCGGGACCAACCGTCACCGATACCGGCATAATCAAATTAAAGGAATAGAATGAGCAAACAAACAATAATTGCGAAAAATGCAACCCCTTCAACAAGAGCCGCAGCAATAATCATGTTTGTTCGCAAATCTCCTACAGCTTCTGGCTGACGGGCAATTGCCTCCATAAAGTTTCCACCAATGAGACCAATCCCCAAACCAGCACCTACAGCAGCTAAACCAGCACCTATACCGGCACCCATTTTAGCTATCCCTGCAGCTTCAAGCAAAATTAACAATGTAGTAAGCATATACGTATAGTATTAAAAATTAGTGACTCTCATGAGGTTCAGCTGTGGCCAGCCCAAAATATATCGACGACAGCAGCGTGAATACATAGGCCTGAATAAGCGCAACCAATAACTCAAGCAAGCCCATAAAAATGCTGAACGCAGCTGAAAGAGGTGAAATGGCATAACCCAGCAAAGGATGAAATTCGGCAAATATAAAAATCAAACTTACAAACGCTAGGATAATAAGGTGTCCTGCAACAATATTGGCAAAAAGTCGCACCATCAATACCACAGGTTTAATGAATAGACCCAATAATTCTATAAGAGGCATCAATGGAATGGGGAACTTAAGCCACCAGGGAACTCCCGGTGCATTGTATATTTCCTGCCAATAATGCTTATTTCCGCTGAAGGTTGTAATTATAAAGGTAAACAACGCCATTACTCCCGTTACCGCAATGTTCCCAGTAACATTGGCACCTCCAGGAAAAATAGGAATTAGCCCCAACATATTATTGAACCAGATGAAAAAAAACAGGGTTAACAAATAGGGCAGATATTTTTCGTACTTATCTTCCCCAATCGTCGAACGGGCTACATCATCACGAATAAATAATATAAATGGCTCAAGTGCCGACTGTAACCCCTTAGGTGCACTGTGTGGATATTTTTGGTAACGTCGAGCAATGGAAATGAATATCCAAAGAATCAGGATACATGAAAGGAAGATAGAAAATACAACTTTGGTTATCGACAAATCGAGCGGCAAAATTTCACCAGACTCAGTTTCTTCAACTATTTTACCTTTATAGGGGCCCTCGGTCGCTAGTCTGAAATTTTTATATGATTTTTCACCATGATGAAATTTTGAGGAAAGAAAAACATGCCATCCCGAGACGCGGCTATACAGGATAACCGGTAAAGGGATAGAAATGTGATGTGCTCCGACAGTAATGATGTGCCATTCATGACTATCGAGTATATGCTCAAGCATAAACTCACCCGGTGCAAATTTTTCCGAAGTATGCTCTAATTTAGCTGTATCGCTAATGATAGCCGCTGTATCACCGACAATAGTTTCCGCTGTTAGTTTTCCGCTTAACCCAACAACCATTATTGCTACTGCCAACAGTCGTCTAATGGACCCCATCTTTGTGCCTTTTAAGTCGAATGTAAAGAAAGTTTAAATAGCAAACTTGTGTAACTAACAAAAAAACAATACGTTACTATTGTTGCTTGTTTTTCAGATTAAAAGTACAAAGTTATAATTATTTTGTATTGTTCTGAGATTTTTGAATACTTTTTAGCGACTTTGTTACCAATACAATCTCAAAAATGGTAAATACCAGATAATTAATTACATAAAGTATAAGAAAAATTTTCAAGTGAGTCTTGAAAAAGAAAAGACAGCATACCAACACCACCAGATATAGCAATAACTTTGTAATGGAAAGTATCATATAGCCATTTACAAATTTCGCAGGTCGTTCGATACCAAGCCTAAGGGTAAACGCATAAAAAACTGCGGATGTAAAATAGAAAAACATGGACAATCCTAAGCCTATTAAAAAGGATGTATTCAAAAACTGCCCAGGGCGGGTGATCAAGAAAAACAATAGCATGGATAGGTTAAGCACAATGAACCATATCAATGCCTTTCTTAAAAAGAAGATTAATGAAGATTTCATCATAATAAAATTAATTTTTATAGGTATGATGGAACACCCCTGTTCGCAATTTTATCACTATTGTGTTTGCGTTCGCAGGAACATGGGTGTTTCATCATAATTTCCGGAATGTTTCATTTTTTTCTGAGGAACTCACGAATGGCCAGATAAAATGCCAGAGCTGAAAAGACAATGGTAAATACAATTAAAAAAATAGGCTTCGTACGAAGCCAATCGTCCACTTTATAACCAGCAAACACTCCTACAATTATTGTAAATATCAATTGCAGAAAAACTGAAGAATAACGTACATAATTACGTATCCATTCCTGCGGGTCGTTCATGCATTTTTCTTTTCCTGGGTATAAGCCGCATTACCATCCAGCATTTTGCAGGTACCATTAAATTTACAACCGGGCTCAACAGAGATTCGTCCCACAAACACTTCTCCCAAAATATTGGCCGTTGATTTAAGAGATAATAAATCGCTCACAGAGATTTTACCCTCTACATTCCCCAGAATTTCGGCATTTTTGCAGGTAATTTCACCCTTGATTTTTCCCGATTCTCCTACAATAAGTCTTCCCTTGGTAGAAAGATTACCATTTAATGTTCCATTAATACGAATATCACCATTGCATGAAATGTCGCCCGTAATAGTTGTTCCGGCTCCCAAAAGATTGATGGTTGACGAATCAAATTGTTCTACTGGTGGCTTAGCCATAAGATAAGTTTTTAGGTTAAACGTAAATGATTTTTATTTATTGCCCACACTGGCACCATCGTATGCCCATTTGAGGTATATTGCCCCCCACGTAAAACCTGCACCAAAAGAAGCCAGGATTAAATTATCTCCTTTTTTCAATTGTTTTTCCCATTCCCACAAGCACAACGGTATAGTGGAAGCGGTAGTATTCCCATACCGCTGGATATTAATCATTACTTTTTCGGGCGTAAGCTCCATTCGTTTAGCCGTTGCGTCGATAATACGCATATTTGCCTGATGGGGAACCAGATATGCAATATCCTCGGGCGTTAACTTGTTTCTTTCCATGATTTCGAGCGAAACATCTGCCATTCGTGACACGGCATATTTAAATACCGTTTGCCCTTCCTGGTAAAGATAATGCTCTCCGCGGGCAAGTGTTTCCAGCGATGTGGGATTGGCTGAGCCTCCAGCCTTGATTAACAAATGCTTATAGCCCATACCATCGGTTCGCAGGATATAATCCATCAGGCCTACTTCTTCTGTAGTAGGTTCCAACAATGTGGCAGTACCAGCATCACCAAATAGCGGACAGGTGGTTCTATCGGCATAATTGGTAATTGCCGACATTTTTTCGGCCGTAACCAATAAAACACGCTTGTATTCACCCGATTCTACAAATTTGGAAGCCACTTCCAACGCATATAGATATCCCGAGCATGCTGCAGAAATATCGAAGCTCCATGCATTTTTGATACCTACCTTGTCGCTGATTACATTTGCCGTGGCAGGCAGCGGATAGTCGGGTGTAATTGTTGCACACACCAAAAGCTCAATATCATCGGGTCCCAACCCCGTTTTTTTAAAGAGGTTCAGCACAGCTTCAGCGCCAAGTTCCGATGCTCCCTTATTCCGGTCTTTTAATATTCTCCGCTCCTTGATGCCTATGCGCTGCATAATCCATTCGTCCGATGTATCGACCATCTTACTTAAATCATCATTCGTTAGTACGTCGTTTGGTAATGCAGCTGCGATAGCAGTAATTGCCGATCTTATTTTTTTCATTATCTCCAATTCGTTATGCTACAGAATATTCCTTAAATGCTTCGGTAAGTTTATCAACCAGATTGGCATGTATTACATGATATGTCTGAAGAATCATATTTTTAATAGCCTTTCCACTGGAAATACCATGTCCGATTACAGCAACTCCATTAATTCCCAGGACGGGTGTTCCTCCAAAATTTTCGTAATTAAATTTTTCGAAGAAAGCATCATGAATATCACGACTTTTAACCAGATCGTAAATAGCCTCCGAGCTTTTTAGTATGATGTTACCTACAAAGCCATCGCACACCATCACGTCAGTTTTTTCGTTAGAAAAGAAATCATGACCCTCTACATTTCCAACAAAATTGATGCTCTTGCACTCGCGCATGAGAGGATAGGTAGCCTTTGTAAGCAGATTACCCTTTTCTTCCTCACTTCCGATGTTAAGAAGGGCTACTCGTGGCCTCTGGATACCAAAAACATGCTCCATGTAGAGCGAACCCATGATTCCATATTGAACCAATACCTCTGGTTTCGCATCAGGATTCAAGCCTACATCTAGCAATAAGATTGGGGTATCGCCAATGGTAGGAACAAACGTTGCAATAGCAGGCCGAATGATTCCGGGAATAGCTTTTAGTACCATCATGGCACCCACCATCATAGCACCCGTATTGCCTGCACTGGCAAAACCCTGTATACGACCACTTTTGAGTAATTTGAATCCCAGCGGAATTGAAGCATCTGGTTTTTGCTGATAAGCTCTAGAAGGATTATCGCCCATCCCTATAAATTCACTGGTATGCTCAATTTCCCACAGGGAATTATCTATACCATTTGCACTGGCATACTGCTCGATGATACTTCGGTCGCCGATACAAACCACTTTTGCCTCTTCACCCGCAAGCTTTTTCGCAGCCATTGCTGCACCCTCCAGTACTGCCGCTGGTGCATAATCCCCTCCAAAAATATCAACACCTATTCTTACCATGAGTAATTGCTTCTTTCAGGTGCCAAAATTACACCGTAACCTCTTTTGCAATTGCTAATTTACCCCTATAATAACCACACTCCGGACATACCCTGTGCATGCGAACGGTTGCCCCACAATTAGAACATTTCGTAACAGCAGGGGCTGTTGCCTTATCATGCGTTCTTCTTTTGTTACGTCTCTGCTTCGAATGTCTGTGCTTCGGATTTGGCATAACTCAAAATTTTAATGATTCAAAACTTATTTTTATTTCATTCATTCCCTAACCATGTGTGAGTGTAATATTTTTATCATATCTGCATTACAGGTACTCCGACCCTCTGCATCCTCGGGATGGAAACGTTGCAAGGGTAAACTTAAACATATCGACTCGTAAATGTAATGGGTTAAATCCACCTCCATGCGCGAAGGATTTACCTCAACCATATCCAATTCCTCCTCTTCCATACCCGACGTAGAATCGCCACTCTCAGTAGCATATACCCTCCCTGCATACTGAACAGGCATTAAAAACATATCGAGGCATCGATCGCACGATACCTCTACCTCTCCCGTTATAGAAAGATCCATGGCCATAATTTCGTTCCTTTTTTCCATGGCCACATGAACATGAAGTTTTCCATGCTCAAACTCCGAATAACCAAGCTCCTCAAAAAATCTATCACCAATGGTAAAATCATATTTATGATTACCATCTGGTATGCCCTTGTAGGATATGATTATCCGTATATCATTCACCGCAAAAAAATTTTGGCAAAAGTATAAATTATTTCTCTATAGATAAAAGTATTATTTTTTATCTCTAAGTGGAAAAATACATAAGTTATTAATTGTCAGCCAATTTTATAATGCGAGGAAAGGATATCAAAAAACCATCGCTGCGGCAAAATTTTTTTTAGAAGAGCGGCCAAACGTTGTTCAGGCGTTGCAATTATATACGAAAACCTGGGATCTTTTTTTCTTATAATTTTTTCAATTTTTCGTGCCAGCACAATGGGTGGCAATCCCTTTTTTTCATCATTTTCAATGATCTCAAGCGTTTTTTTTAACTGCTCATGGTAGGGGTCATTCTTATCCGAAAAAGCTTGAACCATTTTTCTGTTTTGGGTAAAATGGGTATGAAAATCGCCCGGACGCACTACTACCACTTTAATATGGTATGGTTTCAGCTCCATGCTCAACGCCTCCGACAGTCCCTCGATGGCAAACTTACTTGCCGAGTAAAAACCCTGAAAAGGCAGTCCCATTATACCACCCAACGAGCTGATATTGATAATTTTGCCCTTCCCTCGGCGCCGCATATGCGGTAATACAGCCTGAATGGTATTGACACAACCAACAAAATTGGTACGCATTTGCAACTCTATTTCCTGCAGGGTAAAATTTTCAACAGCTCCGCCAATGCCAATGCCCGCATTATTTATCAGTACATCCACTTTACCCTCACGTTGAATGAGCTGCTCAACCGCATCCATCACGCTCTGCCGGTTAGTTACGTCCATTCTTAACAGATTGACCCCGTCAATGGGATAGACCTCGCGACGTACAGTTCCATATACTACGTAGGCTTTCGAGGCCAACAGGGTGGCCATGGCATGGCCAAATCCCGAGGACACGCCTGTTATAAGTACAACTTTTTTGCCCATTGAATAATTTTTAAAATATTTTTAAGGCCTGGACTTACTGATTTGTAGCAGTAGCCGCTACTGGTATAACATCAAGCGCTTTAGCAGCCCGATAAATTTTGTCTATAGCTACTTCTACCTGCTCAAAGGTATGGGTTGCCATAAGCGAAAAACGTATCAATGAATCTTCTTTCTTAACTGCAGGCGAAACGACAGGATTTACAAATACCCCATCCTCAAGCAGCATTCGCGTAAGCTTAAGAGCTTTCATATCATCTCTAATGTATAGAGGAATTATAGGTGTTTCGGACCTTCCCGTGTCGAAACCCAAAGATTTAAAACTTTTCAAAGCAAAATGGGTCAAATCCCATAAGTGTTTGATACGTTCAGGTTCAGATTCCATAATTTCGATGGCTGCCAACACACTTGCCGCAGAGGCAGGGGTAATACTTGCACTAAAGATGAGCGAGCGAGAATTATGTTTTAAGTAATTGATAATGGAAGCATCGGCAGCAATGAAGCCACCCAGCGAAGCTAAAGACTTTGAAAAAGTTCCCATGATCAGGTCGACCTTATCGGTCAAACCAAAATGGGATGCAGTACCTGAACCATTTTCTCCCAGTACCCCAATGGAATGTGCATCATCGATCATGATAGAAGCATTGTATTTCTGGGCAAGCTCAACAACTTTCGGCAAATCAATTATGTCACCATCCATGGAAAATATCCCATCCAAAACGATAAGTTTGATTCGATCGGGATCACAAAGTTTTAACTTGTTTTCCAACGATTCCATGTCGTTGTGGAAAAATTTCAACACTTTGGAAAACGACAGTCGGCTTCCTTCAATAATCGATGCATGATCGGCCTCGTCGAGCAATACATAATCGTTTCGTCCGGTCAAGGAAGAAACTACGCCCAAATTAACCTGAAAACCCGTACTGTAAACCAATGCAGCCTCCTTCTTAACGAGCTTTGCCAAACGATTCTCAAGTTCAATATGAAGGTCAATAGTGCCGTTCAGAAAACGCGATCCGGCACAACCCGTACCATATTTATCGATAGCACGCTTAGCAGCCTCCTTTATTTTAGGATGATTGGTAAGTCCAAGGTAACTATTTGAACCAAACATGAGCACTTTCTTGCCATTCATGACTACCTCGGTACTCTGATCCGATTCAATGACCCGAAAATATGGATATATACCAGCTGCCATTGCCTTCTGTGGGGCATCGTACGTAGATAATTTTTCTTGTAACAATCCCATAGCTCTAAAATTTTGCCCAAAAATATAAAAATCTTTTAACATGCATTTAAAAGACCAATCTTCTCTATTTTACCAAGTGTCATCCAAATAAAGCATTTCAGCACATACCCCAGACAAAAAGTAATTTTGTCTATTTTTGCAAAATTTTGTTAAAAACACATGTATGGAAAATTTAAGGAATATTGCCATTATTGCCCATGTCGACCACGGAAAAACTACCCTTGTAGACAAGATGATATTACAGGGAAACGTGTTTAAAGCACATGAAAACCCAGGCGAATTGATCATGGACAATAACGAGCTTGAACGTGAAAGAGGGATTACTATATTGGCTAAAAATGTCTCGGTTCGCTATAAAAACTATAAAATTAATATCATCGATACACCGGGTCATGCCGATTTTGGGGGTGAAGTGGAACGCGTGCTCAACATGGCCGATGGGGTGCTGCTATTGGTCGACGCCTTCGAGGGGATTATGCCGCAAACCCGCTTTGTGCTTGAAAAAGCGCTCAGCATGAATCTAAAGCCTATTGTTGTGATCAACAAGGTTGACAAGCCCAATTGCCGACCCGATGAGGTACATGAATCTGTTTTTGATTTAATGTTTACTTTAGGTGCCACCGAAGAACAGCTTAATTTTCCAACTCTTTATGGTTCGGGAAAGCAAGGTTGGATGAGCACCGATTGGCGTAATCCCACACAGGACATTTTTCCCTTGCTTGAAGCAATAGTTGAGCACATCCCCTCACCGCAGCTTACTGATGGCAATTTACAACTACTTATTTCTTCACTTGATTATTCATCGTACATAGGAAGAATAGCTATTGGAAAAGTTAAGCGCGGCACCATACGTGAAGGTATGCCCGTTTCGCTGGTGAAAAAAAATGGGCAAATTATCAAGTCAAAAGTAAAAGAATTATTCACTTTCGAAGGGTTGGAGCGCAAAAAAGTAAGCGAAGTTATTGCGGGCGACATTTGTGCCGTTGTGGGCGTCGATGGCTTTGAAATTGGCGATACCATTGCCGACATTGAAAACCCCGAAGCATTGCCTCCCATTCATATCGACGAACCAACGATGAGCATGTTGTTTACCATAAACAATTCTCCCTTCTATGGTCGTGAGGGCAAATTTGTAACATCACGACACCTGAAGGAAAGGCTGGAAAGAGAACTCGAAAAAAATCTGGCCATGCGACTCGAATACACAGATTCTGCCGATTCTTTTATCGTATATGGCCGGGGTGTTCTACATCTTTCTATTCTTATTGAAACCATGCGGAGGGAAGGATACGAATTTCAGGTGGGACAACCCAAAGTAATTTATAAAGAAATCGACGGTAAACAATGTGAACCAATTGAATATTTAACAGTAGATGTACCTGAAAATTTTGCAGGTACGGTCATCGACATGGTTACCAGCCGAAAAGGTAACCTTATCCACATGGATAATCGAGCCGATCGGGTCCATCTGGATTTTGAAATTCCCTCAAGAGGCATTATCGGACTCAGAAGCAGGCTGCTAACAGCCACGTCGGGCGAAGCAATTATGGCGCATCGTTTCAAGGATTTTGAGCCCTATCGAGGGCCCATCGAGGGTCGCATCAACGGATCACTGGTATCGCTCGAAACGGGTACCGCAGTGGCCTATGCTCTCGATAAATTTCAGGACAGAGGCATATTCTTTGTCTATCCGGGCGAAGAAATTTATGCGGGACAGGTAATTGGAGAAAACAACCGTCCCGGTGATATTGGACTAAATCTTACCAAAACCAAAAAATTGACCAACATCAGGGCTGCTGGATCGGATGAAAAAATAAAAATTGCCCCGCCCGTTCGTTTTAGCCTTGAAGAGGCTCTAGAATACATACAGGAAGACGAGTACGTAGAAATTACCCCCAAAAGCATAAGGCTCCGCAAGATTATCCTCGACGAGAACGAACGGAAAAGAATGGAAAAACAGTCGAAATAATCACGGAACAGGATCGTATCCGCTTCCGCCCCAGGGATGACAGGAAAGGATGCGCTTGATGGCTAGCCACAGACCCCTAAGGGGACCATGCTTGCGAAGCGCCTCTATGGCATAAGCCGAGCAGGTAGGGGTATACCTGCAGGTAGGTGGTAAAAAAGGCGAAACGAATGCACGGTAAAACCGTACCGGCAAAATTAGTATTTCAACGAGCAGTCGTAAGATCAATCGGATGGGGTTAGGAAATTGTTTCATGCGAATAATTATCTATTATCCTTTTTAGGGCCAAAGCAACACTTTTTCGAATTTCAGTTATATAAAGTTCATTATCAGCAATATAGGAAATTGCAATTAAAGCATTTTTTTGCAATTTATTTAAGTTTTCATAAAAATAATTTTTTTCAAGTCGGTATGCCTCACGTAGTAAACGTTTCATTCGATTGCGTCGGGTCGCCTTACGAAAGCGTTTTCGAGACACAAGAATTAACGCCTGCGCAGGCGGAATAGCAGCATTTTCACGTACAAGGTAGGTAATTTTCACCGGATATACCAGAAAACTTTTTCCCTCGGTAAATAAAAGTTCTATAAGCTTTTTACTACAAAGGCGCTCACTTTTTTTGAATTGGTTTTTCATTTGTCAGGGGCTATTATTTACTCCCCTTGCAATTTTTATTATAATTGCGAATAAACATATCGAGCGCCATAGTCATGGAGGGAGCTTCAGGAACAGGAGCTTGAATATCGAGCCTTAATCCAGCCTCCTTTACTGCTTTGGCTGTAGTCTCGCCAAAAGATGCTATCTTAATGTCTTTCTGCTCAAAATTAGGAAAATTTTCAAGCAAAGCTTTAACTGCAGCCGGGCTGTAAAAAACCAATATATCGTAATCGAGGTTTAAGTCCGATAAATCGCTTATTACGGTCCGATAAAATATGGCCTTTGTATACTTTAATCCCAGTCGATCAAAAAGTTCGGGTATATCGTTTTTATGATTGTCGGACAAGGGAATAAGAAATTTTTCATTCTTATTTTTCAGCAAAGCATCCTGTATGTCGAGAAGGGAAGATTTTCCGTAGTAAATTTTTCGCTTGCGATACACAATGTATTTTTGTAGGTAGAAGGCAACCGATTCAGTAGTACAAAAGTACTTCATGGAATCGGGCACAGTAATTCGCATTTCCTCACAAATACGGAAAAAATGGTCAATGGCTGTCTTCGCAGAAAATACCAGGGCAGTATGCTCGAGTATATCTATACGTGCTTGGCGAATATCCTTTGCAGACAATCCCTCCACATGACTAAAGGGCCTGAAATCAACCTTAACATTATTTTTTGCCTCAAGTTCCCGAAAGGGAGACTTTTCATTTTCTGGCTCAGGCTGAGTGACAAGAATTTTTCTTATTTTCAAGGCCTTAGAGTTTTAGTTTATCATCCTTCGCTACCCCCCTCGTACCCCCATGCTTATGTATTTATAAAGCAATAAAAAAGGTACAAATTCTGCTGTGCAAAGATATAAAATCCAATAAAAAATAAAAATACCTTTTTTTAGAATTATTTTAATTCCGCGACTATAAATAAATACATGCGCAATAACAAACAGAACAGCAGCAGCTACCAGCGCATAACTGGTTGACTCAACATCGCTAAAAACAGCCAAAATAAGTATGGGTAACATAAACAGGGCTACTACCTTATAGTACAAAAGATTATGAAATAGGTATTCACGAAAAATTGCCCGCTTGTCCAGCAACCAACCCGTAATTCTTATTACGATAGCTCGGAATAATAAAAATATGGACACATACCCTACCGATAGCAAAAATAAAGGAATGCTACCCAAATGGGAATAAATGTCATAATTTCGGAAAATGAGATAAAGAAATAGCGAAAAAATAATTACAGCCATAGCATTGAGCCAGGCAAAAAATGAAGGTAAAGTAGCATTTTGGTCGTTGTGCAAACGAAGGGATTCAGAATAAAGAAAAGTGGCATAAAAAAATTGCCGCAGGTAACGCTGAAAAATTGCGCTTACCATGGCATATAAAGTAATCAGCAGTAGAGCAATTGCAAGCAGAAAATCGGGATTCTTGTAGGCATAGGTCTTTTGAAAAGGTTTGGCTGTAATTGTCTCTATGATGCTTCTGTCTTTTGTTTCAATAAAAATTTTTTTAGTTGCTAACTGATATTTAAAAAAGGGGTGATTGTACGAAAGCACATGAGACCAATCGCACTGCATTGAATCCAAATTTTTTGAACGTTCCTGCGGAAAAGTAGCCGGGATCCGGGGAATAGCGTGTGTTTTAAACAACGACTCGGGAACAAATGTTACCTCCTGTGTCATGGCTTTAGCTTTGGATTATTTCGATGCCGTGCATTATCGCGCACCCGTTTTTTTTCGAGATTGTCCTGAATGGCAGAGGTCAAATCAACACCTGTTTGGTTGGCAATACAAACCAGAACAAACAAAACATCGGCCAGCTCGTCTGCCAGCAACGCAACTTGTTCGCCTTCTTTTCCATTTTGCTCCCCATAGGTTCGTGCCATAATACGAGCCACTTCGCCAACCTCCTCGGTCAACAAAGCCATATTGGTAAGCTCGTTGAAATAGCGCACCCCATAATTTTTTATCCAATCATCGACAGATTGCTGCAATTCTGCGAGTGTCATACCTTTATTCCCTATTTTTGCTATCGATCCAGATGGTCACCGGGCCCTCATTCACCAGGTGCACTTGCATGTCGGCACCAAATTCGCCCGATTTCACAACGAGATTTGTTGCACTTTTCAGCTCATGCAAAAATTGCTCGTAAAGCGGACGCGCAATTTCAGGTCTGGCAGCGCGGCTATACGAAGGCCGATTACCTTTCTTTGTACTTGCGTGCAACGTAAACTGACTAATACACAGGATGCTCCCTCCGATATCCTCTATGCTCAAATTCATCACCCCATGGGCATCATCAAATATGCGCAGTCCTAAAATTTTTTTTACCAGCCAGGCAATATCAGAAGCATCATCTGCAGCCTCAATGCCCAAAAAAATAACCATGCCCTGCCCGATGGCTCTTTCCGTTTGATGATTTATTATAACTTTGGCTTGCGAAACGCGTTGTATTAAAACTCTCATACCATAGTTACATCCGTGCAAACTTACAATTTTCCATGAGAAAAGTAATAAAATATTTTGCAATAACAACCAGTGGTCTACTTCTACTATTGATTAGTTCAGTAGGCATTGTATATTTTTTTTATGCCGATCAAATCATTCGGTACACAATCGATCAGCTAAACAAAAGTCTGAGCATTCGGATAGATGTTCAAAAAATCTCATTTGAGCCATTAAAAAATTTTCCTCATGCAGCAGTAGTGCTTCAAAATGCCATAGCCAGTACAACAAATTCGCAAGTTGACACCCTGCTCAGCTGCGAACAATTGTCTTTACAATTTAATTGGATAAAAATTTTCAAGCAACAATATGTGATTGAAGGCATTGGCATTACAAACGCCAAAATACACCTTTGTTTCGACTCCAGTGGAAACTTTGCTCATCAGATTTTGAAGTCTGACCTGAAGAGCGATTCCGTAACAAACCCACTTGCCATACACCATTTTTGGCTGAAAAATTCCCAACTTAACATTTCTACACCACAGCTGGGACTAATTTCCGCTGATATCAAGCAATTAAACTTCAACGGCGAAATGAAATTAAAGCTTGTTAAGGGAAAAATTCAGATTCAGGGTAAAAATGCAAAATTTACAATGAATCAGGAACAAAAAACAATAACACAATTTTTTTTCACAAGTAATTGTTTTTATAATAATTTTCAAGTAAAACTGTCAGGAGAACTTGAAATAAACAAAGAAAATTTTTTCATACAATTTACATCAAATAAACAGTTACAAAAATTTGATATTGAAGGAAATAAAATTAGACTGCAAAATTTGAGCATGCTGGTTCCCTCCGAAATTTTTAAGCAGCTGCCCAATCCTAAACTTGATTTAAGCGCACAGGTAACCAAGCAAATGTCAGGTCGCAAAAGGTTGGATGTTACTGCTCAATGCAGGTTGAATAACAATGAAATCACTCTACCTGATATATCGGGTCATATATCGGGCAATCTGAGATATATTGGCAACTTAACCGATAGCATACATCGCATCGAGGGCACAAACATCACGCTGAATACCGCATTTTCGCATATAAACTTTTCGGGAACACTATGCAAAGCTGAAAAAAACTGGTCGACAGAGGCAGCAGGAATTTGTAAGCTCGAAATAAGAGAAATCAAACAATATTTTGATAGTTTGCCCTTACAACTGCAAGATGGAACATCAAACTTTAAATTCGTGCTGAAAAAAGAGAGCACCTCGCTCGAAAAAATTTTCAACGTAGAAGGCTGGCAATATTCGCTGGAAGGAAAGTTAGAAAACGCTACTGGAAAATTCAACGGCACAAGCATAGATAGCCTTACAACCATTTTTTTAATTCAACCAGGTATCTTTCAACTACCCACATTGGTTGCCAACTGGGAAAATAATTCTTGGCATTTTTCAGGTCGTATCGAGCAAAAAAATTCTATTGGAATTGTAGGTAATATAAATTTTGATAATTTAATCCTTGACAAAATTTTAAGTATAGTTAACTCAAGTAATAATTCAGGTTCAAACATAAATCTTTTGTTGCAAGTTTCGGCGGCAGCAGGCAGCTACAAAAATTCTCCATTTAAGCAGCTTCAGTTAAAGCTATTCAGTACCGACAGTGTGCTTAAAATACAAAATCTTTCGGTACATTTTCTAAGCGGAAAAATTAATAACCTTTTCCTAAGCAGTTCGGGTTCGAATTACTCTCTCGAAACTCAGGCCGAAAAAATCGATGTTACACAGTTGATACAGTTGCTCGAAAATTTTGGATTTTCCCCGATTAAAACGGAAATGGTATCGGGAAAACTAAACGCCAAAGTTAACCTCAAATGGATTTATCAAAACGATAAAATTCAATTCGACAAAACTTTGGGAGATATTGAAATAATAATAAATCAAGGCAGACTTATCCAATACCCTCCTTTAAAGGATGTTATGAAATATATTAATCTTCGTGAACCCGAAGACGTTCGATTTAAACCTCTAAAAATTCGTTTGAATATCAAAGACAATACCGTATGGATTGAGCCCGTTCATATTCAATCCTCAGCAATCGACTTTACCACGTGGGGGTCTCACTCGTTCGACAATAAGTACGAATATCATTTTAAATTTTATCTGTCGGATGTGATGAAAAAACAAAACGTCGACAAAAAACAAGACATCCCTGTCACCGAAATAGAGGATTCGACAAAAATGGCAGTGGTATTTGTATTACTCAAAGGCACAGGCTCACAATACAAAATAAGCTACGACACACGAGCATCGTTAGACAACTTTAGATTGAGATGGAAGGCTGAACAAAAAAATTTGGGCACCATTCTTAAAGAAGAATTTAAGGGCTCAGCAAATAGGGATATAACTGAACAATCGCCACAGCACAATAAAAAGGCAGCACCGACTGTTATTATGGAAGAAGAGGGAAAAAAAGGACCGAATCAAAAGCCATCGACCAATACATCAAGGAAACGACCCGCTATTGAATGGAAAGACGAAGATAATTAAATACTTAAATCGAGCTGTATGAGCATCTATAATAAAAAATTCTGGTGGAAATTAGCACTAATTATGTTTGCCATTCTCATTGGCATGGGTTCACTATATTATACCAATAATCTTGTAAAACAACTTTCTCAGGAAGAATCTCAAAAGATTGAACTCTGGGCAGAAGCCACACGGCTTCTTGGTTCCTCAGAGTCCGACAACCAGGATTTTGGATTTCTGCTGGAAGTAGTCCAGAACAACAGAACTGTTCCTGTGATCCTTACAGACTCAGGAAACCAAATCATTTCGTACCGCAACCTTGATTCGATTAAAGCCCTTGACTCAAGCTACCTAAAGCAACAATTGCAACAGATGATAGAGCATGGGAAACGAATTACGATACATGTCGGTCCTTACAATAAAAATTACGTCTACTATAAAGAATCATTCATACTCACTCAACTGCGTATATATCCTTACATACAGCTGGGAATCATCGTATTGTTTATCCTAGTTGCTTATCTGGCCTTTAGCTCATCGAGGAAAGCCGAACAGAATCAGGTATGGATAGGCCTAACTAAAGAAACAGCTCACCAGCTGGGTACACCTACATCGTCTCTCATGGCATTGACCGAAATCCTAAAAGAAAAAAAAATTGAGCCATCGTTGATCGACGAGCTGGAAAATGATGTACAACGGTTAACTACGATTACAGAACGCTTTTCGAAAGTTGGCTCACGCCCAAGCCTTAGCCAAGAAAACATCAGCCAGCTCATCGAAGAAGTAGTACAGTACCTCAGGCATAGAATTCCATCAACCATTCAAATGAAGCTTAACCTTGAAACCGACATTTCAGCGCCAGTCAATAAAACCCTGTTTGCCTGGGTTATAGAGAATGTCTGCAAAAATGCAATAGATGCCCTGGAGTCAGAAGGGATAATCACTATCGAGGCCATAAAACACAAAAACAAGATACATATTGATATTTCGGATACCGGCAAAGGTATTCCCAAATCGAAATTCAAGACCATTTTTAAGCCAGGCTACACAACCAAAGTCAGAGGATGGGGACTTGGTCTTTCGCTGGCGAAACGAATCGTAGAAAATTACCACAAGGGAAAAATTTTTGTGCTAAATTCAGAAATAGATAAAGGGACCACCTTCCGAATTATACTCAGAGCAGAAAGCTAAAATAGGCATTATCGAGAAGTTTCATGTTACGCTCTTATGCATGAGCACATAATTCAATAATTATATTCGTTACTTGTTATAATTTTGCCTGAAAAATATTAAAGAAAAAATGAAATTATCGCGCGAAGAAATAGAGCTACTTGCGCCGGTTGGTTCATACGAATCGCTTCAGGCAGCCATTCAAGGCCATGCAGATGCAGTATACCTGGGTGTGGGACGACTGAATATGCGAGCGCTTTCCAGCACAAACTTCAGCGAAGCCAACCTGATGAAAATTAGCGAAATATGCCATAAGCATGGAACAAAATGCTACATCACTCTTAATTCGGTTATGTACGACGAAGACCTGGAACAAGTAGAAATGTTGCTATCGAGCTGTAAGCATGCTGATGTCGACGCTATCATTGCCAGTGATATGGCAGTAATTCAAAAAGCCAAAGACTTTGGACTCAATATTCATCTCAGTACCCAGGTAAATATTAGCAATACCGAGGCTTTAAAATTTTTTTCGCAATACGCCGATGCAGTCGTGCTGGCTCGCGAATTAAATCTCGAACAGGTCAAACACATCTACCAAAACATCATTCAACAAAAGATAACTGGTCCTCAGGGAAAACTCTTGAGGCTCGAGATGTTCGTTCACGGTGCCCTATGCATGGCCATTAGCGGCAAATGTTATCTCAGCCTGCACCATTATAATCACTCAGCTAACCGCGGGGAATGTTTCCAGGTATGCCGGCGTTCGTATATCGTAACCGACAAGGAAACCCAGGCACAACTCGAAATTGACAATGAATACATAATGTCGCCCAAGGACTTGTGTACAATTGAATTTCTTGACCAGATTCTCGATGCCGGAGCACGGATGCTCAAAATCGAAGGTAGGGCCAGGGGACCTGAGTATGTTAAAACTGTAACCCTGGCTTACCATAAAGCCATTGAGGCCATTCTATCGGGAAAATTCAACGACAGTCTTAAAAAAGAACTGCTAAACGAACTATCAAAAGTTTACAATCGAGGGTTTTGGGATGGATATTACCTGGGCCGTAAACTTGGAGAATGGACCAACAGCTATGGCTCACAGGCGACTAAAAAGAAGATCTATATCGGGAAAGTTTTGAACTATTTCAATAAAGCAAAAGTTGCCGAAATAGAAATTGAAACGGGCAGCATAGAAAAAGGCGACACCCTGCTCATCATAGGACCCACAACCGGAGTTGAAGAAATTACGGTTACGGAACTTAGAATCGACGACCATATCTATGCAAAAGCACTAAAAGGACAACATTGCACCATTCGCGTCGACACCCAACTGAGGCGTTCGGACAAGGTGTACAAATGGGCAGATGCATTTAATTAAATTTGAACAGACAATTAGGTATTTGCAAACGCAGCCTGCAATATGTTTATACAAAAAAAATTTGTCAGAAATAATTTGTTTTAGAAAAAAGTTTCTATAAATTTCGCAGGTTTTATTGATAATCAACTATGAGCAAGCTCATATTTTTTGTCGACGACGATAAAATGATTCTTCATCTTCTGGAATATACTTTTTCGGGTCGCGACGAATATACAGTGCAATCGTTTCGGCGGGGTGAAGATTGCCTGAACGCACTTGACAAGAAGCCTGATTTAATTATTCTCGACCACAGCTATGTGGGCAATAACAGTAATTATTCTACTGGATTTGAAATTCTTCGCGAAATTCGTAAGCAAGATACTTCCGTCGAAATATTTGTTCTAACCGCTAATGACAACGATAGCCTGAAAAATGAATACGCTACCTTAGGCGTAAAAAAATTTATTACAAAAAACGAATTTTTTATTGATAATCTTATAGAAGCTATCGGGAATAACCTTGCCAAAAATTAAGTGGATAAATTGTTGACCTACCAGGACTCGAACCTAGACTAACAGAACCAAAATCTGCTGTGCTACCATTACACCATAGGTCAATCCTTTTTAGCGTCGCAAATTTAATAAAAATTTTTATTTTATCAATTTCCCAACAAACTTCTTGAGGACCGAGTAGTCACAAAATTTTTCAGGTAATAAGGCTCAAAATAAGCTACATCCACAAACCTTTGGTTTTCATATGCAACATAAGCGGGCTCAATCATAAAACGAGCCAGGGGTCGAATATTTTTGAGAAAAATGGCATTGGGTGACTTACACATAAATTCAACCTTATCGGCGCCACTGCCAAAAAATATCATTTTTCGATCCTTCAATAATTCATTAAAGGTTTCGCTGGCAATAATTTTAGCCTCGATTTCAGAAAAAGGTCTGACCGATGAATCGAACAGCTGCATATACACCTCCATTCGACGAGCATCAATCATGGGGCATAAAAGACAAGTGTCCGATAACTGTTTCTTTACAGAAACATCGGCTAAAGCCGCATAGCAAAGAACTTCCAGCGTATTTACCGCAATCAGTGGCTTACCTATTGCATAGCACAAGCCTTTAGCTACCGAAGTGCCAATACGTAGGCCAGTATACGATCCAGGTCCCTGGCTTATAGCAACGGCGTCAATTAAACTAACACTAAAATCATTCTTTGACAAAATACTGTTAATTAATACTGTAAGCATTTGAGAATGATTCCGCAACTCGTTGTCAATTTGTTGTTCGATCAAATTTTTTCCGTTAAACAAAGCAACGCTGCAATACTCTTCGGAAGTCTCAATGGCTAAAATTCTGGATTTCATTGTTTTATTATTTTTTTCTGGTCGACAACTTTTACCAGCATACTATCCTTCAATTGCCTGGATATCATATTATATGGCCCAACGATCACTTTTTCACCGGTCTCAACGCCCATTTTAATTTCAACATAATTTTCATCCTGTATCCCGGTAGTAACCATGCGCATTCGTGCCCGTCCCCGATCATAAACAAATACTACATCCTTCAGACGATCGGAGTTAGCGGAACTATTAACAGTATCACTATTAGAGGAACGCACTGTAAGCGCTGCAAGCGGTACAGATATAGCATTGTAAGAAACCTGTGTATGTATTTCAACATTTGCCGTCATCCCCGGACGAAGTGGGTATGGATTATTGGGCATTATCAACGAAGCATAAGATTCAGGTAATAATTCAATCTTGACCTCAAATGTTGTAACCTGATCGGCCAACTGCCCCGATACATTTGCAGAATGCGATATATCAGTTACTATTCCCCTAAATTTTTTACCCATATAGGCATCGACCTCCACCAATGCAGTATCGCCCGGTTTTACGCGTACTATATCATTTTCATTCACCGAAACCACGACCTGCATTTTAGTTAGATCAGCAATTTGAAGCAATTCGGTACCTGCCATCATTTCAGTACCAACCACGCGCTCGCCCCTTTTAACATTCAACCGGGTCACTATGCCGGCTAAAGGCGCATATACAGTTGTTTTCATTAAATTTTCCTGTGCTTCGGCCAGAGAAGCCTCTGCGCTCTTCACGCCATACTCTGCTGCACGCACATTTTCGGCTGCCACCTTTAAATCCACCTCGGCAAGTTTATATTCCGATTCGGCAGCCTCCCACTCCGATTGTGAAATTAGTTTATTCTCCCAGAGTTTTTTATTTCTTTCGTAGTTTTGTCTAACACGGTCGAGCTGGAGCATTGCCTGCTGATACCGAGCCTGCGCATTGTCAAGATTTACCCGGGCATTATCGAGCGCCGCCTTTGCCCTATCTCGCACAGAGATATAGGTATTTGGCTTTATCTTTAACAACAACTGACCGGCTTCAACACGCTGACCCTCTTTTACCAATAACTCAATAATTTCGCCCGATACATCAGCACTTACCTTTACATTCACCACTGGCTCGATACGCCCACTGGCTGTTATTGTTTCATAAATTGTGCGCCGGGCAACAGTTTCTGCGTATACCTCAACCGGTTTTTCCGTAACTATCCATCCCAATTTTTTCCCAATAATGACAAATGCCACCAATACAACAACAGCAATTAAAGTCAATTTTAACACTTTATTTTCTGGTAGATTCATAATCCATTAGCATTTAGGAAATACCTTTAAGCGGGATAAAGGTAAGTAAAAAAATTCACCAAAATTTGCCGAATACACAACAATTTTAACGAGACATCCTTTAAGCACGCAAAACGAGTACAGGCAGAATGCATCTTTTAAAATTCAAAAAATGAATCAAGCGTTTGAAGTAAGGAATTAGCTTTTTCTTGACCGATAAGTTCAGAAATTTCAGTTAAAGAAGCATTTCGTATCGTATATATGCTACCAAATTTTTTTAAAAGCTTTGATTTAGTTTGTTCGCCAATACCTGGGATTGTGTCGAGCAATGATCGCAAGGATTTTTTATCACGGGTACGTCGATGAAATGACAGGCCGAATCGATGCGCCTCATCGCGCAAGTGCTGGATAAGGCGAAGCGAAGAAGAACGCTTATCGAGGTAGAGAGGTAACGGATCACCTGGTCGATAAATTTCCTCCAATTTCTTTGCAATTCCGATTACAGCAACATCCTGATATATATTGAGTGCCCTAAGCGCCTCACACGCAGCATTGAGCTGTCCTTTTCCACCATCGATTACGATTAATTGGGGAAGATCCGAGCCCTCGGCTATCAATCTGGCATATCGACGGTAAACTATTTCACGCATGGTAGCATAATCATCGGGGCCGGTCACGGATTTGACATGAAAATGTCGATATTCAGATTTTGCAGGCTTTCCATTTTTGAAGACGACACAGGCCGAAACGGGAAAGTCGCCCTGGATATTTGAATTATCAAAACACTCAATATGAAGGGGCAATCTATCTAGCTTTAAATCATTTTTTAGCTTAAGTAATATAGTATTTTCATTTTCAGAAGTTTTTTTTATTTTATTAACCAAAAACTGCAAATAAGTAGCAGCATTTTTTTGGGAAAGCTGCAGCAGCTTATTTCGATCGCCAGAAGCAGGCTTAATATACTTTGCCTCCTGCAGTATAAATGAAGGAATAACAGGAACTATAATTTCCAGAGCGTTACTGGCAAATTTGTTTCTTACCTGAACAATTACAGAGCCAAGCAATTCTTCAACATTCTCATCCTCCTGTACCTGAAAGTAGGCATTATAGGTATGCACAAGAGCGCCCTCAACAACATGAAGGTAATTGACCACCATCATCTGTTCATGCTGTGCGTAGGAGAAAACATCGCACTCTGTAATTCGAGGGTTTACCACCAGAGATTCGTTATGATATTTTTCAAGCAGTTTAATTTTTTCCTTTATTTCATGTGCATATTCAAATCGATATTCCACAGCGGCATTTTTCATTTGCTTTTGCAAAATTTGCTTTACCGAGGAAATTTTTCCACGCAATATTTCCTTAATTTGTGCAACATTTTGATTGTATTCTTCCTCGGTTTGGTATCCCACGCAGGGGCCCTTGCAAGTCCCAATATGATAATCGAGACAAACCCTAAAATTGCCCGCAGCTATTTTCTCGGAAGTAAGTTCAAGATTGCAGGTTCGCAGGGGATAGAGTTGTTTTAATAGCTTTAATAAATTACGTACCATGTACGCAGAAGTAAAAGGGCCGAAATAGGCAGAACCATCTTGTACGACTCGTCGCGTCAACATGATTCGGGGAAATCTTTCGTTGCGTACCACAATCCAGGGATAGGTTTTATCGTCTTTTAGCAGGATATTATATCGCGGCTTATATTCTTTGATAAGGGTATTCTCAAGCAACAGGGCCTCCGACTCATTGTTCACAACAATATAATTGAGAAAAGCTGCACGAGCGACGAGTAACCGTGTTTTAGCGCCAGCAATTGAAGCTGTAAAATAGGAAGAAATTCTATTTTTTAGCTGCTTTGCTTTTCCAACATATAAAACTGTTCCGGCGGCATCGTAAAAAATATACACCCCGGGTGATGTGGGCAACAGGGTCAAAAATTCGTGATTTTCCCTTTCAATAGGTATCATAACTGTGACTCTATTAAGGTCTTACCTATTTATTGTTGAATTATTGTTCCACGTGGAACAGTATAAACAATAAAGTTATCAATTGTTCCACGTGGAACATTATCGGCCCATATATATCAGCAATGCATTGATGTCGGCAGGGGAAACTCCTGGAATTCGGGAAGCCTGACCAACACTATGGGGACGAATTCGGCTCAATTTTTGCTTTGCTTCAGTAGAGATGTTAATTCGACTGAAATCAAAATCAGTCGGGATGACCAAGTCATCTAAACGCCGCAGCTTTTCGGCAATGGAACGCTCGCGATCGATATAGCCAGCATACTTTACAGCCAGCTCTGCAGAGAAAATTATTTCATCACTATATCTTTCGAGCATGTCGGGACGTATACGCTGAAGTATGGATCGCAATCCAATCTCGGGGCGTAAACACAAGTCGTGCAGTCGAACAGCCTGCGTTATTGGCGTAGATCCGGCTTCTTTCAAAAAATCATTAACTTCAACAGGTTTTACCTGCGTACCTCTTAAAAATTCAACAAGCGACTGCACGGCATTTCGTTTATGCAAATACTTTTCATATCGTTCGCGCGAAGCGAGACCAAGGAAATAAGAACGCTCGGTCAATCGCTCGTCGGCATTATCCTGACGCAACAACAACCGAAACTCGGCACGCGAGGTAAACATTCGATAGGGTTCATCAACGCCCTTTGTCACCAAATCATCAATTAACACCCCGATGTACGCTTCATCACGCCGCAACACAAAGGGTTCAGCCTGGTTAATCTTTAAAAATGCATTTATACCAGCCATTATTCCCTGTGCAGCAGCTTCCTCATAGCCCGTGGTCCCATTGATTTGCCCCGCAAAAAATAAGTTTTTTATGTATTTCGTTTCCAACGTATGATACAACTGCGTTGGTGGGTAATAATCATACTCAATAGCATACCCTGGTCGAAATATTTTTACGCGTTCTAGCCCCCTAATTTTGCGAATGGCCCTAAACTGCACATCATAAGGCAAAGACGAAGAAAAACCATTTAAATAATATTCGTAGGTCTGGGCACCCTCGGGTTCCAGGAACAGCTGATGCGAGTTCTTCTGAGAAAAAGTAACAATTTTATCCTCGATACTTGGACAATACCTGGGACCGACGCCCTGTATTCTACCAGTAAAAAGAGGTGAATCCTCAAATCCGTCTCTTAAAATCTCATGTACTTCGGGATTTGTATAAGTTATGTAACAACTCATTTTGGGGGCCTGATATGCGTCATCGATCAAAAAACTAAATTTTCCACCACCATCATCCCCCGGCTGCTCCTCAAGTTCAGAAAAATCAATAGTACGACCATCCAGTCGAGCCGGGGTACCCGTCTTCAACCGGCCAACCTGAAATCCATGGTCACGCAATTGTGCAGATATTCCCTGCGAAATGGGTTCTGATATCCTCCCTCCAGAAAAATTTGTGCGGCCAATATGAATTAATCCATTTTCAAATGTTCCATTCGTAAGCACTACAGCCTTTGCAGAAAAGGCGACACCAGTCTTTGTTACTACTCCCTTAACAGTGGAATCCTCGATGATCAAGTTAGACACAGTATCCTGCCAGAAGCTCAAATTTGTAATTGACTCTAAAACCCTTCTCCATTCCAAGGAAAACTTAATGCGGTCGCACTGTGCACGCGGTGACCACATGGCTGGACCTTTAGATCGATTTAACATTCGAAACTGTATCATTGAGCGGTCAGTAACAATTCCAGAAAAACCACCCAATGCATCAATTTCTCGAATAATCTGACCCTTAGCTATACCCCCCATAGCAGGATTGCAAGACATCTGCGCTATCTTGGTCATATCCATGGTAATCAATAAAACCCTTGCACCAAGGTTTGCAGCCGCAGCCGCTGCCTCACTCCCAGCATGCCCCGCACCAACTACAATAATATCATAGTCGTCAAAATAATTAACCCGCATAGTTCGAAAATAATTTTAAATAGTAATCTTCCTTTTCCCGCATCATCTTCCGCTGTACAGGAGTTTTGTCCTTGTACCCACACAGATGCAAAACTCCATGCAAAATTACTCTCAACAATTCATTTTGAAATGACTGACTGTATAATCGAGCATTGGCCCGAACTACATCTACACCAATAAAAATATCACCCGACAATACTGGGTAAGCAGAATAATCAAAAGTAATAACATCAGTGGGATAAAAATGTTTTAAATAGGTAATATTCAAATTATAGATGTAACGCGTACTACAGAATATTACATTTATATTTCCTGGTGTAAATCCTTCAAGTAAAACCAATCTTTCTATACAATACCTTACACGTCGCAGCGATACATGTAACCGTGCACCAGGATAGATGTGATGAAATTGTACAGCCAAAGTTATTTTCTAAATGTCAATACTACTCGGGTTCCATTATCATAAAACTCCGTACTATCGGACAATTTACGCATTAAAAATATACCCCTGCCGCTCACATTTTCTATATTCTCGGGCGCTGTTGGATCAGGCACATTATTATAATCAAAACCTGTACCACAATCCGTTATGGTGACGGTCAACGTTTTTCCATCAAATTCTGCTTCGATGGTAACAGGCAGTTCTTCCTTCAGCTTATTACCATGAACTATCGCATTATTTGCTCCTTCTAAAACTGCAATTAATAAGTTTCCATACATTTCCGAATTTAATTCACACGCGGCAGAGATTTCATCAACAAATTTTTCCACCTTGCGTAAATCCTCAATTTTCGACTGAATTATAATCTTATTTTTCATTGTATTAAACTTATTTTTCCACCACAGATATATACTGAATTTTACACGAATAGGTTACCAAAAATAATACAATATTTATTTCATTTTTCAATAGTACTACAAAAATAATTTACTTCTGCATCAGCCATTCGGTTGGATCTAACTTATTTAATTGATGCCATATTTCAAAATGGAAACGACTCACAGTTTCGCCTTCTGAACAAAACGAATAACCTAAAATTGAATTTTCCTTGACTTCTGCTCCAGTAACAACGGTAACATCGGTCAAATTTTGGTAAACTGTATAAAAATTTCCGTGCCGCAAAATTATCGCATAATTTGAACCTTTGATAAAAAAAACCTTTGATACCACACCCGCAAACACAGCATATACAGGTACACCGCATTCTGTCGAAATATCTATTCCATTATTATTTATTTTTATTGACCGATAAACGGGGTGCGGCTGCTCACCAAACTGCGACACAATCGCACCACGCTCCACCGGAAAAGGCAAATGTCCTTTATTTTGTTCAAATTGGCTACTTATTAAGGCAACCTTCCTGCTATAGGCAGATACAACCTTCTCAGCATTTATTCGTTTGACCTCCTCCACAACAAGCTTTTTTATTTCAGTCTCTATTGCTTTTGCAGCAGAGCGCAATCTTTCCAAAGACTTTTGCAACTCCTTCGTTTGACGTTGAACATCTCGAAGCGAATTTTGAGCTATTTCCATATCCTTATTCAGCTTTTCCAACTCAGTTTGACGGAGACGTAACAACTGAATTTTTGCATTTCGTGACTCTGTTAAACGTATTGAATTTAGATATAAACTATTTATCTCGCTACGCAATTTTTCAATCAAAGCACGACGATGCATGCTATACTGTTTCAAATATAAATACCTTCGATACATCTGCCCAACAGACTCTGAAGAAAATAACAACATTAAAAGCGTATTTGCTCTTAAATAAAAATAAGAACGATAAATCACCAGGGCGTACTCAGATTTAATTTGACCAATTATCTGACGATTCGTAATTAAAAGTCGAGTAAGAGAATCAATAGTTTTGTCCAACAAAGAGATTTCATCATTCATGTTAGCGAGCAACTCACGACGCAAATCAATCTTTCGATTAATTAAAGCCATTTTATTTTCAACTTCCTTTTTATTTTCAGTCAATTTTTTCAATAAATTTTCAGAAGTGGCAATTTCTTTAGAAATACGCTCACGTCTTCGTATTAAATCATCCTTTCGAGAGCCAGCATAACTGCAATCAAAAACACAAACAGAAAGTAGAAGAACAAAAAAATAACATTTAATAGCGCTGAATTGACACAACCATTGTACCATATCTCAACTGCCCCTCATTTAAAAAAATTCGATTTGACCGAACACTATAACGATCAAAAGTTAAAGTAAAACAAAGAAAACTCACACATGCACTCAACTGAGGACTTTCTCCATCAGCATTAAAAAATTCACTATGCGGAAAACCGAACATTAAACCATCAAAAATATTACACACCAAACTTAAATTGCGCACCGTGAAAAAATCCTTAAAATTTTGATACATAACAGCATCATATATATACACTATCTGCAATGAATCATTAGTTAAATAACCCTCAAAAACCTTATATCCCATTGTACCATATACGAGTACTCTTAACCTTGAAGAGTCACCCGAAATCAACATATTTGCACAATCCCCTCCCTGAAAACACACATGATAACGAACTACATTCTCTCGAGGTTGGGTAACCAAAAAACGCGTACACCCTAAAATAGAAATCAAAACTATAACGAAAAAAATTACCTTTCGTTGCATTCTATCGTATTTATAAAAAATGCATCATACTCCTTACTATTGGGAAAAAGCTTATTTAACAATTTTATAGACTTAGCTCGGTATCCTGCACAATATAAAATAGCAGCATAATGCTCCAACAACTCACGGCGATCACCCCCCTCAACATAACGCAAAGCCCTTCGCATATAATGCAGAGCCTCATTGTATGATTTTAATCGATACAAAACCCAAGCATATGTATCCAGAAATGCAGCGTTTCGTGGATAGCGCAATACCGCAGCACGCGCTAATATCTCAGCCTTATTTAAATTCTTTCCCGATTGTGCCAAATAATATGCGTAATTATTCATAATCGTTTCATCTGCAAAATCTTCCGTAATCGCCTTTTCATAATAAAAAAAAGCACTATCACGCATTCCCTTATTGTAATATAAATCGGCCAAAATATTCACGGCATTCGCCTTATATCCGAAATTTCCCTGGACATTTAAAGATAGTATCAAAAAATTTCTTGACCTGTTGTATTCTTTTCGATTGTAAGTCAAAACTCCTGCGACATAAAACCCGAACGGCGTGGCAAATACTGCTGGACGGGCATCCAACAAAGAATCAAGAATAGCAAATTTCCCCATTGCATACAGCGGCAAAATATAACGGCTCCATGCCGAAATATTATCGGGATACAAACTAACATAACGCTTACCCAAAATTTCAAGCTTTTCCATCTGGTTTAGTTGCAAATAAAAACTAAATGCATCGTCAAACACAGATGGAGGAAATGTATCACGATTCAAGAAACTTATCAATCGATCATCAAGATATTTCAGAAATATTTCAGATTTTGAATGCAACATCATATTAAGCCATTCAATTCTTTTTGGCAAATCATCTTTAGTTGTAAAAAAACGATCGATATAATCATAAACAAACTTCCGATCACGAGCAGTTTTTGAAAAAAAACGACTGTACTGATAAACAGCTTCAAAAGAAAAAGAATCATTTCTAAAATATTGCATAAAATATTTGCGAGCCTTACGGAACTTTCCGTTCTCTGCAAACAAAACTGATCGATCAAGTACAAACCTAAGATGCAAACCAAACATATTAAAACAAGTATCCAAAAATCTGTTTAAGGTAGAAAACGATTCATGATACATGTTTTTTCGCAACAAAAAATATAAATGATAAAGCTCAGGATCCGCATAATCTTCCCTCATCAATACTACCAAATTTGCAACCTTTTCCTTGAAAACAGGATAATTAATCGCTATTCGCAAAAAATTAATTCTATCGTCATAGGTAGCTGAGGAAATATTGATGATTTTACTTAACAATCCAACAGCAGCAAGAGAATCTCCAGACAGCAGCAACAAATCAGCATAATTTTTAATGTACCAATAATTCGTCGTATCGAGCCTGTATGCGCGCGCAGCATAATTTACAGCAACTTCATTAGAACCGGCATCGCGATATATTTGACTTAAATCATACAAACAAGCAGCACAGGTAGAATCAACCCGCAAAATAGAAGTCAAAATATAGGCAGCAGCGGTTAGATTCCCCGATTCACGATTACGAATAGACTCAATATAAGAATACTCAATATCATAATTACGCTGTTCACCAAAAGTTGTTGAAGCAACAGGAATAAAAAATAGGAAATAAAACAATCTTTTCACCATTATAAAATCAATTTTTAAAGGTTTGATGGAACACCCATGTTAGCAATTTTATCACTTTTGTATGCGCTTGTAGGAAAATGGATATTTCATAATACTATTTTCCAGTATGTCCAAAACCTCCAGCACCTCGATCGGTAGGATTTAAAGCATCTACAGGCAACCATTCGACCACAGCATGACGAGCAATAACCATTTGACAAATACGCTCACCGTCGCGCAACAAGTACGGTTCGCTTGACAAATTAACCAATATTACTTTTACTTCTCCACGATAATCAGCATCTATAGTTCCGGGAGAATTTAATATAGTTAGTCCATGCTTGATTGCCAAACCGCTTCGAGGTCGAATTTGTGCCTCATATCCTTCAGGCAATTCAATATATAATCCTGTAGGCACAATAACCCGCTCTAACGGCCGGATTTCTATTGGCGAGTCGATATTTGCGCATATATCCAACCCCGCACTCAAATCAGTTTGATAGGTTGGCAACGCATGACGCGATTTATTTACAACTTTAACCTTAATTTTATCGACCATAGCTCTTCCTTTAACACATTTAAAAGTTTTTCAGCGCGTATATAGTAAAGCACAAATATCATCAAAAGAAAATTATTTAATATCAACACAATAGTATTATTAAAATTTATTGTTATAAAATACTGAATACCAAACACAAGCATCGCACTATAAAAATATTTAAACATAACCCCCAACTTATAGGGAATAGGATAATAACGTTGACCCAAGATATAGCACAGAATAGTCATCAAAACATAACTCAACAGCCGAACAACTGCAGCAGCCTGATATCCATAAACAGGAACAAAAAACAAATCAAAAACAATCGTGAACAAACATCCTCCTAACATGATTAGTAGTCCAATGTAAGTCTTATCAACTAGCTTATACCACATTGAAAAATTTAAATACAAACCTGCAAACACATTAGCTAACAACACAACAGGAACAATAGACAGCCCTGTCCAATAAGCAGTTCCAATAAAATACTTAAAAATTGGCAAATTTGCATAGGTAAAAAGAAATACAGACATGCTTACCAAGAGATAAAAAACGGCCACTCGAGCAAACGACTCAACTCCAGACCTATCATTAGCATGTCGAAAAAAAAATGGTTCAGCAGCATAACGAAAAGCCTGGACAAATAAAACAAGTATTACAGCCAATTTTAAATTTGCAAAATATATCCCCAATGCACTTAAAGAATCAACTCCTTTAGGTGAAAAGTACTTGATAAACTGACGATCAATTACATCATTTATAGCACCCACAATTCCGGATAACATCAACGGAAAACCATAAAGTAACATAGCCCACAGCAAACTAAAATTAAAATTATTGGCCGAAGGAATATTATTGGCTAATAATGCAAAACTCAAAACACTCGCAATTAAATTTGCAACAAAAACATATTCCACAGATACTTCATAGCGGATCGACAGACGATTAAATATTAAGGGGAAAACAATTAAAAACAACAAATTGAATAAAATATTAGCAACAACACTTGAAATTTTAATCATTGAAAAATTTAAAGGCTTTTCATCTATTCTAAGCTTTACAAACAAGATCGCAGAAACTGCATCCAAAGCAATAATTAATGCAAAATATAAAACATAACGACCATTACCTGGATAACCTAATACAACAGCTAATTTCGAAGCATTTAATAAAACCAGCAACAAAAAAATTGAGGAAGTCAAAAGTACAGAATAAAAAGCTGTCGAGAAAGCTGAAATTTCATTTTTTTCATACTTTGTATAACGAAATACAGCAGTTTCCATACCATAGGTAACGACAATATTAAGCAATACGGCCCAACTGTATAAATCAGCAACAACACCATATTCGGCAGGCTTAAACACATAAGTATACAAAGGCACTAACAAAAAATTCAAAAAACGCGGGACAATACTACTTAAACCATACACTACAGTTTGACTGGCCAGCGATCGAACAGATGCAGACATAATAGAAAAATATTTATCTTCGCAACACAAAGAAAAACAAAATTTACGAGGTCAAATCCAAAAATTCATTAAATAATAAAAGACATGATTAACGACATTTTAAGCATTAAAAATGAAATCACAAATTTTACCTTAACAAACAAAGAAGAATTAGAAAAATTCAGGCTTTATTACCTTGCAAAAAAAGGGATAATTACACAACTATTTGATAAATTTAAAACATTATCAGCAGACGAAAAAAAAACTATTGGAAAGGCTCTTAATGAACTTAAACAGCTTGCAGAAACCAAATACAAAGAAGCTCAACATAATTTAGAGCAGAAATCACAAAATGACAACTCGGGCCTAGATTTCACACTTCCAGCATATAGCCTGAAAATTGGTCACAGACACCCAATTTCAATAATTCGCAAAGAGATAGGTGAAATATTTGAACATTTAGGCTTTAATATAGAGCAGGGACCGGAAATAGAAGACGACTGGCATGTATTTAGTGCACTCAATTTTCCACCCGAACATCCTGCACGCGATATGCAAGACACATTTTTTATCGAAAAAAAGCCGGACATTCTGCTACGTACTCATACCTCATCTGTGCAAATACGAGCTATGGAAAAAACACAACCCCCACTGAAAATCATAATGCCAGGCCGAGTTTTTAGAAACGAGGCTATATCAGCACGTGCGCACTGTATTTTTCATCAAATTGAAGGACTTTACATCGACACAAACATATCTTTTGCAGATCTTAAACAAGTTTTACTATATTTTGCAAGAGAATTTTTTGGAAAAAATACACAAATTCGGTTACGACCCTCCTTCTTTCCCTTCACAGAACCTTCAGCCGAAATGGACGTATCTTGCAGCATTTGCAATGGAAAAGGATGCAATGTATGTAAATACAGCGGCTGGCTCGAAATATTAGGCTGCGGAATGGTTCATCCTAATGTACTTCGTAACACCAATATCGATCCCGTCATTTACTCGGGATACGCATTTGGCATGGGCATCGAACGTATTACCATGCTCAGATATGCCATTAAAGATTTAAGACTATTCTTCGAAAACGATGTCAGGTTCTTAGAACAATTTTAAATCAGCGTAACCTTATACTCGATAGGCAATGAAGGAGCTAAAGTACTCCAAACACCACAATAGCGTTCACGCGACAATTCAATAGCCTTCACTACTTTTTCCATATCATCTTTAGCCGCATCTATCTGATAGTCTAAAATAAGCTTTTCATATTTCTTGGGATGTTCATCGGCCAAAGTTGCATCTACTTTTAAAGTAAACTTTGAAAAGTTTACCCGCATTTTTTTCAAAATAGAAACAACATCCATCCCCGTACAACCTGCAAGCGATACCATCAATAAATTTTTTGGTGATGGTCCCTTTGAAACCTCGGCACTTTGAGCATCCACAAAAATCTCATGTCCGTCTACATTGGCAGAAAATACCAAATCTCCTTTCCAATTTAATGATATTCCAGTTTCCATAATATTTATCACATATAGTTAAAACAAAGTTTGTTGCCGCGGAAAATTTCTATCATATCCAAGTATAGCATAGGCTCTTCCGGTAGCCTCACGCCCACGCGGGGTACGCATGATATATCCCTCCTGAATCAGGAAAGGTTCAAAGACATCCTCAATGGTTCCAGGATCCTCACCAATAGCAGTAGCAATAGTATTTAATCCAACAGGTCCACCATTAAATTTTTCAACAATAGTGCGTAAAATTCGCATATCTGTTTCATCAAGTCCATTTGGATCGATACGCAATGCTTCAAGGGCATACTGCGTAATTTCAAGATTTATGCGACCATTTCCCAAAACCTGGGCAAAATCACGGACACGACGTAACAAAGCATTTGCTATTCGTGGCGTACCACGACTTCTCGAGGCAATCTCCAAAGAAGAAACATCATCAATATCAACGCCCAATATCGAAGCAGTTCTTAAAACTATGCGCTTCAAATAATCAACACTATAATAATCCAAATGCAAATTAATTCCGAAACGTGCGCGCAACGGACTGGTTAACAAACCAACCCTGGTTGTTGCACCAACAAGCGTGAACGGATTAAGCTTTATCTGAACCGATCGCGCACTAACACCCCTATCAATCAAAATATCTATAAAAAAATCCTCCATGGCAGAATATAGATACTCCTCCACAACAGGGGACATGCGATGGATTTCATCAATAAATAAAACATCACCAGTGTCAAGCCCAGTTAGCAAACCAGCCAGATCTCCGGGTTTATCAAGCACAGGACCAGAGGTAATTTTTAAATTAACATGCATTTCAGTAGCAATAATGTTTGCCAGCGTTGTTTTACCGAGACCCGGAGGGCCATGCAAAAGTACATGATCGAGAGGTTCACCACGCAAAAGTGCTGCTTTTACGAAAACCTGTAAATTTTGTACAACATGATCCTGTCCAGCAAAATCAGCAAATTTCGAGGGCCTGATGCGATTTTCAAAATCGACATCCACAACAGATGCGACTTTTCTAATATCAAAACTCATAATCAAAAATACACAGGTTTACCAGCAGAAATTTCGAGCATGGCACGTATTGAGCGTTCAGCCTTTATTCTAACCGATTCATCAATAATGACTTCTGGACTCAAAGTTTCTAAAGAACGATATAGCTTATCGAGAGTAATCAACTTCATAAACCTACAATCATTGCAGCCACAGGTACTATCTGTTGGAGGCGCAGGTATAAAGACCTTATTGGGACATGCGGACTGCATTTGATGCAAAATTCCCGACTCTGTAGCAACTATATACTTAGTCGCATTATCACTCTGTACATACGATAGCAGAGAAGAGGTTGAACCAACATGATCTGCTACCATCAATATGGGTTTTCTACATTCCGGATGAGCTATGAGTTTAGCATCAGGATTGGCCTGCTTGAGTTCTAAAATACGCTCAAGAGAAAAATCCTCATGCACATGGCATGCACCATCCCAAATAATCATTTTCCGACCAAGCTTAGCAGACAAATAATTCCCAAGATTTCTGTCGGGCGCAAATATAATCTGCCTGTCTTCTGGAATTGCTTTTATTATCTGCTCAGCATTTGACGAAGTACATACAATATCAGTCAACGCCTTAATTTCAGCCGAAGTATTAACATACGAAACAACAATAGCATTGGGGAACTGTGAACGGAATTTTTTAAAGTCATCCACCGGACACGAATCTGCCAAAGAACAGCCAGCCAGCGGATCGGGAATAATGACTTTCTTTTCAGGATTTAAAATTTTTGCCGTTTCTGCCATGAAATACACCCCTGCCAATACAATCACATCCGCATCGACCTTTAGTGCCTGCTGAGCCAACGCCAAGCTATCTCCCACAAAATCAGCTATATCCTGAATTTCAGGAATCTGGTAATAATGTGCCATTATTACAGCTTTTCTCTCCTTCCGCAAGCGATTTATTTCCGTTATCAACAGGTCTTTATTATTCATTTTATATTTCATTATAATTATAAAAGAAGAAGAATAAGAAAATTGCCTGTTAATTAGTTAGTAAAATTTTTGTAAAATTAGTGCATTTAACAATATCTTTTTACTGTAAACTGGATATTAACAAATGCATTTTACTAAATTTATTGAAAAATAGATAAATTCGATTAGATATTAACAACTGTTGAAAACAGCAAACTGCTCAAAATGTTAAGCAATTTTTGGACAAAATTGTTTAAAAGCATTAAAAAAAATTGTTTAGAAAGTATAAAAAAAACATTTTGTTCTTTGAGCAAAATAATTATATGATTAATTTTGATTTGCAATTCAAAGAAGTTATTACTGATTATAAATTTTTATAAACAAGTTTTAAACATTTCAATAAACATTACGATGATTGGGGTAAAAATAGGGATAGCCAGTGACCATGCGGGATACAGAATGAAAGAGGTTATTAAGCGTTGGTTACAGGAAAAAGGATACGAAATAGTAGATTTTGGCACCTATAGTGACGAAAGTACGGACTATCCCGATTATGCGCATAAACTTGCGAATGCGGTAGAAAACAAAGATGTAGATAAGGGAATTTCGCTTTGCGGCAGTGGCAATGGAATTAATATGACGGTGAATAAACATCAGGGCATACGTGCAGCGCTTTGCTGGAACGAAGAAATATCAAGGTTGGCACGAGCGCATAACGATGCCAATATTTGTTCCCTTCCAGCGCGTTTTATATCCGAGGAAGAGGCAAAGAAAATAGTAGATACTTTTTTAAATACAGCTTTTGATGGAGGGCGCCATTTAACCCGCATCAATAAAATCCCCCTTAATATTTGTTAATATGTTATCGAACACCTGTAAATACGCTATCCGAGCCTGTATATACTTAGCACTTGAGGAAAACAGAAACAGAATTATAGGAATTAAGGAAATATCTAAAACATTGAATATACCAACACCATTTTTAGGAAAGATTCTTCAAGTGTTGGCTAAAAATAAAATTTTGCGATCGGTAAAGGGACCCAATGGGGGATTTTCCTTAGGTCTTTCACCCGCGCATATAAAGCTTATGGACATTGTCAATGTCATTGACGGCGGTGATTTTTTTAACTCCTGCCTGATTGGTGTAGCAGCTTGTTCGAGCGAGGAAGAACACTGTCCTATACATCCCCAGTATAGTCCTATACGCGAAGAGCTTAAAAAATTGTTTCTCGAAACAAATATTGAAGCCCTGGCCAACGAAATTCATCATCACGCCCATAAGGTATTTATTTAGACGTGGCAGGAATTTACATTCATGTTCCATTCTGTCATCGCAGATGTCATTATTGTGATTTTTATACGGATGTGAATCTTTCACGTCTGCCGGAATTTTTTATAGCATTGCTCAAGGAAATAGAATTACGAAGCCACTTTTTCCCGGAAAAAGTGAAGATTGATACCATCTATTTTGGCGGCGGTACCCCTTCGATACTCCATTCGCAGGCAATTGCAGCTATACTCGATAAGATAGTTACATATTTTGCTCTCAGCGAGCATTGCGAGGTTACCCTTGAATTAAATCCCGAGGATGTGTCAGAAACTTACTATCGTGAAGTCAAAGCTGTGGGAGTAAATAGATTAAGTATTGGTATACAGAGTTTTAATGATACAATACTACACTATCTTAATCGGCGTCACGGAGCAATACATGCTGTAAATAGTATAGAATGGGCTCTTAGCGCTGGTATAGAAAATTTAAGCATCGATTTGATATACGGTATCCCAATAATGAGTAACAAGCTCTGGGAGGATACAATCAGCCAAACAGTTGCTTTTCCGGTAAAGCATATTTCAGCCTACCACCTGACCATCGAACCTCGCACTACTTTTGGGTATTTGAAAACAAAAGGGAAGTTTGTTGAAATTTCGGAGGAACAGAGCTGGCAGCAAATGCAAATGCTTCACGACATGCTCGCAAGCCATGGTTTTGAACATTATGAAATTTCCAATTTTGCGCAAACGGGTTTTCGTTCAAAACATAACCAATCCTACTGGCAGCATATGCCATATTTGGGTTTAGGTCCTTCGGCCCATTCTTTCGACGGCAGTAATCGTTATGAAAATGTACGTGACATTCGAAAATATTTGGCTGCCATAAATGAAAATAGGGTAGAATTATCAATTGATAAGCTTTCGCAAATTGACCAAATGAATGAGGAAATAATGCTAAGACTGCGATGTGTAGAAGGCTTAAATAAAGATAAGTTTATAGAATTTTTTGGCAGCGAAAATTACATGCAACTGGAAAATCGGGCTCAAAGGTATTTTCCCCAATTTCTCGACATCAACACCGACGGTATACGCTTAAACCTGAAGGGCTGGTTTATTTCCGACAGTATTATTTCAACGCTATTTTTTGGCTGAATTTTTTCTGGTAGTATAAAAAACAATAATAATACCTGCCAATATAAAGGGTATGCTGAGGATTTGTCCCATAAACAGCGGAAGCGTAGTTTCAAATTCTTCCTGCGGATTTTTAATGAATTCAATCAAAAAACGGGCACCAAATAGCAAGATAAGAAAAATACCGAAAGCAAGTCCTTTTTTGGGGAACCACCAATTTTTACGGTAAGCCGTGAATAGTAAAAGAAAAATAAGGAAATAGGATAGTGCCTCATAGATCTGAGTGGGATGTTTGGGCACAACTTCGCCTTCCCTTACAAAAATAAAACCCCAGGGTAAATGGGTTTCGATTCCGTAAATTTCCGAATTCATTAAATTTCCGAAGCGAACAAACATTCCACCAATGGCAACAACCACTGCAATGCGGTCGAGAAGCCAGAGTAGGTCAGCCTGATTTTTTCTTGTCCATAGATATAATGTAATAAGTAACCCAATGGCAGCACCATGGCTAGCCAGACCACCTTTCCATATTGCAAGTATTTCGAGGGGATTAGATAAATAATATCCAGGATCATAAAATAGCACATGTCCCAAACGTGCGCCTACAATAATACCCACTGCAACGTATACCGTAAGCTGATCGAGTAATTCTATTTTATAGCCTTCCTGCTTGAAAAAAAATTTAAAAATATAGTAGCCCGTGATAAATGCAAGGGCAAACATCAAACCATACCAACGAACAGCCAAAGGACCGATATGAAAAATTTCGGGATTGACGTTCCAATGAATATACAATAACGTATGCATAGCAATTTGATAAAATTTGCTTTCCAAAAGTACAAAAATGTTTAGCAATTGTAGTGAAGAATTTATGAAATGATTTTTAGGTTTTTTTTTTGGCAGGGTAACAGAATAAAATTTTTAACACAAAAAGCTGCCCTAGGGCAGCTTTTGAGCAATGCACGATCAATTCATTCGGTAGTTTTAATAATAACAACCATTTCTTTTTCGAGGAGAGATTTAAATTTTTGCGCATCGGCAGCAGTACCCTCATAGGCGCCCCAGTGCATGGGAATAGCAATCTCGGCCTTAACATCGCGTGCAGCATCGGCGGCCTCCTCAACCGAATTCATCGTATAGGTTTGTCCTAACGGTAACAAAGCAATATTTGCCGTAAAATTTTTCATTTCGGGAATACGTTCGGTGTCACCAGCATGGTAAACCACGATATTGCCCAACTTGAGCAAATAGCCCACCCATTGCTTTTCTTTGGGATGGAAATTGGTTTTTACTACATTATAGGCAGGAACAGTGGTAATAGAAATGTTAGGAGCAAGTTCAATGGTTTGTCCCGGTGCTACCTCAACAAATTCCTTACAGGTACCCGTATACCTGCATTCCTTAGGCCCGTATATTTTAGTTTTTGCAGTAGAAATTTTTGCAATGTCGGCAGGTGAAAAATGATCGCCATGTGGATGGGTGATAAGGATAAAGTCGGCTGAATCGGTATTATTAATACCCAGCGGGTCGAAATAGATGGTTTTTCCAAGTACCTGAATTTTAAAGCATGATTGTTTTATCCAGTGCAGGCTATCGGCAATATTCTGAGCGGTAAAGTTGATTTCTTCCTTGTCTTTGCCTTTGCATTGCGGAAAAAGATAAACCGCTGCAAAAATTACGGAGATAAGCAAACGTGTTTTCATGGCATAATTTTTTAGGTTAATAAGCTTAATTAAATTCACTAATATAATGACAATATTAAACAACATTACCCTTATTTTGTACGAAAGTTTTTTACAGCATAGTTGAAAAGGATAAAAGTAATCAGTAATTTCTCTACACAAAGGGAAAAAGTTAATGGGGTAGCAAAAATTGCCGTGAAAAATTTTCTCTACCTTTACCAAAATTTGTTGATTCATGTCGACCAACAAGCGCAAAATTGTTAATGATCCGGTATATGGGTTTATCCACATATATTACGATATAATATTTGACTTAATTGAACATCCCTGGTTTCAGCGGCTAAGGCGCATACGGCAGCTGGGTCTTACTCACATGGTTTATCCGGGTGCCATGCACACAAGATTTCAACATGCTTTGGGAGCCATGCATTTGATGAACCAGGCCATTGAAGTTATTCGAGCTAAAGGTCACGAAATTACCGAACAGGAGGCTGAAGCTGCAAATATTGCTATCCTTTTGCATGATATTGGCCATGGGCCTTTTTCGCATGCGCTCGAATATAGCTTGATAGAAAGTTTTACGCACGAACATCTTTCGCTATACATTATGCAGCAACTCAATGAGCAAATGCATGGGAGACTGCAAACGGCCATAGAAATATTTACGCATCGTTATCGCAAAAAATTTTTGACCCAGCTGGTATCGGGCCAGCTCGACATGGATAGGCTCGATTACCTACGCCGCGATAGCTTTTTCACCGGTGTATCGGAAGGGGTAATTGGCTCGGATCGTATCATCAAAATGTTGAATGTAGTAAACGACAGGTTGGTAGTGGAGGCAAAAGGGATTTACTCCATAGAAAAATTTCTCATAGCCCGTCGTCTGATGTACTGGCAGGTATATTTACATAAAACCGTATTAGCCGCTGAAAATTTAATGGTCAATATTCTTAAGCGGGCCAAGTATTTGGCATTGAGGGGGGAAAAGCTTTTTGCAACGCCGGCACTGGAATTTTTTCTTACCCGACATTTTAGGGGAGAAAACAATTCACAGCAGGAGATTAAAAAAATGCTTGAGCATTTTTTACTTCTCGACGATAGCGATGTACTTTCGGCCATTAAGGTATGGCAGTATCATTCCGACAGGGTACTGTCGCTTCTCTGCCAGCAAATGAATAATCGGCGTTTATTCCGGATTGAGCTTCATAACCAGCCGATAGATCCGGCACGCATCAGACAGCTTGTACTGCGGGCTGCTGAAAAATATCGATTTACGCCAGAGGAAGCTGAATACTTTGTTTTTGAAGGAACAGTGTGGAGCGATACCTACAATGTATCGGACGACAGGATTAGTATACTTTATAACGATGGGCGTCTGGTAGATATTTCCGATGCGTCCGACATGCTCAATATCCAGGTTTTATCAAAAGTAGTTAAAAAATATACCCTTTGCTATCCAAAAGATATTTGAATTATGATGGCACAGGAGGATATAAGCTCTCCTGTGCAAGAGGATTTTAATGCTGAGCCAGCTGCGCAAAAAAGTGATAGAGCAATCGAACGCCAAATCCTGTACCACCTTTGCCGCGGTAGTTGTCATTGGATTTGCTGAAGGCAACACCCGCGATGTCGAAGTGCATCCAGGGATATTTAACAAAACGTTGCAGGAATTTACCTCCTACAATAGCACCGGCGTTTTTGCCTCCTACGTTTTTAATATCGGCTATATCTGACTTGATAAGCTCGTCGTACTCGTCCCAAAGGGGAAATTCGACTATTCGTTCGTACACAGCATAGGCACTATGCTGGAGTTGCTGTTTAATTTCGTTTGAAGCCGTGCCCATAGCCACCAGGGCATAGGGCCCAATTGCCATCGAAGCAGAACCTGTAAGCGTAGCCACATCGATTACCAGGACGGGATTGTACCGCTGGGCATACACCAGCGCATCGGCCAGAATCATGCGCCCTTCGGCATCGCTGTTGAGCACTTCAACTGTAGTACCATCCATAATGGTTACCACATCGCCTGGTGCATAGGCATTGCCCGAAGGACGATTATCGGTAGCAGGTATCAGGGCAACAATATGAATGGGTAATTTATTTGCTGCAATAGCCGCAACAGTTCCGGCAACAATAGCAGCTCCCGACATATCGGATTTCATGTAATCCATGCTATCGGTAGTGGGCTTAAGGCTAAGACCTCCTGTATCGTAAACAACTCCCTTGCCTACCAGTACATAGGGATTACTGTTGATTGGTTGTTCAGGTTTCCATTCCACAATCGTAAAAGTCGGGGGATCGACCGAGCCCTTGTTTACTGCCAGTAGCCCTCCCATTTTCAGGGCTTCTATTTGCGACTTGCGCAATATTTCTACCTGGCAGCCCTGCTGGATGCACATTTCTCTTATTTCTTCGGCCAACCGCTCTGCATTCAGATACGATACCGGCTCATTCACCAGATCCCTGACCCGATATACTTGCGCAACTACCTGTACAAGTTGGTTAATTTCATTTTCTTGTAAATCTTGAGCATACAGGGCTATTTCACGAATTTTACTCTTTTTTTCGTCGGCTTTAGTAAAATATTTAACAAATCGGTAGGCACCCAGCAAAAGTCCCTCGGTCAAAGCAAGTAGGGCTTGATTATCGGACTGCAGGTGGGTGATAACTACATTATCCAGATCATGATCGTTGAGTAACGACTGAACCCGATAGCCAGCCTTTCGGGCTTCTTCCCATACCAGATAGCTGTCGCGCGAGTAATCCAGCAGCACCACAAATACCAACCGATGAAGCTGGTAAAGGGTAATAAAACTGTCGTTTTTTGCTATCTTGTTTTGCAGGTAAGCATACTCCTTTTCATTGAAGTAGCTGGCATTGATTTCGGAGCCTTTCGATGTGATTAAAACCAGGGGACGATCGGCTTCGATGGCGTTTGTTTTGTAAACCTTAATATTCATATCCGGATCATTTTTTAGCGCGTAAAGTTAGCCAATTAACACATTTTTATGATTAATGTTTATGAAGAAATGTAGGTGTACTACGAAAATGACAAATTTTTCGGGAAAATTTTTTTGCAGCTTGGTCAGGTCTACATAGGTATGTGTATCAACAAGACAACATTGTCCATTAAACTTCACCCTTTCACCCCTACCCTTCATAGCAGGAAAAACACAAAACAATGCCGAAAAACTTCTAAAATTATTTGATTTTCAATAATCCTTTAAGAAACTAAAATTTGTTACAGGTGTACTAGCAAGAAAGGGTAAACAATTCAATATTTCAAAGTGTTTACTATGAAAAATTAGTATGGTTTTACAAAGTAGCGTTGATAAGAATTCGCAGCAATATCAGTCGAATTATGCACGTCAGCTACAACTTGTAAGTGAATACAAGTCTTTATTACAAAGAACAATTGTACGCGATGAGGAGGAACCTGTACGGCGACATCGTGAACGGGGCAAACTACTGGTACGCGATCGAATTGAGTTGCTTTGCGACGCGCATACACCTTTTCTTGAGTTTTCAACGTTAGCTGCCTATGATCAGTACGAGAATCAGTTTCCTGCAGCGGGTATAATTACTGGCATTGGTATCGTTCATGGTAATCCGATAGTAATTATCGCCAATGATGCTACCGTAAAAGGAGGAACATACATTCCCGAAACCATAAAAAAGCATTTACGGGCACAGGAAATTGCTTTGCAAAACCATTTGCCCTGCGTTTACCTGGTGGATAGCGGTGGAATATTTTTACCGTTACAGGCGAGAGTTTTTGCCGATAGGGACAATTTTGGACGAATTTTTTATAATCAATCCCGAATGTCGGCATTGGGAATTCCGCAAATAGCTGTGGTGATGGGTTCGTGTACGGCAGGAGGGGCATACGTACCTGCCATGAGCGATGAAGTTATCATGGTTCGGGAGCAGGGTACCATCTTTTTGGGGGGACCTCCGCTGGTTAAAGCAGCTACAGGTGAGGAAATATCAGCCGAAGAGTTGGGAGGGGCAGTTGTACATACTACCATCTCGGGAGTAGCAGATTATATTGCCCAATCGGATGAACATGCCCTTTATCTTTGCCGACAGAGTTTGCAGCATTTTTTTGCTGGCAAAACAACACAACATCGTTCATTTACCCCACCTGTTGAGCCAAAATATGATGTCGACGAACTTTATGGAATTATTCCAGCCGATAGCCGGCAAAATATTGATCCTTACGAAGTGCTTGCCCGACTGCTTGATGGTAGTGAGTTCGATGAATTTAAGGCAGGATATGGAACCACCATTGTGACCGGATGGGGTAAAATCATGGGATATTCGGTAGGCATTGTAGCCAGTAATGGCATACTATTTTCGGAGTCGGCACTAAAGGCAACGCATTTCATAGAATTGTGTTGCCACCGGCAGATACCCCTCTTGTTTTTGCAGGACATTTCGGGTTTTATGGTAGGGCGCGATTATGAACACAAGGGTATAGCAAAAGATGGAGCTAAGATGGTTCAGGCTGTAGCCAACGCCAATGTACCCAAAATTACGCTCATCATGGGCAAATCGTATGGAGCAGGTAACTATGCCATGGCTGGTCGTGCTATGAACTCCCACTTTTTGTTTTCCTGGCCATCGGCAAAGATTGCTGTGATGGGAGGTGAACAGGCCTCTATAGTACTCTCGACCGTTAAAGGAACAGGTAAAATAAGCCTCGTTGAACAATTTGAAAAGGAAAGTTCGGTTTACTATGCAACATCGCGACTGTGGGATGATGGAATTGTCGATCCTTCCGATACCCGAAATGTTCTGGGATTTTGCCTATCGGTAGTAGCGCATTCACCCCAACAACCCCCACAATATGGAATTTTCCGCATGTAGCCTGTAAATAGAGTAACAACCATGAAAGCTGATTTTCAAAATTTTAAAGATATTGTCGTAAACATCGAAAACTCGGTTGCCTGGATCTGGATCAATCGACCACATAAACGTAACGCCCTCACGGGAAGAGTATTTAAAGAGCTACTGCAGACCTTTCAGGCAATACACCACAACAAGCAAATTCGCCTGGTTATACTTCGAGGAAAGGATAACGTGCTTTCGGCAGGAGCGGATATTGAATGGATGCAAAAAACAGGTCGTGAAGGATTTTTGAAAAATATCCTTCAGAGCAAGCTTATAGCCGATTGCCTGTATCATTTTTTCAACTTACCCCAAGTGACAATGATAGTGGTCGAGAAAAATGCTTTTGGGGGCATTCTGGGTTTTATAGCTGCAGCCGATATAGCTATATCCGAACAGGAAGCCATTTTTTGCTTTCCCGAAGTTAGGTTGGGTATAGCCCCGGCAGCTATTATGCCTTATGTTATGCACAAAACTAAAGGAACCCAGCTGAATCCGTGGATTTTCAGCGGACGTATCTTTACTGCCCGGCAGGCTGCCAGTTCAGGACTTGTCGATATTTGTACACCCAATCCTGAACTTGAAAAAACGGTCAATGAAATTGTCGAAGGTATCAGCAAGGTTTCGCTACAGGCTTTGCTGGCAACTAAAAAACTTATGGGCCTGTTCAAACCTCCTATTACCTTCCGAATAAAAACCTATACCTATCTTTTGCTTGCCCGACTCAAGCGTTCACGTCATGGTCAGGAAGGTTTACAGGCATTCCTCGAAAAACGAGAACCCCGCTGGGAAAATTAGATTTTTGGTAGTCACTTGCCAAAATAGCTAAACATCCTCAATGGTTCGGTTGAAAAAATGAACAAAAGGTTTGAGCAAGGAAAATGCCCCAACTACCCTTTCTAAGATATCGGGAGCAACCACATCGGCATCGCTCAATGGGTGTGAAACGGTGTAACTTTTATATTTAAGCAGATGAATGTAAGGGAAATCGGCCGGAAAGTCGCGAGGAGGCCGAGAGAGCATGGCGTCCGCATCGATTTGTGGAAAAAAGGTTTTAAAAGCAGGTTCTTCAATAATCGATACAAACTCTTCGATATTTTCATAGATACCCCAACGAACTTTTTTCAACAGATTAGGCTCGGGCATCCAAAGACCGCCAGCAACCATGCAATTGCCTGGTTCGATATGAAAATAATAGCCGGCGAGCTGGCTCTTTTTCCCCCCTTTGACCAGATAAGCTCCCATGTTAGTTTTATAAGGCGTTTTATCGGCCGAGAAACGAATGTCGCGATAAATGCGATAGGTGCAATCGCGAACGCTAAGGTAGGCTAAGTCGGCATCATGCACCGCCATGCGTAAAATGAGCGCCTCCACAAAAGTATCAAACTGCTCTTTTACCTTCAGGTACCAATGCTTATGGGCATCGAACCAAACCCTGTTATTGTTTGCCTTCAGTGCAGTAAGAAATTCAAAAATTTCCGGTGACAACATAAAACTTAATTTTATTTGCAATACAACCCTGCCTTGCTTACCATTCCAACACACAACGGACAAAAGCAACCCATTTTTGTTATTAAAAAAAACCTAACCTATAAGGATTGATGGGGTCTGCTGCTGGATTATTTACCTGCGGTGTTAGCTGCGTAAAATTAATCAAAATTGCTATGGGCAACTTATAGTGGCGATAATTTCAGAAATTTTTTTGCTTACTGAAGTTCCGTTAATTACAAGCAAGAAAAGATGAAGGTATAGCGAAAATGGCTTTTATAGGGCAATAGCAAAATTACTATCAGCTATTGACTTAAATTGATCAATTTTTATATTTCGCAGTTTTCATCTAAAATTCAAAAATTATGAGAGGATATATCATGCTTTTACTTGGGCTAAATATGGGTTTAGCTACCTGGACGTTACAGGCTCAGGTAATTCAGCGGAGCGTAATCAGTTGCACGGGGAGCTCCATGGGCAAAAATGGTGTGTAGCTTTCCCAAACAGTTGGTCAGCCATCCAATACTGCTATATTTTCTAACCGTTATACACTGTATCAGGGATTTCAGCAACCCAGGCTACTATATTCCAGAAAACAAATCGCCATACCTCCATTACAGGTCGAAATTTTTCCAAATCCCTTTGTAAATCATGTAAATGTTAAGTTATCGGAATGGCATCGTGATTTACGTGTAATGATTTTTGACAACGAAGGAAAATCTATCCTTACGCAGCCCATTTTTTCCAGACATACGATGCTTAACCTGAGTATTCTACCTTTTGGCTCTTATCTGATAGTAGTAGTATGGCAAAATCAGGTTATAAGGCAGTTTAGAATAGTAAAACTTATCAGATGAAATAAAAGCAACGACCTAAAAAAATACCTTTATTAATTTACCTAATATCAGTTTTCATGCAAAAAAAATATTTTTACAAAACCAACAAACACGAAGAAATTTCATGCGAGTTTCATCCGACCATAAAAATCAATTATTGTCGGATAAAAAGTTTTCTTATTTTTCTTTTTTTCATTTATGTTTATTTACAGACAGTATCGGGTCAATTAGCGCCCGAAAAGCGGGTAATTGTTTATTTTGGGCAGGTATTTTCAAGCATAAGCTACAAAAATAGCCAGGGTCAGCCTGATAGCTATCTTAATCAAAAGATTAAAAGCACTTACGGAGTGAGCTATCATAAATTTTTTAATAATCTGCTATTTATTCAGCCTGCATTCTCATATACCAATTTAGGTGCACAAAGTACGGTGAATAATCAGAAAGTAGAATGGGACTTTCATTACATCGGTAGTGCTATTGGTGCAGGAATAGGTCGAACTAGAAAATTTATTCACTCCGATTTTATCATGAAGCCCTACGGGGTAATATCTTTTTATGGACAATATGCCTATAAAGCTGATCAAATGGTGGGTGAACAGTATTTTAATCTACTTAAGGATAATCAGTTTAGAAACTACGATGCAGGCGTAATTATAACCGGCGGATTGAATATTGATTTTTCCGCAATTATCGGCATAACCATAGAATATAAATATTTGCGAAGCCTGATCAATCTTGAAAAGGAACACCCGGAACAGAAAATGCGAAACATAGGCCACATGTTTGTTTTTGGAATGGTAATAAAGCTTTAAGGATGGTTAACTGAATTTCAAAAAAATCGAACAATTACCGGCGCATGTATTTGGCAAGCAAGCTTAACCTAAGCGCAGCAAAAAAATTTCGTATACCTTATAAAAAATTAAAAAACCCTATTAGCCATGAAAAAATTAACCTTTCTCAAACACTGGTTATGGATAATCCTTGTTTGGTGGAACATGGAAATTTGTGTAACACAAACCCGCATAGTAGATGGCATTAATTATCAGGCTGTAGCCCTCGATGAGAACAAAAAGGAAATAGCCGGCCATGATATTAATGGGACTGTTTTTTACGATAAAGAGATAATAGTGCGCTTTACCATCATTTCAGGCTCGCCCGACGGTACGATCGAATACATGGAAACTCACCGAACTCTTACCGATGCTTTTGGCCTATTTTCCTTAACTATAGGGCATGGCGAACCGCAGATGGGTGTATTCTCCCAGATTCAGTGGAGTAAAGCTCCTCATTTCCTCAAGGTAGAAATAGACTACAAGCGCAATGGTGAGTTTTTACTCATGGGTATCCAGCAGCTCATGGCAGTACCCTATGCCCTTTATGCCTTGTCATCCGGAATGACTGGGGTAGAAACAGACCCCTACTTTCAGGCATCCCCTGCTGCTGCCATTACTGACGCTGGTAGTGGTAAAGTAATTACAACAGACGAGCGGAATCTTATTCAGAAAACCGACAGTCTAACCCGTCGATTGGCACAGGGTCTTTCCCAGGAAACTGCTGAACGTCAGCAGGGCGACCGCCAACTGCAACAAAAACAACAGTCCGATAGCATTCATTTTCGGCAAGTATTCAATAATGAAAAGCTTGCACGACAACAGGAAGATGCATTATTGCGCACTATTCTTAATCATCATATCACTGCCGACCAGGATACGAATGCTACCAATGAGCTCCAGCAGCTAAGCTTAACCGGTACTTCCCTGCCACAAATTAACCTTTCTAAAAACGGGGGCAGCATAATTCTTAAGTCAACGGGTGCTACCTCTATTTTCCGTTCCAGCGATACGCTGATCATCTCCTCATCCGATGCCAATACAAATTATACCGCCGGCAAAGGGCTACAACTCACCGGTACAGTATTTTCAGTAAAAACAAAGGGAACTACCCTAAGCGCAGATTCTCTCGGAATTGCCATATCGTCTGAAGGCGTTGGGACAGCTGAAATCGCCGATAATGCTGTTACCACTGCGAAAGTTCAGGATGGCACGATAACCAACGCTGATATCAGCAGCACTGCAGCCATCAGCTGGAGCAAGATAGATAAAAGTGGTGCGTCAGCCTCCGACATTGGTGCTCTTTCGACCAATCTTAGCAGCGGGAATATACTGGTGGGCAATGT
>JBMFQE010000011.1:0-91811 GCA_049968755.1 Bacteroidales bacterium
GCTACCGGGGTACCCATCGGGTAGGGCTTTTGAGCCTTGATTTTTTGCTTCTTTTGCATCAAGGCAAAAGAAGAGGAATGCCTGTTGGCAGCACGGCTAAAAGTAGCTGCAGAAAGCCAGAAATAGGTAAGACATTAACATAAAACGCTTTCTGCAGGATGGAACAGCATAAGGTTCGATACCTTACAGCTTAAAGGTGGGTCTTACCTAATTCAGCGCACGCATAGCAAGGGAACCGAAAAACAGCTTATCTTGAAATGATAACCATACATCGATACCTGCACTGCAACATACGCTTTGTACCCCACAGTGCAAAGCGTTTGGTTTATTATTTATATCTTTGCTGGAAAAAATATGCTGTCAATTAAGGATTTCGACTATCCATTACCCGAAGATAGAATTGCTCAATACCCGCTACCCGAACGGGATAAATCAAAATTGCTCATATACCGACAGGGAACCATTGTTGAAGATTTGTTTGAACGAATACCTGAATACCTTCCCGAGAAAAGTGCCTTACTTTACAACGACACAAGGGTAATTAATGCTCGCCTGCTATTTACGAAACCGTCGGGCGCCCACATCGAGGTACTGTGCCTCGAACCCTTCGACCCTGCCGATTATAATCTTGCCTTTCAAAAAACAGGTGAAGCAGTATGGTTGTGTATGGTAGGGAACTTAAAAAAATGGAAAAACGAAATCTTAAGCCTAACGTTAGACACGCCAACAGCACCGATTACCATTGATGCAAGGTTGGTTGAGCATTGTGGACAACACCAAAAGGTTAAATTTACGTGGCAACCTTCGGATATGCCATTTGGACATTTACTCGAAGCTGCAGGTTTCCTTCCCTTGCCCCCATACATCAAGCGTGAGGCCGATAATATTGATAAAATAAGATATCAGACCATTTTTTCACGACTCGAAGGCTCTGTGGCCGCCCCAACGGCTGGTCTGCACTTCAGTGAAAAAGTTTTGGATCAACTAAGGCACAAAGGAATTCACGACATAGCTATCACCTTGCACGTAGGCGCTGGCACTTTTCGACCGGTAAAGCATGAAAATGTCTTGCAACACGATATGCATAGCGAACATTTTTACATTACCCTCGAAACGCTTAAACAGCTCAAACAATACCTGGGAAATACCACAGCAGTAGGCACCACCACCCTCAGGGCTATAGAAAGCACCTACTGGCTTGGCGTAAAACTCATGCAAAACCCTCACCTGCAAAACCTACAGGTAAACCAATGGGATTACCAGGAAATGCCACAGCCTCCAGTAAGAGAAGTATTAGATTTTCTTATCCAGTTTTGCGAAACAAAAAGGATTGCTGGATTTCATGCCGAAACCCAACTGATGATTATTCCCGGCTATACTTTTCAGCTGGTAAACCGGCTGATTACAAATTTCCATCAACCCAAAAGTACCCTGTTGTTGCTGGTAGCGGCTTTTGTTGGCACCGAACGGTGGCGAGATATTTACAACTATGCGTTAAATCACGATTTTCGATTTCTCAGCTATGGCGATAGCTCGCTGCTGATACCCTGAGCGCTAACTATTGATAATTCCCGAACCTATGAGTTCGTCGCCATCGTACCAGGCTACAAACTGACCTGGGGTGATACCCCGCTGGGGTAGGTCGAACAACACTATCAGCCCCTCTTCTAATTTATAAACCGACGCATCCTGCAGGGGCTGGCGGTAACGGATACGCACCCTAAAACGCTGGCTTTCTTGTGGTTCGAGTTCATAGTCGGGCCGTATCCAGTGAATATCTCGCTCGCTTACATATAGTGCCTTTCGATAAAGCCCTGGATGATTTTCACCCTCGCCTACATACAGGATGTTGCTATCCACATCAAGGCCAATGACGAAGAGGGGTTGCCTTTTGCCACCTACCTGCAAGCCTTTTCGTTGACCGATAGTAAAAAAATGAGCCCCATTATGATATCCCACAATTTTTCCCATGATGGGCCGATACATGTAAGGCTGTGCCAGCTCCATCAGCTCACTGCCGTTTTTTTGAAAAACAGGAGAATGAGCAGGTATTTCAATGATGGGACCCCGCCTGGCCGATAATTTTTGCTGCAAAAAAGCAGGCAGATCGACCTTGCCCACAAAACATATACCCTGCGAATCCTTGCGCTGGGCGGTAGGCAATCCCAGCGCATCAGCTATCCGGCGCACCTCGGGCTTGGTCAGGCCACCAACGGGGAAAACCGAAAAAGCAAGTTGCGACTGTGAAAGCTGGCAGAGAAAATAGCTTTGATCCTTATTCTCATCGATCCCCCGCAACAGCCTGTAATAGGTTTTGCCATCCACCTCAACGACCTCACTTCGAGCATAATGGCCGGTGGCCACTTTTTCGGCACCCAGCTTTCGTGCCTCCAGCATAAAAAGATCAAACTTGATTTCCCGATTACATAGCACATCAGGATTAGGGGTACGACCCCTCTGATATTCCTCAAACATATAATCAACCACGCGCTGCCGATACTGTACACTTAAATCAACTGTATGTAGGGGTATATCTAATTTTCGAGCTACCAGTTGAGCAAACACCAGATCGTCCTTCCACGGACAATCGCCATATAAAGTACCGGTAGTATCGTGCCAATTAATCATAAACATACCTATCACCTCATGGCCTTGCTGCCTAAGTAGCCATGCAGCCACACTTGAATCTACACCCCCCGACAAGCCTACTACAATTCTCATGCTTTTGCTTATACTACCGTTTTTTTCCAGTTCGCAAATTTAAGATAACTGCCAGCAATAAGTCCCATAAAAATACCATACCACAGCTCCGACATCCATATCATAGTTACCGTACCATGCCACCAGTAGGCAACCGCATAGGCCCATATTACATATATAAACATGACAACACCCTCGATAGTCAGGGTAATATGGGTCTTTCCGGCGCCCGAAATAATGTTGTAAAGAATAATACTCACCGACACCAGAACAGAGGTAGCGGCCACAATATAAATTATAGGCAATGAATGGTCGATAAGCATAGAATCATCGGTAAAAAGATGAAAATAAAAACGTGCAGTAACGCTTAAAACAAGTACAAGACTGGTGATCGTACCTACGCTGAGTACCAGAATTCTTCGAATAGTAGCTGTTAGTTCAGCCGTCCGGCCACTGCCCATTAGATAGCTAACCAACGTATTGGTTGCCGAAGCATATCCCCACAGGGGCAACAAAGCAATAAGGTAGAAAGTACGAACCAGATTGGATACGGCTAAAGGTATTTCTCCCATTTTTTCGACAAACATGAAAAACATAAACCAGCCGCCAAAGGAAAAAGTAAACTGCAACATTACCGGACTGGCTATTCGCAGGGTATGAAGCATTACCTGCCAGTCGAATCGATGCTTGTGGCCAAGAGCAAAACTCTGGATATTTTTCCGGGTTAGGGTATAAATTATAAAAAACATTGTTGCCACCCCTTCGGCTATGACCGAAGACAGACCTGCCCCAGCAATTTCCATCCGAGGAAAACCCAGTTTACCAAAAATAAGAACATAATCAAAGAAAATATTGGTAACTGCCAAGATCACACTGTAATACCCAACCACCCGCGTACGCATGATACCTGTGTAAAAAGCCCGGAAGATAATGTTAATATAAGCCAGTACCAGTCCCCAGATACGAAACGACAGGTAAGCCTTCACCTCATAGAAAATTTCATCGGAATGTACAAAGTGACGAAATAAGGAAGTGCCCCAAAAATGAAAAGCAAGGGTAAGCACTATCCCCCAACTCACAAGGAATAGCAATGACTGTTGAACTATCTGGCCTATCTGCGAAATTTTCTTTTCCCCGTAGCGTCGAGCGACAATAATTTGTACCCCAATTCCAAAACCGAAAGCCAGCATAATAAGCGCCAGGTAAAAAATACCTCCCACTGCCGATGCCCCCAGCGCAACAGCTCCCACATGCCCCAGAAAAGCAGTGTTGATGATTGCCGTGATATTTTCAACAGCACTGCTGGCAATTATGGGAAGACTTAATCGAAGAATTTCACGGTAGCCTATAGTCGAATCCTTCATAACAGTTCGTTAAGAAAAAACTTGTACACCGGCAATTGAGTCTAAAAAATTACCGGTACTCTCAATCAAAACACTCTGCAGGTTTCAGCTATGTAAATTTTGCAGAAAAAGGAAGAGCAAAGTTACTAACTTTTGTCTGCAAGGGTGTTAAGCATTTGTTAGCGAATGTATCAATGCCACCGCATACACCGATACACCTTCCTCACGACCTACAAAGCCTAATTTTTCTGTGGTAGTAGCTTTTATGGAAATTTGGCTTTCGTCGATTTGCATAACCTGTGCCAGGGTTGTACGCATGCTATCGAGATAGAGAGCAATTTTGGGTTGTTGCAGACACACCGTTACATCAACATTGCCGATGCTGAAATTATGTTGCTGCAAAAGATCTACGGTACGCTTCAACAGTATTTTGCTGTCGATATCCTTGAATTCACTGGAAGCGTCAGGAAAATGGTTGCCAATATCACCCAGAGCGGCAGCACCCAGCAAGGCATCGCAAATAGCATGAATGAGGGCATCCCCATCGGAATGCCCTAAAGTACCTTTAAAATGTGGAATTTCTATACCTCCAAGGCAAAGTCGTCGCCCTTCAACCAGTTGATGAACATCATAACCAAAGCCTATTCGCATCATTTTTTTGTTCGCTGTACATTTCCAATGTCGACCGAGGCTGTAATACGCACGGTATTGGCCAGCGGGTTACTACGTCCCCCACGGGGAATAAGGTAAGAGAAGTCAAGCGTAATAAGGGTAAGTCGTAATCCTACACCCACCGATGCATATTTACGGTTGCCCTTCATGGCTGCCTCGTTGAAATAACCCGCGCGGATAGCAAACTGGTTCATATACCAGTATTCGGCACCTATGGAAAGCATAATTTCTTTCAGCTCCTCCGAAAAGCCACCGGGAGCGTCGTAAAAGCTCTGAATAATCCCCTGACCCACCGATACATTGGGATCCATCCCCTTTTCAATGATACGATTCCCATTAGCATCTACAACAAAATTGCCGGTAGAATCGACCTTATAAATGGGAGGGGTTGGAACTAACAGCTTGTTCAGGTCAAGCCCCACCATCACGCTGTTAAAGTTATCGAGATTAACTTTAACAGAAGTACCTATGCGGAGGTTGGTGGGAATAAAATCTTTTCTTTCACCCTCGGTGTACGAAATCTTTGTTCCAATGTTCGAAATATTTACTCCCAGTGCCCACTCACCATCATTGTTGTTAAATTTGATGGGTGTTCGGTAATACATGGATATATCGGCAGCAAAAGAGGTACCTGCTTTAACAGCCTGACCGCTAACGGTACTTCCTTTGGCCAGGTCGCTCACGATATAGCGGAAAGTAATCCCACCCGACATTTTTTCCGAAAAAAGACGGGCATAAGAAGCATCGAGGGTAAACTCATTGGGGTTTTGTTTGGAAATAAACTGATTGTTTTCATCGGTAAACGTAATAGATCCCAGCGTGAAGTAACGCAGTCCAAAAGCTACGGTTTGCTGTTTATCTACACGTTTAAATCCGGTCAGGTACAACAACTTAATGTCGGGTGCAAGATTTTTTAGCCAGGGAGAATAAGTGGTTGAGACCCCTGCATTATCGTCTAAAAATGCGTACTTGGCAGGATTCCAGTGCAAAGAGTTGAGGTCGGGAGAAGTAGCAGCCCCCAGGTCACCCATGGCACCTGCTCTAGAGTCGGGAGCAATATTTAAAAACGGTACAGGCGTTTGAATAACATTATAGCTCTTCGAATATTCCTGCCCAAGCGTTGGATTACCATTGACCGGATCGGCCCCCAGTACATATGGCCCTGATGCCAAAACCAAAGCTCCTACAAACAAATGTTTTCTGATCATCAACATGGATTCAAAAATTTTATGGTGACAAATATAATAATTTTAGTTACTAACGAACGATTAGCAATTTTCCATAATTTTCTGCAGTATTTCCGCTATCATCCTTCATCCTTACCCGGTATACATAAAAACCTGGCGTGGCATTGATACCGTTACCACTATTCCGGTTCCAGCGGATGGGGGGACTCATATACCCCTCGAATGTTCCCTTATAACGAAGCGTACCAACCTTTTCGCCGGTAAGCGAAAAAATATCAATTTCAACAGTAACCTTCTGGTTGGGCCAATTGTGCTCAATCACAAAGGATGTGAAGTCGGTCATGGGATTGGGGTAATTGTATACTCGTTGTATCTTAAGCACATGGTCACCTATAACCCTGAACGACAGATATGCCTCAGCATAATTGTTGTAAATATCATAAGCTGCGACTTTTATCCGATGTTCTCCTTCCGGCAGGTTTGTGAACGGGAATACCACACTGCCACTTCTGAAGTCGTTCATGTCGCTCTGATAATAGTCGTTCAACACATATAATTGTCTGACATCATCTAGGATGGCAGAAATATCATGCCCAATACCTATGCCGGTAGCATTAATGCCGCTGGCATCATACAACTTTACTAATAAACGGGGATTGGGGTCGGTTATGCCCCCATCGACAAAATTGGTATCATTCATAAACAACCGAATACGTGGCCCTTCGAGGTCTTCTGCCATCCGCTGCGACACACCTCCCACTACAAAGTTATCATATTCGCCCCCGTAGCTGTAAGGATATTCTCCGTTTGCATAACAAACCAACTTCCCCCGTCCCATATTGTAGCGAATATCCTTGGGTACCGGAAACTGAAAAGTAAATTTACCTTGCTTTACTTCCACCTTACCTCGAAAAATAATATTTTGCCTTTGCGTAAAATTTCTTGGATAAGAATCTGGGTCGTTACCCAGCGTGGCAAGCGTATCGGCCTTGTCGAAGACTGTAACATATTGAATGCCATTATACGGAATGGGGTTGCCATTATCGTCGGCATAATGCCCGGCTACCATTACCTGGTCCAAGGCACGGATAGTGTCGCTGCGAACGGGGGTATCGATGTAATAAAGCGAATCTATCCGGATATAATTCAGCTTGGGATAGGCTAAAATCATCGAAGGGTCGCCAAGTAGAGTAAAATTGAGTCGATTGATACCGGTATAGTAAGCATCGTTTTTGGTCAGTCGTAATATGTCACCCAGACGCCAGAAATTGCCATTCGCATCCTTGGTAAATACATGATTGTAAAAAGCCCGATTGAGTACAAAATTGTCCGATGCATACACAAGTCTGGTAGTTGTAAGCAAACCAATTGCGCCGCCGTTGGGATTCAGCAACACTTCCTCTCCCGCCGAAACGATAGTTTTAAGTGATTGTAAATCAACATCGTCGAATCGACTAAAGGAGCAGGTTGCGGTAATGAATAGGGGCAGCCTGTTGGTATTCTTCCAGCTGCGAATAATGTTCACGTCAATGATGTCTTCATGGGCAAGCTGAATGGGACTTCCATGTCCTGTATAATTAACAATCAGTGTACCCGTATTAATCTGGTTGTTCAGGGTAGCATTGGCATCGGGGTAACGATCGCCAACGGAGGTAGAAATTTGCGGGTAAGCATCCAAATATATCTTACGAATTTGGAAGAAAGGATAATTATTTTCGACCAGCGTAGCCAGATCATCGGCCTGATTAATATGGGTATTTCCATCCTCATCATCGCCAATAAAAGTTAAAATGCTTTTCCAGTCGCCATCGTATTGAGGGTTAACGTAATTTATCAGCTTATCGACGATAATTTTTGCCTCATTGGCATTGCGGATAGGTAATCGCCCCACCCCAATATCAAGCAAGTTTGCCCATTCGCTGTAGGTCCAGTTCATCCAGCCAAAGAAATCGTCGGTAACGTATGAACTAATTTCCGAGAGCGATTCGGCCGATTGATAGGTAGGAATAAGGTTGTAGTTGTAGGGATTATCGAAATTATTTGCATAGGTTCCCTTGCCAAAAAGCAACAGATACTTCATTTTTTCAGGATCGCGTTCATAAAACATTTTCACCATATCGCGGATGGCCGATACGTCACGTACCCCCGACGAGAATTCGTTGTAAACCTGCTGGGTAGTGACCACCAATACATCAAGACCATCATTAGTGCGCCGGAAATTAGCCAGTCGCCTTGCTTGCTCAAGGATACCGCTATCGACCGGCGCTACAATCACCATATCGGGAACGCTTTCACCATGAATATTTTGATTGGCAACAGCAACAGCCCCATCAATGGAAAGAAAACTTCCCTCTTTGGCAAACGCTACAAACTGTCGAAGCGTATCGGAAGGTGCGTAAAATACTACTTTGCCATTCTCCAGGGAAGTTTCCACATAGGCTGGCGTGGTAGGATCGGTCACATCCCACACAATCAAACCATTAGCAGCGTTATCGATCACATATTTAACCGTCTTACCTGCCTTATAAGTGGAAATATTCCGGAACAAAATAGGGGTACCCCCATAGGCTAATTTTCTTACTACATTCAGTCCAATGTAATTAACATAGCCAAGCGCCTCAGCTGAACCAGCATTTCGATAACTCAACGTAAGCTTAAAAGAACTATTCGTCAGGCTGGTAAGAAACGTATCCCTTAACGGCACATAGGTATTGACTGAAGAATTATTGGCATTTTTAATAATCGAAGTATTACCCACCGAAAAGGTAAATGTACCCGGAGTACCTGCTACCGATAGAATATCGTAATACACGAAAACGGGTCGTGTAATTTCCGGATTAGGAAAGGTTGCAGTAAAGGTACGCGAGTTTTGATTCGAGATGACATGCCCGTACCATACAGCACCCGAATGCAGCAGATTAACCTCATCCGACTCAAAAAACTGATAATCGTCAAAAGTGGTTACTTCCATTACCGACGAACGTTCCGGCAGGTAAGGTACTTTACCTACCTGTAATGTTGAGCCCTGGCCGTCGGTAATAAAATAGCAGTTATAGTCGGAGTACAAATGTTTTTGATGATAGAAGTGTCGCTTTGTTGCATCGAACCTCCAGGTATGGGAACCCTGACCGTAAAATAAAAGGTAATCCCCTTCATTGAAAACCCCATCACTACCTTTTTCAACATAAATCGGGATTTTTGTCAGATCATCCTTACGGGGGATGCGGGTACTAAAGGGTAGCATTCCTCCCCCATTTCCGTATACCTGAATCTGGTTCATGTCGCTAAAACCCCAGCTTTTCAGCTGAGCATAGGATATCCGGTAAATACCATCCTGCGTCACTTTCACCTTGTACCAGCGTCCGCTGCTTAGAACCGACCCTGTCCTGAAACGCAATGTTTTCACCTCCTTTGGTGTGACACCAATAGCATGGTAAGTAAGTTCAAACGTAGATATCACCTCAAGGCGTCCATCAATCGTTTTTCGAACCGGTAAAAGCACCAGCTGATAAAAATATTTACCCCTACTCAGCCCCGAATCTATCTTCCAGGTAAAACTATCGGGCCACTGGTAAGACGTAAAAGCTCCGTCAACAGTTTTCGTCCGAATATTAAACAGCTTAAAATCCACCGGATTATCAAAATAAAAAGATTCAATGTAATAAGGAATACCTTGTTCGCCTGGTATCGATTTACATCCTGCAAATGAAAGATGCAATGAATCCGTGGTATGCCAGGACAAATCAATCGTTTTTCCTTCTATTATAACTATTGGAATGAAAATCAGATTTAAAAAACTCAAGATTTGAAAAAATTTTATATATTGGTCAGTCAAAAAAAATTTAAATTTATAAAATATATGAAGCATACCTGTAATTTTTGTCCTACAATGAGTTGCCAAATTTTTCTTTAAACAAATTAATATCTATTTTTGAAAGTCAAAACAAATGATTTTGTTCAAAGTTGAAAACCTAACATTGAAAAAAACGTATATCTTGCATTATTATTTTTTTAAGAATGGACAGAATGATAAAAGATCAACATAAGTCATTAATTTTCATTTTTTTAATTATTTTGGGGATATATAATAAGCCATTGGAGGCGCAGGATCCTCTATTTTCACAGTTTTTTTATAATCCTTTATATCTTAATCCTGCCAATGCTGGAGCTGCAAATGATCCTCGAATTTTTCTATCGTACCGGAATCAATGGCCTGCCTTTGGAAGTACTTTTGTTACCTACCAGGGCAGTTACGACCAATATGTAAAGTCGATTCAGGGGGGATTGGGGATAAATGTCATTCGCGACAACATATCTGGAGGTACAATCAACACCACCAAAGTTGATCTAATATATTCCCGCCGGTATACAATTAATTATAGCTGGACCGTGCAAGCTGGTTTGCAGGCTTCCTTCAATTTTTTTGGGGTCAATGCCACAGGATTAAACGTCAATTTGCCGAATTATACCACGACACAGCCCGATGTTGGCATAGGAGTGCTTGCCTATTCAAGGTTTTCCCAATGGGGTCTCGCTGTAGATCATCTGAATGCGGGTTATTTAAAAGTTAATCCAACCTTTGTACCCTCACCCATGAAAATTAGCCTGTATTACTCGCGAAACTTCAAGGTTTTTAATCCGCGAGTTACCAATGCTCGAACCTATATTGTATCGCCAGCTCTTCTAGTACAAAAACAGGGGCCATCGTTATATCTTAATTATGGGCTGGGGGTAAGATATGAAGCGGTGCTGGGCGCCGTATTTGTCCGCACTAACCTACCTTTGCAGGTTACCAATACAATTTTTGCCCTGGGAGTTACGTTAGGTAGTTGGCAGGTAGGATACAGTTACGACTACAATATTCTGTGGCTAAAAAACATAATGCCATTTACAGGAGCGCATGAGATAACATTAACACGAACCTTCCCGCCCGACCCCAAACGTCAACGTTATGGTCCGGTTCCCTGTCCAAAATTTGTTAGCGAATATTGAAAATTGATTTTTATTATTATAGATTTGTAGCTTTGAAAAAATAGTACTAAATTTGAATAATCATATAAACACGCATATCATCATGAAAGCGCTGTATAGATTTGTATGGATAGTAGCAGGGGGTGTTTTCCTATACTCTTGTGGTTCAAAGGACGACATCACAAAAAGCGGGACAGTTTCCACCACCACCGGATGGGAGTATAACAATGAGGAATTTGGTGGTTTCATTGTAAATAACGAGTATGAGGTACAAACCCCTCCGGGTACAGTTTTCATTGAAGGAGGTACCTTTACCATGGGTAGGGTGGAACAGGATCTAATGTTCGATTGGAATAATCAGCCCCGTCGGGTAACTGTTTCCTCATTCTGGATGGACCAAACAGAAGTCCGCAACGTCGACTACCGAGAATATCTCCACTGGCTGATGCGTGTGTTTGCCGAATATCCAGCAGTTTATAAAAAAGCACTGCCCGATACGCTTTGCTGGAGAAGCAAGCTAGCTTACAACGAACCCTATGTTGAATATTACTTCCGCCATCCCGCCTATAACGAATATCCAGTAGTGGGGGTGAGCTGGGTACAGGCCAACGATTACTGCGCATGGCGTACCGATAGGGTTAACGAACTGGTATTGTATCAAAAGGGTATAATTAAGCTCGATCCACAGCAGGTAGGTAAAGAAAATTTCAATACTGACGCATACCTGGCTGGACAATTTGAACCATTGGCTGGTGATAATCCACTTACAACTCCTGCAGGAGTGGAACGAAAAGTTAATGTTGAAGATGGAATCCTATTCCCCAAGTATCGTTTACCCACGGAAGCAGAATGGGAATATGCTGCCTTTGCACTTATAGGTAACAGCTTCGACGAACGAGTATACGAACGTCGGCTTTATCCGTGGAATGGACACACGTTACGTAACGACGAGGCAAAATACCGGGGCAAGATGCGTGCCAACTTTGTACGTGGCCGCGGCGACTATATGGGTACCGCTGGCGATTTGAACGATAATGCTGAAATTACCGCCCCCGTTAAAGCATACTGGCCCAACGACTATGGACTGTACGGCATGGCAGGCAATGTAAGCGAATGGGTACTCGACGTATATCGTCCCCTTTCACTGGAAGATATGGATGAATTTCGTCCCTTCCGTGGTAATGTGTTCATGGAACCCGAACGCGACGAAGAGGGAAATATAGCCCCCAAGGATAGCCTGGGACGCATAAAATACAAACCCATTTCCCCCGAAAGTGCTGCTGGACGTCGCAACTACACCCAGGCCGACTATCGAAACTACCTGGATGGCGATGTAGCTTCGAGCCTTGATTATTCAACCTCGCAGGATGATAAAACAATGGGCGGTTCGACCCGCATGTATGCCCAGAGCCAGCAGGACATGTCGTCGTTGATCAATGACAATGTGCGGGTATACAAGGGCGGTTCATGGAAAGACCGTGCCTACTGGCTAAGCCCTGGCACCCGTCGTTTCCTCGATGAAAATAGTTCGAAAGATGATTTGGGTTTCCGCTGCGCCATGACCTTTGTTGGTAGCCCAGCTGGAAATAGATAAAATAGATAATAACCCTTATGCAGAAAAAAAGCCTCAGCCATTGAGGCTTTTTTTCTGCTTGAAATTTAAATAATTATGAATATAGCTGAACTTTACGAGTTATACCAAAAGCACCCTCAAATCTCTACCGATACCCGGGCACTGCCCGAAGGATGTCTATTCTTTGCCCTGCGCGGCGAAAATTTCGACGGAAATACATTCGCAGAGCAGGCGCTTCAACAGGGAGCAGCCTATGCAGTAATAGATAATCCCACTTATTATAAGCCTACTCCCCAGTACATACTGGTGCCCAATACACTCGCCACCTTGCAAGAATTGGCTCGGTATCACCGACAACAGCTGAAAATACCTATTATTGGTATTACAGGTAGCAATGGTAAAACCACAACCAAAGAACTCATTAGTGCTGTTCTTTCCCAAAAATATGCTACGCTGGCCACGAAAGGCAACCTGAATAATCACATTGGCGTACCCCTTACCATTCTTGCTATTCGTCCTCAGACTGAAATTGCCGTCATTGAGATGGGAGCCAATCATGTGGGCGAAATTGCATTTCTTTGCACCATAGCACAGCCCAGTTATGGCCTGATTACGAACATCGGCAAAGCCCATCTGGAAGGATTTGGCGGTTTTGAGGGTGTTATTCAGGCAAAAACAGAACTTTACCGGTATGTTGATATGCATCAGGGTACCCTTTTTTACTGCCACGACAATCCACTCTTACTGCAACAGGTTCAGAAACTTTCCTGCCAGAAGGTTTCGTATGGGATTTCACCCGATGCCCATATCAAAGGCTATATACATAAGGAAAATAATTCACCCTTCTTATCCTTCTCCTTCCTTGATAAAGAGGGTAAAGAATATGCTGTAACCACATCCTTGTTTGGTAATTACAATTTTGAAAATGCTATGGCGGCAGTGGCTTTGGGACAAACGTTCGGGGTAGCAAGTAGGGACATTGCAACGGCCATCGAAGCATTCCAGCCTCAAAACAATCGTTCACAGGTGGTTCAGCATCAATCCAACCGAGTAATTTGCGACTTCTACAACGCCAACCCCTCGAGTATGGAAAACGCAATAACAAATTTTGCCCGGTTGCCAGTCGAAAATCTTTCCAAAATAGTTATTCTGGGCGAGATGAAGGAGCTTGGGCACGACAGCGATATGGAACACCAGCGAATTGTTGCCCTAGCCGAGAGTTTGACATTCGAAAAAATTCTGCTTGTAGGTAAAGCCTATCAATCTGTTGAGCGAAGAAAAGCATTGTTTTTTGAAAGCAATTCCGATATAATTGAGCACCTAAGCGAGAACAAAATTGAGCACAGTTATGTTTTAATTAAAGGCTCGAGGGGAGCCCGGTTAGAAGAGGTGTATAACGCCATCTTCCATCAGGGATAGTTTAGTTATGGATAAACTCGAGAGAAAATATCAGGCAGTTATTGAGTATTTCCGGGAAAAAATGCCGGTGGTTAAAACGGAATTACAACATCGCAATGCCTACGAACTGATAGTAGCGGTAATACTTTCGGCCCAATGTACCGACAAACGGGTCAACATGATTACCCCTGCGCTTTTTGAGCGATTTCCCGATTTTCAGTCACTATCAGCGGCGAGGATTGAAGAAATTTTTCAGCTCATTAAAAGCTGCTCGTACCCCAACAACAAAGCCCGTCACTTGAAAGCCATGGCCGAAAAGGTAGTTAACGATTTTGGGGGTCGGCTCCCTGAAGAACCAGAAATGCTTCAAAAATTGCCAGGCGTTGGAAGGAAGACCGCTCATGTTTTAGCTTCGGTCCTTTTTGGCAAACCTGTAATTGCCGTCGACACACATGTGTTCAGGGTCTCGAAGCGGATAGGATTGGTCAAGAATGCCACTACCCCCCTGAGCTGCGAAAAACAGCTGATGCAATATTTTCCACCAGAAGTATTGGCCGATGCTCACCACTGGCTTATCCTGCATGGACGATATGTGTGCATGGCGCGCAAACCCAACTGCAGTGCATGCGGGCTTAATACAATTTGTGATTTTTACCAGCTCCAACAGCAAAAAGAACTACCAGTAAAAACAGTTAGAAAAGCATAATCACAAAAATTTCCCCATATGAAGACTTACAAATTATCTGGATTAATGTTGGCCAGTTTCTTATCTGGTTGGCTCAACCTGCAGGCCCAGGACACTCTTCCACCTTTGAACAGAGCAGTATTACAGTATGTCGAATCGGTCATCGGGAAAAAAGTAGACAGAGGCGAATGCTGGGATCTGGCCAATCAAGCACTGACGCGAATTAATGCTACCTGGGATCACCATTTTAAATATGGCAGACTGCTCAATCCTCAGAAAGATACTATTTATCCAGGCGATATTATTCAGTTTAAGGACGTGGTAGTTGAAACCGTTACCCGTCACGACGATGGCTCGATTAGCACTATGACAGAAACAATGGGGCAACATACGGCAATAGTATATCGGGTAAATGCCCCTGGTGATTATCAGATTGCGCACCAAAACACAAGTTTCTCGGGCCGAAAAGTTGGAGTTAGCCGGTTGGTACTTAAAAACATCAAAAAGGGAAAATACTGGATTTATCGGCCAGTGGTGGAATAATTTTTGTCGTTCCGACAAAAAGAATTTATTATCAAATGGTTAAAACATGAGCAAGCTGCTTACCCTTGCATTAGCTGTTTTACCACTGTTAACTTTTGCCCAGTCGGCATGGAAGTTTGAACTTAATGGGGGACTACCCTACAATTTCCCCATGCCTTTGATTATTAAGCAGCAAGGGCATGCAACCATCCAAACCTGGGCACGCTATTTCTCTGAACCTTTAAGGCTCCCTGTTTATTGGACAATTAAGCTTTTACGTCAGTCTGGTTCAACAAGCCATGAGCTTGAGTTGATGCACCACAAACTTTATCTAAGAAATAAACCAGTCGATGTTCAACACTTTGGTATTTCACACGGTTTTAATATCCTATTTTTCAACCGCAGCACTGAAAAAGGACAATTTACACATCGGTTTGGAGGAGGAATAATTATAGCACACCCTGAATCTGAGATAAGGGGAAAACAATTTGGAAATGCAGTTGATCCGTATGATATGGGGTACTACATTACAGGGCCTGCGGTACAATATTCGCTCAATAAATTGTTCCCATCAAATAGCATTATCCAGATTAATACAGAAATCAAACTGTTAGCAGCCTATTCATACACGCCAATTGCGGAAGGCCATGCTCATGTGTTTTATTTGGGTTTACATCTGATAGCCGGACTTCAGGGTCGAATTTACCAAACTAAATAACTAAAGAAGTTTAAGTTCTAAACCCTCTGCTCAACAGAAAACAAACAAAAAAGGGGAAACTTTTTATCATCCCCTTTCCCCTTGTGACCCCGGAGAGATTCGAACTCTCGACCCATTGATTAAGAGTCAATTGCTCTACCAGCTGAGCTACGGAGTCGGCGCTGCAAATTTACATTTTTTTTAATAAAAGAAACACTACCCATACATTATTTTACCGTCACCATCCAACATTCAGTTAATCAAAACATAAGGAAAAATTCCAGCATTTCTGCCGATTTCTCATTACCTTTGCCAAAAAATTGCCAATGACAATCAATGAAGCGCAGGATCAGATAATAGAAGAGTTCTCAGCATTTGACGACTGGCTGGCCAAATACGATTATCTCATAGAGCTAAGCAATCAACTACCGCCTATCGACCCTCAGTTTAAGACCAACGAATATTTGATAAAGGGTTGCCAGAGCCGGGTTTGGTTGAACGCCCAATTGCAGGAAGGTAAGGTAATTTTTACAGCCGATAGTGATGCCATTATTACCAAGGGCATTATTGCCCTGCTCATCAGGGTGCTTTCGAACCGAACGCCCGATGAGATCCTTGAGGCCGACCTGTATTTTATCGACCGCATTGGGCTGAAAGAAAATCTTTCACCGACGCGTGCCAACGGCCTACTATCTATGATTAAGCAAATGCGCATGTATGCGCTGGCCTTTAAGACTAAATCTGAAGCTAACAAATAAATTGGGACAAAAATGAAAAAGTTTTTTTTCAAAATAGCGCTTATAGTTTTCTCTTTAGAATTTTCGCTTACCGGTTGCCAATCGCAGACAAGTGAGCCCGAAGTGCGAAACGTAATTATTATGATAGGCGACGGCATGGGACTGCCTCAGGTTTATGCTGCCTATACTGCTGAAAAGGGCGAACTGGCTATGTTTCAGTTGCCCGTCACGGGGTTATTGCTGACCTACTCCGAAGATAATTATATTACCGACTCAGCTGCCGGCGCTACAGCATTTGCTTGCGGCCAAAAAACAAACAATGGAGCCTTAGGGGTAGATGCCCAGGGACACCGATTGAAAAATATTTTTGAGATAGCTTTCGAAAAAAAGTGGGCTACAGGGTTTGTAGTAACCTGCGAAGTAACCCATGCAACGCCTGCCGCCTTTTATGCGCACGTCAACAGTCGGGAGGAAAATGAAGCGATAGCTAAAAATCTGACTGATGCTAATATCAACCTCATTATCGGAGGGGGGCTAAAATATTTTACCGACACCCTTCAGCCCGAATCACCAGGGAAGATCCTGCGTAAAAAAGGCTATTGGTTTAGCACTTCACTCGAGTCGCTCAGCGAAACCCAGGAAAAACAAATATGCCTTGTGGCTGAAAGTCATCTGCCGCCAGTAACACTGGGGCGTGGCGACTATCTGCCAGTTGCAACAGAACGTGCGCTGCGCATACTTTCGCAAAATAAAAACGGTTTTCTGCTAATGGTAGAAGGCTCCCAGATTGACTGGGGAGGGCACCAGAATAGCGCAGAATACATGATTTCAGAAACTATCGACTTTGATAAAGCGGTAGGTAAGGCACTTGAATTTGCCAGAAAAGACAAGCACACCCTGCTCATTGTAATAGCCGACCACGAAACAGGAGGCGTAGCAATTACCGGTGGCGACATTAAACAGGGCAAGGTAGAAACACATTTTGCAACCAACGACCATACGGCCGTACCCGTAGTTATTTTTGCCTATGGACCCAACGCACATCTATTCTCCGGCGTACATCAAAATACTGAAATCTTCAAGCTGATTAACAAGGTATTAGGCTGGTAAAATTATTATTTAGAAAAATTCTAAACAAAGATATAAAAGTATTGTTATTATGAAGTAAAAGAGTACTAAAATTTATAAAACTATGGCAACTGAACAGGATGAAATATTGAGGGAGGTAACCGGTTCGGAATATAAATATGGTTTTGTTACCGATATAGAGATAGAGACCATACCCAGGGGTCTCAACGAGGATATCATACGCATGATTTCGGAAAAAAAGGAGGAACCGGAGTTCATGCTGGAATTTCGGTTGAAGGCTTTTCGTCACTGGCAGAAGATGAGTATGCCATCATGGGCTCATCTGAAAATACCCCCCATTGATTATCAGGACATTATCTATTATGCTGCGCCGCGTAAGAAACCCAAATACAACAGCCTGGATGAGGTGGACCCCGAGTTGCTGGAAACTTTCAATAAGCTGGGTATTCCGCTGCAAGAACAGGCTCACCTGGCAGGGGTGGCGGTAGATGCGGTAATGGACAGCATATCGGTAAAAACTACCTTTAAGGAAACGCTTGCCGAAAAAGGGATCATTTTTTGCAGCATGAGCGAGGCCATACGCGAACATCCCGATCTGGTAAAGAAATATCTGGGAAGCGTGGTTCCCTATACCGACAATTACTTTGCAGCCCTTAACTCTGCGGTATTTAGCGATGGCTCATTTTGCTACATTCCCAAGGGCGTACGATGTCCTATGGAACTTTCCACCTACTTTAGAATCAATGCTGCCAATACCGGTCAATTTGAGCGTACCCTCATCATTGCCGATGACGACTCGTATGTTAGCTATCTGGAAGGATGCACCGCACCCATGCGCGACGAAAATCAACTCCATGCAGCCGTGGTAGAACTTATTGCTCTCAACAATGCCGAAATAAAATATTCGACCGTGCAGAACTGGTATCCCGGCGACAAAAATGGCAAGGGAGGAATATATAATTTTGTAACCAAACGAGGCATTTGCAAGGGTAATAACTCAAAAATATCCTGGACGCAGGTCGAAACGGGTTCGGCTATTACCTGGAAATATCCCAGCTGCATTCTACGAGGCGATAACAGCATTGGCGAGTTTTATTCGGTTGCGCTTACCAACAATTACCAGCAGGCCGACACGGGTTCCAAAATGATACATATCGGTAAAAATACCCGTAGCCGCATAGTATCCAAAGGTATATCGGCTGGTCATAGTAACAACTCGTATCGTGGATTGGTGAAGATTCTTAAAACTGCCGAAAATGCTCGAAATTTTTCGCAATGCGATTCACTGCTTATTGGCAACAAATGCGGTGCTCACACATTCCCCTATCTCGAGGTTGAAAATCCCTCGGCTATTGTGGAACATGAGGCTACTACCTCAAAAATAGGCGAAGACCAGATTTTTTATTGCAACCAGCGCGGTATCTCTACCGAGGATGCGGTAGCACTTATCATTAACGGTTATGCAAAAGAAGTGCTCAATCAGTTGCCCATGGAATTTGCCGTTGAGGCTCAAAAACTTTTACAAATTAGTCTCGAAGGCAGTGTAGGATAAGAATTTACAACAGGACGGCAATGCTTTAATGTTTATTCATAAATTTTCGTTAATGGTTAACATCCGGACATCAGCTGCCACTGCATCATAAATAAAATGATTATTTAACTTTAATTAGAAACGCTATGTTAGTAATAAAAAATTTACATGCAAGTATTGATGGGAAAGAAATTCTGAAAGGTATAAATCTGGAAGTAAAGGCAGGTGAGATACATGCCATCATGGGTCCTAACGGATCGGGCAAAAGTACCCTGGCCGGTGTACTCACGGGTCGGGAATATGTTGAGGTAACTGAAGGTGAAATATGGTTTGATGGGAAAAACTTACTCGAGATGGATCCTGAAGAACGTGCCCGCGAGGGAATATTCCTAAGTTTTCAGTATCCGGTAGAAATTCCCGGGGTAAGTATGATTAGCTTTTTGCGTACAGCATTAAACGAAATTCGCAAACACAAGGGTCTGCCTCCCCTGTCTTCGGGTGACTTTTTGAAGCTGATGCGAGAGAAACAACAGCTGGTTGAAATGGATACCAAGTTAACAGGCCGCTCGGTTAACGAAGGCTTCTCGGGTGGTGAGAAGAAGCGCAACGAAATTTTTCAGATGGCACTGCTCGAACCTCGCCTGGCTATCCTTGATGAAACCGACTCGGGACTCGATATCGACGCCCTGCGCATTGTTGCCAACGGTGTAAATAAGCTGCATTCACCACAGAAGTCTACACTAGTCATAACCCATTACCAGCGGCTGCTCGAATATATCGTTCCAGATTACGTACACGTGCTGTACGACGGAAAAATTGTAAAATCGGCTGGTAAGGAGCTTGCCCTTGAGCTTGAACAGAAAGGTTATGAATGGCTGAAAAAAGAAGAAGTGGATACAGTAACAGAATAAGTGCGTGATATGGAAGACAACCTTATAAAAAGCTATACAGGAGTATACCTCAATAACAGGGCACTATTTACCGACGAAGTGCCTCAACTACTGGAACCCATTCGCCAGCAAGCACTGGACGATTTCACTGCTTTGGGCATACCCAGCAATAAATTAGAGCGATATCGTTACATCGACCTATTGCCATCGTTCAATAAAAAGTACGATTTTTACCTCAAGCCCGATCGGCTGAATCTTAAGATCGAGGAAATTTTTCAGTGCGATGTGCCTCAGCTCGACATGAAAGAGGTACTTACGGTGAATGGATTTTATTACCAGAACAATGCCTTTAAAGGCTGGCAGCCCGATGGGTCGTACATTGGTAGCCTGAAACAAGCTATGCAGGAGGCACCCGACGTTGTTTCAAAGTATCTCAACAAAACTTACACCACCGGCGACGGTATTCTATCGCTCAACTCGCTGCTCTTCCTCGACGGGCTTTTTGTTTATGTACCCAAAAATACCACCCTGGCTTTTCCGCTACAGCTCATCAATCTACTGATTGCCAACAACGATTTGTTTGCAACGCAGCGTAATTTGATTGTCCTGGAAGAAAATGCATCGGCCACGCTGGTGATATGCGAACATACGCTATCGTCGGTACAATTTCTGTCGAATGCCTCGACCGAAATTTTTGCCGAACGTAATGCCAGCTTGAGTCTTACCATGCTGCAAAATTTCAACAACAATGCAACGGCCATCACCACTACCAACATTCATCAGGTACACAACAGCCGAGTACATTCGGTAGTGCTCACACTACATGGGGGTACTGTTCGCAACAATTTTAACATAAAGCTATTGGGCGAAGGGGCCGACAATCAAACACATGGTTTGTACCTACCCGATGCTACCCAGCGCATCGACAACAGCGTTTTCATTGAACATATTGCACCCCATTGCACCAGTAATCAGCTCTTTAAGGGTATTCTCGATGATGCCTCTTATGGCGCATTCACGGGCAGAATTTATGTTGACCGGGAGGCTCAGAAAACTTCTGCCTACCAGAAATGCAGCAACCTGTTGCTCACCTCACAGGCTAAGGTAAATGCCCGTCCTCAACTCGAAATATACGCCGATGATGTAAAATGTACACACGGAGCAACAGCAGGACAGATTAACGATGAGGCCATGTTTTATTTGCGATCAAGGGGTATTAGCGCTCAGGAGGCCCGCTTTTTGCTAACTTTTGCCTTTGCCTACGAGGTAACCCAGTATATTTCTCTCGGTGACCTGCGATTCCGAATGGAGGAGCTTATAAACAAGAAACTGCGAAAAGAACTGGGACGGTGTCACAATTGCATGATTACCCTCGGATGAAAAATGTTAGCGGGTAACATTGCTATTGCCAGAATTGTTAGAATTTACAGGTAGTGTAAATTTGCTGAAGCCGAATCATTATGAAAACCAATACATTGACCGTTGATTTTGACGTACAGGCTATCCGAAACGATTTTCCTATACTGCAGCAAAGGGTACATGGCTACCCTCTTGCCTATTTCGACAATGCAGCAACCACGCAGAAGCCTCAGTGCGTCATAAATGCTATTGTCGACTATTATACTCACCTTAACAGTAACATTCATCGCGGGGTTCACTACCTGAGCGAGCAGTCGACAAACATGTATGAAGAGGCCCGAAAAACGGTACAGCAGTTTATTAACGCCCAGTATTCACAAGAAGTCATTTTCACCAGTGGTACCACAGGTGCTATCAATGCAGTGGCTTTTTCTTTTGGCGAACGCTATATCCAGCAGGGGGATGAAATTGTAATATCCACCATGGAACACCATGCCAATATTGTACCCTGGCAAATGATGTGTGAACGTAAAGGCGCAAAGCTAAAAGTCATCCCCATCGATGAGAGGGGGGAAATCATTTTTGACAAATATCTTAAGCTGCTTGGACCGAGGGTTAAACTGGTAGCAGTCACGCATGTTTCCAACGTACTGGGCACTATCAATCCTATCGAGAAAATTATCGAAGCTGCCCATCAACAGGGCATCCCTGTATTGGTGGATGGAGCCCAGAGTGTCCAGCATATCCCCATTGACGTGCAGGCCATGGACTGCGACTTTTTTGTTTTTTCGGGTCACAAAATCTATGGCCCTACCGGTATTGGCATCCTTTACGGAAAAGAGAAATGGCTCAACGACATGCCGCCCTATCAGGGAGGAGGCGATATGGTTCATTGCGTCACATTCGAAAAAACAACATACAATGATCTACCGCTTAAGTTCGAGGCTGGGACTACTAATTTCATTGGTGCCATTGGCATGGCCGAGGCTATTCGTTACCTTAGCCGCATAGGCATAGATTCTGTTGCAAGGTATGAGAATCAGCTGTTGACCTATGCAACAAAAAAGCTTTCGGCATTTGAACGCATCAAATTCTATGGCACCGCCACAAATAAGAGCCCTGTAATTTCGTTCCTGATCGAAGGCATTCATCCTTACGACACAGGGATGGTGCTCGACAAACTTGGGATTGCTGTACGGACTGGTACCCATTGCGCCCAACCCCTGTTGGATTTCTTTGACATTGATGGGACCGTGAGGGTATCCCTTGCATTTTACAACACATTTGAAGAAATTGACCGGTTGGCCGAAGGTATCAAAAAAGTCATCGATATGTTTGGCTAAAAGAAATATTTCCCCATAATATAGCCACAATTTTATTTCCACTTTTAAAAACCATTGTGAATTTTAATTCATTTTATCATTAAATCAATTTCCCTAAAAATTACGAGAAGACTTAAAAAGAGATAATCTGGGCAATGCCTATACCACACTTCTTCAGGCTCTGGCCATGACTCCCATAACCTTTCTGTCGGATAAAAATTTGCAATTCAAGTTTTAAGCCCATAATTTTGGATTAAAGAACAAAATATTTTTCTCATGAAACATCCATGTTCCTTCGAACGCAAACACAATAGTGATAAAATTGCGAACATGGGTGTTCTATCATACCTTTAAAAATTAATTTTATTATGATGAAAGGTTGTATATTTAGCCTGCTTACTGTATTATTGTCGCTTAATTTTTACGATACTATGAGCATACCACGCAGAATTCCGCTGGAGGATTTTTTCCGCAATCCCGAGAAAGCAAATTTTCAACTATCGCCGCAGGGTGATTACATATCGTATACTGCCCCCTACCAGGGTCGGATGAATCTTTTCGTGCGACCAGTGACGTCCGATACGCCTGTTCAGCTTACGTTCGAAACCGATAGGGATATCCGGGCATATTTTTGGGCCAACAACAAACGCATACTTTACTTGAAAGATAACGGCGGTGACGAAAATTTCAAGCTCTATGGCATCAACATCGATGGAAGCGAATATAAATGTTTGACTGACTTTGACGGAGTGCGAACCGAGATTATCGACGATCTGGAAGATATAGAAGATGAAGTAATTATTGGCCTAAATCAGCGGAATAAAGAGATTTTTGATCCTTACCGGCTGAACATAGTTACTGGCGAAATGACATTATTGGCCGAAAATCCTGGCAACATTCAGGGCTGGATGACCGACCATGAGGGCAAGTTGCGATTAGCCCTGGCCGTCGATGGCACCAACGAAAGTTTGCTGTACCGAGAAAATGAAAGCGAACCATTTCATACTTTGCTTACCACCGACTTTCGCGAATCGGTCGATCCTCTTATTTTCACCTTCGACAACCGGGGGCTATATGCGGCCTCTAATGTTGGACGAGACAAAAAGTCAATTGTTAGGCTCGATCTTAACACAGGCAAAGAAGCGGAAGTATTGTATGAGGATCCCTATTATGATGTCACGGGATTAGGGTACTCGAAGAAAAGAAAAACAATCACCTTAATAGCCTATCACACCTGGAAGCGTAAGCTGGTTTTCCTGGATAAAGAGGTAGAGCGTTTATACCAACAACTCCAGCTGCATCTGGGAACCAAATACGAAATTTCAATTACTGCATCAAATAAAGAAGAGAATCGATTTATCGTCCGCACCTATAGCGACCGCTCGCTGGGTTCGTACTATTATTACGACTTTGAGAGCGATCATCTTGAAAAAATTGCCGACTTGAGTCCATGGCTCCAGGAAGACGAGCTGGCCGAGATGAAGCCCATAGAATTTCAATCGCGCGATGGACTGACGATACATGGGTATCTGACCCTGCCGGTGGGTCGTGAACCCAAAAACCTGCCGGTGGTTGTAAATCCACATGGTGGCCCCTGGGCTCGGGATACCTGGGGCTACGACGCCGAGGTTCAGTTTCTGGCCAATAGAGGATATGCCGTACTGCAAATCAACTTCCGGGGATCAACGGGGTATGGTCGTAAATTCTGGGAAGCCTCGTTCAAACAATGGGGGCGCAAAATGCAAGACGATATTACCGACGGCGTCAACTGGCTCATACAACAGGGTATTGCCGACCCCAAGCGTATAGCCATCTACGGCGGAAGCTACGGAGGATATGCTGTACTGGCAGGTCTCTGTTTTACCCCTGACCTCTACTGCTGTGGAATCGATTACGTGGGCGTTTCGAATATCTTTACGCTGCTACAAACTATTCCTCCCTATTGGCGCCCCGTGCTTGAAATGATGTACGAAAAAATTGGTCACCCCGAAAAAGACAAAGAACTGCTCATGCAAATTTCGCCCGTTTTTCATGCCGACAAGATTAAAGCTCCTCTGCTGATTGCTCAAGGTGCCAACGACCCCAGAGTGAACAAAAATGAAAGCGATCAAATGGTTGAAGCCATGAAAAAACGAGGTATTGAAGTTGAATATATCGTAAAAGACAACGAAGGACATGGATTTCAGAACGAAGAAAATAGATTCGAATTTTACCGGGCTATGGAAAAGTTTCTGGAAAAACACATGCAATAAAAATTGAACAACCATGCAGGTAAATGTAAGGCAGGTTTTGAAGGATAAAAACCCCGCACTGGCACGTTGGGTGCCAGGTATACTGCTTCGCTGGCTTGAACATATTATTCATCAAAAAGAAATCAACCATTTTCTCGATAAATACGGTCATTTGCAAGGAATTGCTTTTTGCAACGAAGTGATCAACTATTTTAACGTAAAAACCCACATTCGTTTCCTTGAGCCCATCCAGCCACACAACCGTTACGTGTTTGTGTCGAACCATCCACTCGGTGGTTTCGATGGAATCATCCTAATGAAACTCATCGCCGACAACTTTGGTAATGTAAGAGTCCCTGTCAACGACATACTGATGAACATCCCGCAACTTAGAGAACTTTTTATTCCCATCAACAAGCACGGACATCAGAGCAAAACAGCTGCCCTGACGATGGACGAAACTTTCCACTCCGATATTCCCATACTAACCTTCCCCGCTGGACTTTGCTCGCGAAAAATACGGGGGCAAATTCGGGACCTCGAGTGGAAAAAGAACTTCGTTGTAAAAGCCATAGAAAGCCAGCGCGATATAGTTCCCATTTATTTTGAAGGCAGAAATAGCAACTTTTTTTATAATCTTTCCAACCTGCGAAAACGAATAGGAATAAAAGCGAATATAGAAATGATCTTCTTGGTCGACGAAATGTTCCGTCATCGCAATAAGAGTTTTGAGGTTTACGTTGGAAAAATAATTCCTCACTCAACCCTCGACAAAAGTAAAACTCCGCACGAATGGGCACAGCAAATACGTGAACTTGTTTATAAGATACCATTAAGTTTTTCTTAAAATTGATAATTTTGTTGTAGGAAACTATATCTCGATGGCACCGAAAGAAATCATACCGCCTGTCTCATCCGAACTCATTGAACAGGAGCTTACGGAAGAAAAATTTGTTCGAAAAACCAACTATGGTGGGAATTTGCTATACATTATAACTGCCCATGATTCGCCCAACACCATGCGCGAAATTGGCAGGTTGCGGGAATTATCGTTCCGGGCAGCCGGTGGGGGAACGGGTAAAGAGGTCGATATTGATGAATTCGATACTTCCGATGACCCCTACCATCAGCTTATCGTGTGGGATCCACAGCACCGGGAAATATTAGGAGGTTATCGGTTCTATGTACCCAACAAAAATGCTACAGGAAATGAAATTGTAAAGCGGCTGTCTACAGCGCATCTGTTTCGCTTTTCCGAAAAATTTATCAATGAATACCTCCCGTACACCATCGAGCTGGGTCGTTCGTTTGTACAGCCTGCCTATCAAAGCACCAACCGAATGCGCAAAGGTATTTATGCCCTCGATAACCTGTGGGATGGACTGGGGGCACTGCTTGTTCACAATCCCGATAAAAAATATTTCTTCGGTAAAGTTACCATGTACACCCATTTCAATAAAAATGCCCGAAATCTTATTTTGTATTTCCTGAAAAAACATTTTGGCGATAAGGAAAACCTGGTTAAACCCCTCGAAAACATGGAGCTGAAAATCGATTGGAATGAGGAAGAAATGGAAAAAATATTCAACGGCAACAGCTACAAAGAAAATTATAAAATTCTTTCAAGGCAGGTACGTTCACACCATGAAAACATACCTCCTCTCATCAACGCATACATGAATCTTTCGCCCTCAATGCGCACCTTTGGGACTGTAATAAATCATTTCTTTGGAGGAGTCGAAGAAACAGGTATTCTTATCACCATTGCAGATTTATATCCTGAAAAGCTCCAGCGCCATGTATCCACGTACAAACGCGTCAGGTATTTCTTGCGAAAAGATAAAATGTTTTAATCCAAAAATTGGATAGCCCTGTCCTCAAAAATAGTAGTGATTGCTGTCACACATAATCCTGTAACGTATGTTGCTGCATATAACTCTTAAAGCTTTGCGACAGGTTATATACAATGTTATTCAAGAAACACTGCCCAAAATTACATACCGGCTTTTCCATGGGGCATTTGCTTTCGGTAATCTTTCCTTCAATAGCTTCGTATATTTCCAGCAAGGTAACCTCCTCGGGCTTTCGTAATAAGTAAAATCCGCCGGTAGGCCCCCGCAATGAACCCACATAACCTTCCTTTGCCAATCGCTGCATCACCTTGGCAATATGATGCCGCGATGAACTGGTAGCTTCGGCTATTTGATCCACATTAACATGTTCATCTTTATGCCTGGCCATTAAAATCATGGCATGTAGGGCTATTGAGGCAGCTTCGGATAGAGATACAATTTTGGCCATATTCATACAAGTATTTCGATACCAAAATTATTATTTTTTTTGACACAAAACCCAAATTTGTCTTTTGGTTATCTTTCCATTGAACAGCACTCAATGTAATCTCTTTATAAACTTTAATACCCCACAACTTGATAACGATGTCAACGCTTGCTCATTTTGAAAGCTCACAATACTGAGTTAAAATACACAATATAAGGTTAGTATTTTTCTGAAAAAAATGTGTATTTCACCCAATAACTCCGTAAGCTCCCAATCGTATCAGCTATAAAAAAGCCAAGTTCCCAACCCTCTGGGACGCGGAAATTTTAATGATTGGCGAAAACTTTTAAAGACAAAAACACAGGACTATGAAAAGAATGAAGCAATTGAAGGTAAGTGCGGGTGAGGAAGAGATTATCCAACAGGGCATGTTTTATTGCCCCTATGGTCGTGAACACTATCAATGTTTTTTTCTATGGCTGCAAAAACGAACCCTGCAGGAAAAAATGGAATGGTACAAGAAGCTTACCCCCACCGACAAATGCGAACTTATACAATGCCATCGAGGATGCAAGGAAGGAAAACCTATGAACCCCAATCGAATTAAGTGGACACAGCACAATTAAACCTCCTCCTGAAAACTAACGGATTAAAATTGTACCTTAGCCATATCTGGACTAATAAAAAAAGCACAACCAACCATTAACAAAATCTATCGTTGGGTAGCAAAATATAAGAATCATTCTAAATTAATATTTTTGGCTAATTTGGGATTTGTGGTATTATACATTCGTATAAATTTGTATCTTTTAAAAATAAAAACCACAATTTCATGAATTGGCTATTTTATTGTTTGTTTTTGATTCCCCTGGGAGTTAGCGGGCTAATACTTGTTTTGCCCAAAAGCATCAATAGGGTTCTTATCATTACCACTGCCATAGTTCTTTCGGCAATATCGCTGTACGTATATGGCAGTAACCCACAGGCAGTAACCCTTCAGGTTCCCGACCTTATTAACCAGCTGGTAGTTGCTTTAGACGTTCTATTGCTACTGTATTTTGGTTATGTAGCCATCAAGCATCGTAACATACTGGTAGGCACACTCAGCGTACTGCAGCTGGCGGGAGTTATTTATGCTTTAGCAATTGCGCCACATCACAGCATAGCACAATTTTACATCGACCGGCTTAGCCTGATGATGTTCTTACTCATAAATATTGTCAGTGGCATTATTGCCGTTTATGCCATAAGGTACATTGATGAAGAAAACTGCAGCGAAAGCCGAAAGAAATTCTTCCTTTCGGTGATCATGTGGTTTATCGGAGTTATGAACATGATTGTATCGGCCGATAATCTTGAATATTTCTTTTTGTTTTTCGAGCTTACCACGTTAGCTTCGTTCCTGCTGATAGGATTCCGCAAGGACGAAATTTCGATACGTAATGCACTCAATGCATTGTGGATGAATCAGATTGGAGGTTTAGCTATTTTAGGTGCTCTCATTTATGCTATTCACACACCCGAATATCAGCAGCTTACCTTCAGCGGCTTAATAAGCAATGTATCAACAGCCGGACTGTTGTTGCCTTTTGCGTTGCTGGCTGTTGCTGCCTTAATCAAGGGAGCCCAGATGCCATTCAGTAGTTGGCTTTTAGGAGCTATGGTTGCACCTACACCCGTCAGTGCGCTGTTGCACTCATCAACCATGGTTAAAATTGCGCCATTTGTCATTCTGCGTATTTCGCCGGCAATTAAGGATACCCAGATAGCAACTGTAATCATGTTGCTGACAGCTTTTGTATTTCTGGCAGCTTCGATAAGTGCATTGTCGCAGGATACCTTCAAACGAATACTGGCCTACTCTACCATCTCACTTTTGGGACTGATGTGCTTGCTGGCAGCTGCAGGCAGTGAAACTGCAGTGATGGCTGCACTTATGCTTATCATTTTCCATGGTATATCGAAGTGCATGCTCTTCCTTAATGCCGGCATCATTGAGCATGTTTATCATTATAAGGAAACCAGCCAGATGGATCGGCTGGGCGAACTGGGACCATTTACCGCACTGGCCGTAGCCATTGGTTTCATGTCGCTATTACTCCCTCCCTTTGGAGGATTCATCGGCAAATGGTTTAGTATCGAAAGCATTGGTTCGGCACTGCCAAGTTTTAAGTTCGTCGGTGCACTGGTTATAGCTGCAATAGCTATAGGGGGAGCCATAATGGCACTACTCTACTTTAAAGTAACAGGCGTACTTTTTGCCCGCAGCGGTGAACAGGAAAGCATCCAATTCGAAAAAACACACCCGCTGTATCGCTCGAGCATTTCTATCTTACTCCTCCTGATTATCGGAGGAACGCTGGCATTGCCCTTCCTCACACATTCGTTCTTTGCACCGATTGCATCGATAATTACGCAAAACAATATAATTAGCGAATTCCGTGCAGGCTCACTTTTCATCAACAAACTTGCTTTACCATTGATCCCAATGTTTATCGCTTTCTTAATTTTGCCACTTACCATTATCATTTCCATGTTCATCCATTTCCGTGGGGTCGACCGGGTAAAGGAATATACCTGTGGAGAGAAAGTTGAATATCGCTTTTCATCCTTATATTTTTCGACCGAAAAACTTATGCCCTATTACATTATTATTGGTGGAATATTTTTCGTGACATTGGTTTTTGTAGGAGGTATGCTATAATGTCAATATATTAAGGTAATACATATGAATGTAACGTTAATAACTATCATTTTTGTAGTACTGGCACCCATCATTGGAGGGCTGATATATGGGATTGAGAGGAAAATAAAAGCGCGTATGCAACAGCGTATGGGACCGCCTATCTTGCAGCCCTTTTACGACTTTTTTAAGTTGGCTCAAAAACGAACCTTCATTGTACATTCAACCCATGCATTTCTGGGAATCATGCACTTTATATCCTTGTGGTTTGCCTTAGCAGTGTTGGTTTTTGGAGGCGATTTTATCCTTGTCATTTACCTTCATCTACTGTCAACCGCCCTGCTCATCATTGCAGGCTACAGCACACGTTCGGTATTCAGTCATCTTGGCTCGAACCGCCTGGCTATTTCGGCCCTGGCATACGAACCAGTTCTCATTTTGATAGCTGTATCGCTATACATGGTTACGGGCAGCTTCAATATTTCTTCCATAGCCAATCTGGAAGAACCCCTGCTGATAAAAATGCCCCTGGCCTTTATTGCCCTGCTGCTGGTATTACCCATCAAACTCAAAAAATCCCCCTTCGATGTGGCTGAAGCGCATCAAGAAATTACAGGAGGAGCAGAAATTGAGTACTCAGGAATTTTTTACGAATTTTTGTACACGGCTAAATGGCTTGACTACATTTTTGCCTATGCACTCGTATATTTGTTTGTTGCATCAAACATTTTTCTGGCAATTACCGTATTAATACTTACCTTTTTGGTTGTCAACGCACTGGATAATTCGACCGCACGCGTCGATTACAAGCAGATGCTGAAGTTTACCTTCTGGACTGCGCTGCCAGCTGCCTTGCTCAACCTGTTGTGGGTAACTTTATAAACTCAAAACTTTATGGAACTAAAGCTATATCGAAAAAAGTCACCCTGGATACTCCATTACAATGCTGGGAGTTGCAATGGTTGTGACATTGAAATATTAGCCTGCTTATCCCCAAAATACGATGTTGAGCGTTTTGGCATAATCAATACAGGCAACCCCAAACAATCGGACATACTGCTCATTACTGGCCCTGTGACCAAAAGATCGCGCGAAAGACTGGTAGAGATATATGCCCAGATGCCCGAACCAAAGGTAGTCATCTGCTGTGGTTCGTGCGCCTCGACAGGCGGCGTTTTCCGCGAAATGTACAATATCGAGGGTGGGGTAGATCAGGTAATACCCGTGGATGTGTATGTGCCTGGATGCGCCTGTCGACCTGAACAAATCATTGATGGCGTAGTAGCTGCGCTGGAAATTCTCGAAAAGAAAACCAAGGCAATAGAAAAGCCGCTCAAATATGCCAACGACGTTAGGGAAGAAGATAAACAGATTAACCGGCGAGTACTGCCCGGGACAGTTTTGATAAAAAAATAATAGTGCTTACAAACCTCGCAATGAGGAACAAATAAAAACAAAAGCCATGAAACGAATAGACCTTCCCCTGGATAGGGTTGTAGAGGAAATCGGAAGATTTTATCAATTCGATAAGCATCACTTCATAGTCATGAATGCAGTAGATCTGGGCGACTTGTTAGAGTTGCAATGGTTTTTTGCCGATTATGCTGCGCCCGGCGAGGTAACCATGTTTGCATCCAAAGCCGATGCATCGCAAATGATTCCAAGCATTACCCGGGTAGTACCCTCGGCATGGGTGGCCGAAGCTGAACTGGTTGATTTGATGGGTATTAATATTGAAAATGCAAAAAAAGGCTTTGTACTTGAAGAAGATTTTGAAGGAGCACCATTAAGAAAGAAACAATAACTATGGCAACATACTATGACATACCCGTCGGAGCCCAGCACATTTCGTTGTTGGAGCCCTTGCATTTTAAGCTTACCACCGAAAACGAAAAAATAATTGATGTCGAAGCCAACGTAGGCTATGTACACAGGGGTATTGAAAAAGCCTGTACTACCAAGTTTAAGTTTCGGCAGGTAAGTTTTGTGGTAGGACGTATCTGTGGGTTGTGTTCCATATCTCATACCACAGCTTATTCGCAGGTAGCAGAAAAATTGCTTAAGCTTGAAATACCCCTGCGAGCAAAATACCTTAGAATATTGGCCCTGGAGCTCGACCGAATTCATTCGCACATGCTTTGCTTATCGCATGTGGCCGAAAATTCAGGTTTCGAGGCATTATTCATGCGCACCATGAAAGACCGTGAAATATCGATGGAACTGCTCGAAGCCTTATGCGGTAATCGTGTGCAATATGATTACTCCATTGTTGGTGGGGTTGCACGCGATCTTCGACCCGAAGTTGCCCATATAATACTTACCCGCCTGAAAGAGCTGCGCTCAAAGGTTGATGAGCTGATCGATATTTTCCAGAACAATTGGAGTTTATCCCTGAAAAACAAGGGTATTGGTGCTATTTCGCGTGAGGATGCTATGCGGTTAAATGCCGTTGGACCCCTGGCAAGAGCTGCAGGCGTACCCGTGGATGTACGCAACGATACGGAAGACTTGCTACCCTGGAAACAGGTTGGTTTTGAGATTGTACTCGAACAAGGCGGCGATGTCCATGCTCGTAACATGGTTCGTTTAAAAGAATTACTGGTTTCGATGAAAATTATCGAAAATGTCATTCAGGGCTTGCCTGAGGGTCCGGTAGTGGCCGAAACCAAAGCACTGCCCGAAGGCGAAGCTGTAGTCCGGCTCGAAGCACCTCGCGGGGAACTGTTCCATTATGCTAAAGGAAATAAAACCCAGTATCTGGAACGACTTAAGGTTAAAGCTCCCACCTTTTCAAACATTCCGGCATTTGTCGAAATGTTTAAAGGCAATGAATATGCCAGTGCCCCTGCTATTATAGCCTCGTACGATCCCTGTTTGAGCTGTACTGCACGATAGATTGGCAAACTTAAAATTTGACGTAATATGAAACACCCATGTTCCTGCGAACGCAAACACAATAGTGATAAAATTGCGAACATGGGTGTTCCATCATACCTTTAAAAAATTAATTTTATTATGATGAAAACATTTTTCACAGCAATAGGTAATCTGTTCAAACGGCCTGCTACCATTCAGTATCCTTTTGCACCTACATATAAACCCGATGATTACCGTGGTCTTATTCAGCACAATCCCGAACTATGTATATGGTGCCGCCGATGTGAAATGGCCTGTCCTCCTGGAGCCATAGTCTTCTCGCAAGCTATGGATGGAAGCCAAACCTATCATTACAACCGTGCAGTATGTATATACTGCGGCGAATGCGTACGCAACTGTCCCAAACCAGGTGCCATTGTACAAACAGCTATTCCGGCCAGCCCTGCCCTGAAGGATGAAAATATCAACAACAGCTGGGCAGAAACAGTCAAATATGCTCTGGAAAGCCGAGCAGCCTATATGGCTGAAAAAAAACGCCAGGCTGCTGCCAAACAGCAAGGGGACGAAAATCCATCGTAATATTTGTAAATACGACTGGCTATTGTTCAAATAATGATAATTTCCAAAGGTTGAGTTAGCTTGCTCAACCTTTTTGCTTTTTAATGGTAGCTATAAACATTAAAATTGGCCTATTATTCCTATCAACCCTTCGGCATTGAAACAGATATTTTGAGACCAATCAAAAATTCTAAGGAAGGATGAAATTGTGATATTTTTCATGCTATGTGCAGCACTTTCAGCGTACAGTAATTTAACTTGTGTTTGGTATTTTTCCATTATATTTACAATTTTGAAAATTATGCCATAAATTTCAGTAATATATTGAATGTATGATGGCATATATGTTTTAGAGCTTAAATATTTAAATAAAAACAGCCAAAATAGTATTCATGAGAAGATGGTGGATAGTTCTCGTATTTCCTGTGTTACTACATACCCTATCCTGTACCCGACACAGGGATATAACCTACATGCGGGGCATTGGGCAGAGTGTATCGGACTCACTCATACAAACCACTTATACTTTGTACAAGGTACAACCCTTTGATGTGCTGTATATTAGAGTGATGAGCGCCTTGGATCCGAAAGCAGATGAGCTATTCAATCAAAGCACCCGGATGAATTCCCTGTCAGAAAATACGGGCAACATGGGAACATTTTACCTATCGGGTTACCCAATCAATGAGCAGGGCTTCATCAAGCTGCCATTGGTGGGAGAACTCTATGTAGCAGGTTTGACTCTCAAAGAGATTGAGGATCTAATACGTACACGTGCTCGCGAATACATTTCCGACGCCGAGGTCAAAGTCAGGTTGTTGAGTTTTAAGGTAACCCTGCTGGGGGAGATTGGTTCGGGACAGCATACCATCCTTGCCGACAGGGCAAACCTACTGGAAGTTTTAGCGATGGGCGGAGATATACAAAAAAGTGGGAACAAACACAATGTTTTGATTTTGCGTACCACCCCCCAGGGTATGCGTAGCTACCGGATCGACCTAACCGATAAGAACATTGTCCAATCCCCACTTTTCTACGTTCAACCCAACGACATTATTTACATTGAACCCACAAAAGCAGCTTCGTTGAGAATATCGCTGTCGGAGCTTTCACTTTTTATCTCATCCATTACAGCTGTTACCAGCATGTATTTTCTGATTAAAACCCTAAGCAAATAACCCTATGGCTATTGACGAACGCGACATATATCAGCAGGAAGAACCTGCCTTTAATATCAAGCGGTACTTGTTTAAGGTCATCATGAATTGGCCATTTTTTATCGTATCGCTTGTGATAGCATTTACCATAGGCTATTTGACCATTCGTTATTCCGAGCCCATTTATAAGGTAAGCACAACTTTACTACTCAATAACGATCCGCAAGGGATTACTTTCATTTCGCCTTTTGCAGGTCAGGCAATCAGCCAGCGAAACATTCAAAACGAAATTACTACCCTGAAATCGTATACCCTCACCCTGAAAACGCTTTCAGAACTTGATTATTTGGTATCCTACGTATTGGTAGGGCGTGTAAAAGAAACTAAAATATATAAGCCCTTTTTTCGGGTTATTCTGGATACATCAAAAACTAACCTCGCCTATGCCCCCGTTTATCTGACTTTTCTGGACAACAACGAAATACTCATTGAAATCAACGATCCTGAGCGAATTCGCAAAGTTGTACGTTTTGGCGAGCATTTTTCCAACGACAACTTTAGCTTTACCATTATCAGGGAAAATGATGCACCCATTAATCCCAAACTCATTGAACAACGGATAAAATTTTTCTTTTTTGTCAATGATATCCGACAGCTGGTAAGGGTGTACCAACATAAATTGCAAATCAGCATTGATGAAAAGAAAAGCTCGGTGATTACACTCTCCACCACTGGTCCCATCCCTGAGCAGGAAGTAGACTATCTCAATAAACTCACTGATGTGTATATTCGCACCAACCTGGAAGAGAAAAACCGGGCCTCGGAGAATGTGATTAAATTTATTGACATACAGCTGGCGCAGGTATCCGACTCGCTATATAAGATTGAAAAACGACTACAGGAATTTCGCAATGCAAACGGCATATTTGATATCAAGCTCGAAGAAAATTTTTCCACCACACGGCTCAATGAACTACAAACCACGAAATTTAACAACGATCTCAAGCTCCGTTATTGTGCATACATACGCAAATATCTCGATCGTAAAGCCGACTTTCGTGAGGTAATAGCACCCTCGACGTTTGACATCAACGATCCGGTATTTAATTCTGCAATAAACAATTTGATAGAGTTATACAATGAGAGGGCGTTGCTGGAAGTGTCGCAAACAGAGAAAAGCCCCAATTATAAAATTTTGGAGACTAAAATAGAGTCGGCCCGAAAATTACTTCTCGAAAGCTTGGATGAGATTGAAAATTCGTTGCAATACTCGCAACGCATAACCCAGGATGCCATTAATATTGAAGAAAAAAAGCTTTTCGATTTGCCACCCATTGAACGACAGCTGATGGCGATCCAGCGCGAATACGATATCAACAACAATATTTTTTCGTTTTTATTACAAAAGCGTGCAGAAGCGGGTATAAATAAGGCTTCGAATGTGGCTGACAGCAAAGTGTTGGATATTGCTCGGGTTGAGAATGCCAGCATGATTAAACCCAATAGGGCAAGAGTGTACACATTATGCTTGATATTGGGACTTGCAGTACCACTTGCTATCATTCTGTTGATGGAGTTTTTAAATAATAAAATTACAGATTTGCGTATAGTTAGCCGCCTGAAAAAGGCAAGTTTTATTGGGGCCGTGGGACACAACAGCAAGGAGTCGGAAATACCGGTTTTCGAATATCCGCGTTCGGCACTGGCTGAGTCGTTCCGTGGATTGCGATCTAACCTGAATTACCTGCTACGAGAAAAAAATGAAAAAATCATTCTCATTACCTCTACCATAAGCGGGGAGGGTAAAACCTTTTGCGCCGTTAACCTTTCAACCATTCTTGCCATGTCGGGGAAGCGAACTTTACTGGCCTCATTTGACTTACGAAAGCCCAAATTGCATCGCTATTTCGATTTATCTAACACGGTGGGTATAAGTAATTTTCTGATCAATCAGGCCAATCTCGACGATATCATTCTGACAACCAATATCAATCATCTTTACTTGTTGCCTTCGGGGCCTGTACCTCCCAACCCTGCAGAACTACTCGAAACCGATAAAATGCGAGAATTGATTGAATGGGTTAAGGAACGATTTGATTACATTATCATCGACTCTCCCCCCATTGCTATTGTAGCCGATGCTATAATCCTGTCGGAATACGCGAATGCCACGCTTTATATTGCACGCTATAATTACTCTACCAAGGATGTGATAGATCTGGCCGATGAACTGGCCGAACGACAGCAGCTCAAACGTGTATTTTTGCTGATTAACGACGTGAAGGTACCTGGCTACTACGGTTATTCTTCGTACTATGCCTCGCGTTATGGGTATACCTCATATCACTATACCTATGGTTACAGCTATTATGCTTATGGAAGCGACTACTACCAGGACACTGAAACACCCCGCACATTAAAGGATAAAATCAAAGCTTGGTTTGGCATGTAGAAAATTACTCGCTTCGTCGCTGGAGCAAAGTGTTGGCAAAAACAAAATCCTTCAATTTCTCATTTTCTGTCTCAAGGATTTGCATGTTAGTCCCCTGCCAGGCCACATGTCCATCGGCCAAAAAAACAATATTTTTTCCCAGTCGCATAACAGAGTTCATATCATGGGTGTTGATAACGGTGGTAATCTCGTACTCTTCGGTAATTTCCTGAATAAGCTCATCGATAACGATAGCAGTTTTGGGGTCGAGCCCCGAATTGGGCTCATCGCACAATAGATACCGGGGATTAAGGGCTATAGCCCTGGCTATACCTACCCTTTTCTGCATACCTCCACTGAGTTCGGAAGGATACTGCTTGTTGACATCATACAGATTAACCCGTTGTAGGCAAAAGGCTACCCTTTCCTTTTTTTCAGCCTCGGAGAGCTGTGTGAATAGGTCGAGCGGAAATTTAATATTTTCCTCTACGGTCATAGAATCGAACAAAGCACTACCCTGAAATAGCATGCCGATTGTTTTACGAATCTCTCTTTTATCCCGCTCATTAAGCGCAAAAAAATCAATCCCCTCGTACAGTACACGTCCCTCCTCGGGAACCAGTAAACCAACCAGACACTTAAGCAAAACCGTCTTCCCCGATCCACTTTGCCCAATAACCAGATTGGTCATCCCTTTCTGAAAAGTGACAGAAATATCGTACAATACCTGCCTGTCGCCAAAAAACTTTGATAGATGTTGTACTTCAATCATAAAGCAGCAATTGGGTTAGTAACAAATTAAAAAAAAGCACAAACACGCTACTGTATACGGTTGCCTGGGTACTAGCATTTCCCACCTGTGCCGAACCACCCCGGGCATAGTAGCCAAAATACGATGCAATTGACGTAATTAAGAAAGCAAATACAATCGTTTTAATGGTAGCATAGGTAATATAGTAGGGATGAAAGTTATACTGAATTCCATAAACGAACTCGTCGGAAGCGATAACACCCGTGGTAAAACCTGTCACCCATCCCCCAATAATGCCTACAACATTGCTGATGATCATCAATACAGGATTAAACAAGATAGCTGCCACAATTTTAGGTAGGGTAACAAAACTGGCAGAATTAACTCCCATAATTTCTAACGCATCGATTTGCTCGGTAATTCTCATGCTACCAATTTCGGAGGCAATGTTCGACCCGACCTTACCTGCAAGAATTAAAGCAATGATGGTCGAAGAAAATTCCAGCAGCAATGAGTCGCGAACAGCATAGGCTATTAGATAGTTGGGCAATATTGGAGTTTTGGCATTGTAAACCCCCTGAATGACAAGTACAGCTCCGATAAAAAAAGATATCAGCGTAACTATTCCGATTGATCTGACACCAATCTTGTCAATCTCGCGAATCGCTTGACGAATATATATACTCCATCTTTCGGGCCGCACAAAAACTCTGCTTAAAAAAATAAAATACTGACCGACGTGAAAAATAAAACGAGACATGGCACTGATGATAATGCAAATTTCTGTTAAAAATACGAAAATAATTGAAATGTACCCTTGATGTTTAGTCCAGCTTCGTAGCTGGGAAAAAGATGCATAACGATAGAAAATATATCAGCATTTCAGTGCTGTCTTTCTTTAGCCTTAGCATTACTAACCAGACTATGTCTCATATAAGTAGGATCCATGATTTTGGACTAAAAATCTACATAAGTATTATTCCAGTTAACCTTGAAAGCCACGTAAAAAATCTGGGATCTTAGTTTAAGTGTCTCAAGGGTACCCAGGCGTGAGATAAAGCCTATCTCTATTTTTTGTCGGGCTGTAGGATTAATCCAGTAACCCAGCGATATAGCTGCAAATTGGGTATCGGTGTAAGGGCCGTTTCCCAGAAATGGGGTTGGATAATTCAGTACCTGTACAAAACGACTCTTGCGAGGAAGTGGCTCCTGCCCTTGCTGGCCATACTGCACCCAGGACGCATGTGAGGAAAGCGTCAATCGCCTGTATCGATAGGAAACAAGTATAATTTTTTCATTGAAATTATTTCCCAGCAGATGAGCCAGGGGCTGATTATAATGTGAGTAATAGAGCAATGAGTCGGAAGCAGTGTAAGCCATTGCACCTGCTTTGTTCCATTCGGCCTGAAGGTAGAGATTTGGCAAGAAAAAGGCATTATACCATTTTACACCTACCTGATAGGCCGAATTTTTAGCCTCCAACTGCCAATAATGGGGGTTGCTCAATGCTATTTGCTGATAAAGTAACAGGTTGCGAAAGATATTAATGCGGATGTTGATGCCTACGACGGAACCGAAGCCAGAATCGTTTTTTAGCAGATTTATTGCAGGCAGAGGATTAAAAAATAGGGGATTGAATCTTATGTTTCGAATCCGATTGGGGTAACGGTACACATAACCCTCGAAAAAAGACAGCTCAAACCCTTGGTACGGCACTAACGAAATAATGCCGAAACTGTTTAACCTTTTCTCCCTTAGCCCATAAGCACTAAGAGGCAACGTGTCGCTCATGGTAATGGCAAAAATTTTTGAAAAATACAAATAACCATAATTATACCTGAGGAACAGAGAGGGGTAATTAAACGCGACGTCCGAAAGCAAAAGGGAACGGTAACCATCGCCCGCAAAAAATTTGCCATTTCCAAGGTACAATTTAAGGCGTTTGTTAATTGGAAAAGCAATGCTGCCCTGTGCCAGCGCATAATCGAACCCTCCAGTTCCGAACCTACGAGCCTGTCCCATACCGGGCACTACATTAGAGCTATGAATATAATCGGATATGTATAATGGCCATCGTGATTGGCATTCGAATACTGACGATTCGAAATACAGCTTTCGCAAAATATTTCCACCAACGGTAGCTCCCCGAATGTTATGATAGTACGACAGCGCACTACCCGACATGTTGCCATAGCTAAAATTAAATAGAGGGTTGGCTATCAGCCTGTAATCGGTTGAATCGATCCAGATATACGATTCGTAAAACATTTTGCGTATCAGCCATGATCGATCGTGCCCGGGTGCTGTGCTATCGGCCTTCTGAAAAGTACGTTCGTACCATTCGTTATCGTAAGGTTTCAAGAATGTCGAATATGCGTAGGGGCTACCAAATAGGTTTTGCTCAACCTCAATATTGCTTTCCTGTTCCAGGGGACGATACACCTGCGCCGAAAGCGAAGAAAAGTACAAAACACAATATGCCACAGTAACTATTGCATGCACTACTGTTGTTTGCTTAATGTGAACCATACAGCTTATAACCTGACGTACGGTTTTCATCGGTAATCCCTTTCGTCGTTAAAGAAATTAGCAGTAACCCCCACCCGAATAATTGTTTCCGCTATGCTTGCGTAGGGTGCCCTGTCGTGAAAATACTGAATACCCACAAATCCATATAAAGGAATTCTCTTGGACAGGGAGCGGTACATCCTAAGCTCTCCAAAATATAGCCTGTGCAGTTCGCCCTGAAGAAATCTGGCTTCATCGTGAATAGTCTGTCGGGTAAGGTAGGAACGGTAAATATTTTGCCCTACATTTTGAGTCGGCAAACTGTCTCTGCCCTGTGCAGCCAGGCTAGTCTTAACCATAAATGACCAGGGACCCCTGCGAAGTCGTAGCACAAACAAAATTTCCTCAAAATTAGCCCCCAGCGGATGCCCCAAAGGCTGATATTCTGCCCCGTAGTTCAGTGCAGAGGAACTATGTGAATAGGTAAAGGGGCGCACGCGAGCATATTCGGCCTGACAGAATAGGTTGGCTATTCCGAATAGCTGAAAAGTTTTTATTCCTGCCAATATCCCGTATTTATTGCCCCACCATTGAGGCTTTTCTATCATCTTATTTACGCTCATGTCATCCACAAAAAGCTGCTGATAGAGGCGAGTTGCTTTTCCAAGCAATATCGAAGCATGAAATCCAAGATTGGCATTATCGGGCGAGTGTAGCGAATATTCAACTGGACGAAAAAATACGATGGGATTCAAATAGGAAAGTTCAAAACCCCGTTGCGTATTTGCATCCCTACCCCACCAGATTACCGACTCAAAAAAACCAAACGACAGTCGTGGGGTGGCATTAAAATCAAAAAAGTGGAACACCCCATATTTATCAAGAAATCTTCCGGCCGTTGCGCCAGTATTGATATCTTTTAAGTAGCTCCAAAGGATGTGATACTGGATTTTCCAGAAATGAACCCGCAGTTGCAGGTAGGGATAGTAAGTTGAGTAATCGGAAAGCCAGAGCGAACGATAGCCATCGCCCCACTGTTTTTTCCCATAACCAGCATCGAGGCTACAATATTTAATGGGCCTGTAACTCAATTCGCCCACAAACAAGAGCCTGAAATAGGTGCTATTGTAAAGGACTCGAGCGCTACCCCCCTCAGGTAATACACGGTTACTGTCTATTTGCGAGGATATCAGATAAGGGTATTTTTCAATATTGACTGCAGCCACTAACCAAAGCGTTATTTTATGCCCAATGGGATAAAAAGCAAAAAGTCCCGGAAAAAAATTATAGATAGCATTTTGATGGGTTGAAATCCCAAAATTTGCATTGATTAGGGGTATTAATCGAATATGCCTGGTAATCGTATCACTGTCGTTTGCAACTGTTGCGAAAGCCGAATGAAAATTTACATTGCCGAGGTGCGACTGTTCTAAAAGCATGCGCCCGCTTTTTGAAAAATAGCCAGCATATTGGCCATAGCTCATTTCAATGAATGCCAGAAGTACTAAACTCACAAGGAATTTACAACGCCGCATGCTTTTATTTACCAGAAAAACCTGTTGTTTTTCAAAAAGAAAATTATTTCGGGCAATACAGAAAAGATGATAGCCATGATAAAGATGAGCATTCCCAGATCGATGATGCCCCAATGGTTGAGCCATACCACCGTTAAACCAATAATTACATTGGCAGTAAGTATCAGCAGGGTAGCCTGAAAATGCGAAAATCCCATTGATAACAGCTTGTGGTGGACATGGTTTTTATCGGGTTTAAACAGGGATCGCCCCCTAGCCAGTCGGATAACCATTACCCTGAGGGTATCGAACAAGGGGACGATAAGAATACCAAACGATACGGCAGGGGCAGCATGAATGAAGTAAGGAATATTGGGGTTGGTGTTCATTTCATTGAACTTAACCGCAAAAACAGCCATGAAAAGACCTACGATAAGCGACCCTGTGTCGCCCATAAAAATTTTATTTTTTCGGCCAAAAACATTGAAAGCAAAAAAAGTGACCAATGACCCAATGACTGCAGCAGCCAATATGGTATAAGCGAGTGTTCCCGTAATAAAAAACCAAACGCCAAAAAACAAGGATGCAATGATGCCCACCCCCGAGGCCAGCCCATCGATACCATCGATGAGGTTAAAGCCATTGATGATAGCAAGAAATACAAATAGAGTCAATGCCACACTTGCCCAGTACGAAATGTGATAAATCCCATAAAAACCATGCAACGAGGTAAAGCGAAAATCCCCCAAAACGATGATGATCAAAGATGCAGTAACTTGCCCCATCAATTTTTTAAAAGGAGCCGTAACGAGGATATCGTCCTTTACCCCAACGAAAAATAGAATGAGAGAGGCTCCAATAATATACTGAAACTCAAAATGACGAAAAAAATAGGTAAACAGGGTAAAAGGGATAAGGATCCCGGTAAAAATGGCTATTCCTCCCAATGTTGGCACACTTGTGGTGTGCGATTTTCGCCTGCCAGGTTCGTCGGTTAATCGTTTCGCATGCGCCACTTTTACAATGGTAGGTATAGATGTAAAAACTATGATTACAGCCGTAAAAAAGGATAACAAAACTATCAATCGCTGGTCAAACAACATGCTCATTCATTTTGGACATCAAAAGTATATTATTTTGCGCTCTTTACGCCGAAACATTTTTAGTATTTTCTTAAATACCCAAAAAATGAGTATACATGCATTCAGTTTATCTGTTGAAAACCCATATTTGTAAAGATACAAAAAATGTTTTGAATAATCAGGAATTAACCCACAACAACCTGTCTCAGTTTTTTGCATGATCACTTTTTATTGTCATAAAATTAGCACAATCGATTGTGGTTGAAGCAATTATTGTATTAAGAAAACATAAATTTTAACCGACATTCAATAAACAGACTAATTTCCCTGGACATTTGTTTTTTTTTTGTCCATTTGAACACCAAATGAACTACAACTTAACACCAAATAGAACGTCAAAACGATCCTTTATCCCTGATGGGAACGAATTTAGTAAAATGGCTTTTTTGCAGGCTCAAAAAGTGTTATTTTGTCCTGGTTTGATGAATTTAGTTTATTTTCTTGTAATAATATAGGCTATCATGCCGAGCCTCTTGCGGATGAAGTATTTTAACCATATCGGCCAGTATGCGGTGAGGATTTACGGTTCCTGATTCCCAGTAATCGTTGCCTCCCTGCGGTCGTACACGCGCTATATTATTGTATAAATTACCATTTTGAAAGGGTTTGAAAAGCGCCACTCTTTTGTCGGTATTAAGCATATCCTTTTTGCTGGTAGCCTGACCCATATTAATCCAGTAGTCGGCATTGCGGCAACGATTAAAGACGGTTTCAAAGTCCATGGGTAGGCTAATGTTATTGTTCAGGTCATTCCACAGGTATTGTCCTCCGGCATCGGCAATAAGTTGTGCAACATAGGTATTGGCTCCCGAGATAAACCAGCTACCGTTCCAGGGGAGCGACATCATAACTTTCGGTTTGATGGCATATTGGCTACCTCTATTTCTCCATAATTGATACATGCTATCGATTTGGGCAAAAATTTGATTGGCTTCGTCGAGCTTATCGAAAAAAAGAGCAAAAAATTTCAACCATTCGGTTCGTGCCAGGGGATGTTGTTCCAGATATTCGCCCACAAGAATTACGGGGATGCCCAGCTGTTGCAGCTTGTCAATATATCCGTTTATTTCGGAACCAATGCCATAGGCAAATACCACATCGGGTGCTGCTTTGATAATTTTCTCGTAATTTATATTATTCTCAAAACCCACCTCAAACAGGCTATCGTGCTGCCAACGTTGTATAATGGAAGCGTTGTACACATTGCTGATTCCTGAAACCCCACAAATGGTAGCAGTTTCATTCAGCGCATCGACAAAGGCAATATGCGTGCTCGATAGGCAAACAATTTTTTTTACTGGGATGTGGATTTCAACACTCTTGATAGGCTTAGAGGCACGATTACTACGTGTTAAGTAATATGGTATCGTAACATTGTGGGCTTGCTGCCAGGGGTTAAAAACTTCGGCAAGGTATCCGTCAACTGTCTGTACAATCCGAAATCCGAGGGCATACCGATTCGTAAGAGAATCGACCGTGCCAGTGGGAGAAAATTTATCGGTAGAAGAATGACACGCTAATGCTAAAAGTGTTAGCGATAAAAGGCCTGTTATTTTAGCCAGTTTTGGCAGATTTTTTTTTGCAATCATCGGAAAGAATTTTGGGCAAACATACGAATAAACCTTGATTTTATCCCGATTTGCATCAGGTGTATCATACCGTACAAGTGCGGGATAATTACATTTCGACCGTAACAAAATATTCTCCTTCCCTGGCTTTTATCTGGCTTCTAAAATAAAGTTCAGTAATAGGCTTGTCGTTGCGGAAATATTCCACTCCCCATTTGTATTCAATCATACGATAGTCGTTGGCTTCGTTTTCACGGATCACAATGTACCGCGTAATCTTTCGGTATTTTTCCTTGTAAATCTCGCAAGTAATACCGGCAGGATATTTAACCATCAGTTCCTTCAGGTACTTTTCCCTTTCCTCTTTGGTATTAAATTTTAGGTCGGGAAGGACGGTCTCTTTTTCAGCAGGCTTGGGTTGTGCGGCTGGTTTTTTGCTTTCCTGTGCCAGTAAATTTTTAATTTCTTTAATCTTGCTCAGTCGTTGTTTGGGGTAGTTTTCGTCGGGAAGAATGGTCAGAGCATTTTCGTATTCTTTAGCAGCCTGGTCGTAGTTGCCCTGGTTGAACAGCTGATCGGCACGGGCAATAACCGTTTGATAGCGTTTTTGCAATTCCTCACGTTGCTTTTGCTCGGCTGCCATTCTTGCCAGAATATCGTCAATCTCCTTAATTTTTTGTTTGGGATAATTTTCGGCTGGTTTAAGATTTTGTGCGCTTTGGTATTTGCTACGAGCCTGCTCGTAACTTTTCAGTTGAAAAAGATTATCGGCTTCGGCAATAAGATTGTCATAATTTTTCTGCACAGCAATTTCTTTCAGGATACGGTCTATCTCAGCAACTCGTTGAGCTGGGTAAGGTTTATCGGGAAAGATAGCCTGTGCACTCTGGTAAGATATTTTAGCTTCCTCGTAGTTTTTCATAGCAAAGCTTTTATCGCCATCGGCAATTGCTTTATCGTAGGCCTCCTGTCGAGCTTTCTGGTCGGCCAGAGCTTTAAGTTCTTCGCTAATGGCTTTCTCGGTTTTCTGTAGTTGTTCGGTGGCATACCGGTCGTTGGGCACGATAGCCAGGGCTTGCTGATAGTAAAATTTAGCTTCCTGATAGTTTTTCTTCCCAAAGGCTGCATCGGCAATCTGGATGGCCTTTTTATAACTGGCTTCCCGTTCTTTTTGCTGTTTGATTTGATTAATTTCTTCAATCTTGTTCAGTGGATACTTTTCCTCGGGCTTGTAATTTGCTGCCTCACGGTAAGCGACAATGGCATCGTCGTATTGCTGGCTGTTAAATAGCTGGTCGGCACGTGCAATAGCCTTGCGATAATTTTCCTCCCTGGCCTTTTGTTCGGCCTCCGCTTTTTGCTGCTCGGCAACAATTTTATTAATCAATTCGATTTGCTGGGTGGGATAAGTTTCTCCAGGTTTAATTTGCAGGGCTGCGCTGTAATCGGCAAGAGCTGCGCTGTAGTTTTTAGCAACAAAATTTTTATCGCCCGACTCAATTTTAGCCTTATAATTTTTCTCGCTTTGCAGAGCCTGATCAGCAAGTATCTGGTCTATCTCTTTTAGCTTATCCTTGGGATACTTCTCGGAAGGAATCAGTGCAAGTGCTTGCTGGTAAAGATTCGAAGCTTTATCGTATTGGGCATTTTTCATGGCCTGATCGGCCTGCGTGATGAGGGTTTGATATTTCTGCTGGTTGGCTTTTCTCTCGGCTTCCTGTTTCTGAATTTCCGCCACAATTTTGTCAATATCACTAATTCGGCTCTTGGCATAGCTATCATTGGGTTTGATGGCAAGCGCTTGTTGGTAAGCTGATTTTGCAGCTGCATAATCTTCGATATCAAAAGCTTTATCGGCCTGCCTGATGAGATTTTTATATTGGGAGTCGGTAGCCTTTGCTTGCTTTTCAAGCTCCCGGTTAATTTCGTCAATTTTTGATTTGGGGTATTTTTCGTTAGGCAGGATATTTTGTGCCAATTGGTAAGCTGCAATAGCCTTGTCGTATTGCTTGAGATTGTAAAGGCTATCGGCCTGCCGGATAGCTTGCTGGTATTTTGCCCGTGTTTCTTGCTGAAGAGCCAGCTGAGCTTGCTTTTTGTTACATTCCTGTTCGGCCTCCTTATATTTTTTCTGTGCAACAGGATCATTGGGTTTGATTTCCAATGCCTTTTTATAAGCTGGCAATGCTTTCCCGCACACATCGTCGAAAAAGGCATCATCGCCCTGTGCAATTAAATCATTAAAAGCCTGTTCTTGAGTTTGCTGAGCATTTTTTGCTTCAGTCTCCTTTTTTAGCAGGCTGTCGATTCGGGCTATCTGACGTACGGGATAGCTCTCGTCGGGACGCACTACCAGTGCTCTCTTGTACCATTCACGTGCCATCGGATAACGCTGGTTATCAAAATATTTATCGGCCTGAGCAATTATTTCTGCATATTTTTTGGAATCATCCTTTTGCTTGGCCAGTAATCGATCAATTTCAGCTATCTGTTCTTGCACGTATTTGTCATTGGGCTTAAGCTGACTGGCCTCCACATATACCGGACGAGCTTCGGCATAGCGCTTCTCACGAAATAGCCGATCGGCTTTGTTGACCAAATCCTTAAATTTGGCATCTATGCACTCCTGATTCTTTTTCATCAGCTGCTCAAGCTTGCTTTGCATGATCTGATCGTATAGCTTGTCGGGTAAAAAATCGCGCTTAACGTCGTTATAAACGACTTTTAGAACCGGACTCTGTAACATCGAATAATCGAGTCCCTCGCAAGGAACAAATAACAGCACGGAAAAAGCTATCTCAAATTGTTGATTTTCATATTCCGGAATTTTTGTATTGATACTCACCCGTTTGGAGACATAGTTGTCTTTCGAAATTTCGATAATATATTCACTGTTAGGCTGAAGTGTAAAGGTTACAATCCCGTCGGACTTAGTAACTACGCTGGCTATCTCTTTCCCTTTTTCATAAAGAGTAGCTTTGGCACCTGACAGAGGCACATCAATATCTTTTTCTACGCTAATGCCTGTGGTAATGCTTACTTGCTTTTGCCCCTGACCTGTTACAAGGTAGGGAAAATATAAAAAGATGCTTAAAAAATATAGTATTTTTCTCATGGCAGTCAGAGTTTTATCATCTTCATTACCTGATTTTTACCATCAGAACGATATATTTTCATGATATATACACCCGAAGGATACCCAAACAGGTTGATGGGGAATACCTGATTTCTTTTTTCGAATTTAATATTTATTTTTTGCCCGGCCAAGTTAAATATCTCAATATTTTTGATGATATTTTCATCTCCACGCAGGTAGAAATATCCATTCGAAGGATTGGGGAATAGTTCCACTACCATTGGCAAAGGTTTCTGGGAATCGTTAACCATACTCTGACATTGCATGGCTTTAACATCAATTGAGCCGTACCAGCCAGCGTAGCTACTGAATGATTGCCACTGCTGATTGCGATATACGTAGGCTGAATTAAAAGGTTCGGCACTACGTTTCACCATTGCCAGATTGAAGGTGTCGAGGGAAGCGGCAGGTAATTTCAGCGCAATAAAATAATTGCCTTTTAGTCGAACGAAAGGATACAGTTCAATGGTATTGAGGTAAAAAGCCTTGAGTTGATTGGCCGGGATCATTTTTTCAAATTTCAGTAGCTCGGGGTAGTCACTGCCTTCGTAAATCTGCAAGGTAATAAAACCAGTGCCAAGGGTGTTATGCTGAACTTTCATTTCAATGGCATAAAGGTATGCGCTATCGGAATTGTTAATTTTTTCGGCAAAAAGGATAATACTGTCGGCATTATAACCAGCATAGAAGCCACCGTAAGGATGGGTTTGCGAATCGGAAGTTTCGCTCGAAGCCATGTTGGTAAGGGTATCACACCCTGCAAAGGGATGTGGAAATGGATCATAGCCATCGAGCTGTTTAATATTCAATTGGTCGGGGTTAAGAATTTCGTGCATAGGACTACCTATAAGGGGTGCAGCATAGTAGCTGTACGAAAATTTCTGATAATAATCGTACAGGTCTTTGTTACAGACATTGGGGTCGGAACTATTGCCACCGGTAAGAGTACCCACCAGTTGATGGTTAAGATCGAACAATCCGGCACCAGATGAACCGTTCTCGGTAATACCAAAGGTATACTCGGGTATATTCCAGAAAGCATTGGTAGCATAGGGAGGGCTACCCTCCTCAACATAGGTACTGGATAGCGGATGAGTGTTGGCCAGTGTAATTTTTTTTACCTTGCCGTTGGGATGATGGATGGCCACAACAGTATTCAGGTTGACACCGCTATCGAGGCTCCATCCAGCATAGTATGGATTAAATGCTATGGGAGGATGCTGGTTGAGCTCAACCAGGCTATAATCATTCTCGTATTTTGTTGAAAGCACTTTTGCTCCCTGCAACATGTTTTCACGAAGGCTGTAGTTGAGCGAGCACGATGGGCTTTCGAAGTTAAAAACAAAGATGGTTCGCTCGGCATTAAAATCGTTCTCAATACAATGATTGGCCGTGATAAGCAGTGGTCGTCCATCGTTGCGGGTGTTATTGACCAGGGTACCACTGCACAGGATAGTGCCAATGTACCGCTGCACAATCAGTTTGGCCACTGCTCGCTTTTCCTTCTGCCAGCCAGCTCCTTCTGGACAACTGATATTAACATTACAGGGGTCGTCGTTGGCAAAAATATTAACAAATCCCAACGAAAGGGTGGTAAGATTTAATGTTCCACACTGCGAAATGCTGTAGGGAGTAGAAAATTCAATAACTGCCTTATCCCCTCGCAACGGTCGTACTGTAAAAACTTTACTTTTGGGGTTATGGTCATGGGTATACGCACCGGCTATATCCGATTCGTTATAAATAAACAACTGCTCACCGGGACGTAGCCGAAAATTTTCAAAAACAAAACCCAGCGAATAAACATCCTGAGTCTGTATTTTGACATACCACACGTTAAGATTATTTATTTTTTTCCAGATCCCTGCGTTATTTGGATTGATTTCGGTTTCATAATTATAAGCAAACATTAGCGCCTTACTACGACTCTGAGCACGCTGACTGGCTATATAGTTAAGCGTAGAAAAATTGGGGCCGGGAACCTCGAAAATGGCCTGTTGTTCAATGGTTCGGCCCAGCGTCAAAGGACATCCCCCAAGGCCTGTCTGCCCAACAGCATCATTACCACACCAGCAGAGCACCCACAAACATATCCACAATACTGATAAATGACTTTTCATGTAATTTTTTTTCAAGGTTGCAATTTAAAGATTCTTTCCTTTAATGCCCAATCCAATTTGTTATTTTTAACTTTTTTGCTCCCAACCGGATGAATGTATTTTACTAAATTTGGCCGTTTTACACAGCCAAAAAACTAACAGCAATTAGCTATGAAGTTGTTAAAGTTGTATATTGTTACTGCCACATTAATTTCGTTGTCCAGCTGCCGTAGCTCTAACCGTTCAGATGTAGATGTATCCCATATTCAGGCCGATTTGCATTTGATGCACTTCGAACGAGATCTTTTTGGAATCGATCCGGGACGGCTAAAGGATACCCTACCGACTCTCCGTAAAAAATATGGCGAGTTTTTTGATTTATTCAGCTACAAGATAATTAAAATAGGCGACCCCGACAGCCCTTCATTTTCTGAATATTTATTGGCCTTTTTAACCGATTACAACATCAACAAGGTAAAACGAGTCGTTGACAGCACTTTTGCGAATTTTGACACCACGTTTGGCCAGCAGATCGAAGACATGTTCAAACATTTCCGATACTATTTTCCGGAAATGCGGATTCCGGTAGTTATAACATACCTGTCGGGTTTTAACCAGTCGATGGTTACTACCGATACGATTCTGGGCATAGCGCTGGATAAATACCTGGGTGGGCAGAGCCCCTTTTATGGTATGCTGGGATTGCCCCGGTATATCCGTATGCGTATGTATCCGGCCTTTATACCGGCCGACGCAGCTAAGGCATGGTTAATTACCCAGTTCCCGCTTCAAGATAGTATTTCTCATACCCTTTTGTCACATATCATATATGAAGGCAAGCTGATTTATGGTACTAAAAAACTTTTACCTCACGACGCCGATACGCTGATATTTGGATTATCGACACGACAGCTCGAATGGTGTAAAGAATACGAGGCATCCATGTGGGAATACCTGCTCGATAAAAAGCTGTTGTTTAGCTCAGATTTTCAGGTCATTAAGCGATTTATAGATGAAGCGCCTTTTACTAAGGATTTTGGACAAAAGTCACCAGGTCGTGCCGTGATATGGATCGGGTATCACATAGTCGAACAATACATGAATAAATCTGGTGCCTCAATGGCAGAGCTTATGACTGAGAACGACATGAATAAAATCCTGCGCATATCCAGGTACAAGCCATAAAAAAACCCGCCATAGGCGGGTTTATGCTGTTACCCGATTGGCTATGCTGGATGGATAGCTCCCACGGGACATACATCGGCACAAGCGCCACAATCGGTGCAAACTTCAGGATCGATCTTATAAATCTGACCTTCCGAGATTGCCCCCACAGGGCATTCATTGATACACGTGCCGCATGCTGTACAATCATTGTTAATTACATGAGCCATTGTCAGAATTTTTTATTCAACCATAATTATTCCATGCAAAATTAATGAAATTTGCCCGCTGAAAAAAGTATTTTAACGCTTAAGCAGCAATTTAGAATCGATAAAAATTAGGTGAATTGTTCATTAGATAGCCTTAATAGCATAGTAGATTTATAAAAATTATTTTTCTTTCTCCGCTACTACAACAAAAAAGCTTAATATCTTTAATATTTTTTAACAACAGGTTATCAAATATAATGTATGCAATGTATATAAAAAAGGCATAAATTTGTTCTAGTAAACCTAAGCATTAAATTTTCTTTGTAAAACTAAACTTATAGCTTATGAAAAAATTATTTGCATTCCTGCCGGTTGCATTGGCAATAATCGCACTACCGGTGAATGCCCAGAGTAAAAAGGCAGTAGCTTCATTTAGCAAGGAAGTACACGATTTTGGAAAAATTAAGGAAGCCGACGGACCGGTATCCTATCAATTTGAGTTTACCAACACAGGAGGCGAACCCTTAATTATATCCAATGTAGCCACCTCGTGTGGCTGCACAACGCCCAATTATCCTAAGGATCCGGTATTGCCTGGGACAAAGCGTAGCCTTACGGTGTCCTACAATCCTGCAGGACGGCCAGGACGATTCGAAAAAACCATTACCGTATATACCAACGGCGACCCCGACGTGTATACCCTGAAAATCACAGGCGAGGTAATACCGAAAGAACCCACGCTCGAGGACATGTACCCCAATAATATTGAAGGGTTACGCATGCGATCCATGCAAATAGCTTTCAATAACATCAGCCCCAACGAAAAAGCTACCAAAACGATAGAGGTAGTTAACAGCACCGATGCCCCCATGAAGGTCGATTTTATGGAAGTCCCTCCGTTTATCACAGCTAAAATTGTTCCATCAAACATACCCCCCAAAGGTAAAGCCCAGATAACCCTCACATACGATGCTGCAGCTAAAAAAGACTGGGGCTTTGTGTACGACAGATTAGGAATTGTAATCAATGATAAAAAATTACCGGGACGACTGTCTGTAACTGCTAATATTCAGGAAGATTTTTCGAAGCTAACCGAAGAACAAAAGAAGAACGCACCTAAAATTGAGGTCGATAATGCCGAATTCGATTTTGGTGTTATCAAACCGGGCGAAAAGGTTACCCACGACTATGTTCTGAAAAATACCGGTAAAAGCGACCTGATTATTCGCAAAACCACTGCAAGCTGTGGTTGCACGGTTGCCAACGTAAAATCGCAGGTTATCAAACCGGGCGAAAGCACTACGTTGACCGCAGAATTTAATTCGGCAGGTCGTAGCGGGACTCAAACCAAAACCATTACAGTCATAACCAACGACCCTAATAATCAACGCCTCATCCTGTGGCTAAAGGGCAAGATTGCAGAAAATTGAGATAAATTTTTTCACAAAAAGCCTTTGCCCTTTCGGCAAAGGCTTTTTTTATTGCGACTCAGGAACTACATTCTGATTCTCTTCATCTGTAGGAACTTCCTCATCAAGAATCTCTATACGTTGCAAGTTATCGATGAACTCTTTACCAGAAATTTCCGACTTCCACCGTTTACGAACAAGGCTCACTTTCCGGTCCGATGCAATTGTATAAAGATAGGGCTTTTCACCACGACCTACATGCATCCGACGTTTTCGTTCGGGTAAATTACGAATAGGAATTTCAAAATTTTTGTCCGACGACAATACCATCATTTTACCAGGTTCGTAGCCAAAGTAATAAAAAGTACTACCATTGGGCTGCAGATAGATATCTATAAGGTCACCCGAGTTTTTTCGCCATATTTCTATATACCCGTCAATCCTGCGATGAATCCACTGGCCGTTAATGTAACCAATGCCTATTTTGCCTACCGAACGGAACGAGTTGGTGGTATCGTCGTAAACAAAGCTCACATCATCCAGAAAAATAGTTTTAGCCATCAGCGACGGAAGTTGGACCTTTTTATTCTTTGCCGTGTCGGTGAGCTGCTGGTAGTATAATTTCAGCGAGTCGGATTGAATCAGGTTAGCGAAATTCTTTTTGTAATAAGCGTCGAAAATGTTGATTGTGTCGGTTTTCGAAGCCAGGCTATCGATGACATGAGCCATAATTTTAAGTGAAGGCTGATAAAAGTAAAAATCTATGGCCATGGTAGTTCGCAGCAAAAACATATTGGTTTGCAAATTGTGAGCAATACTACCTGCCCACCATGTTTTGAGCTGACCAAAACGTACAATCAAATCGAGGGGACCCTCAGCATACTGAATGCATGAAGAGGGTGAGAGCGAAACCAGCGGTCCTGGTAAACCATGACGTTTGAGCTTATCCTCTGCCCCAACTTCATAAGCATTGTAAGCTTTATTATACCAAAGCAAACCCGTAGCCGTGGCCATCACATAATCATCGACATATTTCTTGCGCCCCAAAAATGTCGAATACAGATGAATAGAGTCGTACGACATCACAGGACCCACCACCACTGCATTGCGGTTGATATCCATATTTTTCTCGCCGATAGGTATGCGTACTTTCAAAGGATCAATTACCGTTTTGAATTTTACCCACGAGGAAATCACGTTGGGACACTGATGAATAGGCCGGGCTCCTCCATCGAATTGTAAATACTTTCTAGCTGCAGCCAATTGTACTTCGCCCTGGAAAAGGAAAAAAGGGTTGAGCGTAAAACTATCAGGCTCGGCAATGCTTCCCGTGGCCAGGGTTTGACGACTGGTATCAACTGAAATATCTGAAAAAAGTATAGTCTGCCGCTTATTATCCTCATCAATATAGTCGTACTTGCCCGAGCCCGTATAGTTATATTTGCCGTCAATATTCACAGTAGCCTCATAAATTTGATGAAAACGAGTTTCTCGGTTGGCAATAATTTTAGCATTCGTTAAAGGCATCATGCGAGCATCGGGCCCAACAACGATACGTTCGTTGGGGGGGAATATTCTGGCATCGGCCACATCTACATATTTAACACGGCTGGCATCGAGAATCTTCTTCTCATAATTCAGCATTACCGAAGGGGATACAAAGCTCAAGGAATCCTGGCTTTTATCGGTCGATACATACCGGGCACCTGTTAGGGGCTCATCCCTAAAGCCATACTTCTGTCCTTCACTGGAAGGAGCGAAGGTTTGACTGGCAAGCAGATTGAGTTCATGCCTATCCATCCACCATTTAAATTCGTTGATTTGCGCCAAATATTGGTGCGTTGGAATGCGTGTAATAGCCAGCGGATCGTTCGAAAGCAGATGCGCATATCGCTGCCGCATATCCACCTTACAACGAACATTATCGGTAGTTAACGCCCAATCCTGCGAATTCAGTACCCTGATATTGAAACTGGCCGTGTCGGACGAAAAATCATGCTGCCTAAAATCGAAATGTTTTGCTTTGGTAGTGGCCAGAGTTAAATCAACCGTTCCACTGCCCCACAATTCCTTGGGATTGTAAACCAATGAACCCTCAAAAAAAGTTTTTTCATTGTAAATATTGAACTGATTAGTCTTGGATTGAATATTCAGATCGTCCTGATAGGGCAGCCATCGTACCTTGATGTTTCTTCCCCATACCCTTGGATAGGAATGGACATAGCTGGTTTCTTCGCCAATTGAAAGCTGAGCCGAGGTAGTAGTAGCACTATCAGGGAAGAATAGTATGTCATTTGAGGCAACCAACGAGGTAATGTACTCGAACCTGCCTTTACCCCTTAACCCTTGGTTGGAAAGGTGGATGGTATCGTAATAACGTCCCTTGCCCTGATATAAGGAAAGCCCATCAGAGGGCGTGCAATGAAAAAATCCGAGCGAAAAATCTTTTTGCAACGTCAAATTTTCAACAATATCTGGGAAAATATCTGCTGAATAAAAGGTTCCGGAAAATTTCATACTTTCCTTCCTGAAATTATCAAGACTATCAATTTCAAAAGGATTCATGCGGAAATAAAAATTCTTTTCGCGCCGGTACACACCATTAAAAATAGCTGGATCGTCGTAGTAAATGTACGAATAGCCATAGCTACGATAAATGGGATATTGGGCAAAGTTTTTTAAACCCGCTTTATTGTTGGGATCATCAACAAGAATTTCGCCAGTAGCATCGTAGACAGTATTGGAAACCTCGCGCAGGATGGGTTTGTTAGCAATGTCGTATCCAATGATTACTTTTACTCGTAAAGAATCGACCTGCCGCAAGACGATTTTGAAAGTATCGTATTGAAAAAAGAAGTTTTTACCAAAATAGGTAAACAAACCGGCCTGTACTATGCCATTAAACTGAAAGCAACGATTTCGTTTCATTACAATCTGACTGTGCGCAGGAACGATGGCCACATTCTGCGAGTCGCTGACGAAAATTTTAGGAATTCCATTAATGGTCAGGTCGTTGTTGCGCAAGTCAAGTACTGCATTATCGGCAGGTGCTTCGACAAGTGAATACAGACGCAGGACGTCGTAGTCGATTTTGCCGGTACTGGCCTTGAGGGCATCGAAAAGTTTTTCCTTGAGCACTATGGTTTCGGTAGCCACATCGTACAGGATATAACCCTGCACGGCCAGGGGAAAGAGCAGGGTGTGTACATTATCGAGCGACTTGCGTATGTAATTGGCAAAGTCCTTTGCCGAGAGCGTGGTAGCATTGTTAAAGTAGCGCGAAAATTTGGCCAGCAATACCAGGGGATGTTGCTCATCGTAATACTGCAGCTTGTCAAAATCTTCCTGTTTGAAATAATTGAACGATTCAAATATGGCAAGGCTGCGGGCCGAACCCGGCGCAACGGTAAAATATATCCGAGGCTCATCAATACGCCAACGAAGCTGGTCAAAGTTCATATCAATCTTATGGTATGAGTTGAGATAAGGACTACGAGCCGTATAACGTTCCGACTTTAGCAACGATAGCTCGCGGGTAGGGACCCGGTACAAAAACTGTAAAGCCGAGTGATGAATGGAGTCCTGGTCGAGATAAATGGTAATAGAAGCATCGGAACTTATCACTCTTCCAGGATAGAAAATATAAAGCAATGAGGTAGACTTAACCCTCAGGGTATCATTTCGAAAAAAGGTGAGCATAGCTGGTTCCTCCCGGTTGCCACGGCCTGCAAGTTTAGCCCCCATCATGGCAAATCCACCTTTATAATCGACTCCCTTATAGAAATTTTTTAAAATAAACTTTTTCTGATACGACTCAAACCGCGGGTATTGTAGCAGAGAAATATTGATAAACCGCTCGACGCTGTTTTCGAGCTTACCCATCAAAGGAAAGCCAAAATAGATGCGATTAACAAAGGTTACCGAGTCGGCCTCAAAACTAGAAAAAGTCATGTCGATGCTATACCGCTTCAATTGTGCATACACGCTATCTCTCGAATAACCAGCCTTTTCCCAGGTTACCATACCCCCTTCACCCTGCCATAGCGAAGTTAGCAGGTTATAGGTGCCTGTTGTACCAAAAATAGTCATACTATCAAGGTTGGCATAACAATACAAATCGATTTTTTTAAAACAGGCCTCAATGGGGTCGGTACTTCGGAATAGAAAAAGGGTGTCGGATGCTCCCCAGCGAATAGCAGAGGATTTATACAACAGATGTTCATTGAGCAGTAATAGGGTATTCTGCCATATCTTCATAAAAGCTGAAATAGAACGACGCTGATCGCAGGCAGTAACCTGACCCAGCAACCATTCATTGTAACTATCCTGGGGATGGCCACGTTGAAAAAAAGCACAATTGGCCTGCAGGAAAGTATGAAATTCAGGGTAGGGACGAATTTTTCGATCGATCAGGTAGGTAGCCACGTAAAGAATATGTTTTTTCTGCTCGTCGGAAAGCCTTGCAGAGTCCCACAAAGCTGAAAAATACTGCAAAGTGGAAGCCAAATCCTTTTGCTGCCCCATCGTTTTTTGATACAAAAGTCGTAGCTCTGGGATAAATTCTGAAATCCTGCCCGAGAACTGTTTAAATACCTGTCCAGACCCTTGAGTCCAGACCATGCCAAAACTTGCTATGAGCAAAATTTTTTTCATGCCTGTGCCCTACTTTTTCATCACCGCAGCTACCCAACCGTTTTTACTAATACTTTCGATCCACTGTAAATCATTTTTTTCACCACACTGCCTAATATCGGCCAGGTCGATATCATAAAAGCCACTTAGAAAAATCATCCCATCGTTTTCCAGATGTCTTACATAAACAGGTATATCCTTCAACAAAATGTTTCGGTTGATGTTAGCAAGAATAAGATGATACATTCGAGAAGGAATCAAAGTAGCGTCACCACGCAGCACCTCAATGTTGGTAACATAATTACGCTGACAATTTTCAATAGTATTCTCAATAGCCCATTCGTCGATATCGATAGCAGTAACTTTTTGTGCCCCTTTCAAAGCAGCCAATATCGACAAAATTCCGGTTCCACACCCCATATCCAGCACCAGTTTGCCCGTACAATCGTGTTTCAATATCAGCTTTAGCATCAGAAAGGTAGTCTCGTGGTGTCCGGTTCCAAACGACATCTTGGGCTCAATCATTATCCGGTAGGGATAGTCAGCGGTTAAATGATGAAAAGGAGCCACGATGGCCAAAGCATTATCGATAATAACAGGCGAAAAACTACTTTCCCAGAGTGCATTCCAATTTTCACGTTCCACGGGGCGAAAGGTGTAATGAATATCCGCTGGCGTACGAATTCGTCCTATGCATTTTTCCACAGCTGGTAACGCATTAGAATGAGTAGTATAGGCTACAAATCCATTGGTGCTTTCCATAAAACCATCGAAACCAGCCTCGCTTAATAGTGCTATTAAAATTTCACTCACTTCCCGATCGTAAGGCTCTATGGTAAAGGTATATTCTGTGTAATCCATATATTTGTGTTTGCCTGTAAATTTAGCTGAATTTATGTTAAAATTATTTTTTTGAAAATATCGTTTACCTTTGCAGCTTAAAACGTGTGATTCAATGGATAGAAATAGTGTTATTGGCCTGGTTTTAATTGCAGCTATTCTTATTGTTTTTTCCATATGGAATACCCCCGATCATAAAGCGCTGGAAGAGGCTCGTCGCAAGGCCGATTCTATTGCACTTGCCCAACAGGTTGCTGCCAATCAGCCAAAACCCGATAGTCAGATAGTAGCTTCCCCACGCAAAGACAGCATAAGCGATGTTGCTAAATATGCTGAGTTTGCTAATGCCGTAAAGGATTCCTTCCGTTTGATTACCCTTGAAAATGATTTGCTAAAACTGCAGATTGCCACCCGAGGAGGAAGTCCTTATGCCGTGGAGCTAAAAAAATACAAAACTTTTGACCAGAAACCGCTGGAATTGCTTGTTGGCGATTCTACCCAGTTTGGATTTAATTTTTTTACCCGAAGCAACAGGCCAATCAGTACCTCTGAGTTATATTTCCGACCTGTCGAAACCAGTGAGCATATTGTAGTTAGCCAATCGGATACGGTCAAATCATTACACATGCGTCTGTATGCAGGGGAGAATCGCTATATCGAATATGAGTACATCATTCGCCCTGGTTCCTACAAAGTCGATTTTAAGGTTCGGTTGGTGGGACTCGACACGCTATTAAGCCCTACCACCACTCAGCTCGACTTAGTGTGGGCTACCTATCTTCGTGCTCAGGAAAAGGAAATACCCAATGAGAATTCTTATACCAACATTACTTATAAGTTTAACAAAGAAGACGTTGAACGGCTCGAGATCAATGGTAAAACCAACGAAAAGGTTGAAAACCTGCGCAATCGGGTAAAATGGATTGCTTATAAGCAACAATTTTTTTCATCGGTACTGGTAGGGGAACAACCCTTCGAAAATGCCACTCTTTTAATACGTAACGTAAATGATACCAGTCTTAGGTTGCTAAAATACATGAAAACTGAGGCAGGTGTAGCGTACAATCCTTCATTAAAAGACAAGCAGCTGGCCTTTTGGTTCTATTTTGGCCCCAACCATTATCAAACGCTCCGGAAATTCCATCTGGATATGGAGGAACTGGTTCGTCTGGGCGGCTCCATTGTGAAATTTATCAATCGCTTTCTTATTATCCCTGTATTTAATTTCTTGAACAATTATATTTCCAACTATGGTATTATCATCCTGTTGTTAACCATTTTTATAAAACTATTAATCTTCCCGCTTACCTACAAGTCATACCTATCGATGGCTAAGATGCGGGTACTTAAGCCCCAGATCGATCAAATAAATGAACGTATACCAGCTGAAAAAGCCATGGAACGCCAACAGGCCATTATGGCACTTTACAAACGAGCAGGTGTCAATCCACTGGGAGGATGTTTACCCATGCTACTCCAGTTCCCGGTATTGATAGCCATGTTTTACTTCTTCCCAGCTTCCATTGAGCTCAGACAACAGGCTTTTCTTTGGGCAAAGGACCTTTCGAGCTACGACGCTATCGTTAGCTGGAATGCCCATATTCCTCTCATCACCGAATACTTTGGTAATCATATAAGCTTGTTCAACCTGCTGATGACCATTACCACCATCATTACCATGCGTATGAACAACCAGAGTAATGCCTCACAGCAAACGGTACCGGGTATGCAGACCATGATGTACATGATGCCCATCATTTTCATGTTTGTACTCAACAAATATTCAGCAGGCTTGACCTACTACTATTTCCTGGCAAATGTAATTACCATTATTCAAAATGAGATTTTCAAACGCAGTATTGATGAAGCAAAACTGTTGCAACAACTTAATGAGAACAAAAAGAAACCCGTTAAAAAATCAAGTTTCCAGACCCGACTCGAGGAAGCTGCCCGGAAAAAAGGATACAAACGTTAGCATATTGAACACTTCCTATTCTTAATAGCAATTTTACGGGCTACGCAGTTTTGACCCAAATCATTAAGAATTGGTTTATTAAGCGATATAAAGCTTTTTAATGACATTATCATTACCTTTACGGCAAAATCAAATTTTTTGCCCACTCTTGACAAACAATAGATACCTATGAAAAGTGAGCACTGGGATCTGATAATCCGTCCTCGAAGGAGTATTTTCCACATCGATATAAAAGCCATTTGGGAGTACCGCGATTTGCTGGCTATGTTTGTCCGTCGCGACATAGTAGTGGTATATAAACAAACTATCCTGGGGCCCATCTGGTTTTTTGTTCAGCCCATCCTTACCACACTCATTTACATCTTAGTATTCGGCCGCATCGCAAAAATCTCAACCGACGGCGTGCCCATGATTCTCTTTTATCTTTCGGGAATTATCATGTGGAATTACTTCTCGGAATGCTTTAACATTACCGCCAAAACTTTTACTGAAAATGCTAATATTTTCGGCAAAGTTTATTTCCCAAGGCTTATCATGCCGCTGTCAAAAGTCATCTCAGGACTGATAAAGTTTGGAATTCAGTTTGGATTGTTCTTGGTAATATATCTCTATTTCCTGTTTAAGACCAGCACGGTTCACCCCAACTTCAATTTATTGCTGGTTCCCTACCTGGTTACCTTAATGGCATTTCTTGGACTGGGTTTTGGCATAATCTTCACCTCGCTTACCACTAAATATCGCGACTTGAATTTTTTAATTTCCTTTGGGGTACAATTGCTCATGTATGCTACACCGGTAATCTATCCGGTATCGGCTATTCCCGACAAATATAAGTTGTTCATCCTGGCCAATCCCATGACGCCCATCATGGAAGCCTTTAAAAATGCCTTTTTGGGCTCGGGACACATCACTGCTGGTGGTTTACTGTATGCAACCCTATTTACCACAATAGTTTTCGTACTGGGAGTGCTCATTTTTAACAAGACCGAGCAAAACTTTATTGACACGGTATAGTCCTCAGAACCTAAAATATACATTGCTCGACTTCGGACCTGTAAAACTTTATAGTGCCTGAAATTGACCAGCCCCAAACCTCGCATGGGAACAGTTCCTACTCATCCAGAACTGTGCTTAATTAGCAAAAGCATACAACAAAAAAGCCGAACCCTAATGGCTCGACCGCAACATGAATATTATCAAATTTCAGCCAATTATAGGATAAGCATAGCGTCGCCATAGGTTCCAAAACGATATTTTTCCTTTACCGCCACCTTATAAGCCTTCATGAGTAGGTCGTAACCCGTAAACGAAGACGTCATGATAAGCAACGACGACAGGGGCAGATGAAAGTTGGTAACCATGGCATTGGGCACCATCACTTCATAGGGGGGGAATATAAATTTATTCGTCCACCCGTCGTAGGGTTTAAGCATACCCGAAGTAGTAACCGAGCTTTCAAGGGCCCGCAACACCGAAATTCCCACCGCGCATATCCTGCTTTTGCGTTCCTTGGCAGCATTTACTACTTTTACTACCTCGTCTGTTATGATCATCCGTTCTGAATCCATCTTGTGCTTGGTAAGATCTTCCACATCGATATTGCGGAAGTTCCCTAACCCCACATGTAGGGTGATGAAACCAAATTCAATACCCTTAATCTCGAGACGTTTAATCAGCTCACGGCTGAAATGCAATCCAGCAGTAGGTGCAGCTACAGCACCCTCATGCTGGGCAAATACCGTCTGGTAACGTTCCCTGTCCTCCGGTTCAACCTTCCGCTTAATAAATTTGGGCAGTGGTGTTTCACCCAACCGATACAAGGTTTCCTTAAAAGTATCGTAATCACCGTCAAAGAGAAATCGCAACGTTCGTCCTCGCGAAGTAGTATTGTCGATAACTTCAGCAACCAGCACGTCGTCTTCACCAAAATACAATTTATTGCCAATACGAATCTTACGTGCCGGATCTACCAACACATCCCACAACCGCTGCTCACGGTTCAACTCACGCAACAAAAATACTTCAATCTCTGCCCCGGTTTTTTCTTTATTGCCATACAAGCGGGCAGGGAATACTTTGGTGTTGTTGAACACCATCACATCTCCTTCATCAAAATACTGTATAATCTCTTTAAAAATTTTATGCTCAATTTCTCCAGTGTCCCGATGAACCACCATCAGTCGCGACTCATCGCGATTAGGCGCAGGATATTTGGCTATTAATTCGGGTGGTAAGCTGAACTTATAATTGGACAACTTCATCTTATGTATTTTTTATTTTTTATCCTAAAAATTATGTTGACATTCAACGAATTATCACTTATAATCTGACAATAGGAAAAGGTTGCAAAGTTAATAAAATTTCATCGAATTGTTGTAAAGAAATTGCATCCGCTATGTCATAATTACCTGATCTTGTACGTCTTAAAGCCTTTAGGTATCCTCCGCAATTCATGGCTTTTCCCAAATCGTGTGCCAAACTTCGAATATAGGTTCCTTTACTACAAAAAACCCGTAATTGAATTTCCCCAGGCTGATAGGCGAGTAACTCCAATTCGTGGATATATACTTTCTGGGATGGTAATTGCATATCTCTTCCCTTTCGGGCTATTTTATAGGCTCGCTTGCCATTGATAAGTTTAGCCGAGAATAAAGGTGGAACCTGGTCTATCTCGCCCCGAAACTGCGCAATAGTTGTCTCAATTAATTCTTTCGTAACATGCTCTGTTGAATAATCGGCATCAAACTCTGTTTCCAGGTCGTAAGAGGGCGTAGTATGACCCAACCCCACGGTAGCAATATACTCTTTATCAGTGGCCTGCAGAGTTTCTATGGATTTGGTCATTCTTCCTGTGCATATTACCAGCAAACCAGTAGCCAGTGGATCAAGGGTGCCAGCATGCCCCACCTTGATTTTTTCAACATTTAATCGTTTTCGTATCAACGAGCGCACCTTATTCACCACATCAAACGACGACCACCCTAAGGGTTTATCGATCAGCAAAACAGTTCCTTCCACCAGTTCCTGTGCTGTCATATCACACAGTTTAAAAATGTAATTGAATACCCATGAGTAGCATGACAAGTATAAGTACCCCTACTCCTATGCGATAATATCCAAATAGCTTAAACCCATGCCGCGTAAGAAATGCTATAAATGTTTTAATAGCGATCATAGCCACTACAAACGCAACCACATTCCCCACACAAAGCAATTGTATTTCGTGCGGCGAAAGGCTAATTCCACCTTGATAGTAGTCGAAAAGTTTTTTGGCCGTAGCCGCCAACATAGTTGGCACTGCAAGGAAAAATGAAAATTCGGCAGCGGCCTTCCGGGTTAAACGCTGAGAAAGACCACCGATTATGGTCGCTGCCGAACGCGATACCCCCGGCACCATGGAAATACACTGAAAAAGACCAATGATAAATGCCTTTTTATAGCTGGGCACATCATCAAGCGCCTTTTTTTCATCAAAAAGATTATCCACAAATAGAAAAAAAATACCCCCCACAATTAACATGATTGCCACAACCAGCGCATTCTCAAGTAATTGGTCGATAATGTTCGAAAATATAAAACCAAAAATAACGGCCGGAATAAAACCAACAAACAATTTAAAATAAAAATCGAACGACTGAAAAAATCGACGCCAATACAAAACTACCACCGATAAAATGGCACCCAGCTGAATGGCTACCGTAAATAGCTTGGTAAATTCGTGATGAGATATCCCCATAAGAGTTGATGTAGCAACCATGTGTCCCGTAGATGAAATGGGCAAAAATTCAGTAATTCCTTCTACAATAGCTAAAATAATGGCTTCAATCAAATTCATTCTAAAATCGTTTAGGTTAACTATCTTCTGAAAATATCCATTCCTGATTGCAAATATACAACCGTAGAATCCGAAATGTAGACATGCATGCAAAATTCTTTATATTTTTATATTTTTCATCATAATAAAATTAATTTATAAAGGTATGATGGAACACCCATGTTCGCAATTTTATCACTATTGTGTTTGCGTTCGCAGGAACATGGGTGTTTCATAACTATGATTTCCATTGCAAGTTTTGTTTAACTTAGGTATGATGAAGAAAAAATCCTCCCGCCAAGAAAATTATTTCTTACTAAAGATGGCCATGGTCTTTGTAATACCAACATAATCGTAACAACATTACTAACAAGCAGTATTACTCCAGCCACTCACCATCTACAGGCACTATCGATTTTAAATATTGCCTAATTGGGAGTAGTTAACTTTTCTTTATTGCTCATGTCCTCACTTTATTGAAAAAATGTATCCAGATCGCCCACAGCAGAAAGGTTACTGCATATACAGGATAGGTGTATAAATCATGAATATCAATAGGAAGGTTGTAATGACCTTTGTTATGAATCAGATAAATCATAATCATACTGATGCGCACAACATTCATAAGAAAGATAACAAAAATACCCCCTGCAATGAATGGAGCTTTATACTTCCCGTTGAGTATAGCAATAAAGCTGGCATAAATAATCATGAGCTCAATTCCAGCGCAGGTATCGCTAAAAAATATAGCAGCCTCGCGCGTATAAATATAACGTCCGGATACATAGGTAGTATAATCCAGCAAGTTAAGCAAAAACTGAGAGGAATAGAGTACTGCCTTAGACAGCCACGAGATCAGCGGCAGGGTTTGCGTATTGGTTATCCATTGGGTAATTATAAGTAGTGAGGCAACTATGAGTAAGTTTCGGATTACCTTACGAATGGATACCGGAGCTATCTGTAATTTTGCAATGATGAGCCGTTTTAATGGAAAATTACGTTTCCACCACCAGTATCCATACCCAAGCAGTAGCAGATTGAGTAGGGCAATCAACGTAGCGTTCCATAGGATTATGGCCTCCCCCCCATAGTATGAACCGACATGGGTAAGTATCAACCAGCGCACTACATTAAAAACATACATAGCCAGTAGACCAGCTGCGCCTATCACAATACGTCTCCCTACTGATGTATTAAGGAAAATAGTACCTATCACAAAAAGAAGAGTCTGCCAAAAAGCCATGTATCGGGTATCCAGGCTGATAGGACTCAAGAATATTTTCAACAATGAATGATGCTGCATGCCTAACCATTGCGCCAATAGAACACTTCCCTGTTTTATCCCATGAGCATAACCATCGACAATTGCAGAGTTGCCCGTTGTGAGGCTTTGCCGTAAGAAGGGATATACTGGCAAAAGCAATAACAACAGAAGCACATAATGGCTCAGGGGTATATATTGATTGTAGATGTATTGTAACTTCTTTATCCAGCCCATGTAGTCTTTTTTTTAAAGGTCACAATATTGTTTTCTCTCCCGCTTTTTTGACGAAAACTTTTAGTTATGCGGCAAAGGAAATATTTGCAAATGACTAATTCGCCAAATAATCAATAACAGAAATAAAGTTAGCATTAATATTACAAATTTGCCCGAAATTTTTACACTTGTTTCGCTATGTAACAGGGGAGCATAAATAAACCGGAAAGGGAATACTGCAATTAACTGAAGAATAAATATAATCCAGAAAAGACGCATGAACAGGGTATTATTCGGAAAACCTGCAACAATAAACAAAAAAAGCCAGGTAAATGCAGGCAAATAAATAGCATGCCATTTAAACAGAAACGAATAATAAGGGCGTTGTTGCTGACGCTCGGCATACATCAGTGTTTCAACCTGACGGCGAATAACAATACCATTGAGCAATAGCACCAGCGTCGAAAAAATTACCAGTAATACTCTAATCCAGTCGGGAAAATAGAGCCAGTCGGGTACATAGCCAAAATCTTTAACCAGTGGTATTCCAATAATTAAAGCTCCAAAGAAAAAATGAATACCCAGGGCATTGAGCCAGATAAGCAATAAGTTGGTCGAATACGAAAGCGTAATGTGTTTTCGAAAAAAAATAATCCGTGCAACGATAAAAGTAATCAGTGCCACAAATGGCGTTGCAGAATATATGCACGATACCGACAACTGAGTCCAAAGAAAAGAATGGTCGAGGATGGGAAAAATCAGTTGAAAACGATGAAATCGGGTAGGTATATCAAACATCGATGCAACCACATGTACTAGTAATTGTGAAGGAAGATAAATGATCAAGAATGCTAACAAAAATGTGATTAATGAAGCTAAATAAACCCTTATAGCAGGATTAACAGACGTACTTTCATTCGCCATGTTCCGGAGTAACATTTTTCTGAATCAGCCATTTTTTACGGTGATGAAAAATAAGATAAGTAACTCCAGCTATAACCAGGATAAAAAGGGCATCCGTGTCGAGGGGTACTTCGTTCACGGGTCCACCCCCACCCCCTCCACCCGGTGGCGGTGGTGGACCTCCTGCGAACGCATTGGGCAAAGCCTGCGGACCCCCACTACCCTGAGCATATACTTGTTCAGATGCAAAACTCAAGGTAACAAGAAATAAAAGATAAACGATATATTTCGCCACAATGCGTACAAGAGTTTGCTTCATTCTTCCTTATTTCTTAACAAATACTTTCTTAACCATCAGTACCCCGCTGTTTGATACCTTTACCAGATATACCCCATTCTGGTTCATTTCAAACGGATATTTGCCTTTTTGGAATACATTTTTAACTATCAATTTTGAACCTAGCAGATTGAAAATCTCAATGGTTACCTTTTGTTCCACTGGAATATCGACATATATAATGTTTCCGTACGACCATGCCTGGATAGTCTGTGATCTTTCCATGGGTTGAGCCTGAATAGCATTGCTCTTCTTTTCAATAGTCAGATCGAACCAAACCGTATCAGACTGATTGACACTCAATTCGATAGTCTGCAACGGGCTTATCGGATAAGTCTGTCCTGTAGAACGCCGGGTCATATAAACTCGATACTGCAGGGTATCAAAGGTAATTTCTGATACCTTCAGCTGATAATTACCTGCCATTGGCGTCAGATATCCAATAGCAACCGATGATGCGTTCGAACTACTATCAACGGCCAATATAGCATAATTTTTCGAATCGGAGCGAGCAAATAGCTGTGGCATGTTGCCATCCATGCTAAAGAACTTTTCAGAGCTATATTGGGCATTGGCCCTGAAAACCACCATTTCATCGGTATTATTGCTGGCATCGACCCCCACCAGTCGGATAAGATTAAGATTATCTTCTGCTTTTTTCCGCATCAACGACTGGCTGCTATGTACCCGAACGCTATTGGTCATGCCAAGGGTTCCGCTTGTCGAGCCTGTATTTACTTTTACGATGAATCCCTGCATTGCAGGAATGTAGCGACTACCTCCGTTAACTCCCACATATCCATTCCATGTAGCATAATTATTGGCCACCGGATTCCATATCCAGATAGTAGACGATATGTTGGTTTTTGTCCAACCCGAAGCGGCGTTCCAATCGATAGCCGATGGGTACGGGTTGCCTACCAAATTGTATCCTTTATCATCTGTTCCACCCGTGTTAGAGAGCGAAAGGCTAATTGAACCTGTATTAAATGTTCCGCCGAATACAAGCGTTTTTCCTCCAGCTTTAACAGTTTTTACCATATATCCTATACCGGGTACCACAAAATCGCCTGTAGTAAGAACTTGCCAGCTGTTGGTACTTTCTATCAGCCGGTAAACATAGTCGCCAACAAAGGTTTTTTCGACCGTAAAGTTTGCTACCGGCGAACTCAAAAAGTGCCATACGTAATTGTCCGCAGCAAGGGTTCCTGGGGTAATATAGCGCTCTGCGGCCATAGCTTTGTTGTTTTCAATATTGCCATAGGTAATGAGAGAACCCGAAGGCGAAAGATCATTGGGCGAAAGCAATCTAACGGTTCCATCATTAACAAGGTTGGTCTGCACCGTTACCTGGGTTCCGGGCTGAACCGATAGCGTAACGTTATTTTTAACGAACAGCGCTTTGCACACAATATTCGAGGCTGCAGAAAGATTTGCAGCAATAATCGCTGCTGTAGTGGCATCAGGGCTACCATTGCTCCAACTTGTGCCCGTCCAGGTTGTAGAGGGGGTGGTGACACCGGTAGCAGGATTTGTGCTATTGGTGGTCACATTATACTGCTCACTTCCGGGCGAACCCAGATATTCACACACCATCACCCGGTATATCGATGCCGCGCTAAGTCCCGAAACATTTACCGAAGTGCCGGTACCATTGTACACGCAATACCAGCCCGTAGAGCCAATCTGATCGCCGCTTCCAAAAGTTGTATTTGCTGTATAGGTAGTATTATCGGCAGGGACAGCCGAACCGCTACCACCGTTTTTAATAAATACAGCACATGCAGTGCCATTACCTCTTGTCCATGAAAGCGTAAATGTAGTGTTGGTGATACTTGAGAAAGAAACATTGCTGGCCTGGGTAAAACTGGGTGGCGCTGCAGTAGTCTGATTATTGGGGTTATTCGTAGCTGTTGTGGTATTATATTTTTGTTTGCCGCTGGTGCCATTATATTCACACACCATCACGCGATAAGTTGTCACAGGTGACAGGCCAGTTATTGTAACTGCACTGCCATTGCCATTGTATACGCAATACCAACCCGACGTACCAATCTGTGTACCATTGCCGAAAACAGTATTAGCATAGTAGGTTGTATTGTCGACAGGAGCAGCTGTTCCTGTGTTGTCGGCCTTGACAAATACTGCACGGTTGGTTCCATTTCCATTTGTCCAGGATATGGTAAAGCTACTAGAGGTAACATTGGAGAACGTAACATTGGATGCTTGCGTAGTGGGTGTAGCAAAGTCGGTAGTTTGACTACGAGGATTATTCGTGGCAGTACTCGAGTTATACTGTTCGTTTCCGCTACTTCCATTATACTCGCACACCATAATCACATAGCCGGTATTGGGCGAAAGGCCAGTAAGAGAAGTGTTATTTCCGGTACCATTGTAAATACAGTACCAACCCGATGAACCAATTTGAGTACCTGAGCCAAAAGTTGTATTAGCTGTGTAGGTAGTTCCATCGACAGGCAACGCATTGCCCGATGTGCCCACCTTGGCAAATACGGCACACGCTGAGCCATTGCCTCGTGTCCAGCTTATATTAAAACTGCTGGCAGTTACCCCTGAGAACGTAATACCCGACGCCTGGGTAGTGGGGCCTGCAAAGCTGGTAGTTACATTAGCTGGATTGCCCGTAGCAGTAGCAGCATTATATTTTTCATGACCCGTGTTACCATTGTATTCTACCACCATCAACCGATAGGTTTGGTTGGCAGAAAGACCGTTAATCACTACACTATTTCCGGTTCCATTATACACGCAATACCAGCCACTGGATCCGATCTGGCTTCCCATGCCGTAGGTGCTATTAGCGGTGTAGGTGGAATTTTCGACAGGTACAGGAGTTCCTGTAGAACCAAAATAAATGAAGGCGGCACAGTACTGTCCATTACCTCTTGTCCAGGAGGCGGTCACGCTATTTGTAGTGATGCTCGAAAAATTAATATTAGTTGCTTGCACGGTAGGAGGATCAGGTTCGGTTTCAACATTGGCAGGGTTACCGGTAGCAGTATTGGTATTATATTTTTCTGAACCTGGTGTACCATTGTATTCACATGCCATAATTCTGTAAGTGGTGGCGGGCTGTAGGTTGGTTAAATATACGTAATTTCCTGTCCCATTGTAAATACAGTACCATCCGCTGGTGCCAATCTGGTCGCCACTACCAAAAGCAGCGTTAGCCGTATAGGTGGTATTATTGACAGGCGATGCCGTACCACTGGTAGCCTGAGCAGCAAAAATGGCGACGTATTGTCCATTGCCCCTCGTCACATAAACCGAAGCTGCAGAATTGATAATATCTGCAAATACCACATTGCTTGCCTGGGTAGAAGGTGCTGCATAGTCGGTGGTAGCATTAAGCGGATTATTGGTAGCTGATGTAGTGAGATATTTTTCAAAGCCAGTGGTACCGTTATATTCACAAACCATAATCCGGTAAGTGGTGGCTGGGTTCAGCCCCGTTACACTAACATTGTTGGCGGTTCCATTGTACACGCAATACCAGCCACTGGAACCAATCTGATCACCACTGCCAAAGGTAGCATTTGCTGCATAAGTCGTATTATTGACCGGCGTAGGAGTACCCGATGTCCCTTGATACATGAATACCACCCGAGCAGTACCGTTACCTGCAGTCCACGAGATGTCAAAGCCATTGGAGGTAACATTGGCTATGCTTATGTTGGATGCTTGCGTGGTTGGGGTTTGGTAATCGGTGGTTTGGTTGGCAGGATTATTGGTAGCCGTTGAAGTGTTATATTTTTCCAATCCACTAATGCCATTGTAACTGCATACCATTACGCGATAGGTCTGACCTACAGTAAGACCGGTAACCGTCGCTGATGTTCCGCTTCCTTTATATACGCAATACCAGCCACTGGAACCAATCTGGTCGCCACTGCCAAAAGTACTGTTGGCTGTATAAGTTGTATTGTCAGTGGGGGTTGCTGTCCCGGTATTAGTCTGTTTTACGAATACAATAGAGTTAGATCCACTGCCAGCTGTCCAGCTAACCTGGAATGAATTTTCATTGACCGACGGGAAGTTCACCTGAGATGCCTGAGTGGCAGGAGTGGTGTAGTCGGCCATCTGATTATTAGGATTATTGGATGCGGTAGAAGTAAGATATGCTTCAAAACCAACTGGTCCATTGTATTCAATCACCATAGCACGGTAAATTTGGCCGGGGGTAAGTCCTGAAACGGTTACTGACGTTCCTGTACCTTTGTATACGCAATACCACCCGCTGGTACCAATTTGTGACCCTGCACCGAACGTGCTATTGGCAGTATAGGTAGTTTGGTCAACAGGGGAAGGGCTTCCCGTTGAAGCTTCAGCCACAAACACAATACAATTGCTTCCATTGCCACGCGTCCAGCTGACCTGGAAGGAGGTTCCATTGAGGTTGGAAAAAGTGACGTTCGATGCCTGGGTAGTAGGGGCATTAAAAAGTGTGTAGGATGTTGCGGGGTTGCCCGTTACCGAGGAGGCAATATATCGTATTTCGCCATTGGAAAGCTGATATTCTACCACATGAAAACGATACGCGGTGCCTGCAGTAAGACCAGTTACCGTGGCACTGGTACCCGTTCCGTCATAAACACAATACCATCCGCTGGCACCAATTTGACTACCTGCACCAAAGGTAGAATTGGCAGTGTAATTATTACCATCGGCAGGAGAGGCACTACCCGATGTTGCATTGGCTTTTGCAAAAACTTTTACTCCATTTCCCCCTTTATTGGAACCCGGGCGGGTCCAGGAAAAGGAGATCTGCGTTTGCTGGTTGTTGGTAAAAGTTATATTAGTTGACTGATTTGCTGGCCTGAGTGCCTTGCCACTGACGAAGTTGGAGGTACTGCCATTAAGCGTGAAATTAGTAAGAGTACCGTTGATAGCGTTAGAGGTAAGGTCGTTCAGCGCAGTGATGCTGGTATTATCACCACCAGCAATACCCTGATTGCAGCGGTAATATGCTACTAATCCTGTAGTAGTGGGCAATACTTCGCTGATGATTGTACTGGAACCAATAAAACGTGTAGTTGACCAAATACGTATTTCGTCGATTATTCCGGTAAAAAAATTGTTGTTACCATTTGTATTAGCACCCAATACTACAGGGTCGCTATCGTAGTCGATGCTGTATGGAGCAAGTGCGTCATCAGTCGCACGCAGGAGACCATCGGTATATAAATACAGGTACTGACCATCGTAAATCATCGCCACGTGATGCCAGCCTGTATAAGCACTTACATTATACGTTACTATTCCATAGGAACCATCGCGATAAACGCCTGCCTCCAGCTGGCCGTTGTAGAGAAACATATAGTACCCCATTGCCGCCGAGCTGCAAATAAGATACTGTGTATCGGTTGGTTGCCAGTTAGTGGCGTTTACCCACATTTCTATTGTCAATGCATCGGTTGGCTTTAGTAAAGTTGAATTGCCCAACGCTACATAGTCGTTGGTACCATCGAAATGCAAACCATTAATCACCTGCTGGCCATGCCCTACCTGGTAGGCAAACACCAGATTAACTAAAAAAAATAATGCCTTCTTCATATACTGGATTTAATTCGCCACACCTTAACCCTACGTCTCAATAACCCGTCTTTAAAAAACACAATTTACTTACAAATATACAATAAAGTGCTGAATTATAACAATTTTTCACCCACTTAGTTTATTGTTGTGGTTTATATTTTTCGATAGCTTGTCGGATGTAATCGAATAGCGTTTCGGTATTAATGGGCTTTGCAATAAAAAAGTCACCTCCTGCCTCGATACTTTTTTTAACATAAGAGTCAAAAGCGTAGGCGGACTGAAAAATAATAGGCAGATCCTTTTTAACTTTCTTGATAATGCGGGTAGCCTGCCAGCCACTCATGTCGGGCAGTTGTATATCCATCAGGACAACATCGATATCGCTGTTCTGATGGACAGCAAAAATAGCATCGGAAGCGTTGGCTACATCAAGTACCTTGGCACCCGTATCCTCGAGAACGTCCTTTAGAAAAAGGGTACTTACCGGGTCATCCTCAACAATTAGAATGGTATGTCGACTAAAATCAGGATATTCCATAATAGTTTGAAGTTCTATGCTATACTGCCATAATCTCGCTTTCCTTATGATGCAAAATATCGTCAACTTTTTTTGTAAAACTTTCGGTCAATTTCTGCATTTCTTCCTCGGCATGTTTTATTTCATCTTCAGCCACGCCCTGTTTTTGAAGTTTTTTCATTTCCTCGATAGTTTCCCTGCGTATATTACGAATGCTAACCTTAGCAATTTCCCCCTCATGTTTGACCTGTTTTACCAGGGCAAGCCTTCTTTCTTCGGTCAGTGGTGGAATGTTGATACGAATTACCTCACCGTTATTGATAGGAGTTAATCCCAAATTGGCTGCAAAGATTGCCTTCTCAATAACATCAATCATTTTTTTCTCCCAGGGCTGAATAACTAGCGAACGGGCATCGGCCGTGTTGATATTGGCTACCTGGTTCAGGGGTACCCTGGCTCCATAATAATCTACCGTTACGGTTTCGAGCATTGCAGGGCTGGCTTTTCCTGCCCTAATCTTAACCAGTTCGTTTTCCAGATGCACCAACGCCTTTTGCATACGTTCCCTGGCATCATCCATATACAACTTTATATCTTCTACCATAGCTCGCATTGTTTAAAATTATAAAATTTATTTAATTTTTACAATAGTTCCAATATTCTCACCAGAAATAACCTTTTTCAAATTTCCTTTTGTATTCATGTCAAATACCACTATGGGCAGCCTATTATCCCTGCTCAGGGCAAATGCCGTCTGGTCCATCACATTGAGATTTTTCTCCAATGCTTCGTCGTATGTAATTTGCTCGTACCGTTTGGCATTGGGATTTTTCTCGGGATCGGCCGAATAAATTCCATCTACACGGGTGCCCTTAAGCATTACATCGGCTTCGATTTCTACAGCCCTTAATACAGCAGCCGTGTCGGTGGTAAAAAAAGGATTACCCGTACCACCACTGCAGATGACGATATAGCCTTTTTGGAACAACTCCAATGCTTTATTCTTAGAAAATCTTTCACCCACAGGCCCCATCTCAACGGCCGTAAGCACTCGCGCCTTACCCCCAAGCGATTCAAACATCGACTCAAGCGCTATGCTATTGATTACGGTTGCCAACATGCCCATGGTATCACCCTTTACACGGTCGAAACCTTTATCCACGCCTTTCAATCCCCTGAATATATTGCCTCCTCCTATCACAATACCCACCTCAACTCCCAGCTGACTAACCTCCAGTATCTCTTCGCAATAGACTTGAAGTTGCACCGGATCAATACCATACCCCTGACTTCCCATCAGCGATTCACCACTCAACTTTAATAGTATTCGCCTGTATCGTAACATGCTGTCGTTTTTCAATTTTGCCATCAAAAATACAATGGGTTTTTCATTACTAAAAATAACCCAAAAAAAATCTTTACATTTCGGATGTTTTTTGTGGTATAATTTTTTCAAAAATCAGCCTATGATTTATAAAAATGAACTTCAGCAACTGATTGATGAAATTAACAATATTTCTGGTTTCTCTACCAACCAGCTGGCGCATTATATCGCTTTACTCAAAAAAGGGGAAGATTTGTTGCACTCGATAAAAAATGTTAATCAAAATCCCATGCTGGAAACCTGGATCGATATGGCATTTGAAGAGTTAAATCGGGAACTCAATCAACGACTAAAAAATCAGCTTCAGGGATTATCGCCTGAGCAACAAAAATCGGAATTCCTATACTCCCGTTCCGCTGTAACTTTGATTTTCACAAATATTCTCATGCAATTGTAATGGTTATGCAAAGATATTTTCTTTCTTCGATTGCTTTTTTTCTGTTACATAGCCTCCTGAGTTCGTCACAAACAACAGGATGGTTTAATGAGCATCCAGCTATTTCCTGTCCGGCCGATACCCTTGCGGGTCAATTAATCCTGAACATCAGCACTTCGAATTTTGTGAAGGACAATGAGTATTTTAACCAGATGGTAGAGGGTTATACGCTTATTGGTTTCTGGGCCGAGCCGACGTTAAAATACAACATTAGCAAGCAAACAAATATTTGTGCTGGTTTGAGTGCAGTTCGTTTCTTCGGGAAAAGCGGGTTTTATGCCCATGAGCCTATAATGAGTGTGGAGCATTGGTTTAGCCAACGAGTATCGCTCACGATGGGGAGTCTTCCCTGTTATCAGCGTGGCCTGCCACCTCCGTTACTCGACCCAGAACGATATTATCTGAAGCGTGTAGATAATGGAGCCTTACTTCGGGTCATTGGGTCAGCTTTTTCGTCCGAAACCTGGCTGTCGTGGGACCGGTTTTCTTTTTATGGCGACAGCACACAAGAGCATATTTCGGCAGGAAGCAGTAGCCTTTTAGCCGTACTTAAAGGAGAAAGTTTCAAAATTCAGCTCCCCTTATACCTTGTCATTACCCATAAAGGCGGACAGGTGTTGCGTCCCAAACAACCCATAGAGACGCTGGTAAATGCTGGCAGTGGACTCCGGCTTGTGTGGATTCACGAACGCTTTAGCGTTGAAATTAACCCCAATGGCTTTATTTACCGAAAACTTAGTAGCCATCCCTCACAGCCCTTCACCTTTGGCTGGGCCTTATACCCTGTATTTCACCTATCGTATGGCAACCTTACCTGGGAAAGCAGCTGGTGGCATGGCCAAAAATTTATAGCACCCCGGGGCGAGCCAATCTACTCCCAGATTTCAACCGTTCAGCCAAACTATTTTGAAAATATCCGCAATGTCGCGACGAATAAAATTGCCTACCACTCCAGCCTTGCAAAAGGATTACAACTTGAAACAGCTCTTGAAGGCTATTATTTCCCCTCCGAAAAGCGAATGGACTACAACTTCTGGCTACATTTCAACTGGAATTTCCGCCATTCACTCCTGAGGGTAACCCCTGATTAATGAAAAAATCTATGTTTTTTTTGGTCCGAATAATTTTTTTAGCCTTGTACCTTTAGCAAAAATGGATTGAACCTTGGGTTTTTACTTCTTTTTTCATCAATCAAATGATCAAAACACTTTTTTTTCACTTATCGTTTTTGGAATAAATTTCCAACCATCATTAATCAGTGCAAAATTTTCACTTGACAGCTATCGACAAACCGGGATTTACAGGAAAACGTTATATTTGTGCAAATTGTCTCGATTAGACATTATAAAATTCTGGAATAGGTAATAAATAGTATTTTCATGCAATACAGGGTCACGAGGAACAGCGGAAATCTAAGGGGAGAGCTAAAAGTAGCTTCTTCAAAAAGCATCAGTAACAGGCTACTAATTATACGTGCGTTAAGCGAGAAACCCTTTCAACTCTTCAATCTTTCGGAGAGCGAAGACACCCGGGCGCTACAACAGGCTCTTGAGGGCAGGCAGGCTGTGGTAGATATTGGGCATGCAGGCACAGCCATGCGATTTCTTACGGCCTATTTTGCCAATTCCGACCGGGATGTGGTACTTACAGGATCGGAACGCATGAAACAGCGACCCATTGGCAATTTGGTTAAAGCCTTACAGGATCTTGGGGCCGATATTAAATATCTCGAAAAAGAAGGCTTTCCCCCTTTATACATCCATGGGAAAAGACTCGATGGTGGACAGGTAAAAATTGATGGTAGTATCAGCAGTCAGTTTATCAGCGCGCTATTAATGGTGGCTCCTACCTTTAAAAAAGGACTGGTGCTGGAGCTGGAAAATCAGGTTATTTCCTCCGATTACATTCAAATGACGATAAAAATAATGGAACATGCTGGGGTAAGGGTAGAACAAGAGGATCGTGTGCTCAGGGTAAATCCCCAGCCATATCAAGCACAGGATATGTTTGTTGAGGGCGACTGGAGCGGTGTATCCTACTGGTACGAGGCTGCAGCCCTTTCAGAATCAGCCGAAATCCAGGTGCTTACTCTCCAGCAAAACAGCGTACAGGGAGATGCCCGTTGCACCGAAATTTTTGCGCATCTGGGTGTGGAAACCACCTTCACCGACGAGGGAATTGTCCTGCGAAAAAAAGGAAATCCCCCCGCACGTTTCGATTATAACTTCATCAACAACCCCGACCTGGTGCAAACCGTTGCCGTAACCTGCGTTATGCTTGGCCTGCCCTTCCGCTTCCAGGGCACTCAGAGCCTACGGATAAAAGAAACCGATCGCATCCTGGCCCTGCAGAACGAACTTAAAAAATTTGGTGCTACCCTCAAGTACTACGACGATGGAACGCTCGAATGGGATGGTAAATTGCATAACGTCTCAACCGATACCATTGTCATTTCAACCTATAACGACCACCGGATGGCTATGGCCTTCGCACCTGTTGCCATTAAAGGCTTTCCCATCCGAATCGATAATCCGAAAGTGGTAGCCAAATCGTATCCAAATTTCTGGAATGACATGAAAATATTGGGTTATATAATTGAAGAAATTAAGGAATAAAACCATAACAATATCCCAAAATTCTACCGTATGATGGAAGTAGAAAACTCCTCCTATGTGCTAAAGAACAGAAAAAGAATGTACCTCTATACCATTGCGGTGGCTATTGTACTTCCATTCATTCTCCTTTCCGAATGGTTCGATAATCCTATTGCAGGTCTTTCAAGGCACTTTTTTATCATTTCTATATTGGCTATATATTTTGGCTATTACTTTTTCCGATATCTGCTCAATCTTAATTTTGTGCATGTCTCAACCGACAATGCAAAGTTGAAAGTACGTTACTATTCCTTACGTCCTTTCACCAAATCTCACAACTCTATTGAAATTCCGCTTACTGCTTTCGAAGGGTATAAAATTGTTTCCAGCCTTTGGGGGCTAAAAAAGGAACTAATCCTATTCCAGCGCATACAGGGCAAGCGGGCTAAATATCCACCTGTATCCCTTACTGCTCTTAACAAACAGCAGCTTGAACAATTGGTCGTAATTCTAAATACCGTTTCTCCCAAAAAATGATTTCCTCGCAACATCTATTATATGCTATAGCACTTTCGATGGTCGACGGCGTAGGCAGTGTCAACGCTAAAAAGCTAATTGCCTATACTGGAGGGGTCGAACAAGTATTTCGGGAGAAAAAAAAGAATCTGCTGAAAATCCCCGGCATAAATGAGGGTATGGTAGAACAGATTCTAAAGGCCGATAGCCTGAAAGCTGCGGAGAAGGAATTAGCTTTTATTGCCAAAAATGATATTCGTGCTCTATTTTATCTGGACGAAGATTATCCCTTGCGATTAAAGCAATGTTTCGATTCCCCCCTAATTTTGTATGTTAAGGGTGTCGCCAGCCTACATCAGGAGAAAGTAATTAGCGTGGTAGGTACACGCAGCGCCACGGAATATGGAAAAATGTGCTGTGAACAGATCATCCAGCAATTATCCGAGCATAATCACAAAGTACTAATTGTTAGTGGCCTTGCCTATGGTATCGATATTGCAGCTCACCGTTCGGCGCTGAAACATCATTTTGAAACGGTGGCTGTACTGGGGCATGGACTTAATATGATATATCCAGCCGTACATGTGCAATATGCCCGTGAAATTGTTGAACATGGTGCCCTGGTTACTGAATATCATAGTCAGTCGATCCTTGATCGTGCCTACTTTGTACGTAGGAATCGTATCATTGCAGGATTGGCCGATGCTACGCTAGTCATCGAATCGGGAGAAAAGGGAGGAGCCTTAATTACGGCAGAACTGGCTAACTCATACAACCGTGAGGTGTTTGCAGTGCCCGGCCGCATATCCGATCCTTTTTCCAGTGGATGCAATCGGCTCATTGCCCAAAACAAGGCACGCATCCTGCATACGATAGATGAACTCGAAAATGCACTGGGCTGGAAAAAAATTGAGCAACCGCGTTTTATTCAGACCCAGCTTTTTGCCGACCTGAGCGAAGAGGAGAATATTATTCTGAGTGTGATACGCAACCACAACGATATGCTCATTGACCTTATCAGCCTCGAAACAAATATACCCATCCACAGGGTGTCGGCCGCCCTGCTTAATCTTGAATTTGCAGGACTGGTAAAAAGCCTACCAGGCAAACGATACAAGTCTACCTCTTAAGTCGACCGGGTTGTACAAACCTATTTTTTTTACTAAATTTGAATGTATATTAACAGAGGGTATTTCATCCTAACCCCATCAGATATGAACCGGACGCCAGTTGCCGCAGGAACATTCTATCCGGCCAGTACTACCCGACTAAGAACCTTGCTCGCCGGTTTATTTCAGGAAGCCATTCAACCTTCTTCCGATCATCCGGTTGTTGCTGTTATTGTCCCCCACGCAGGATACGTTTACTCGGGCAAAGTTGCGGCCTCGGCTATCGCGCAAATCTATCCCAAACGAAAGTTCGAGCATATATTTTTAATTGGTTCGAGCCATACCCACCTGTTTCATGGGGTTTCGATATATACCGAAGGTGACTATGCAACCCCCCTGGGCAACATCCCAATTGACCCTCTGGCGAGTAAATTGCTGGAAGAACATAGCATATTCAACAATCGCTCCGAAATCCAGGCACACGAGCATGCGCTCGAGGTAATTCTTCCTTTTTTGCAATACTGGCTTAAAAATCCATTCAGCATAGTCCCCATCATCATTGGCGGCGAGTCGCAAGAAACCCCACACAAGCTTGCTGATATTCTAAAACCTTACTTTAACGAAAACAATCTTTTTATCATCAGCAGCGATTTTTCGCATTATCCGGTATACAATGATGCGCTTGTCGCGGACAATGCCATGGCCGAAGCCATCATGAGCGGACTGCCTGAGCGCTTTATGCAAACTAAAAAAGAGCTTGAAAGCAGACACATTCCCCAGCTTGCCACAACCGCATGCGGCTGGACTGCCATCCTTACCCTCCTGTACCTGACTAATGGCAATCCGCAATATCGTATAGCACGCATCTGCTATCAAAACTCTGGTGACAGCCCCTACGGGCAGAAAAACAAAGTCGTAGGCTACCTTGCTATAGCTGTTTACTACAATACTTCTGAGGTAAACCCAACTATTAGCTATGAGAAAAATGAAATAATACTAGAACCAAACGATAAACAAAACCTTCTTACCATTGCCCAAAACACGCTGCAGCAATATGTAAAAGAGCATACCAAATACCAGATCCCTCATTCACTTATCACGCCTAATCTACAGCAGAAAGCAGGTGCATTTGTGACTCTGCGCAAAGATAGTAAGTTGAGGGGCTGTATTGGAACCTTTCAGCCACGTTATTCCCTATATTTAACTATCCGTAACCTGACCATTTCTTCTGCCGCTTACGATCACCGTTTTGACCCGGTTGAGGAAAATGAACTTCCCCTTATCGACATCGAAATTTCGGTTCTAACCCCGCTGAAAAAGATTCATAATATTGATGAAATAGAAATAGGAAAAGATGGTATTTTCCTGAAAAAGGGGATTTTTAGCGGAACCTTTTTGCCGCAGGTGGCCACCCAGATGCATTGGACAAAAGAAGAATTTTTGGGACACTGTGCACGCGATAAAGCCGGTATTGGATGGAATGGGTGGAAAGACGCGGAAATATTCACCTTCAGAACGATTGTCATTGAAGAAAACCCAAAAAAACAACAGAATTTTTCAGACAAATAAGACCAGGCAAACCAAAAAAGTTATCAAAAATACCCCTGAATTTTAAACAAGTTGCTCTATATCATTTATAAATGATTAAATTTGTCATGTATTTTGCCAATTTGCTCAATGTGGCAAGTGGCAAAGACTTAAAAAAAATTTTTTGTTTTTATGTTTCAGATAAATAAAAAATTATATTTGATCATTAAACGAACAGGATTAGATTTGATGTCGGAAACATTGCGGTTATGCAGGCACAATAACTGTTAAATTAATACGCATGAAAGGTTTAGCCATATATTTTTACCTGTTTGTGAGTTTGCTGGTAGGTTTTTTACAAGGGGGCGATGAGGTAAGCATGCAGATCAGTGCCCCGACAGAAGTCACCGCAGGCGATGAATTTCAGGTAAAAATTACGCTTAAGAAGGGCAATTTGCAAAGTTTTTCGAGACTAGTACAGGAACTACCGCCTGGCTTAAAAGCAGTATCGGGATACTCGGCCAATGCCGATTTTACCTTTAAGGATAATCGGGTAAGGCTTATCTGGCTTAAATTACCCGAATCTGATACATTAACCATCACCTACACCATAAAGGTTGACCAGCGACTGAAGGGCAATTTTGATCTGATAGGTAAATTCTCTTACATATCCGACAACGAGCGTATGAGTATTGAAGGCGAACCAGTAAATGTGCAAATTCGACCCAATCCCAATATTGACCCTTCCCTCATTGTCGACATAAAAGATTTCAAAGAAAAGGTGGTTCCAGAGATCACTCCTGTTTCGGATATTCCGGTAGCCTGTATTAGGCAAAAGCCAATGCCTTCGGGCGATGCTGACAATAGTTATATCGTGAACCTGCTAGTCTACAAAGAAAGTGCTCAGAAATTTGCCAAAATAGAAGAAAAAATACCTGCGGGCTACACAGCAGTGAACATAGACAGTAAGGAAGGGATATTTGTTTTCAAAAGCGGACAGGCCAAGTTTTTGTGGATGAATCTTCCCCAATCCCCCTATTTCATTGTTTCGTATCGACTTATTCCCACCACAGCCACTGCTGCAACTCCTACCTTAAAGGGACAATTCTCTTATGTGGTTGATGAGAAAACTATTGTAAAAGATATTGTTGAAAAAGATATGGATCTGGCGTCGCTTTCGGCAGACGACATACGTAAGCTCATTGAAGAAATGAAATCAGCCCCGGTAAAGATTCCTATAGAAGAACTACTGGCACAAAAAACAGAACAAGCCGCACCTGCTTCAACCGAGCCCACAAAGGAAGCAAAACCTACGGCTACCCCACGCCAGCGTCCGGTTAACGAACAACTTGTAAAAGAAATAGATCCGGCATACCTTCTTGAACCGCGCGAAGGCGTATACTATCGAATACAAATTGCAGCAGGGCATCGTCCCATTGATATCAAGCGTTATTTCCGGCGATACAAAATTACCGACGAGGTACGAGCCGAAATACACGAGGGTTGGCGCAAATACTCCATCGGTACCTTTACGGAATACAAGCAGGCACGCGATTATAGGGTACATATCTGGAACACCACTCCCATCAGCGATGCCTTCGTAGCAGCATACAACAATGGGCAACGGATTACCGTGCAGGAGGCGCTTATGATTACTAACCAGAAATGGTACAGATAAACGCATGAAGTTATACCTGAAAATAAATGCATTGTTCATTGGTCTTATTGGCTTTTATGGGCTGAAGGCGCAAGAACTCGACTGGGAAAAAATGCTTATCGAAGACGTTGAAAACGTAAATCCTGTGTATATGCCAGTGGTTGGCATTGGGGTTGGATACCTCAATTATTTTGGCGACCTACGGAATAATGCATCCTCTCCGTTGATGGGTAATTTGGCCTTCCGTGCCAACATGCATGCCTTCATCGACCAGCACAAACATTTTAAGTTTAACCTCTACACCCTTTTTACTCTCCCCGGCACCAACGGGTCAGCTATGACTGTCATCCAGCGCGATTTTCAGAATCCCAACCGGAATCTCAGAATACAAACCGATTTGCTATCTTTTGGAGCCAATGCCCATTACGACTTTGACCATTTTATCCCGAAGAAAAGTTTATTCCGCCCCTTTGTATCAGTTGGCCTTGAATTTTCAACCTTTAATACAAAAGCCAATCTTACCAACGAAAATGGTTCTTTTTACTACTGGTCCGACGGTACCATCCGTAACCGACCACAGGCCGATGAACGGGGAGGAGATCTGGTACAACCCGACAATATTTATGAAACCGACCTTCGCAGTAGTCCTCTCAATACGTCGGGACAATATAATAAATATACGCTGGCTATCCCCATCGATGTTGGGGTAGAGTACAGCATTTCGAACCGCACGAGCGTTAGACTTGGATACTCGTACCATATCAATTTCACCGATTACATCGACAACATCACACCTTCCAATCCTGTTTTGGGTATCACCAATCGAAACCGTTTCGATAATCTGGGATTTAGCTATCTTTCGCTGCATTTCGACCTTTTTTCCGATCCTAGAACCATCCGCATCAATCGTTTGTTGCTTGAACTGGAAAACTTCGATTATGATTTGATTGGTGATGAAGATGGTGATGGTATATTTGATATTAATGACAGGTGTTTGCATACGCCCAGAGGGGTTGAGGTGGACACGACTGGTTGTCCGCTCGACGCCGATAGGGATGGTGTGCCCGACTACCTCGACAAACAGCCCAACACACCTGAGGGTGCCGTTGTTGACCGCGATGGTGTTGAAATCCCCGACTCACTGGCTATTCAGGTTATTGTCCAGGAAGCACTTCCCCGCAATCAGGTTGAAGCCTTCCTGCAAACCATGAACAACCTGGGAGGTGGCGGCCGACGTGGTCAGTATTCCGAAATACCCGAAAAATTTAAAAAGCTTGACAGCGACGGCGATGGTTATCTTTCGTTCGATGAGGTCCTTAAGGCTATTGACGATTTCTTTGATTTTGAGTCGGACTTAACCACCGACGACATTTATGAGCTTAACGACTTTTTCTTCTCGCAATAATATTCTGTGTACTTTCTTATGGCTAAGCAACTTTTTGTTTTTGACCTCGACTTTACACTCTGGAATGCGGGAGGACTTTGGTGCGATTGTACTACACCGCCTTACCGCCGTGTAAACGGGTATGTAAAGGATGCTGAAAATAGGATCATACAACTTTATCCCGACGTCTGGGACATTATTCGCATGCTAAAACAGCAAAAACGACAGATTGCTATTGCCTCGCGCACGGAGCAACCCGCATGGGCAAAACAAATCCTTGACTTGCTGGAGCTACGTTCCTGGGTCGACTACGAAGAGATATTCCCCGACCGTAAAATCTTTCATCTGCAGCATATCCACAAGCAATCGGGCATTCCTTTCAATCAGATGGTGTTCTTCGATGATGAGCAGCGCAATATTGCAGACGTGATCACCCTGGGTGTAACCACCGAATGGGTTCAAGACGGCATCAACCGCGAGCTGGTTGAAAAGTACCTTTAAGTTGCTCGACTGGATAAAGCTCAATAATAGCCTGGGCTATCCCCTCGGCGTCGAATCCGCACTCGTGATGAAGCTCTTTGAGAGAGCCCTGCTCAACAAATCGTTCGGGCACGCCGAGTCGCAACAGGGTAGCCTTATATCCGTGCAGGGTCATAAACTCGGCCACAGCACTGCCAAATCCGCCCGCGATTACCCCATCCTCTACCGTAATTATTTTTTTGAAACGCTTAAACACCTCGTGCAGAATTTCTTCATCGAGCGGTTTTACAAAACGCATATCGTAATGAGCCGGGCGCTTCACATGGGCTGGCAGTAAATTAAAAGCTTCCTGCACAAAATTACCTGGATGACCTATAGAAAGTACTGCTATTTCTTCACCCTCACTAATTTGCTGACCCTTACCAATAGGTATTTCCTTAAAAGGTTGTTTCCAATCTGTAAGTACACCATAACCCCGAGGATATCGAATGGCAAACGGACCAAAATTTTTCAGCTGAGCCGTATACATCAAATTACGCAGTTCAACCTCGTTCATGGGTGCTGCAATAATCATGTTGGGGATAATGCGCAGGTAAGCCAGGTCAAACACTCCGTGATGGGTAGCCCCATCTTCTCCCACCAATCCTGCCCTGTCGAGGCAGAATACTACTCGAAGATTCTGAATAGCCACATCATGGATGATCTGGTCGTAGGCTCGCTGCATGAAGCTTGAGTATATATTACAAAAAGGGATATAACCTTCAGTAGCCAGACCTGCCGAGAAAGTCACGGCATGTTCTTCAGCTATCCCCACATCAAAGCAACGGTGGGGAAGCTCGTTCATGACAATATTCATGGAACAACCCGTAGGCATGGCTGGGGTAATGCCCACGATCCTTTCATTCTTTTGTGCCAACTCGAGAAGCGTATACCCAAAAACATCCTGATATTTAACTCGACTGTTTGACTCGCTGGTAATGATAATTTCGCCAGTTTCCTTATTGAACGGCCCAGGCGAATGGAATTGCACTTTGTTTTCCTCGGCATATTTGTACCCTTTGCCCTTGACAGTAACTACATGCAAAAGTTTGGGGCCAGGAATCTGCCGTAAATCTTTCAAAATATTCACCAGATGGGTGACATTGTGACCATCGATAATTCCAAAATATCTAAAGTTGAGCGATTCGAAAAAATTACTCTGGTGCATGATCATTGTTTTGATGGCTGCATCAATTTTCTGAACCGCCTTTTGCGCCATGGGGCCCAACTTATTGAGTTTGCTGAGAGCATTCCAGACATCGGTTTTAATCCGGTTGTAAGTTTGCGAAGCGGTAATTTGGGTAAGATATTCGCTTAGGGCTCCCACGGGCGGGTCGATGGCCATGTTGTTATCGTTGAGAATCACCAACATATCGGCTTTCAAATGACCGGCATTATTGAGTCCCTCAAAGGCCAATCCCCCGGTTAGGCTTGCATCACCAATGATGGCAACTACTTTACGGTCGGTTTCCCCTTTGAGCTGGTTGGCAACAGCCATACCCAGAGCCGCTGAAATTGACGTTGATGCATGTCCCACCCCAAAGGCATCGTAAATGCTCTCCGACATTTTGGGAAATCCACTTATACCCCCATACCGCCGGTTGGTATGAAACACATGCTTACGTCCGGTAAGGATTTTATGTGCATAGGCCTGATGCCCTACATCCCACACAATTTTATCATACGGTGCATTGTATACATAGTGGAGGGCCACCGCAATTTCAACTGCCCCCAGGCTCGACCCCAGATGGCCAGGGTTGCTGCAGGTCTCGTTGATCAAAAAATCACGAATCTCTGTACAAAGCTGCTCGAGTTGCTCAGTCTTGAGTTTTTTCAAGTCGGACGGAAATTCAATCTTATCCAGTAAAGGATATTTACTACTCGCCTGATGCATTGTAGGAAATAACTTTTTTATAAACAAGGGTCAAAGATAAACAATTTTTTACCCCCGATAGACTTTTAAATCAACAAACGTTATTCTGTTCCACAAAGTCATAAAACCGTTTTACGTTACTTAGAGCATCGCTGATAGGAATAAAGCGGTATTGCAATTTTTCCATCACCTTTGCAGCCGAGAAACTATCGTGAGCAAATGCCGATTGAATAATTTCGCGGGTTAAACTGGAAGGTTTGCGCTGCAAAATCGATAGCGCGGCACTTGCCACTACAGCTACATGAGCCATCCAGCGTTTGAGTGGGATGGATGGTGCTGGTTTTTGAAACTCGTTGGCTACCATGGTAAGAAAACGCTGATAGCTCAGGTTTTCACTATTAAGAATAAAACGTTCGCCAGCAATGTTGCTATCCATCAGACTAACCATGACACGTGCAACATCCCTAACATCGACAAATCCCATACTTCCCGGGGGATAAAATTTAAGCCCTTGTTTTACAGCATTTAAAAGGGCTCCGGTACCCGTTATATTCAGCGTAGGTCCTATGATAATCGATGGATTAACGATAACCGCCTGCAGACCCTCTTCAATTCCCCGCCAAACCTCCATTTCGGAATGAAACTTACTAAGAGCGTACACCGTATGACGTTGCATGCTGTCCCAGATGCAGGATTCATCTGCCGGAAGGCCATGCTCTGCTCTCCCGATAGCCGCTACCGAGCTGACATGACATAATTTACGAGCCCCTTTTTCCAGGCAGGCATTCACTATGTTGGCCGTTCCACCAATATTTATTTCTACAACCTTTTGCTTTTCTCGCCTGGAAAAAGCCACCTTAGCAGCGCAATGGAAAACCTCGTCATCCTTATCGATTATCTCAAAAATTCTTGCATAATCGCTAACATCGGCCTCAACCCATTCGATAAAACACAACAATCGTTCAGGATCGGCTGCATAATATCGAAAAATGGTTTCTACCTGACGAATATTCGCTTTATTACGCACAATTGCTTTGACCCGTTTCCCCTTGCTGCACAGCTCAAGCAATACATGAGAGCCCACCAGGCCCGTAGCACCTGTTACAATGACCATAGTTTGTTTTTTGATAGGTCTCAAAGGTACAAACTTATCATAAAAAACAAACTGTCTCTATCTTAAGACTACCTCGCAGCTATCGGCAGCCATCGATGCAAAAATACCATATCCTCCTGTGATATTTGAGTAAATTAGAGAAGGATTATCGAAGTATGGGTCATCAAATGTGCTTTCGTAGTCGTAAAGGCTTTTTAGATATTTTACCAGCTGTGTATCGGCTCTATACAAGGTAAAAAACAATCGGGATGCCTCTGGCCTGTACATTTGAAAATTAAAATTGCGATGAATTAGCCCGGTATCAGCTACATCAAATAAAGAATGATATCCCAGATAAAATGGATAAATTTTTATTTTTTCACCATTTTTCTTTTGCAGTATAAGCGAATAGAAGTAACTACCTACTCCTGGATCATTTTTATAGAAACTAAAATTCAGGGAGGTGTAACTATCGCTAAATCCAATGCTAATTGAATCCAATACTATCGCATCGATAGGGTTAATAACATCCGAGCGTGCTGATGGTAAGTCAGGTGCAGTAACTTCTATTTTGTATAAGCGATCGGTATTAGGTATAATGGTATCGGGCGAAAAAAACTGTATCCCATTGGCAGACACCAAATCACACAAGTATTGATCATTTTCGTATAGTAATACCCTCACACCGGATATCGTATCGTCGCAGGAAACACATGTAAGCGGCAAAGTCCTTTTCACCGTTACCTCAATCCTACTCCCTGAGTAAACAAAACCATAAACGACCAATCGATCCCCAGCATAGGGCAGTTCTTTTTCAGTTTTCTTTTCCTGAACTTCACAAGCCATCAGGCTAAGTAGAAAGAAGACTATCAGACTATTTTTAAAAATTCCATCCATAGCTAACTGTAGGTATTAATCCATATAACGATATTATAACCAGTTTGCCATTACCATCAACTTTTGCGTATGCAGGATTTCTACGATAATACAGGTTATATACGCTTATTTTACAATACTTTCTCAAGTTTTTTTTCGATGTCCATTCTCTCATGGCCTGCACATCGAGACGATGATACGGGGGCAAATGAAAATTGTTTACCCTTTCAAAAACTGGATAGCCATCCAGCGCTGAGTTTCCCTTTGCATATCCCACAGGCACCGTAAAGGGTTGCCCCGACATAAATTGCCACAATGCAGTCAAAGACCACTCCCGCGTAACAGTCAGCATTGTACTTATATTGATGGTATGACGATGGTTGTAGGTAAAAGGATACCACTCTCCATAATTAATATCATCAAACTTTCGCCAGCTCCACATCAGCGTATAATTTATATGACCAGAAACCCGATTCCACTTTTTTTCCAGCGAAGCTTCCACCCCATAGGCATTGCCCTTTCCTGGCCTGGTTAGCGTTTTATTCAATCCAAAATCGGAAGACATAGCTTCCAGTGGTAATATTTCAACCAAATTCTTCATCTCCTTATAGAAAACCTCTGCTTCGGCAAAAAATCCTTTGAATATTTGAGCATACCCCAACGCTATCTGATGGATCTGTTCAGGCGGACGTAGTGAGCTGGCCGGCAGCCAAATAGACAGGTAACGTCCATAAGCATTAATCAGCAGTTGATGATAAAACTGCTGGGTGAGGGCGTAATTTAATTTAAATGAATGTTGGGGAGAAATCATCCAACGAGCCGAAAACCGGGGTTCGATTCCAAAATAATGATCATTATCTGAGACAAAATATGTACCCCGACCTCCAATTTGTAAGGAAAATATTGAAGCTATCCGTTTTTCGGCCTCAACAAAAAAGGCATATCCCTGGGATAAATATTCGGTAAGCTCCCCTTTTGTGGTATCTTTTCGTATTATACCCTCACTCATATAAAGGGAATGCTCCTCAAAAGGATGGGTGGTCATACGGGATAAATCGATTCCCGTTCGCAGAGTCATGCTATTGCTGGCAAAAAAATCAAGGGATAGCTTGGCCAAACCGTACTGTGAAAAACTTTTTACCCAATTATCGGTTTTTTCAGTGATATCATTCTTTTGCTCGTTATAATCGAAGTTTCGTGTATAATTATTTGAATAGCCAATCCTAACATTTAAAAATATCTTTGAAGAAAGGCTACTTTGCAAACCCGACGAAACCACAACATTGCTATTACGGTAACCATTTTTTAGATTTGATATCCCTGTGTTTTGAATACTGGTTAGAAAATCCTGAGAAGTAAAAACATGCATATACACTTTGCTACTGGTCGATAATTCCTGCGTCAGCTTAAAATTAATATCAAAAGCATTCATGCTTAGAAAACTTACGCCATCATAGCTATTCATGTCCTTATAATACTCAGTGGTATCGAGGTAGCGCAAGTATTTGGGGATATTCAGGATATCAAAATAGGTGGCCCTAGCTGCAATCAAATATGAACTTTTATGGGATTGACTTAACGGCCCTTCTAAAAATGCTTGCGTTGATAAAGTTCCTATTTCAGCTTTTGCTGTAAATTTTTGTTTATTTCCCTCTCGTACTCGAAAATCTATTACCGAAGACGAGCAATTTCCATATTGGGCTGGAAATCCGCTCTTATACAATTCTATATTTTCGACAGCATAGGTATTGATAGCCGACACAAGCCCAGCAGCATGATTGTAATAAAAAAGAGGAATACCATCAAGTAAAATCAAATTTTGACCCAATGCTCCGCCGCGGACATACAAGTAAGAGAACCCCTCTTTGCCGGTAGTAATGCCCGGCAGCTGAGCCAAACTTTTTAGCCCATCGGGCACACCAATAAAACTGGGAGATCGATTTATCTGGGATGAGCTAACACTTACCTTACCCAGCATGGTTTGCAGGAAAAGTTTTTCCCGCGCATTTACCCATACACTTTCCATGGTATCGGGGATAAGCCATACGGTAAGCAAAGTATCCCTGAGCTGGGATATTTCAACAAGTTTAGGAATACATCCTACAAAGCTAAACCTGATTATCGTTTTACCATTGCATTGCATATTAAAATAACCCTCTTCGTTCGAAAACACAGTTTTCTTAGAAAGGGTGTCGGTACAATACGCATAAGATAGGGGCTCGCCCGACGCCTGGTTACGAATATACCCATGAATCAGAAAGGTTTGCCCAATAATTTCACCTGCAAAGACAAATATTAGCAGGATAAATCCTATAAATCTGCATTTTAAAGCACGATTCATACAATACATTGCTATTTTTCAGGTCCTGCATTTTCTTCGGGGAATTTAGAAGGTTGCGATTTTCGCCCAAAACGATATACATACGAGACATAAGCATACCATGATTTTTGCTTGTACAAATTATTGGCACCATAACCCTCCAGTTCAACATATAAATGAGTATTCATGTACCTCTGCTGTATTACACCTACCTCCACAGCATTAAAAAAGGTGTAATTGAGCCCGTAGTAATATATTCGTACCGGGCTATACAGCTTTTCTTTCCAAAAGAAAAATATTGAATCATAGCTAATTGTAGGCCGGATATTCCATTGTAAACCTGCCAGAACTTTAAAGTTTTTAAATACCTCATACTGCATGGATAATGGAACAGACAAATAGCGCAACCTAAATGTATTAACCAAACGAGTTTCGGCATAAATAAGATTTTGGTATCGCGTATACCCTATGCCAACACTAATCCAAAATCGCTTCAGGGGTTCTATCTGGCTGTTGAGGGTATAGAATTGCATCAGACCCCCCTTTATTTTATTGCCTATTGTCTGATATGCCTTTGCATCTATCAATTCGTGTTTCCCAAAACCAGCCATTAACTGAAGTTGTTGTCCACTTACGAATATAGTCTCTGCACATAAAAAAAATATTACAAATAACCCTATCTTCTTCATCATAGTTAATATTTTTTTCTAATCTATTGCAAATCAGTTTTTTTGAAAATCTATTCTCCAACGTCCCCAAAACTAAGGGAAACCAACGAATGCTTTCCCCTCTATTTTAGAAATCGCAGGCCCAGTTACAACATATAGCTGCGTAATTGGATGGATTGGTTCCTCGCGTCCATGCCTTTACTTTGGCAGCAATAAATTTATTATGAGACTCGTCAATGGGTGTGTTATAAATGGTTTTACTCCTAAATAATATTTGAGTACATACATTTTGCTCGGGTCCCTCATAATCAGGAAATTTAAGCTTTGTCCAGAGAAATCCAGCCGCATCGCATTTGCTAGGACAACTTTTTATTCCTACAATCATAAGGAGCATACACAATATCTAAGCGGTCGAAAACTATTTCAAGACCTGCATAGCTATGTTTGGTAGAATAGGTATAGTACTGTCCCCATATATTGGGTTTTTTCCCAATTATCTCTATACTTACTTCCTGATAGGTTCGCACACAACATGAAGTCTCCTCAATACTTAATAGCATATTTTTAAGCGTAACATATACTTGTCTCCTATCAGCAACCCGAACATCTTTGAGCTCATTGGTTCCACATCCCGTTGATTTTTTATGAATGGTATTATTAGCCCCAAAATTAGTAAGCACTCTCACACCCCTATTTTCTGCAAAATTTTTCTTTGCCATTGCAAGGTTTGTCGCTTTTGTTACTCCAATACTACGCTCATTTACACAATGATAGTTTTCGTTAAAACACACAAGACCATCCTTGTTAGTCACATAACGTAAACTTACAGGCAATGACACATGATCAACATTGCCATCAGAGTTAAACATTAAATATTGCGGGTTCTCAAATACCAACCGATTGAATTCAATTGAGTCGCATACCCCTGATAACAAATGAATTACTGAATCCTGTGCAGTAGCGAACGAAATAAAATTATGAAACTTCTCCCATTTTATTCGCTCAGCAGTTGATAGAGCTATTAAAGAATCAGCCAAACGATTCATATCTTCAACCGAACTAAAATGTAAAACCCCTTCCTCTACCCTAAAATGGAGAGAGGTTGATGGTCGGTCTTCATGTTCAATAATTGGCCCTCGCTGGCAGGAAAATAAACCAACAAAACTTAATAAGATGAGAATTTTTGTACAGTTTTGTACAGTTTTGTACAGTTTTGTACAGTTTTGTACAGTTTTGTACAGTTTTGATTAAAAAAATTAGTTTTCATAGTAGTCAGGTTTTAAGTTTATTGCTCAAAAATATATTTTTAACCACTATTGTCCAAAATAGTTTTCAACAAAAAGATATTATAATTATAATAGCAAAAAGGCAGGAATTTTTCCTGCTTTTTTATTTTTTTGTCGGCTAAAAA
>JBMFQE010000012.1:0-82222 GCA_049968755.1 Bacteroidales bacterium
CCACCAGGCAGTCGAAGAAACGGATATCCTTAATCAATGCGTTAAAGCGTTTGAGCAGGGTTTGATCTCCCTGATTGGTGATAAAAGTTAAGTCATTGTTCATGGCCATTTTTATTTGATTCAAAAATAAAAAAACATAACACAAAGTAGTGAGCTGATGCTCCTAAAAGTTAGAATGCCTAAACCGCAAAATTGGGATAACCAAACGACAGATTCTGTCGCTGAGCTAATTTGAGACCAAAAAAATATTGCAACTTTTAATTTTTTATGTAACTTGCTCAAAAAAGGTAATATGGGGAAGAAACAGGTTCAGGCCGAAGCTGCATCGGGTATTTCGCAGATATCGCTTTCGCAGGCCATATTAGCACCTTTGCTTTCGCTGGTGCCAGTGCCCCATATCCGCATCGATTCCTTGACTACCCATTTTAAGTATGAAATCTCGCAGGTAACAAAGGTAAGCCAGGAGCTAAGCCTTGATGCCGAGGGGAATGCCGATATTGTGAAAAATCCTATCATAAACTTTAGCTTGAAGGGAAGTGTGGTAAACAAGTCGGCCGAGGAGTCGGTGATGAATCGCAGCGGCGTGCTTGAGATAACCGTTCATGCCAGTGAGGCTCCTATACCCGAAGGCCTGTCGCGTTTGCTAACCATGCTGGCCAGAACCTTACCCGAAGAATAATGGCTATCACATTACAACAACTAATAGCTAACTATTGTGTCGAGCTACTCAGGGCGCATAGTACTTTTCTTGTCCTGCAACGTTCGGCATATCTGGATATTTTTGCTAACGAGTATAATCGATTGGCGCTGAACGACAGTCATTTTCTGGGGCTCGATGAGGTGAGTTTCAGCCTGTACCTTTATCCCCGTCGACGGTCGAGGTTGGTTATGTGGTGGTATCGCATGCAACGACGACCCTTAGAACCATTGTATAAACTGGTACATCCCTCGCATCCAGGAGCCCTACAGTGTACTGTAGTGTTTCGGCGGCAGGGTAGTGAGTTTAAAAATACCATATCGCTGGAAGGTCAAAATAATGTAAACAGGCCTATCTATGTTGACCTCACATGAAAATGGTTGGTATAGTTTTTCGGGTGGAATACGCTGGCGGCTTCGGGCATCGCAGTATCTTTGTGAAGTAGCCGAAGATAACCATGTTCCCTCGTATAATCATATACCCCAGACCGTATCGAAGGTGCGTAAAGTAAAGGCTTTTTACCAGCGACATCGGATAGCGCTGGGCCAGCTCGATGCGCTGGGAACCGGTATTGACATTCTGGTGGCCAATGCGATGACTGAATCGCTGGGTACTGTTCCCTCACCGCTGGAGTATTCCCGGTTAAGTCAGTATTATCTATCGCTTGAGGGTGAGGATGAACAACGGCTCGATGCACTGGTAAGGTATATAGCATCGGCACCGGGTACAAAATACCTCGAACGTCGTGAGCCGGGATATGTAAATCCGCTCATCACGCCGGCAAGGGTATCCCTGGGCAGTCATCATATGTTGATTTCTACAGCACTCCATTTGCTTGGTGGAAAAAACACTACGGCAGCTAACCGCCAGGCCATGATCCGCGAGCTTTGCCTTAGTTTACCCTCACAGTCGATAAAAGCCGCCGAACTGGCTGTTGCCTACCTCAACCGTCTGTACCACAAGCACCTCAACCATCCTCCCCTTATTGCTGCTTGCTATAACGCCGGATCGCCCCGTTATACGTCGACCAATCCCTGGCACCTGGTACAATATGGCCAACATATCGATCGTTGGGTGGCATACTATAACACCAGCCGAATGATTCCCTGAGGTGTTCCCTCTTCTATACTGATAAACCAAGCTTTACAACTTAAAATGTTTTATGTCGGAAAATAGGACCTCGAGGTCTCAAATTTTCCGAATTGTACCGTTATGCACAATTTATTTTTTTCTCATAGCTCATGGGTAATTGTCGTATGGACAGTATAATATATCTTGTTGATATTCAGTAATTTTTATAGCTACTTTTTTGCACTTTATGGACTGTCTTGCCAATAATTTTATTGCAAACGTTTGCTGAAAAGGTATATCATTTTATTTCATTATAAATACAAGGTTTCAGGGTATTGTATCAGTATAAAGTCTCATTGCAAACGTTTTCGAAAAAACGGTCACATCAATTGCTGATAAATCCTTATTTTACTTGATTTTGGCATTGGCCGGTTTATATCTTTGAATCAGCCCAAACTACAAAACTTAGTTTAGTTTAGTGGAGAAGTTTAATTTTTACTAACCAAATTAATCAAAAAACTATGAAAAAACTACTAACCACATTTTTGGGAGCAACGGTGTTGCTGGGAATGGGCACATTGCGCCTGGGTGCACAAAACGACGTGATGATGCAGGCATTTTACTGGAATGTGCCAGTAAATGATGCTGCTAAAAACGGATTTTGGTGGGATACGCTGCGGGTCAAGCTTCCGGAGTTAAAGTCGGCTGGCATTACAGCCCTATGGGTTCCCAACCCATGCAAGGGGAACTGGGGGATTTACGATATGGGGTACGGATTGTACGACCTGTACGATTTAGGAGCTTATAATCAGAAGGGTACTGTTGAAACCCGTTTTGGTAGTAAGGCAGAACTTTTGAATTTGATAAGTGCCTGTCATACGTCGCCGCGCATCGATATCTATGCCGATGCTGTACTTAATCATATGTACGGCGAGTGGGGTTTGAACGAAGAGAGTAACCCAGCCGTAAAAGCCTATGTTTTTGGGGAAGCTCACAATGGAGCCAACGTGGCTTATCAGACCAGCGATATCAAGTGGGTAATTCCCAACGCTACTGCCGGCGATTATTATATCCAAATTAAAGGGTATAACCTGAATTGGAGCGCTGGCGTAGGCGAAAGGGGCTACAATGTAAATATCAACTGGACAGGCGCGGCTGAAACTGATCCTGGAACCTGGGAAAATGAACCGAATAATGGCAGCGGCCAGTTCAACGTGTATCCGGGCAGCGGGGTAACCGTTAGAGCTCATGCTGATTATCAGGGCGATATCGATGAGTATAAGATCACACTTACCACCACAGCTACCATAGTGATCAAGCTAACAGCCATGCGAGAAGTCTACAGTCCTAACTGGCAATGGGTATGGGCCGATCAAACCAATGGATATTATCCCGTTGCCGTCTGGTACAATGGAAGCAACCTTGCAAACACAACGCTACAGGCCCGGACTCCTACCAAGTCGACCTATGTAACCCATACCGGTACGGGCGAAGCAAATTTTCAATGGGGTTATGCCGATTTCCATCCCGTTGATGCCAATGACTGGCTGGGAAATGGAGGATTTGAGGACGAAATCATCCCCAACACCCGCTGGTTTGGCAACGATTTTAACACCTATAGCACCACCGTGCAATCGCGACTCAATGCCTGGGGGGTATGGATGATCAATACCATCGGTTTCGACGGTTTCAGGCTCGATTTTGTCCGCGGTTATCAGGTCGATTTTATCGCAAACTGGATTAAAAATCTTCCCAAAAACGGTACGACGCAGCGATATATTGTGGGTGAATACTGGACCGGATATAAATACCGATTGAAAAACTGGGTCAACGACAATGCTTCGCGTGGAGCAACCGTAAGCATATTTGATTTTCCGTTGAAATTCACCCTTAACGACCTTTGTAATGGCAATGGTTCCTCGTTCGATATGCGTTGGCTCAACCACGCCGGCATGGTTCGCGATAATTCAGGCAATAGCGTTCCAGCTGCCAATGTTTCAACCTTCCTGGAAAATCACGACACCGGAAAAGAACACGATAAATGGATAACCAAGGACTGGAAGCTGGGATATGCCTATATTCTTACCCATGAGGGTCGTCCTTGCCTGTTTTACCCACATTTTTTTGGAGTGCGACAATACGACAATAATGATCCATCACGATATGTACAGGCTCCTGCAAGCCTTAAAACAGATATCAAGCAATTAATTTTTGCGCGTAAAACCTATATGGGGGGATCGCTGGTGGTACTCACAGAAGTAGGCAATCCTTATCCTGCAGGTGATGCTTACAATGTGTATGTAGCACGCAGGGCTGGCAATGGCACCAAGAGCGGGGCTATCATCGTGCTCAATAACCACGATACGCAAACCAAAGGTATATGGATTAGCACTTCTCCTAGCGGTTGGACCAACTGGGCTGGCCGTACCCTGGTCAATGCATTTAATCCGTCGGAAAAAGTTACGGTGTATTCCGATGGTCGTGCCTATGTGCAGGCTCCTCCGCGCGGATATGCTATTTACGTACTCAGCACGGAATACGTGACCCCCTCGCTCAAGGAACAAATCGTAGATACAGAAACAGCCATTGACGCTATCGGTCAAACCCCTCAGTTAGCGGCACAGGTATTCCCCAATCCTGTCACCAGCAATGCTTTTCTACAGCTTTATACACCATATAATAGCAAATTACAGATCGACCTGTTCGATATGAGTGGTAGGCTGGTAAGAAATCTATATAACGGCTTATCGGCAGCAGGGGCAAGCCAGATTGCTATCCCCTCGGGTCTGAAAAGTGGAGTATATCTGATTAAAGTCAACTCGGATAAAGAAACAATACAGACCCGATTTGTCGTCAACTAAAAGGTATTGATTGAACCCAGTGTAATTGCTGAAAAGTTTCCAAAAGCCTTTTTCTGGTTAGAGGAACATGTGTGGATTGAACCGTACCTTACGGTACGGTTCAATCTTTTTGTAAACACTAAACTTTAGAAAAATTGTTGTCTTGTTATCGAACATTTACACCGGTGAATTATCAGTTCGCTTTTTATTTCTACTCTTGGATTTTCTTTAAATTGTTGATTGGTAAAATAAAAAAAGAACGTGAGCATAAAAAGCAAACAAGCATGAAGATATTTTCATGCTTGTTTTGTCTGAACTAATATCTAAGTATAAAATGTCCAGAAAATAGGGTGTTCAACCATTCATAAGAAAATTATGTCTTATGACAAATTTGGGTTAAACTCAAGAAATTCAACCAGGCGAATAAAAATATTTTTTAGAAGAACTGGCTGAATATCATTTAAAAATGGGGAAAAGTTGACTTCCCTATGAAGAGATGGCTTTTACATTAAACTTTTCTTGATAATAGTCATGACCTTATTTTTTGTAAAAAAAATACACACTTTTTTGGGTTCAGTTTCGTATCCCGACGAAATTTAGCAAAAATCTTCTATGCCGTCTTTTTTTCTGGAAAAACTATGCTTGCCAAAATACTTATTACCAATGTGGATAAAATAATTATCAGCGAATGCAGGCTGCTAAACCCTATATCATCGAGATAATGGTGAAAAACTAATTTAATGCCCACAAAACAAAGCAAAAACGATATCCCAACCTTAAGGTAATGGAAGTACTGAACAATGCGGCTCAATAGAAAGAAAAGCGATCGCAGACCAATGATGGCAAAGATGTTGGAAAAGAAAACAATGTAGGGATCTCGGGTAATTGAAAAAATGGCCGGGATAGAATCGAAGGCAAAAAACAGGTCGGTAAACTCAATCATCATCAAAACCAGAAAAAGAGGGGTAAAAAATAACTTACCGTTTATTCGTTTCCAGAAATGTCCGTCGATGTAGTTAGGATGAACGTTAATATGACGCGATAAAAAACGTACCAGGGGATGTTTGTGTACCTCCATGCGCTCCTCCTTGTTCCGGTCGAGAAACATTTTGACTCCGGAGTACAACAAAAAAGCTCCAAAAAGATATAGCAGCCAATCGAAGCGAGTAACCAGTGCTGATCCTACAAAAATAAATATAAATCGAAGTACGATGGCACCCAGAATGCCCCAAAAGAGGACCGTTTTATAATTTTTGGGATCGACCGCGAAAGAGGTTAAAATCATCAGAATAACAAAAATATTGTCGAGCGAAAGGGAATATTCGAGAAAATAACCAGCCAGATAATCCATGGCAGCCCCTTTGCGGTAGATCTCTTTTGCCTGCTGAAAATCATCGGTATTGATGATAATATGGGGTGAATAGAGCTGAACATAAGCTTTCAGCTCGTGAATATTACCCATACGGTGAATGTGATCGCCGTAATAGCGAATAAAGAAATAAAATACCAACGCCAGACTCATCCAGAATGCAGTGAGGGAAAGCGATTCTTTCAGGGAAATGACATGCTTGTTCCTGCCAACCAGCAGCAGATCGATGAGCAAAGCACCCAACACAACGATAAAAAAAACTATAAAAAACAGATAATGACTGACAAATTCTATCATAGTTTATTATTTTACATACAACAAAGGAACGTCTATGCGTATTTGACTTGCTGGCACCTGAAAGTCTGCAAGAATTGTTTGTACGGCATGATAAGCCAGCAAACACCCAAGGGTACCGCACAAACTACCCAAAAGACAAGTTTCATCCGTGGGCAGATAAATTGCGGCTGCCAATTTTCGGTTAGGTTCCGAAGGAAAGTAAGCAATCTCTCCCTTATCTACCCCAATACGACCCACCAGCGTGGGGATATTGGTTTTTTGCAATAAAAAGGGTAGCACATTTGCTTCATTTGTGCAATCCATCAGCAAATCATAACCCTCGCAAATAATATTTACATTTTCTTCCCGAAGCTGTATGTTATGAATTTGCAGGATAACAAAAGGATTTAGCAGTTGAATTTTTTCTTTGGCCACAATGGTTTTCAGCTTACCCAGGTCGTCCAGTCCATACATAATCTGCGAGGGATAGTCCGACTCCTGAATAGTTTTAAAATCGCATATACCCACTACTCCTATCCCTGCTGCAGCCAGGTATTGAAGTACCGGTGTACCCATACTACCAGCTCCTATCACCAATACCCGGCTTTTTTTGAGCTTCTCCTGTCCCTGCAGGCCTATCAGGGGTGACCTGATTTGCTTGGCATAACGTCTCAGCTCTATCTCGGAAAATATCTTGTCCATTTTATCTCCCAATTAAAACTTAAGCCCCAATAATCATTAACCCTAAAAACTTTATCACAAATGAGCTTTTCTCACAATTTTTATCTTCAAACCTAGATGAAAAACTATTCTCACTCCTTGTTTGCCATAAGCTTTTGTCGAATTACGGTAATCACGGGGGGCAAAAGGGAAACCAAAATGATACCCACAATTACCATTGAAAAATTGTTTTTAACAAATTCATTATTGGCAAATAAAAAGCCTGCCCAGCAAAAGATATTGACCCACAACAAATTTCCAATGATACTAAACATCAGAAAACGAGGATAGTTCATCGTTCCCACTCCAGCTACAAACGGTGCAAAGGTGCGCAGAATTGGCATAAAACGGGCAAACATTACAGTTTTACCACCATGTTTTTCGTAAAATGCATGGGTTTTGTCGAGATATTTTCGCTTGATCAACCGATAATTTTTTTCATATACCCGGTGACCAATCAAACGGCCAATAAAATAGTTGTTATTGTCGCCGAGTAATGAAGCACAAAAGAGAACAACCAGCAGAATTGCAATATTTAGCGCGCCAATGGCAGCAAAAGTACCTGCGGCAAATAGCAATGAATCGCCGGGTAAAAAGGGTGTAATTACCAGCCCCGTTTCACAAAATACAATCAAAAAAAGAATCAGATACGTCCAGGTATTGTAGTTGATAATTATTTCATTCAGATGTCGATCGATATGCAGGACAAAATCAATCAAAAATTTTATAAGCTCCATGGAATTTACGCTATAAAAAAATTAAAAATTGGGGCTGAGCAGGTATTTCGAGTAAAACTCATTGATAATCGATACCACCTCATCGGACTCATCGACGACAGTAAAAATTTCCATATCTTCGGGACTGATGTTGGCTTCATCCTCGAGCAGGGTCTCCTTCACCCATTTGATCAAACCTTCCCAATACTCCTTGCCAACCATAACAATGGGGAACTTTCCAATTTTACCGGTCTGTATCAGGGTAATAGCCTCGAACAGTTCGTCGAGCGTTCCGAAACCGCCAGGCAACACAACAAATCCTTGGGCGTACTTCATAAACATAACCTTACGCACGAAAAAGTGGTCGAAGGTAATGAGCTTGTCGGGGTCGATGAACACGTTGGGTTTTTGTTCAAAAGGTAGGGCAATATTGATACCCACCGAACTTCCACCACCCTTTTTGGCCCCCATATTGGCAGCCTCCATTATACCCGGCCCACCGCCTGTAATGATCCCGTATCCGTGCTGGGTGAGCTTATAGGCAATTTCCTCGGCCAGCTTAAAATATTTGTTATCGGGGGTTGTACGTGCCGATCCAAATATTGTCACACAGGGGCCTATGCGGGCAAGTTTTTCAAAGCCTTCGACAAATTCCGACATAATTTTAAAAATACGCCACGAATCTGAAATCTGTATCTCGGCCCAATCTTTCTTCTTGAAAGCATTCTTAATCAATTCTTCGCTCGATGCCATATTACTTCAGTTATTTTTCGTTGCGGCTAAGTTATTGATTTTTTTTAATTACCCTGCTGGTTAATTTTCCCTCGAACAGCAGCGTCTCAAACACTGCCTCTTCGGGGATGTCTGCTGATCTCAGCAGGGGTTTGCCGTTATAAAGGGCTATGGAATAACCTTTGCTCAAAATGTGTGCTGGATTCGATAGTTCGGCCGTCGTGCTTAAATTCGCCAGCTTTGACTGGTGTTGGTTCAGCATATTTTGTGCCCCCGAGAAACTTTGCAAAAGCAGGCTTTGGACATGCTGAACACGTTCGTAAATGGTTTTACGAACGCCATAGCTAATATTGAGTAATATCCTATCCAGCTGATTTTGTTTTCTGTTTACATATTGGTTCGATACATTTTGTATTGCATTATAAAGGTTTTGCAAACGATAGTAATTTTGCTGCAAAACATTTTGCAGATGAAAGGGTATTTGCTGCGATAGTTCGCTCAGCCGAGCTTTTTGCTCACTAAGATATTGGTGAGACAGGCTGTATATTTGATGCTGCAATTCATCCAGTTGACGTTCAAAGCCACACGCTGCTTCAATAAGATAATCAGCTACTGCTGTAGGAGTTTTCAGTGCCCGATGGGCAACCATGTCGACAATGGATTCGTCCTGCTCGTGTCCTATACCCGTGAGAATGGGCAGGGGAAACTGAGCCACATGGCTGGCCAACAGATAGCTGTCGAAACAGCTCAAATCAACCTGTGAACCACCTCCGCGAATGATAACTACCACATCGAAATGGTCGGCTTTATGAAAAATTTTTTCCAGCGCCGAAATGATAGATTGCTCGGCCCGCTCACCCTGCATGGTTGCCTGAAAAAAGTGTAAATGATATTTATACTGATAAGGATTATCCAGCATGTGCTTTACAAAATCGTTGTATCCGGCAGCCGTTTTCGAGGATATCACTGCAATTCGCTGGGGCACCAGGGGAAAAGACAATTGCCTGTTCATATCGAAGATACCCTCCTGCTTCAGCTGCGCAATGATCTGCATTTTGCGTGCCACCATTTCGCCCAACGTATAATGGGGATCTATTTCCTGAATATGCAGGCTGAAGCCATATACCTGATGAAATTCTACTCTTGCCCGAAAAAGAATTTTCATGCCCGTCTCAAGGTAACGCTGCGTTATGCTATGGAAATAGCTAAGGATAGAACCATAAATATTTCGCCAGATAATAGCCCTACATTGAGCTATCAGGGTATCGGTATGCTCCGATCGCTCGGCCAGTTCGAGATAACAGTGTCCGCTGGCATTCTCGTTGATACGAACTATTTCGGCCTTTATCCAATAAGAATCATCAAACGAATAGCTGACAACCTCGCGTACCAGGGTGGTAAGTTCATACAACGACAGCACTTCCCGTTCCATGCGCTAAAGTTTTATAAATTTCAGGCAAAAGTTGTGGGTCGAATGTTTTATTTGCAACACATACATACCCGCCGGGATTTGTTTAATTTCATCAGTAAAAGTAGTTTTTTGGGCACTATACGTTCGTTTAACAAAAATCTGCCGACCGGTTAGGGAAACACAGCTGACGATTAGGGGCTGTTGGTCGGGATTATATCCTTCAAGGGTAAGCTCATCGCGGCAAGGATTAGGGTAAAGAGCAAATGGAATGTTATTGTTTGCGTTTTGCTGAAGCCATGCATAAGCAGCTGCAAAATCGGGAATTCCATACCCCATCAACGAGTCGGGGGCATAATATTGCGAAGAGCTTCGGATGATAGCCTCACGAATTCTGGCGGGGGGCAGCTGGGGATAGGCCTCCCATAGGCAGGCAGCCAAGCCCGAGATGATAGGTGCTGAGAAAGAGGTACCGCTTACCGGCCGAAAGTCGTTGGGGGCATATTCGGCACGTACAGCACGACCCATAGCCATGATTTCAGGTTTTATGCGACCATCGGACGCAGGTCCTACAGAAGAAAACGGGGCACGCATACCCCATTCGTCGATTGCGCCTACAGCCAGAATACCCCTGGCATCGGCTGGAGCTCCTATGTAGTGCCACTCGTCGTTGCCCTCGTTGCCAGCGCTAACTACCACCAGCATACCCTTTGCAGCAGCAATAGCAGCTGCCTGAGAAATAAAGGCTGTGGCACCATTCATATCGCTATATCGATAGTTGTAGACAGGGTTATCAAACTGGGTATACCCCAACGAAGTATTGATGATATCCACACCCATGCTGTCGGCCCATTCGGCCGCTGCTACCCAGAAGTCCTCCTCGGCAGGATACTCGCCTGTAACATCTTCGGAACGCAGCAGCAGATACGAAGCCATCGGCGCAGTACCGATAAGCGAATCGGTATTACTTGCGGCCATGACAGAGAGCACCGCCGTACCATGAAAGGTAGCAGTATAAATCCCACTGTCGGGGAATACAAAATTGCGTGTTCCAAGAATACGGCCGCTCGCAAATAGTGATTGAAGCGACAAGCATTCTCTTGTCTGCTCAAATCCAGCATCGATAATCGCAATGCGTATACCTTTTCCTAAAAACCCCTTTTCGTGCAAAAAATAACCCCGATTCAGCGCTATTTGTGGCCAGAGGATTGAGGTTTTTTGTCTTTGTGCAACCTCACTGGTGTAAAATTTTCTGAGCTGCCGGGCCTGCCATCGGTGAAGGGTGTCGGCAATTTGTACTATTTTCCTTACAAAGTTAAATTTCAATACTTTCTCTCGTTTGGCCTCATCCATGGCTGCAACGACCACGGTATTCATCCAGCGCGAGGTACATACGATTGTTAATCCCAGCCAGCTCAGGCTGTCGAGGTAAATTTTCGATACCGGCACATCCAGCTCATCGAGCGGAACGGAATAACGCCGACGGCGCTGAAGTGCCTCAGGCGAGAAATAGCTCGCAGATTGATTAATACCGATACTTCCCTCTTTGTCGGTCAAATAAATTCGATAAAGATTGTCGGGCTGAGCATCCAGGGGGCACGCAAACACGAAGATAAGCAACATGCATGGCGCACAGGCCCTGATCAAACCTTTTATTGATGCATAAACGCGTATCATCGGCGGCCCGGAAAAAAGTCTTCTTCGGTAGGTTCGGCATACTTACCCTGATTGGCATCCATGGATTTGATCAGCTCTTGCTGCAAGCTGTCGATGAGTGCAGGATTCAATGCCTCACCCTTCCGATAGCGAATATGCATGCGCTCCTGACCTTTTTCGTCGAAATACACCCATTCGCCATCCATCAGATTATCCTTGAATTGGCCAAACACTTCGGGCATACCATTGGGACGATACAAACGGAAATAACCATTGCGCCTGTCGTTTACATATATGGCTTCGAGTTTTACGCTACCATCCTCAAAAAATTGTTTCCATTCACCTTCACGTCTGTCATCTACCCAATTAACAATTTCTGCCGGACGTCGGTTGGGATAATATTTCACCGATGCTCCATGGAGTTTGCCCTCGCGGTAGTTTTCTTCCAATCGAAGTGTTTTGTCGTAGTACGAATAAAACTGCCACAGGCTATCTTTTTTCTGGCCAATATATTTGCCTTTTGCTGCCAACTGCCCATTCTCGTAATACAACGTTACATACGAGGTACCCTGTCCGGTAAATTTTTGTATGGCCAACAGTGCGCCGCTTTCGTAATAGCGCCGAAACTCACCCAGTGGTTGATTGTCTTTAAAATATCCTGTATATCGAAGTTTACCATTATCGAAAAATGCACGCCAATAACCCTGTCTTCGTCCATTTGAGTCAGTTTGATTCCAAAGCGTGTCGGCCAACTGAGCTTCGAGAAACTGTGGGTATAATAACAACAGTTGGGTACAATAAATTAATAATCGTTTCATGGTTTGCATTATTCAGTTCCACCCTTTATCGATTTCCGGTCATGGCACCTATCACTTCAAGCACGGTCCCAAACGTCGGTTCGCTCATGCGTGTAAAATCATCCAGGGCCATCCACTCAACACGTTCAATGTCCTCGTTGGTTTGAGGAATAGGAGACTTATTCCCCCCATATTGCATCAAGTACCAATGGGTACGCTTAAGGGTAAAACGTTCTTTCAGCAAATATATGTGATAGGTATGGGTCAAAAATTTTAATATTACAAGGGGCGACAGACCGGTTTCCTCCTCCACCTCGCGAAGGGCAGTCTGCTGAGGAACTTCGCCGGCATCGACCTTACCTTTGGGCAAATCCCAACGTTTGCGGCGGTAGATGAATAAGTATTTGCCGTTCTGATTGTTTACCAGTCCTCCAGCGGCCTCTATAAACGGAAAATGGTTCAAGACCTGCGCCCATGCCTGCCGGGGCTGATCCGTGAGTAATGCCCATCGGATAGGCTCTGCACTTTTCTGCGCACTTGCTATCCATTCTTCTACTTGGAGAGGGGAAGTAAAAGATCTAATTTCAATATTTTGCTCAGTTGGGTTATTAGCTGTCACAAGCAAAAGGCTGTCGTTAAAAAAAACTTTATACATTTGTCGGATGATATTTTTGAATTGAACAAATATAATACGAATAATGGATTATAGCCGAAAAGTTGCAGAATTTCTCCTCTCGTGCGAAGCGGTAAAGCTTTCGCCCGACAGACCTTTTACCTGGGCATCGGGATGGAAATCGCCTATATATTGTGATAATCGAAAAACGCTTGCATTCCCCGAAATACGATCGTACATTCGTGATGCGCTGAGCGATACGGTAATCCATAACTTTGCTGGAGTTGAGGTCATAGCAGGTGTCGCCACAGGGGCTATTGCCCAGGGAGCACTCGTAGCCGATAGGTTGCAATTACCTTTTTGCTATGTCCGTTCGGCACCTAAAGATCATGGTCTCGAAAATATGGTGGAGGGACACTTAAGGGAAGGTCAAAAGGTAGTTGTGATTGAGGACCTAATCTCCACAGGAGGAAGTAGCCTTAAAGCTGTGGATGCCTTGCGTAAAGCTGGTGCCGATGTTTTGGGAATGGTAGCTATATTTTCGTATCAGTTTGCCGTGGCCGATCAAAGCTTTCAGCGGGCAAATGTTGTGCTGTACACCCTATCAAACTATAATGCTTTGATTAAAACCGCTATTGACCAACATTACATTCAGCCACACTGGCTCGATATACTGCAACAATGGCGCACCAATCCTGAAAATTGGGGGAAATAACATGGAATCAAAATTTGAAAGTCGAGTCGGAAAAATAAAACAATCGGCCGATGTAATTTTTCGCTGGTTTAGCGATTTTCGGAATTTTTCAAGCTTTGTACCAGCCGATAAAATAAAAAACTGGCAGGCAACAGCCGACGAATGCCATTTTACCATCGACATGGTTGGCGACACTGGGCTGAAAATTGTTGAAAAAGAGGCAGGTAAGCTGATTAAAATTACTGCTATTGGCGACAATCCCTACAACTTTTTTTTCTGGATTCAGCTTAAAGAGGTAGCCCCCTATGACACCCGTATCAAGCTAACCCTGAAAATCGACCTCAATCCCATGCTACGCATGATGGCTGCCAAACCCATACAAACCTTTCTGGACGGTATGATTGACCATCTCGAAAAAATTTCGTATTAGATAACCCGTGAGCGTTAGACCCAAAAAATATCTGGGACAACATTTTTTAAACGATCCCAACATAGCCCGCAAAATTGCCGGAAGTATTGTTGGGGAACCTCCCACCATACTTGAGGTAGGACCCGGCACGGGTGCGCTTACACGTCACCTGCTCGAGCGATTCCCTCGGCTTAAAGTTCTCGAAGTTGATGCTGAGGCAATTGAGTACCTGAAAAATCAGCATATTTTGCCCCCCGAAAACATCATTGCAGCCGATTTCCTTACCTACGACCTTGCAAGCTTGCTCAATGAAGGAGCCTGTATTGTAGGAAATTTTCCCTACAACATTTCCAGCCAGATATTTTTTAAAATTCTCGACAACAAACATCTGGTCGGACAGGTAGTTGGCATGGTTCAATACGAAGTGGCTGAGAGACTGGCAGCCAAAGCAGGATCGAAACAGTATGGCATACTTAGCGTGTTACTCAACGCATTTTACCAAATAGAGCTACTTTTTAAAGTTCCACCATCCGTATTTTACCCTCCCCCAAAAGTCAACAGCGCAATTATACGTCTCACCCGCAACACTCGCCAACAAATACCCTGCAACGAGGTAAATTTCAGGTTTGTAGTTAAAACAGCCTTTGGCCAAAGACGAAAAATGCTGCGAAACTCGCTGCGAAGTTTTTTTCCCCAGGAACTACTCATGCAACCCCTTTTTGAAAAACGCCCCGAACAGGTAACCCTTGACGAATTCATAGAGCTTGCCTGCTGGTACGAATCCCATGGCAAAAATTAATGTTCCCTTAGTAATATTTCGCCCGAAACAATTCAATTCACATCTTTAATTCTTCATGAGGAAGAGTTCGTAACGAGTTTATACATAAAGAGGGTAGAGCTGAATTTAGAAAATTGCAAGGATTACATACATTTAAATGTTTAAATCATAATGAATAAAAAGAATTTAACATTGGTAAATCTTAAATATCTTAAAAAAAAAACATATAGTTTTTTTAATGTAAAAAAATCTTTTGTCGTACTTTTATGAAACATTTCACAGGAATCTTTGTTATCTTACATCTAAGTTTACATGTTATGCCAACCATCCTGGTATTTTTAATTTATGCAGCCGCCGTCATCGGCATAGCAGCATTCATGGTTATCTTTTCGCATTTTTTGGGCGAACGCCACAAGGGTATGCACCGCGACGAACCCTTTGAGTCGGGGATGCCGGTTACGGGTCATGCAAGAGTTCGCTATCCATCACATTTCTACATGATTGCAATGTTTTTTGTCATTTTCGACCTCGATGCAGCATTTATCATCACCTATGCAGTTGCTTTCAGGGAGGTTGGTTGGATGGGATACATCGGAGTAGCAATATTTATCCTGTTATTGCTGGTTGTAATTGTTTACGAAACCCGCACAGGAGCATTAAATTTTGGTCCGCAGGCGAAGAAAATTTTGAAGGCTATGCCCGAAAACATTATCACGCGCAAGAGCCTGGAATAATTAGGACAAGCCGTAATTTTTAACGAAGTTTATTGGTGTATAAAAACAAACGCTAATGAAGTTTTCATTTAATCCTCCGGAACGAGTTGGAATGGGCGATTATCCACGCCTGACGCTCGACCAGGCTGTAAAAAAGTCGGTGCTTTTTGCCAACCTCGATGATCTTATTGGCTGGGGAAGAAAATATTCTATTTTCCCCTTTGGATTTGGGCTCTCGTGCTGTTTTGTAGAGTTTGCCACATCTTTTACCAGTCGTTTCGATATTGCGCGGTTTGGGGCAGAGGTACTCAGGGGTTCCCCGCGTGAAGCCGATCTGATGGTTATTGCCGGAACACCTTTTATTAAGATGATCCCCACAATAAAAAGACTTTACGACCAACTGATGGAACCCAAGTGGGTTATTTCCATGGGATCCTGTGCCAATTCCGGAGGCATGTACGATATCTACAGCGTTGTGCAGGGGATCGACAAGGTGATGCCGGTCGACCTGTACGTACCTGGCTGTCCACCTCGTCCCGAAGCCTTCCTGCATGGGCTGCTTTTGCTCAAAGAAGCTATAGGTAAAGAACAGCGCCCCTTAAGCTGGGTAGTGGGGCCCCAGGAAGTTTATAAACCCGAAAAGCCCTCGCTGCGAGACCTCAACAATCCCCGACGTATGGCAGCCGACAAGCTGACTCCACCGGATATGATTCTCGACAAAGATTTTTAGGTTCAACCTCAGGCACACACGGGTATGCAGAACAATTCAATTACATCGCAACTCACCGTACGCTTTGGCGAAGACATAATTTTTCAACCAACAGTCGACGGGATTCCCACCTGCTGGGTCGATAAAACCAGACTTGTTGATGTACTTTCGTTTCTCAAAAACGAAGTACGACGTCCTTACCGCATGCTTTACGACCTTACCGCTATAGATGAGCGTGAGCGGACAAACCGTGCGACCTTGCCAATGCCGAGCGACTTTACCGTAGTTTACCATTTAACCTCTTTTGGCCGAAATGAGGACATTCGCATAAAAGTGCCGCTACAGGGCGAATACCCATCCATCCCCTCCATTACCCGGCTATGGGCCAATGCCAACTGGTACGAACGCGAAGTTTACGACATGTTTGGCATACAATTCGAGGGGCATCCATTCCTGCAACGCATTTTGATGCCAAGAAGCTGGCAGGGACATCCTCTACGAAAAGAACATCCGGCTCGGGCAACTGAAATGGGGCCTTTTGTCTTTACCGACGAGGATCGCACGGCAGCCGATGAAATGTTACAATTTAAACCCGAGGAATGGGGCATGACACGCAGTAGCGACGATGCCGACTTTCTATTTCTCAATCTGGGCCCCGATCATCCTGGAACCCATGGCCTGCTTCGGCTGGTTCTGCAACTCGAAGGCGAAGAAATAGTCGACGTGGTTCCCGACATAGGCTACCATCACCGAGGGGCTGAAAAAATGGGTGAACGTCAAACCTGGCACAAATTTATCCCTTACACCGACCGTATCGACTATACGGCAGGCGTGATAAATAACCTGGCATACCTGCTTACTGTTGAAAAATTGGCGGGCATTGAGGTTCCTCCACGTGCACAGGTTATCCGGGTTATGCTTACCGAGCTATTTCGTATAGCCAGCCATCTGGTATGGTACGGAACCTTTGCCCAGGACATTGGACAAATTTCGCCCGTATTTTACACCTTCAACGACAGGGAACGGGTATTTGATATTATTTCGGCCATTACCGGTGGACGCATGCATGCCAATTGGTTCCGCATAGGCGGGGTGGCCCAGGACTTGCCACTGGGATGGCAACAGATGGTGGCCGATTTCTTAAAACATTTTCCTAAAAGCCTGCGCGAGTGGGACAAGGTGGTCATGCGCAACCGCATTATCAAGGCACGTACAGTAGGCATTGGCGTATTTAATACCGACGAGGCCATCGAATGGGGGGCTACGGGTCCCGCCCTTAGGGCAACAGGATTTGAGTGGGATCTGCGTAAAAAACGGCCCTACAGCGGATACGACCAGTTCGATTTTGATATCCCCACCGGCAAAAATGGCGACTGTTACGACCGTGCACGGGTACGCGTGGAAGAGATGTGGCAAAGCCTGCGCATCATTGAACAATGCATGCGTCGCATGCCCGAAGGCCCTTACAAAAGCCAGCACCCACTGGCCACTCCACCGCTCAAAGAACGCACCATGTACGACATCGAAACCCTAATCAACCATTTCCTGGGTGTAAGCTGGGGACCCGTTATCCCCGAAGGCGAAGCCATGATTCAGATTGAAGCGGCTAAAGGAAGTAATGCCTACTATTTAATTAGCGACAACAACACCTCGGCCTATCGCTGTAGAATCCGAACCCCGAGCTTTGCACACATCCAGATGGTACCCTACATAAGCAGGGGTTACACCATTGCCGATTTGCTGGCTATACTTGGTGCCGTAGACTTTGTGCTAGCTGACCTTGACCGATAATAGTTGAAAAATAAAAAATGTACTTAAAATATGCTAACAGAGCACGAAATAAAGGAAATTGAAAAAGAAATAGCCCTCTACCCCGTAAAAAGTGCTGCCTGCATCGAAGCCCTGAAAATTGTTCAGCAGCACCGGGGTTGGGTACCCGATGAGCAAATCAAAGACATTGCCCAGATGCTCGATATGTCGTACGAGGAAGTCGACGGAGTTGCTACCTTTTACAACATGATTTTCCGCAAACCCGTGGGACGAAATGTAATACTTGTATGCAACTCGGTTACCTGTTACATGATGGGGTACGAAAATATTTACCAAACCCTTTCTAAAAAACTGGGGATTACATGGGGAGAAACGACGCCCGACGGACGATTTACCCTGCTACCAAACCCGTGTCTGGGCGATTGCGATCATGCCCCGGCCATGATGGTTAACCACGATCATTACAACCGGTTGACCCCCGAAAAACTGGACGAAATACTTGAAAAGTACAAATAAAGCGTTTAGGGATGGAAAAGCCATTGACACAAAATATCAAATCCGACGGAAGCTATTGTACCCTTGACGAGTATCGTCGAAACGGCGGCTACGAGGCTGCACGAAAGGCTGTGCTCGAGATGGAATCGCAGCAAATCACCCAGACAGTAAAGGATGCCAACCTGTTGGGACGAGGTGGAGCTGGGTTTAACACAGGCATGAAATGGTCGTTTGTCAACATCTCCGACCCCAACGAACAGCGATATGTAATTGCCAATGGCGATGAAATGGAGCCTGGCACTTTTAAGGATCGTTTGCTACTCGAAGGAGACCCGCATCAGCTCATAGAAGGGATGATAATAGCTGCAAAGGCTCTGAAGGCAACCAAAGGATTTATATTCGTTCGCTGGGCATACAAAAAAGCCCATGGCATTATTCAGCAGGCGCTCGACGAAGCTTACCGGGCAGGTTTTCTGGGAAAAAACATTTTTGGATCCAACTTTAGCTTTGACTTGCATTTACACACCAGCGTGGGACGTTACATTTGCGGCGAGGAAACGGCTCTCATCAACTCGCTCGAAGGAAAAAGGGCAAATCCCCGCGCCAAGCCCCCCTTCCCACAAATTAGCGGCTTATTCGGCAAACCCACCATTGTCAACAACGTGGAAACCTATTGCAACATACCCCATATCATCAAAAATGGACCAGCCTGGTACAAAACGCTGAGCCGCAGTAGCGAAGGCGGAACCAAATTATACGGGGTAAGCGGAAGGGTGAAAAATCCAGGGCTATGGGAACTACCGCTGGGGGTCACCATCCGCGAACTGCTTTTCGACTACGCAGGGGGTATGCAGGACGGATACCAGTTTCGTGGACTATTACCCGGAGGCGCATCCACCGATTTCCTGGTTGAAGAACATCTCGATACCCCGATGGATTTTGCATCGGTAGCCAAAGCAGGCAGCCGGTTAGGCACCGGTACCATGATTGTACTCGACGACCAAACCTGTCCTGTAGCTTTTGTACACAACCTGATGAGGTTTTTTGCCAATGAATCGTGCGGCTGGTGCACCCCCTGCCGTGAAGGATTGCCCTGGGTCGAAAAAATTCTCGAAAAAATTGAACGCGGCGAAGGTACCGAAAAAGACATAGAAATTTTACGATTCCACACCAAATACCTTGCCCCCGGCAATACCTTCTGTGCACTGGCACCTGGTGCTATGGAACCTTTGCAAAGTGCCCTAAAATATTTTATCGAGGATTTTTACCGGCATATCCATGAGAAAAAATGCCCGTGGAAAAAAGACTAACTAGAGGCGCAGACGAATTATAACTGGACAAACCATGATTACTATTTACATCGACGGCAAAAGCTACCAAGTAGAAGAAGGCGACAACCTGCTTCGAACCTGTATAAAGCTCGGCATAGACGTTCCCTATTTTTGCTACCATCCGGCACTAGGGTCGGTAGGAGCATGCAGACTCTGCGCAGTAAAACGTTACCGCGACGCTAACGATAAAGTCGGCCGTATGGTAATGAGCTGCATGGAACCCGTAACTGATGGTATGATAGTATCGGTAAACGATGAAGAGGTGAAAAATTTCCGCGCAGCCGTTATCGAAAGTCTCATGACCAACCATCCACACGACTGCCCCATTTGCGATGAGGGCGGCGAATGTCACTTGCAGGATATGGTGGTAAAATCGGGACACACCTACCGCCGGTTTGAGTTTAAAAAACGTACCTTCAAAAATCAATACCTCGGCCCCTATATTCATCATGAAATGAATCGTTGCATCCAGTGCTACCGCTGCGTGCGATTCTACACCGACTATGCCGGAGGAAAAGATTTTAGCGTGACGGGAGTTCACAATAAGCTGTACTTCGGACGATTCGAAGAGGGTCCTTTCGAAAGTATTTTCAGTGGCAATCTGGTAGAGGTTTGCCCTACTGGCGTATTTACCGACAAAACACTTCGTGCGCATTATACCCGTAAGTGGGACCTTACGAATGCGCCGAGTATCTGCAACCACTGCGCTGTCGGCTGCAACCTTATTTTGAGCGAACGCTACGGACAGGTGCGACGGGTAATCAATCGATACAACGATGAGGTAAACGGCTTTTTCATTTGCGACAAAGGACGTTTCGACTACGAATACATCAACAACACCAACACGCGCACTTTGCAAAGCACCATCAACAAAAGGCCTGCCAGCAAAACGGAGATTTTAGCTACGATCCGTAACCTGCAATCCAAGGGTCGTACAGTGGCTATTGGTTCGTCGGTGTCTTCGGTCGAAGCCAACTACCTTTTGCGTCAGCTGGTGGGGAGAGAAAATTTTTATGCCGACATACCCGCTGATACGTGGGAAGTGCTTTCTACCATCCGCCAAATATACGATAGAGGCGAGGTACGGACACTTAGTGTGAAAGAGGTTGAACAGGCCGAAGGCTTGCTGGTGCTTGGGGAAGATGTGTACCGCACTGCCCCACGGCTGGCCCTGGCTATTCGCCAGAGCACGCGCAACTTGCCCTTACGAAAAGCCCAGAAAATAAACATCCCCGCCTGGCATGCCAATGCTGCTAAAACTTTCATCGGCCCCGAAAAGGGACCCTTGTTTGTAGCATACCCCGAACCTACCTGGCTCGATGAAATGTCGCTGCAATCATTCCAAAAAAATACTGAGGAAATAATACAACTGGCTGAAACGCTGGTGTCGCTGCTGGAAGGCAAAAATTTACCCGCAAATGCAATTACCGATGAGGCACAGCAGATACTTAATTCATGGGTCAATTGCAATTCGGTTGCCCTTGTTTGTGGCACTACACTGAAAAACAAAAAACTAATCGAACTGTCGGCCAGGATAGCTATATTACTGAAGCAAAGAAATATCAGAAGTGGAATATATTGCATAGTGCCCAAAGCCAACAGCCTAGGACTCTCCATACTGGCTGAGCAATCCATGGACAAGCTGCTTAATAGTGCTGCAGCCGAACATGTTATCATTCTCGAACCTGATTTTGAGCCAGCAGAAAGCATAAAATCGTGGCTTAGGGGATGTAAAAATATTACCGTAATTCAGCACAGCCTTAATGCTTTCACCGATATGGCCAGCATGGTAATTGCCTCGGCCACAATAGCCGAATCGGAAGGCACGTTGGTCAATGCCGAAGGACGCATGCAACGTTATTTCAGCGTGATGCCACCCCAGGAACAGATAGCTGCTGCCTGGAAATGGATAGCTGAAGCACAGCAAGACATTAGCTTTGATGAGTTGCTGGTAAAGATAGCCAATGACATTCCCCATTTCAAGCAAATTACCGAAGTTGCACCAGGAGCTGGCTACAGAATCAACGGCATGAAAATACCCCGCCAGACACCGCGTTTTAGCGGACGTACCTCCATGCTGGCTCATGTCAACGTGCACGAACCCAAACCAGCCGAGGATAAAAATTCGCCCCTCGCTTACTCAATGGAAGGAACCCGACTAAACACTCACGGGGCACTGACAAGTTTTTACCTTATGCCAGGCTGGCATTCGGTTCAGGCTACCAACAAAATTTTGCGAGAACTCGATCAGGTGGTCAATGCCCGTAGCACGGGAATAAGGATATGGAATAGCTAAAAACAATAATTTATGGCGATAGGATTTATAATAGCAATTGTACTGTTGATGGTAATTACCATTGCAGCTGCCAACATTTACATCGAACGACGCTTGCTTTCGTTGTGGCAGGATCGTCGTGGCCCCAATCGAGCTGGTCCGTGGGGGCTACTGCAGGTACCCGCCGACATGATTAAGATATTCCTGAAGGAAGACTGGATCCCCCCTTTTGCCGACCGTACAGTTTTTGTCATTGCACCAACCATTGTCATGATAGTTACCCTGCTAAGTTTTGCAGTAATACCCTTTGCACCTGGCTTTATGGTGGCCGATTCAAATATTGCTCTTTTGTTTTTTCTGGCCAACTCGTCGCTGGGTGTTTATAGCGTAGTGCTGGCCGGCTGGGCATCGAACAACAAATATTCTCTTATCGGGGCAATGCGTGGAGCCGCCCAGATGGTATCGTACGAGGTGTTTATGGGCTTATCGCTGATGGGCGTAGTTATGCTGGCTGGAGGCACCTTTAGCATGCGCGAAATCATTGAATCGCAGAAGGGTATGTGGAACGTGATCCCCCAGCTACCAGGATTTATCATCTTTCTCATTGCAGCTGTTGCCGAATCGCACCGTGCCCCATTCGACTTACCCGAGGCCGAAGGAGAACTGGTGGCCGGTTTCCATACCGAATATTCGGGAATTAAATTTGGTATGTTCTTCGTAGGCGAATACATTAGCATCACTCTTATTTCGGCAACCATCGTTACGTTATACTTTGGCGGCTGGTTGGGTCCTGCTTTCCTGCCACCCTTCTTCTGGTTTATGTTCAAAACATTTATTTTCATAGCTTTCATTATTCTGCTGCGAGCCAGTTTGCCCCGTCCCCGCTACGACCAGTTTATGGCTGTGGGATGGAAAATTTTGCTGCCTATTTCGCTAATAAATATTCTGGTTACCGCTGCTATACTTTTGTACAAAGGTTGAGAACTTAAAAGAACTAACATGTGGAGCATCATTAGAAGCATAGCCATAACCTTCACCCATGCCTTTCGCAAAAGGGAGACCAAGGATTATCCAGAAAAGGCACCTTTTCTACCTGCCCGATACAGGGGTCGAATCATACTGACCCGCGACCCTGATGGAAAGGAACGATGCGTCGCCTGCAACCTATGCGCAGTTGCCTGTCCTACCGATTGTATCTCATTGCAGGCTACCGAAGATGAAACCGGACGTCGTTATCCCGCTTTCTTCCGCATCAACTTCTCGCGATGCATATACTGCGGATATTGCGAGGAGGCCTGTCCCACCAATGCTATCCAGCTAACTCCCGATTTTGAGATGGCCGAATACCACCGCCCCAATCTGGTATATGAGAAAGAACACCTGCTTATCAAAGGACCCGGTAAATATCACGATTATAATTTCTACACCCAGGCCGGTATCGAAATTGGCGGAAAAAAGAAAGGAGAAGGGCCTAACGAAGAACCCCCAACCGATGTACACGACTTGATTTATTAAAAATCATATAATTGTGTGATAATACAAAATATCTATAAATAGAGTGATAATTTTGGGTATCAATATTTAGTTAAATTTTTCGATGATAGCAGTGCTTACAGGCGATATCATAGGTTCGTCGAGGGTGAGCCCCGATAAATGGCTGAAGAGTTTAAAAGGAGCGTTTCAGCCGCTGGGAGAATCGCCCCGGCAGTGGGAGATATACCGTGGCGACAGTTTTCAGGCCGAAGTATCGGAACCGCTGGAAGCATTGCAAACGGGCATAAAAATAAAAGCTACCATTAAGTCCATAAAGGGGCTCGATGTACGGATAGCCATAGGTATTGGTGAAAAAACATACCAGGCATCTCGCATAACCGAATGCAATGGAAGTGCCTTTGTTTACTCAGGACACAGATTCGATATACTGGAAAAAGAGAAAATAAACCTGGGAATACAAAGTCCATGGCCGGATTTTGATCGGGAGATGAATCTTTACCTACGGCTTGCGCTGATAGCTATGGACAATTGGACGCCAAATGGGGCCAGCATGGTGCTGTTGGCGCTGGAACACTGGCATTTGTCGCAGGAACAGCTGGGCAAGCTGGTGGGCATAAAACAAAATACAGTAAGTACCAGACTTAAGCGGGCCTATTATGCCGAAATATTGGCTTTGCTGGATATGTTCAGGGAAAAACTAAAAACGAAGTTATGATATTATTTGTGAAGCTACTGCTGGCACATCTGATTGCCGACTTTTTGCTGCAGCCTACCAGCTGGGTACAGGCAAAACGCAGGCATTTTATTGCCAGCTGGCAACTTTATCTGCACGCTTTGCTTCACGGGGTCATAGCATTTGCTTTTGTGGCCGACATTGCTTTTTGGCCCTGGGCACTGGCGTTAGCACTGGTCCATCTTGCAATCGACATAGCTAAACTTTACCTGATGCGGCGTTTCCCCCACATCGATTGGTTTTTCCCCGATCAGGCCGCCCACCTGCTTTCTCTCATTGCCATTGCTATGGCCATTACTAAACCACAGCTTGCAATCGTTTGGCTTGATAATCCTAAAATGTGGCTTACCCTCACAGCTACACTCCTGCTAACCTATCCAGCAGCCATTGCTATTAACCATATCATGCGCAAATGGACAAATGAGATTGAAGAATCATTAAGACTTTCCCTTAAAAATTCGGGAAAATACATTGGCATTTTTGAACGATTGCTCATCTTTACATTCATTTTATACAACCAGTGGGCGGCTATTGGTTTGCTCATGACGGCAAAATCGGTTTTTCGTTTTGGAAACCTTCGGAATGAAAATAATCGCAAGCTTACGGAATATATCCTGCTGGGTTCTTTTGTAAGCTTGCTGTGGGCTGTAACGGTAAGCATAACCTATATTGGTGCATTGGATGTTGTTGCTAATAATAGATAACATAAAACAGGTTACATGGATATATTATTTATTGTATCGTCGGTAGTAGCAGTCATTGCAAGTGCCATGGCCATAACCAGGCGCAATGCGGTACATGCACTGCTCTTCTTGATTGTATCGCTCATGGGCGTATCGATGATGATGTACACCATTGGAGCACCATACGCTGCAATACTCGAAATCATTGTGTATGCAGGTGCCATCATGATGCTTTTTGTGTTTACGGTAATGATGCTCAACCTGAGTGTAAGCCCTGAAGATGAAAAACGTAAAACAGGGTTTAAAACATGGATTTTTCCGTTGTTTCTGGGGATTGTGTTATTGGGCATACTGGCAATAAGCTTTTTTCGCGATCCTTCGTGGAGTGGTCTGCATCAGGTTATCACGCCCAAACATGTGGGCATGCTTATGTTTAGCCGTTATCTTGTTCCCGTACAGCTGGCAGGTGTGTTATTGTTAGCAGCTATTGTAGGAGCTTATTATTTGGGACGTACCCGTAAACGCAATTTACATCGATACTTGCAAAATAAGGAGGAAAGTTATGATACCCTTTGAGATACAAATTCTGGTTGCCGCCTTTTTGTTTGCCATTGGGCTGATAGGGTTGTTAACCCGGCGTAATTTGATTTTTATGCTCATGAGTGTTGAAATAATGATGAATGCCGGAGCCTTTGCTTTTGTGGCTGCGGGGGCACGATGGACTCAAGCCGATGGACAGGTCATGTTTCTTTTTGTCCTTACCGTAGCCGCTGCTGAAGTAGCTATCGCCCTGGCCTTGCTTATACTCATGCACAAACATTTTAAAACTGTCGATACCAATCAACTCAATAGCCTAAAAAACTAATGATTATGACACAACCGATATGGTTATTACCCGCCCTGCCGTTTCTGGGATTCTTTATCCTGGCACTTTTGGGTCGATACCTCACAAAAAAATTTATTGCAGCTACCGGCATTGGGGTTATTGCGCTAAGCTTTCTGTATGCGCTTTATCTGGGTTCAACATTTTTAAATAATCCTGCACAGCGGATAGAATATACCCTCTGGGAATGGATACGTATTGGCTCGTTTGTCCCCACATTATCGCTTAGCATTGATGCATTGAGCCTGATTTTTATACTCGTGATCACCGGTGTTGGAGGGCTCATACACTGGTATTCGGCCGAATATATGGTAGAAGAAGAGGGCTACGCCCGATTTTTTGCCTACATGAACCTGTTTGTGGGCTTTATGCTCACGCTGGTAATGGCCAGTAATCTGCTGGTCCTATATTTAGGATGGGAAGGGGTAGGTTTATGCTCATACCTGCTCATTGGATTTTTCTATCGCGATCCTGCCAACAACTATGCAGCACGCAAGGCTTTTATAGTTACCCGCATTGGCGACACAGCCCTTTTGATTGGACTTTTGCTTTTGATACGCGAATTTGGAACACTCGACATTATGACCATAGGCAATCACGCATCTGCAGTGATAGGGGGCAATACAGCACTCGCCACTGCAGTGGCGTTGCTCTTGTTGGGTGGTGCGGTAGGTAAATCGGCTCAGTTGCCCCTTCAGGTGTGGCTTCCCGATGCCATGGCTGGCCCTTCACCTGTGAGTGCGCTTATCCATGCGGCTACCATGGTTACCGCAGGGGTATACCTCATAGCCCGTACCCACGCCCTCTTTGTTCTCTCACCGATAGCCATGCAAATAGTTGCCATTGTAGGCGCTCTGACTCTGTTAATTGCGGCAATCAGTGCTCTTTTCCAGTACGACATCAAGCGCGTGCTGGCCTATTCCACCATCAGCCAGGTAGGATACATGTTTCTAGCCCTGGGCGTAGGAGCCTGGAGCGCTGCCATCTTTCATTTTTTCATCCACGCCTTCTTTAAAGCCCTGTTGTTCCTTGCTGCAGGTGCCGTTATTATTGCTCTGCACCATGAGCAAAACATGTTTAAAATGGGCGGCCTTTACAAAAAACTACCCATAATTTTCTGGACTTTCCTTATCGGAAGCATTTCGCTTGCAGCTATTCCTTTCATCTCCGGAGGATTTTTTAGCAAGGACAGTATTATCTGGTATGCCTATGCCAGCGCCAATGGAAACATACTGCTATGGTCAATGGCCACAGCCGGTGCCTTTATCACTTCGCTCTATACTTTCCGCATGATATTTATTACTTTCTTCGGACAAGAAAAATCTCAGATACACCACTTGCCCGGTAAAACCATGACCATTCCGCTGATTGTGCTTGCTATACTTACTACTTTTGGGGGATACATAGAGCTTCCGCATAATATTGCCCACATTCAGCTATTTTCCGACTTTCTTACCTCGACCTTACCTGCTGTTTCACTGAAAACAGCCCTTCCGTCGGAAGGATTATTTCAAATCATAGTGGCTATCCTTTCCCTTACAGGCATCTGGTTGGCTTATCAGTTTTATTACAAAGCAGAACCCGTCTATAAAATTACGCCCTTACGGCAGTTTTTCCTGCAAGGATGGAATTTCGATAAATTATACGACATTCTTTTTGTCCGACCATTTATTTGGCTTTCGAATGTAAATGCAGGCGACGCTATCGATGAAGTTTTCGACTACGCAGGTATTCAGCTTAAAAAGTTAGGCAATACCCTCGCCGTAACCGTCAATGGAAAAATCAACTGGTACTTAGCCAGTATGATTATTGGATTTATTATACTGATTGCATTTATGATCTGGAAATAAAAAATACAGGCTATGATACTTTTAACCATCATACTTATTATTACCGCAGGAGCCTTTGTGGCTGGCCTCAGCTCGCGAATTCACCACCGGCTTCCTATCTATATTTCTGTGCTTAGCCAGCTGGGAGCACTTGTACTGGCTTTATGGCTACTGCTTTCATCTGGCAATATGAAGTTCTCACAAACCATATATGATTTCAATGTACCTTGGATACCAGTGATTGGAGCCAACCTTCATCTATCCGTCGACGGTCTCAGCCTTTTGCTCATTGTGTTTACCCTGTTCATGGGCATCATTGGCTCGTTGGTAAGTACTCGAATACCCCAGCCCGGATTCTTTCAATTTCTGTTTTTGTTGTTGCTGGGCGGCATCACGGGTATTTTCATGGCTACCGATCTATTGCTATTCTTCTTTTTCTGGGAGATGATGCTGGTACCCATGTATTTGCTCATGGCTAAATATGCAGAGGTGGGAGAACAGCATGAAAATACACCCTTCAAATTTCTCGTCTATACTCAGGTAAGCGGCCTGATCATGCTGATCGGTATACTCACGCTTTTCTTCTTACACGGACGTCAAACGGGCATTTATTCATTCGAACTATCGGATTTGATGCACACCACGTTACCGTTTGTGGTGTCCTTGCTTATTATGCTTTCATTTTTAGTGGCTTTTCTGGTTAAATTACCGGTAATTCCGTTCCAGGGATGGATGCCAGCAGCGTTTTCTGCTTCGCCTGTAGCTGTAGTGCTAACTGGCATACTGGTAAAAACGGGGGCATATGGGATATTACGATTGGCAATTCCGCTGTTTCCCGAGGCGTCGGTTATTTTTGCCCCTACCGCTATGGCGCTGGGTGTAGTTACCATCCTGTATGCTGGATTCATAGCTTACTCGAGTAACGATATTCGACGGATAGCCGCCTACAGCAGCATCAGCCACACGGGTTTTATACTTATAGGCCTATACGCCTTTAACCTGATGTCGTGGCAGGGAGTAATTTACCAGACGTTGGCCAGTGCCATTAGTGTAGGCGGACTGGCTATAATGGCCGACATTTTACACAAACGCGCTCAAACCTACGATATCACCCAATTGGGTGGTTTGTGGAACAAAGCCCCGGTACTATCAGGTTTTGGACTTTTTATATCGCTTGCCCTGCTTGGCTTACCTGGTCTGGCCAACTTTATTGCCGAATTTCTGATCCTGGCCGGTGCATTTCAACAAAGTACTCTGGTAACCGTACTTGCCTCCGTGGGTATTGTGCTGGCAGCTGCTTATTCGCTACGTATTGTTCAAAAAATATATGTAGGAGAGTATAAAGGATCCAATCAAATATCCGATTTTACGCTGCGTGAGAAAATAATCATGGGTATACTGGTAGTTGTCCTAATTGTAGCAGGTTTATACAGCCGCCCCATTACACAGGCTACTGAGAAAGTACTGCAACAAACGCTGATAATAGATACAGGGCAGCCATCGTACCAATTGCCCGACAATGCTGCCTCGGTAAAATTGTTATCAAACCCTCAAATCGATTAATTATGTTTGTAGTTTTAGCACCTTTTTACATTACGCTAATAACACTTATTGTAGTGATGCTGGTTGTTTCGTTTTACCGCAACCACATGCTAACAGCAACCATGTCCTTTGTTGGCACCGGTATAGCTTTTATTACCCTATTCAATCATTGTAATTGCTTGCCCGTATGGGCTCAGGATATGCTTGTCTTCGATAGCACCACCAGCATAATGCTGGGTATTACCCTGCTGACCACTATGGTGCTTATAATTACAGGCTACAACTATTTTCAGCAAATAACCGACAAAAAGGAAGAATACTACCTGCTGTTGCTATCGTCGTTGCTGGGTGCAATGGTTATGATTGCTGCCCGTAACTTTGTAACATTCTTTTTGGGGCTCGAACTATTGTCGGTTCCGCTGTATGCTATGATTGCTTACCAGCGTACGCAGCGCGAGAGCGTTGAAGCCGGAATAAAATATTTATTGCTGGCAGGTGCCTCTACAGCCTCGCTGGTATTTGGGCTTGCCCTCATGTACGGCGCCTCAGGAACCATGGATCTGTATACCTTTGCCCTGTATCTGTCTCAGCTGAAACAAATGCCTTCCTTTGTACTCGCGGGTATCGGATTGTTTGTGGGGAGCATCGCTTTTAAATTGGCGCTGGCACCTTTTCATGTATGGACCCCCGATGTGTATCAGGGTGCACCGGCCCCGGTCGCTGCCTACCTATCCTCCATCGGTAAAGTAGGTGCCTTTGTTTTTCTTTTACGTCTGTTACAGGAATCAAATATCCCAGCCAGTTCACCCATATTTTATATGCTGGTATTTCTTTCTGTCGCTTCCATGCTGACAGGTAACCTGATGGCACTGGGACAGCAACATGTAAAACGTATCTTAGCCTTTTCCTCTATTGCGCACATGGGGTATTTGATTATAGCCCTGCTGGCCGGAGGCAACAATGGCTATCAGGCTGGCATGTTTTATCTGATAGTGTATATGATCAGCAGCGTAGGAGCTTTTAGCAGCATAGCCCTTCTCACCCAAAACCAGAAGGAACCTGCTGGCATTCAAAATTATGAGCATTTGTTCCAGCGATCACCCCTGCTGGCAATTGTGTTTGTTGCCTCAGTATTATCGTTAGCGGGTATGCCACTGACGGCAGGATTTATTGCAAAAATTTACCTTGCCCTGGCCGGTGCCGGCGCTGCCCTATGGACCATGGTCATTTTGTTGGTTATCAACAGCGGAATAGGACTCTATTACTACATTCGGGTGATCACTGGCGTATTTAAAACGCACGATGCCCCTGAAAAAATACGCGTTCCTTTCCTCTCTGGAATAGCTATGGTCGTTATCCTTTTTGCTATCGTATGGATAGGAGTAGCACCCGGTGGATTTTTGTATCTGCTAGTACCTTAGGCGCTGAAAAACTTTACCCAATTAAGCCATTCGTTTGCTTCGCTATTAATGACTTTGCTGGGGTGAAAATAACATGGACAACAGTGATTTTTTAGTAGGACCAACATTTTTTTTCTTTTCCGTATTATTTGTATCTTTACCCCATCATTTATACAAACAATTGTAGTAATGGAAAATCAGGTTTCGAACAGGAAGGTTCAGGTTATACTGACAGTTATTGTTGTCATCCTGGCCATAGCATTAGGCGCCCTGTATATGCAGTACAATAAGATGAAAACCGACAACGCTATTGTTCAGGAGGCTCTGGAAGAACAAAAAGAGTCGCTGACCAACGAACTCAAGGACATGATGTCGGAATACGAGGGGCTGAAAAGTGAGAATGACAGCCTTAACAATCTTATAAGTCAGCAACAAGACAGGATTCGGCGGTTGCTTGCCATCAATGCCAGTAATCTTGAAAAAATCAAAATATACAAGCGCGAGCTGGCAACCCTGCGCGAGATCATGCGCAGCTATATAGTGCAAATCGATTCGCTCAATCAGCGCAATCAGAAGCTTGTGTCGGAAAATTTAGAGGTAAGAAACGCGCTGGAGGAAGCGCGCAAAAACAATGAAGCTCTTTCGAAAGAGCACGAAACCATGAGTAGTAAATTGCAGAGTGCAGCTATACTTTCGGCTAAAAATATTTCCGTAACCCTGCTTAACAAACGCGGCAAGGAAACCGAACGTTCAAGCCGTGTGGCAAAAATTAAGACCTGTTTTACGGTACGCGAAAATCCGCTGGTAGACGCCGGCGAAAAAATAATCTATCTCCGCCTTACTCGCCCCGATAATCTGGTGCTATCCTCTTCCGAACAGGATGTTATCCAGTACGAAGGACGCCAGATAGCTTACTCGGCAAAACGTGCCATCCAGTATGAGCAAAAGGACATAGACGTTTGTATTTACTGGGATAATGCGGGCGAGTTAATTACGGGAGTCTATACGATCGACCTGTTTTGTGAAGGGAAACTCATAGGCACCACAACCTTTCAAATTAAATAACTGTAAACGGCACGGAAAAGGTGCCGTTATTTTTTTGCATCCTTTTGCAAAATTTCGTTCAAAAGCCCAAGCAGAGCTTTTCTATTGATGGGCTTTTCGAGATACCCGTTAAAACCTGCCTGTATAATTTTTTTCTTATCCTCGGCCAGGGCATAAGCTGTTTGGGCAATAACGGGTAAGTGCGGAAATTGCTTTTTGATAAGCGCAAACAGCTCGTAACCATCAATGTCGGGTAGTAACAAATCGAGCAAAACAAGCTGTATGCCGCTGTGTTTTCGCAGCAATTGCAAAGCAGTCTTTCCATCCACGGCATGCAATAACTGCACTCCCGTAGCCTCTAAACTTTCTTCCAATAAAAGATAATTCTCGTGTACATCTTCAACAATCAAAATCAGGGGCGAGTGTTTGAATTTTTTTACAGGGGCTGGTTGCCTTGCTTGATGAGTCGATTTTTGAGGAAAGTTAAGGGGAATGGTAAAGTAAAAAGTTGATCCCCTGGCTGGTTCTGATTCAAGCCAAATCTTTCCTCCCATAAGGGTAACCAGGCCATGACAAATGGAAAGTCCTACGCCTAATCCTCCATATCTTCTCGCATCGGACATATCAATCTGCCTGAAAGCCTCAAAAATCAACTGATGCTTTTCGACCTCGATACCAATACCCGTGTCTCGGACATAAAATTCAAGAACTTCAGATTTTTGCACATATCCAAACTCTATTCGACCCTGTGGGGTAAATTTTATCGCATTGTTAAGCAGATGTTCCAAAATTTGCTGCAGTCTGATTTTATCCCCCACAAGGGTAAGCGTCGGTTCGGATGGCAGGGTAAGTTTTAATTCCAGCTTATCGTTTAGACCCTTGTATATTAACTCTTCCGAATAATTGTTGTAAATGGTTTGCAGCAGCAAATGCAGGTCGAAGGGCTCGTTGACCAACACAAGCTGACCCGAGGCAATTTTTGAAATATCGAGTATGTCGTTCACAATATTGAGCAATTGTTTCGAACTGTTTTTGATAATTTCAACATACAATTTTCGCTTGTCGGAGGTAAGATCTTCACGTTCGAGAAGAGCAGAGAAGCCCAGGATGCCATTGAGGGGGGTACGGATTTCATGGCTCATATTGGCCAGAAAGGCCGATTTCAGCCGGTTGGCTTCCTCGGCTTTTTCGAGAGCTGCTCGCAAGTTTTCCTCCATTTGCTTTCGGGAATCTATATCTGAATGGGTACCAATAATCTTCAACGGACGGCCGTTGGCATCGCGGTCGATAATTTTTCCCCGTTCCAGAATCCATTGATACTTACCCTGCTTGTTTCGAATACGATACTCAATTTCGTAATGCTCGGTTTCGCCCTTCAGATGTCTGCGGAGCTGAGCATAGTTTTTTAGGCGATCGTCGGGATGAATCATCTGATCCCAGACCAGATGCCTGGGCTCAAATTCTCCAGGTTTGTAGCCCAACATGATATAGTTTTGGTCGTTGAAATATACCTTATCATTAAGTACATCCCATTCAAACACGCCATCGTTTACAGCCTCCATAGCCAGCACAAAACGCCTTTCGCTTTCGGCCAGGGCATTGGTCATTTTTTCAGTCTCCGATACGTCGCGTACCAGCATTTGAAACGACCCTTCGTGCACCGACATGGGAACTACTGTAATTTCAACTGGCACGGTCTTTCCTGAACCTGTTTTTATGCGCGTTCGTTTTTGATTGATTAATACCTCGCTACCCGATCCGGCATAAGCACGCAAGACTTTAGCTATTTTTCCCGGAAAAAAGTCTTCAAGGGTATATTGGCTTAAATCTTCACCAGGTCTAAAGCCTAACAACTCATAGCCTTTCTGATTAGCAAAAACAATTCTTCCCTGTTGAATCCAGAAAATATAATCTGGAGAAAATTCAACGAGTGTTTTGTAGCGTCGTTCGCTTGCCTCGAGCAGTTGATTGGCCTTTGTTTTCTCCGTAATATCGGAAATGATAATACCGAAAACATTTTCCTGTGGTGCATACACGGTCAGCTCAAAGTATTTACCTAAAGGGGAATAATAATCTTCAAAACTAACCGGTTCGCCCGTCTTAACCACATGAGCAAACTTCTGCATCCATGCCTCAGGTACAGCATTGGAAAAATCGCTCGCTTTCTTTTGTATGATTTTTTCTCGAGAAGTACCCACAATTTTCTCAAAAGCAGGATTAATATCGAGTATGGCAAAATCTACCAGTTCGTGCGAACCCTTAAAGATGGGCTGGCAGAGCACAAAGCCATTCCCCATCTGGTTAAATAGCAATCGATATTGCTGCTCATGCTCCATCAATTTTAGCTCTATTTGCTTAATTTCAGTAATATCCTGAATAACGTTATGAATTTCATTAATCTCGCCCTTGATGTTCTTAAACAGGATAGGTGTATTGCGTATCCAACGAATGGATCCATTTTTATGCACAATTCTATGTTCAAAGGGTCTGACTTCGCCTGTTTCAAGGATGGTATTGATTTTTCCCATCACGTACACCTTGTCATGCTCGTAAATCATATTAAACCATAGCAAGGGATTGACTGTATATTCGGCACTTGAATAGCCAGTAACATTCACGCAGGTGGGGCTGTGCCAGGTTTCGGTAATTTGTTTGTTTTTAACCTTATTGATTATCAGATAATCGGTGATAGTTTCGATAAGAACGTGCATTTTTCGCTCGCTCTCCATCAATGCTCGTTCGCTGCGACGGTGCAAAAGCTCCAGGGCTACCCTGCCGCTCACAAGCTCAAGGATCAGATGTGCCCAATCGAGCTGATGGGGAATATGATTGAACATAGCGATGAACAGCCCAATTATCTCATTGTCGGGACCAAACAAAGGCATCCCATAGTAATGAATAGCCTCAGAAGGGATAAGTTTTGTCCACTCGGGGTATGATTCGAAAATACGCTGCTGAAAAATATCCCTTTTTTCCTTTACCACCTGCTGGCAGGGACAGTATTCGAGCGAATATTCAAAATTGGGTTGCTGCACCCCATTATAATTCACTACAATGGTCTGGGCAATATGGGGATTGTCAGGATTAATCTCGGCTATAAGCACATAGCTGGCATCCAGTATCTGACGTATTTCTTCAACCAAAAACTGGAAAAAAGCTTCACCCGAAAGTCCTGCAATATTGAGTAACAACGCCTGGATGGTTTGGTAGCGTTCAAGAAAAGGGATTTGCCGGTAAGTCTGCACAACCTCCTTTGCCAGCAACCTTAGCTGTTCAACATCTGTTTCTTTCCCACTGACAAACTCATCGAGACCCGAAAACAGGGAAGCTATAATTTTTTCCATAAAGGTTATAACTACCTAACATTATTTTAAAATTAAAAAAAAGCCCCTAAAGTTTTGGTATTGATAACACAAAATTTTAGAGGATAGTGTAATTTATACACAAAAAAATAGCCATCCCCTGAAGAGATGGCTACTGCTTAAATTTATGATAATAATTATTTAGCTTTACCCTGATTGGCAACCGATTCCATAGCTTTTCGGATAGCTTCCTGGTCGCCCAGATAGTAATGCTGTATGGGACGTAGGTTGGCATCGAGCTCATATACCAGGGGTATACCGGTTGGGATGTTAAGCTCGAGAATATCCTTATCGGAAATATTGTCGAGAAATTTCACCAACGCTCGCAGACTATTGCCATGGGCAGCAATGATGATTTTTTTACCTTTCTTTATTTCGGGGGCAATGGTGCTTTCCCAGAAAGGCACCACCCGAGCAACCGTATCTTTAAGCGACTCGGTAGCAGGTAGCAATTTGGGGTCAATATCCTTATAGCGTACGTCAAAACGGGGATGACGCGGATCATTTTCATCCAGAGCGGGAGGGGGTACGTCGTAGCTACGACGCCATATTTTCACCTGCTCTTCGCCATGTTTTGCAGCCATCTCGGCCTTGTTCAACCCCTGTAAAGCTCCATAGTGACGTTCGTTAAGGGTATAGCTTTTTATTACTGGAATCCACAGCAGATCCATTTCATCGGTAGCCAGCCACAACGTACGAATAGCACGTTTAAGGGTTGAGGTAAAGGCTAAATCAAAAGTATAACCCTCTTGCTTAAGCACCCGACCTGCATTGCGAGCCTCTTCTATCCCTTTTTCCGATAAATCAACATCTGTCCATCCGGTAAAACGGTTCTCTTTATTCCATACGCTTTCACCGTGTCGAAGTAATACAATTTTATACATTGCTTTCTACTTTTTATAGGTTAATTTTTAACAACAAAATTACAATATTCCTGCCAACATTTTACCTGACATCAATTTTCCGGGTACGCGCTTGAAAGGTAACCTGAACTAAGAAAAGTTGCCCTACTCTCTTTTTTTGATTCTGGGCAGGTTCCCATACTGGCGAGGACCCAATAACCCTCACTACTTCATCATCGAGTAGCTTATACCCCGAGCTTTTGAGTACCGAGAACACTTCGACCTTGCCATCCCAATTCACACCAAACTGCACAGCCACCGTACCCTGTTGTCGTTTACGCAGGGCAGCAGGTGGATACTTAATATTTTTCTTCAAATAGGCAAGAAAGGCATGGATATCATTTCCCTGAAAACGAGCAGGTGTCTCCACCGTGGCATAATATTCGGTATCGACGGTGGGTTCGGCTATTTGCTCGGGCGATTTCTTTTCTGTCGAAACCGTATGCCGCGTAAGCATACACGCCGGCAGCCAAATAAATGCGGCAATTACGAGGGGGATTATCCGGAAATTTTTCATCCAACAAATTTTTAGTTCTACCAGGCAATATCCCTGAAATCATGCTGCAGGATATAGCCTTGATTTTATTGATTATTATTCTTTCGTAAAGCCAGCGTAAGCATCGACAGCAGCCCCAAGAGGATAATGCTGATAGCCTGCGAACCGTGACTTAGCAGGGCATAAGCCAGAGCATCGTTCCACGTTATAGCGTAAAGCGATAGGCCAAGCGCCACAATAGCATGATAGGTACCTATACCTCCCTGCACAGGTACTACAAATCCATAACTTCCAACCACCATGATAAAAAATGCATCGATAAAATTCAACGAATGCGTTGCTGTCATGGCTTTGAGAGCAAAATAGGTCATCAGAATGTAAACCAACCATATGAAAAGCGTAACCCCCAGAAAACGCACCCTTCGCTTGAGCTTCAATACCGACTTTACTCCCTGGTATATGCCATAACCAAACTGCCCAACTTTACCCCGAAGCATATATTCCCTAATCGTATGTCGATACATCAATACCATCATCATAGCAACCAACAAAACCAAAGCAATTAAAATCCATCCATACACTGAAATGGATAATATCCAGTGAAATTTTTCAGATAGGGGGATAATAATTTTTTCGTGAAAAAACTGGCCAAAGGTTTTTAGCTTAAAAAGGATAACTGTAATGGTGAGTATACCCAGCATAATTACATCCCAGGCACGTTCGGCAATGACAGTTCCAATCAGGGCGTCGGCAGGTATCTTTTCCGTGCGATTGAGGACTCCGCAGCGCGTAATTTCACCAATACGCGGGAAAGCGTAATTAGCCGTATAGCCTATCATCAGGGCGTGATAGGCCGATTGCAAACGTACCTGATACCCCAACGGCTCAATCATTAACACCCAACGATAGCTGCGCCCCAACATGCCAAGCAAACCAAAACCAAGGGATACCAGCAGTAAATCGTACCGCGTCGAAAGCAGACTATTGAGTAGCGATTGATAATCGATACTGCGAAATGCGAGATACAACAGCACTATACCCAGTCCACTGAAAAAGAGGTATTGCAGAATATTAAAAAGCGTACTTTTTTTGATCACTCCCACTGCATTCAGTTTTTCAGCCGGTTTGTTTTAGTGTCGGGAAAAATAACGGAAGGCTTAAAATTTTTGACTTCGGCTGGATCCATAAGGGCAAATGCCATGATGATAACCACATCGCCCACCATCATTTTTCGTGCAGCTGGTCCATTCATAATAATGTCACCTGAACCTCTCTTACCCTTTATTACATAGGTATCAATGCGTTCGCCATTGTTGAGATTCACAACCTGTACCTTCTCCCCTTCTACCAAACCTGCAGCATCCATCAGATCCTCATCAATGGTTATACTTCCTACATAATTCAGGTTGGCCTCGGTGACGGTGACCAGATGAATTTTCGATTTTAATACTTCGATGAACATAACAATTTTTTTTGACTACAAAGTTAACAGTTTTTTTAGCCATCGAAAAATTCATAAAAATTCAAAACTACCTATGATTGCTTATCACCTCACACACCTCATACTTGCAATCTTAAACAAAATGTATTATCTTTCACCAGAAAATAATTTATACCTGAATATTAACCCTGCGAAACTCGCTATTTTACAACATTACCGGTGAGTTTCTAAAAATTCAAACGTATGAAAAAATTTATTTTTTTATTATTACTTGTACTTTTTGCGGCTGGTTTTTCTGGCTGCAAATACAAAAAACAGGCCGAGTATATCAAACAGCTTGAGAATGCAGTAAAGGAAGATTCTCTCAAGCGAGTAGCCGAGCTGGAAGCCCTAAAAGCCGAGATGCAGGCAAAAATTGACTCGCTACAAGCTGCCTGCCAGTCGAAAAATCCCCAGGGCAACTTTTGCGTGATTACCGGAAGTTTTCGCATCCAGCAAAATGCCGACAATTACGTTCAGGAAATGGTGAAGCTGGGATATAAAGCTCAAATTATCGACGCACCCAACGGCTTTCATCTGGTAAGTACCTATTGCGCTGGCTCCTTAAGCGAAGCCCTGTCGGAACTCAACAACGCCCGAAGTAACATCCATCCCGATTCGTGGATATATGTTAAATAAAAAATGTGTGATTAGAAAAATAATATTATCTTTGCAGCGAAATATGCAAGTAGCGTAGGGGACAAAAGTCCCCTATTTTGTTAACCATGCGGGCCATGATAACCGAAAACGATGTTGAAGATATTCTGCGTAAACACCTCGATCGGGACAAATATTTTATTGTAAAGGTAAAATTAAGTCCAGGTAATAAAATATTTGTAGCCGTTGATAATTACACAAACATCACACTCGAGGAATGTGCTCAAATCCACCAGATGCTTATTCCACACCTGGATGCCATTGACGAGGATTACGAGCTGGAAGTTTCGTCACCCGGGCTTACACAACCTTTCGAGGTTATTGAACAGTATCGCAAATATAAAAATAACGAAGTTGAAGTGCTGCTACGGAACGGGGAAAAAAGGTCGGGTATTCTGGGCGACACCTTTGAAAATGGATTCGACCTGCTGGTAGAAAAAAAGGTTGCCGAAGCCGGCAGCAAAAAAAAGAAAAAAGTTACAGAAAATCAGTTCATTGAATTTGCTCAGGTAAAATATACACGAAGAAAAATTAAATTTTAATATCCAAAAACTCACAATATATGGAAAATTTCAATCTGGCGGAGATATTCTCGGAAGTCAAGGAATTAAAAAATATCGACCGAGTAACCATGATGCGGGTGCTCGAAGATGTATTCCGCTCGATGCTGGCCAAGCAATACGGCAGTGCCGACAATTTCGATGTGATCATTAATCCCGACAAAGGCGACTTTGAGATTTGGCGCAATCGGCACGTGGTACCCGACGAAGAATACACCGATCCCAACACCCAAATTCCCCTTTCGGAAGCCAAAAAGATTGATGAGGATTATGAGGTAGGGGAAGATGTATCCGAAGAATTTAAGCCTAAAGACATGAGTCGCAGGGCTATTCTGGCACTTCGCCAGAACCTGAGCACACGCCTGATGGAGCTCGAAAAAAACAATCTTTATGCAAAATACAAAGACCGAATTGGCGATATTGTAACAGGCGAAGTATATCAGGTCTGGAAAAAAGAAATTCTCGTCCTTGACGACGAAGGAAATGAACTCATTCTTCCCCGCGACCAGCAAATACCTGGCGACTTTTTCAAGAAGGGGGATACTGTTAGGGCAGTGGTATATAAGGTTGAGATGAAGAATAATAAGCCGCTTATCATACTATCGCGCACCTCTCCTAAATTCCTTGAAAAGCTTTTCGAACTCGAGGTTCCTGAGATATTCGATGGACTCATTACCATCAAGAAAATTGTTCGCATACCCGGCGAACGTGCCAAAGTAGCTGTAGAATCGTACGATGAGCGTATCGACCCGGTAGGTGCCTGCGTAGGGATGAAAGGTTCGCGCATCCATGGCATCGTTAGGGAATTGCGAAATGAAAACATCGACGTTATCAACTACACCAACAATACGCAACTCTTAATCCAGCGTGCGCTGGCACCGGCAAAAATATCTTCTATCAAACTCGACGAAGCCAATAAACGTGCAGAGGTTTATTTACAACCCAAAGAAGTATCGCTGGCCATCGGCAAAGGAGGTATGAACATTAAGCTTGCCAGCCAGCTCACCGGATACGAAATAGATGTATATCGCGAATCGGCCGAAGACGAAGAAGATGTCAGCCTCGATGAATTTGCCGACGAAATTGACGAATGGATCATCGACGAACTCAAGGCCATAGGCTGCGATACCGCTAAAAGTGTATTACAGGTAGGATTTGACGACCTGGTTAAACGAACCGACCTTGAAGAAGAAACCGTTCGTGAAGTGCTGCGAATCTTGAAATCAGAATTTGAATAAGTATAATTTGACACTTACACGAAACGTAACCATTAACCGTATTTTTTTAAAAAATTATATCGCAAATACTTAGGGGCTGTTAGCTCGGTATCGAAATTTATTTACTAATATTGCAAGGAAAAACAAGGGGTAGCATTTTATGATTGAACAAAAAGGAACAAGATTAAGTAAACTGGCTAAGGAACTCAATGTAGGGATATCAACTATAGTGGATTTTCTTAAAAAAAGGGGGCATCATATTGACCCCAATCCCAACACCAAGGTATCCCCCGAGGTGGTTGCTTTGCTCGAGAAAGAATTTAGCAGCGCCATGGCCTTAAAGAAGGAATCGGAAAAAATTTCCCTCAACCTGTTGCACGAAAAAAAACAAAGCATCTCCATCAACGATATTGAGACTTCCCAGGATGAAACCGAAGAAGAAACCGAAGAAGAACCCCCTGTAATTAGCCTTAGACCCAAGGAAAAGATCGAGCTTAAAGTTCTCGGCAAAATTGACCTGAACAAACCCAGGGTTAAACCTGAGACTGACACTGCCCCTGCTACAAAAAAAACAGAGGAACCATCCAAACCCGAGCCTGTTGCTGAAACACAACCTGAACAACCCAAAGAAGAGATAGTCAAACCTAAAGTTAAAATTGAGCCCCCCAAGGTAGTGGGGAAAATTGACCTTACTCCGCCCACTACCGAGACACCCGCAAAAATTGCTAAAAAAACAGAAACTGCCAAAACTGCTGAAACACCTGTAGAAGAAACACCTTCAGAATCTTTAAATACAGAACCCCCCGTCCAAACCGAAGAGGATCAGGTCATAAGGGTGAAGGTTGAAAAACTGAGCGGGCCAAAAGTGGTGGGTAAAATTGATCTTCCCGACGAAAAAGAAAAAGAAAAAGAAAATAAAAAACTGGTACTCTCGTCGAGCGATCTCGATGATCGTTTTGGGAAAAAGAAAAAACGCAAGCGCATAAAAATAGAACTCTCAAAAGTACCCGTTTCGCAGGATCAGCAACAGGCCGATAAACCCAAAGAAAAGACAATTGAAGTTAAGCTAAGAAAAGATAAGAAAAAAACCAAAAAAGTATTCCGGCAGGAAATCGACGAGGAAGAAGTACAAAAGCAAATTAAAGAAACCCTGGCAAGGCTTACCTCGAAGGGCAAGACAAAGGCTGCCAAATATCGCAGGGAAAAACGTGAAGAAATACGCGAACGACTGCAGGCAGAACTCGAACAGCAAGAAAAAGAAAAATCTATTCTGCGTGTTACCGAATTTGTTACAGCCAATGAGCTGGCCACCATGATGAACATTCCGGTGACCCAGCTTATCTCCACCTGCATGAGTATAGGTTTGTTTGTCTCAATTAATCAGCGCCTGGATGCTGAAACCATTTCGCTGCTTGCCGAAGAATATAATTATAAGGTTGAGTTTGTTAGCGCCGAACTCCAGGAAGCCATTGAAGACGAGGAAGATAATCCGGAAGATTTGCAACCTCGCCCACCGATTGTGACGGTGATGGGACATGTGGACCATGGGAAAACCAAACTGCTCGACTTTATTCGTAACACCAACGTGGTTGCAGGCGAAGCTGGGGGTATAACACAGCACATTGGTGCCTACAGCGTAACCCTCGATGATGGTCGCCAGATTACCTTCCTGGACACCCCGGGTCACGAGGCATTTACGGCTATGCGTGCCCGAGGTGCAAAAATTACCGATGTGGCTGTTATCGTAGTCGCAGCCGATGATGGTGTAAAACCCCAAACCAAGGAGGCTATCAACCATGCACTGGCTGCTGGGGTACCCATTGTGTTTGCTATTAACAAGATCGACCTGCCTACTGCCAACCCCGACCGGGTACGCGAAGAGCTAGCCCAGATGAACATTCTGGTTGAAGAATGGGGGGGTAAATACCAAACGCAGGAAATATCGGCAAAAACAGGGTTGAACGTTGATAAACTACTCGAAAAAGTTTTGCTTGAAGCCGAAATGCTTGACTTAAAGGCTAATCCCAATCGTCGGGCTAAAGGTACCGTTATCGAATCTTCACTCGACAAAGGAAGAGGCTATGTAGCCACAGTGCTGGTATCGACAGGTACCCTGCGCGTAGGCGATCTGGTACTGGCAGGCACCAGCTGGGGTAAGGTTAAGGCCATGTTCAACGAACGTAATAAACGCATTGAAGCAGCTGGCCCCTCCACCCCCGTGCTTATTCTTGGCCTGAACGGCGCCCCTCAGGCAGGTGACGAATTCCACGTGCTTACCGACGAAAAAGAAGCCAAGGAAATTGCTCTCAAACGCGAACAATTGCAACGTGAACAGGAACTTAGAACACGCAAGCACATTACTCTCGATGAAATTGGACGCCGAATTGCTATTGGCAACTTTAAAGAACTTAACATCATTGTCAAAGGCGACGTCGATGGTTCGGTAGAAGCACTATCCGACTCGCTCATTAAACTTTCCACCGAAGAAATTCAGGTAAATATCATCCATAAGGCCGTTGGTCAAATATCCGAATCGGACGTATTGCTGGCTGCTGCATCCAATGCCATTATCATTGGTTTCCAGGTACGTCCCTCGATGAATGCCCGCAAGCTGGCCGAAAAGGAACAAATCGAAATCCGTCTATATTCGATTATATACGACGCCATCGAAGACCTTAAGGACGCTATGGAGGGAATGCTTTCCCCCATCATCAAGGAAGAAATTGTGGCTACCCTCGAGGTACTCGAAATTTTCAAAATCTCGAAAGTGGGAACCGTCGCTGGCTGCATGTGCCGTGAAGGCAAAATACAGCGTAACTCAAAAGTACGGGTCATCCGCGATGGTATTGTGGTATACTCGGGCGAACTGGGATCACTCAAACGTTTTAAAGACGATGTAAAAGAGGTTGTTGCCGGACAAGACTGCGGCCTTACCATCGAAAACTTTAACGACATTAAGGTTGGCGACGTGATTGAAGCCTATGTGGAAACAGAAGTGAAGAAAAGACTATAATCTCCCTCCTGCAGAACCCAAAAGTTCAAAAGCAATTTACCAATACTTATCCGGTAGTTAGTTACGCTGCCGGATTTTTTTCCCTACCTGATTTGCCTGTCAAGCCGGTAATTGAACCTGCCTAAAACCCGATTGCCCCCTTTCAACTTTTTATAGGAAAATAAACAAAAAGCAAATCGTCATTAGCCGAAAATGCATATTTTTCCTTATCTTTGCTATCATCCAATACTACTTAAATAATCTAATCACATCATGAATTTTATAGGAATTATCCCTGCCCGTTATGCTTCCACGCGTTTTCCTGGCAAACCGCTGTTAGACATTAATGGCAAAAGCATGATACAACGTGTTTATGAGCAGGCTGGCAAAGCACTTGAATATGTGGTGGTGGCCACTGATGATGAGCGTATCTATAAGCATGTGGAAGCCTTTGGCGGCCGGGTAGTAATGACTTCCGACAAGCATCGCAGCGGGACCGATCGATGCGCTGAAGCGATACGAAAGATTCAACCCGATTTTCCCAACGTATCATTTGATGTAGTCATCAACATTCAGGGCGACGAGCCGTTTATCCAGCCCGAACAACTGCGACTGCTCAAAAGCTGCTTCGAGGATGAAATTTCCATTGCAACCCTTGCTAAACCTATTACCACGCCAGATGAACTTTTTAACCCTAATGTGGTAAAAGTGATTGTTAACCGAAACAACCGGGCATTGTATTTCAGCCGTTCGGTTATTCCCTATCAGCGCAATGCAGAGCAAACAACATGGGTGAGTTCGTTCCAATACCTTAAACACATCGGCATTTATGCCTACAAAGTATCTACGCTTAAGGAAATAACGCTATTATCCCCCTCATCGCTGGAAATTGCCGAATCGTTGGAGCAAAATCGCTGGCTTGAAAACGAATATTCCATTTACGTGCAGCCCACCAACCTGGAAACCATTGCCATCGATACGCCTGAAGATCTGGAAAAAGTTCGAAACATGATTTGAGCCATCATCAAAAGGTCATGCCAATAACAGCAGAATGTTCTTAGTGAATTAAACCATTATCGGCAAAACTGTAATAGCCGGTGGCCGACACAATGAGATGATCGAGAAGTTGAATATCCAGTAATTTGCCTGCATCGGCAATTTTTTGGGTAAAATTAATATCCTCATGGCTGGGTTGAAGATTTCCTGAAGGATGATTATGGCAAAGAATCAGCTGGGTAGCCATTCGGTCGAGCGCCGTTTTCAGGATAAGCCGCACATCGGTTACGGTTCCTGCAATCCCTCCCTGACTGATACGACAGGTGTCGATAACCATGTTGGCACGATTTAGTACCAGCATCCAGAATTCCTCATGGGGCAGATCGCGTAGCAGAGGGATGAATATTTGAGCCACATCGCTGCTAGAGGTAATTTTTTTGCGTTCGATGACAGGCTCCATGCTTCGTCTTTTACCCAGTTCGAGGGCAGCCAGCAAGCGAACAGCCTTAGCCTCACCAATACCTTTTAATTTACACAACCGTCGTAAGTCAAACTTGGCCAGCTCATTCAGGTTATTGTTTGCTTTTTGCAGCAACTTTTGGGCTAATGCTACTGCGGTATCCTCAATGGTTCCGCTTCCAAAAAGAATAGCTATTAGTTCGGCATTAGAGAGTGCACCGGCGCCCTTCTGGATCATTTTTTCACGGGGTCGGTCATCGACAGCCCACTCCTTGATAGTTAGTTTTTCGGGATGCATGGGTTGGATTTTATTGTGATTTCAGATAGGGTTTTAGTGACGAAAGCAACGGATCGTTCATAGCCTTAGCCAGGGGTATGCCGGCCCGAAGAGCAATGGTAAGTTCTTCCAGTGCCTGTTGTACCTTGTTTTCGTGAGCATACCTGCAGGCCATAAAATAATGGTAATCGGCATTTTCGGGGTCGGCCATGCCATAGATCGAAAGGATATATCCTACAGCATTCCAGTTACCCTGCCGAATAGCAGCCTGTGCATAGCTATAGGACAGCAAACTCACATAGGCCAGCAAGCGTTTGTGCACTGCCAGCATTTCCGTATCCTTACCCTGTTGCTTCTGCCACTGGCCAAGGGTAGTGATCCACCATTCGAGAGGCCGACTTCCCATGGCCTGTCGGATTATTTCCTGTTGTTCCTCCTCATATTTCTCGGCAGCAATTTTACTATCGAGCAACGACACAATCGACTTTTGCTGAAGCAACGAATCATAGCTTTGCCGGATGGGTTTTGTGTCGGCAATCGGACCATATATCGAGAGAAAAATGCGCATGGCTTCTATTGTATGCCAAAGACTGTCGGGGGTATAAAGCTTCAGGTGGTTCAGTAAATCCTGCTTCTCCTTTTCCAATCGTTCTTTTACGAAAGCCGAACGGTTAAATTCAACGCTGTCGAGGCTCCATATCTGTAAAATATCCATAGCCCTGTACAGCGATGACCGTGGAGGCCACTGGTGGGGTCCCTCGAAGGTAAGGAAACAATGTTTGCATAAAGCCGTGTTAATATTATTATCAGAAAAACGGGTTTCGAGGTAATTCATATCATAAGTACCCGCAATGAGTATCACAGGAACACATTTACCCATGGGATAATAACCAGCCGAGCAAGAAATGAGACCAGCCACCGGTGCCAGCTGAGAAAAAATTCCAGCTACCCTGGCTCCCCCCGAAAATCCTGCTGCGAAAATTCGGGTGGTATCTACCCATAGCTTATCCCGTACGTCGCGATACAGTTGATTCAAATACAGGACAATTTCCTCCTGCGTCTGACCATTTTGCAAGGTAGCCGAAGCAATGATTATCATCCCATGCTCCTCGGCATAATCCCTGAATAAACTGATAGCCAGCCTGGCATCGGCATGCGGATCGAAGCAAAAAAGCACGGGAAATGAATGATCTATAGAAAATTTGGTGGGTAGATAGGCAATATAACGATTGTAATCGCTACCGCGGCAGGAAAGTGCTGTCGCCTCTCCTTTACTTACTTGCCCATAAAATTCCTTCTGCTGCCTGGAAGGCTGGTAAGAACAACTAACGAAAAAAAAACCGACAATTGCTATTTCAAATATTTTCATAATATGCAATGCTACCTGTCAATTTTTTAACCTACTTTAAAGTATCAATATTTGCGATAAATTTACCAAAATTTTTAAAGAAAGCTGTTCTATCCTCGATAAAACACTTCAATAACATTATACAGCAAATTCTCCATGACACAGTCGCAATACCAATGGGTAGTTTTTCAAGTAGGCTCACGCGAGCATTATGCAATTCCCAGAATGTTTCATAAAAAGCAAGAATTATTGGTATTTGTAACCGATATATGGGTTCGTCCCGATTCGTGGCTTGCCTGGCTATTACGTATCTTTAAGATTCCCTTTAATACGCGATACCATTATGAATTGAAAAATGCACGCGTTATACATTTTAGCTATTTATTTCTTCTGATTGATGTACTAAGCAAATTCGGCTTTTTACGAAGATTGATCAATCGGGATAAAATAGCAAGTTTAGTTTTTGCCAGCTGCGTATGGTTTTTGCCCGATCGTAAGTTGGTAGTATTTTCTTACAATTATGTTGCCTACTATCTTTTCAAACTGTTGCAACGAAAAAATATTCCGTGCATTCTGGGACAGATTGATGCAGGGCCCAAGGCAGGAGAAATAAATCGTCGGTTATTTCAAGAATGTTTTTCGAACAAAGTTAAGCCCGAGGAAGATTTATATCTCAGCTATGGAAAAAAATGGCAGAAAGAGTGTGAATGGGCTCAGGCCATCGTTGTAAATTCGGAATGGAGCAAAAAAATGTTAATAGCGGCAGGCATAGGGGAAAAAAAGATGAAGGTAATACCTTTAGCCTATTCACAACCTGAAGCAAGTAGAAGTTTTGAACGTGATTTTCCTAAAGCCTTTTCGGAACAACGTCCGTTAAGGGTGTTGTTTATGGGTTCATTGAAATTGCTGAAAGGTATTTACCCTTTGATACAAGCAATACATAACTTAAAAAACCTTCCTGTTGAATTTTATCTGGTAGGAAGCATAAGAATCCCCTTCTATCTGATAGACAATCTTCCACCCAATTGCCACATTGTTAACAGGGTAGCCAAAGAAAAAACGAACGATTATTACAAGTTTTGCGACGTTATGATATTACCGACATATTCGGACGGTTTTGCAATTACACAGCTTGAGGCTCAAGCCTGGAAATTGCCGATAATAGCTTCGGAGTATTGTGCACGAATTATTTCACATAACAAAAATGGCCTTGTATTGAATAAAGTCGACGCAGAAGCAATACAGACAGCCATACTAGAAATAATAAATAATCCCGAGAAGCTTAAATATTTTTCAGCCAATGCGATTGACATGAACGAATTTTCGCTGGAAAAAATTTATGAGCAGTACAAGCAATTATTAGAGTATACCAACCAATGAGTTGTCATAAAAAACATTTCCGATTTACAATATAAATAATTACCTTTGCAGCATTCTAAGCGGTCGGTTGGCCGAGTGGCTAGGCAGCGGTCTGCAAAACCGCGTACGGCGGTTCGAATCCGCCACCGACCTCGTTAATTTTTCGTCACTTACTTCTTAGGGCATTTTAAGAAGCTCAATTTCAGCAATAGTTTTAGGCACCGGATCACCCAGTACACGGCAGCCATCAGCTGTTATCACCACATCATCCTCGATACGAATACCCCCAAACTGCATGTAGGATTGCAACCGATCGTAGTGAATATACTGGCTAAATTTACCTTCTGTTTTCCATTGGTTAATGAGCAAGGGGATAAAATAGATACCGGGTTCGACTGTTAGCACCAACCCTTCTTTGAGCATTTTCCCATAGCGTAAATATCGGGTACCAAATACCTCACTTCGCTGTACCTGTGCATCATAGCCAGTATTTTGCTCCCCGAGGTCTTCCATGTCGTGCACATCGAGTCCCATCAGGTGTCCAAGCCCATGCGGAAAAAACAGGGCGTGGGCTCCCTGCTCCACGATTTCTTCGGTATCGCCCGACATGAGCCCAAGTGCTTTAAATCCTTCAACCATCACCCTGCAGGCATTTTTATGTACCGACATATAAGTTACTCCGGGACGCATCATCTCAATCGCCCTCCGTTGCATGTCAAGCACCAGCTGATATATTTCGGCTTGTTGTAAGGAAAAAGTTTGCGACACAGGATATACCCGCGTGAGGTCGGTGGCATAGTGCATGCGACTCTCGCTTCCTGCGTCTACCAGCAGCAGTTGCCCCTCCTGAAGTATATTCGCATACGACTCGTTGTGTAAATAGTGACCGTTAACCGAACAAATGGAAGGAAAAGCCAGCTGGCACCCCTGTGCTTTTGCAATATTTTCAATAGCTGCTGCTATTTCAGACTCGCGCTTGCCAGGTTCGCTCATGCGAAGGGCCATGAGAAACATTTCAGAGGTAACTTGATTGATCGTCAGCTCAATTTCATTAAGCTCATCCTTATCTTTTACCGAACGCTGGGATACAACGGCTGCAATCAAATCGGAAGATGCCTGACCCTTAACCTCCTGTGGGGCAATTGCCAACCATTCCGACAGCTGCAACAAACGGTCGCACCGGTAGGGAGGCAGATAATGGATTGGCCGCTTGAGTTGCATAGCCGCAGTCAAATAATTCTCCAGACGAACCCGGGGAAAAACCTTACTTACACCCGACTTTTGCGCCAGATCGTTCAAGGCAGGATACTCCCCAACCCATATCAAATCATCGAGAGAAAGATCATTTCCAAAAAGATAACTTTCACCCGAGTCGACATCGATTACCCCCACCAGATCGGGCAAATCGATACCAAAGTAATATAAGAAATGGCTGTCCTGTCGAAAAGGATAGGGATTCCCCGCATAGTTCATGGGAACGCGGCTATTGGCGGGCAAAAGCACAATACCCGAGGTCAGCAGTTCAACCAGCTGATTTCGACGGTTTACATATTTGTCTCCGGAAAACATAAACCAGCTTTTTTCAAATTATAAGGTAAAGATAAAATATTTCAGGTAGGCTGATGATGTAAAATGCAAAAAAAGATTTTATAACCTGGAATAAATCTGGGTTAAACTACTGTTCGATTCTTTATGGTCAATAGCTACATTCCAAAAACCTACCAGTTCTGATCCTAACTGCCTGGCAACCGAATTAAACCCAAGTATTCCCATGATTCGAAAGAGAAAATTATAGGGTATTGCAATAAAGTGTATTTTGTACCCAAAAATGTAGTAAGTTTCTTGTATGGTCATGTAGTATGTTTCTCGTATGATGCCACTTGGATGTGGGAAGGTACCTAATATAATTTTGTTAGTACTAATCCACTAACCAAAAATCATGAAAGCAAAATTACTACTATTCGTATCGGTCTGTGGGCTCATAAGCTGTAATAGGGAAGAACTTACAAGTTTTTCTTCTGCTAATAATAAGTATGAAGACACGGATTTGAAGGCAGGCACAGCGGTGAACTGGTATCTTACCAAAGCTGATGGCAGTGTAAAATTTGCCCAGCAAAGCGCGCTGAGCTGGACTACCGCCACAAATTCATACCCCAGCATTACCCTTAACGAGGGTACGAAATACCAGACAATGGATGGCTTTGGATTTACGCTCACCGAGGGCAGCGCAGAAGTAATCAGCAGCCTGTCGTCAGCCACGCAGTCAACACTACTGAATGAACTATTTAGTACAAATGGTATTGGGATATCTGTTCTGCGTATCAGCATTGGTGCATCCGACATGAGTTCTTCGTCATACTCCTATCAGGAGATGGTAACGTATAATGGCACCACAGCACCTGTAGGTGGTTTTATTCGACTCAAAGGAGCCACCAATGGGAAATATGTAACCTCCAATGATGGGAGCAGTGCCATGGTATGCGATCGCAATAGCGCTTCATCGTGGGAAACTTTCGAAGTGGTAGATGCAGGTGGAGGACTGATTGCCCTGCGAGGAAGCAATGGTAAATATGTCTCGGGTACCAGTCCTATGTATTGCAATGCTACATCCATCGGAGCTACAGAGAAATTTACATGGATATCGCCTGCTGCAGGTCAGGTACAGCTCAAATGCAGTGCAAACAATTACTTTGTATGTTCCGAAAATGGCACCACGGCGATGAATTGTAACCGCACCAGCGCTTCGGGCTGGGAGACCTTCAACGTGGAAGCTGCTATTTTCAGCCTCAATGGTCCCGACCTTACCTATTTGATTCCAATCCTGAAAAAAATCCTGGCCATCAATCCAGCCATAAAGATTTTGGCTACGCCCTGGTCAGCCCCGCGGTGGATGAAAAGCACCCAATCGTGGGTAGGGGGCGAGCTCATGGCAGCATATTATCAGGCCTACGCTAGTTACTTCAAACGTTACCTCGATGCTATGAAGGCACAGGGTATTACGATATGGGCTATTACCCCTCAGAATGAGCCCCTTCATGGCGGCAACGAACCCAGCATGACTATGACCAAGGAACAGCAGGTAACTTTTATTAATTCGTACCTGGGACCCACCCTTCGGAATGCGGGATATGCTACCCTTATCATTGCTTACGACCATAACTGCGACAATACCGACTACCCCACGTACGTATGCAATAACAGCTCGTATGTTGATGGGGCTGCATTCCATCTATACGCTGGCTCCATCAGTGCGCTCACCACCGTAAAAAATGCCACGGGAAAAAATGTTTACTTCACCGAACAGTATACCTCCTCCACGGCTAGCTTCTCGGGCGATTTTCCCTGGCACATGCAAAATGTGATGATAGGTGCACCAAACAACTGGGCTAAAATTGCACTCGAATGGAACCTGGCGACCAATACCAGCTACGGACCGCATACACCAGGGGGATGTACCACTTGTCTTGGCGCAATTACGATTAACAACAGCACATCTTATACACGCAATGTATCCTATTACCTTTGCGCTCACCTATCAAAATTCGTACGTCCGGGGGCACAACGCATTCAGTCGACCAGTAACGATGGTGAGTTGTTAAACGTAGCTTTCATAAACGGTGCCAATTGCATATTAGTGGTTTACAACACAAGTTATTCCAGCAAAACTTTCAACATTGTACACGGCGGCAGCAGGGCTGTTGCAACGCTACCCGGCAATTCGGCCGCAACCTTTGTATGGCAAACTGCGCAAGAATCATTGCTTTATACCATTGAAGCTGAGAATTATTCGGCCATGAGTGGTGTACAAACTGAACCCTGCTCGGAGGGTGGACTCAATGTGGGCTGGATCGACGCAGGCGACTGGATGGCCTACTACAACATTAATTTTCCTACTACCGGCACCTATCGCATCGAATATAGAGTGGCCAGCATCAACGGCGGAACGCTATCCAGTGACCTCAATGCCGGTAGCATTCAGCTGGGGCAGGTAAGCATTCCCGCTACCGGCGGCTGGCAAAACTGGACTACCGTAAGCCAAACCGTTACCATCAACGCAGGTACTTACAACTTTGGCATTTATGCTGTAACAGGAGGCTGGAACATCAACTGGTTTAAAATCTACCAGCAAACCTCTTCCTCCTCGTTACTCTGGAGCGATGAATTTAATGGTACCAGCCTCAATACCAGCAATTGGGTCTATGAAACAGGTGGTGGTGGATGGGGTAACAACGAGCTTCAATATTATCGATCCGGCACTGCTAACACAACGGTTTCGGGGGGTACTTTGAAAATTATCGCCAAAAAAGAAAGCTACAGTGGATACCAGTACACCTCGGCCCGTATTAAAACCCAGGGGAAATATTCGGTGCAGTATGGTAACATCCAGGGTCGAATGCGAGTGCCCATGGGACAGGGATTGTGGCCGGCTTTCTGGATGCTGGGTAATAACATCACTTCAGTAGGATGGCCCGCCTGCGGCGAAATTGACATAATGGAGCATGTCAATAGCGAAAGTAAAGTTTATGGTACTATTCACTGGGACGCTGGGGGACACGCATCATATGGGGGTTCCTACTCTACTACACCACAAAATTGGCATGTATACTCCATCAACTGGAGCTCAAACAACATCCGCTGGTATGTCGATGGTGTACAGTACCATGTGGCCAACATTCAAAACAGCATCAACAGTACCGAGGAGTTCCACCGGCCCTTCTTCTTTATTCTGAATTTAGCCGTAGGAGGTAACTGGCCTGGTGCTCCAAATGCCTCTACTCCCTTCCCCGCTACTTTTGAAATTGATTACGTAAGGGTATATTCGGCCGATATGAGTCTCGACGATAAAGTAGCTACCGAAGTGGCCAGCCCCACCAACCAGGCAGAATTTGCAGCAAACCTATATCCCAACCCTGCCACCAATGGATTGGTACAGATCAAACTGGCCAACCGTATCGCAAACACAACAAAAGTTAGCCTCATCGATATGCAGGGCAGGCTATTGTGGAGTGGCTCGTTTAGCGACGAAAACTTCCAGATCAACACAGGTAACCTCGCGCCAGGGTACTACAACATACTGATAACCAATGGCAGCAAAACGATTGCCCGCAAGTTACAAATCCAATAAAACATGAGTGCTGATAAATAAAATTTAGTATCTTTCAGAGTTGGACACTAATGTCCAACTCTGATTTTTTATTAAGTAAACCATAATATACACATGTATCGATTAGCATTTATAATATTTCTGTTCATATCAAATTACCCTATTATCCTGGGTCAGCAATTGTTCAACCGATGGGACTCGGTTTGTTATGCACTCGGCATAACCTGGCAGGATGATTTATCTCGACATAACATGAAAATATCCCCAAAGGTTTTTGTAGGAGGTATTAGTGCCTATTACCGCAACGATACCACCATCTTTTCGCTGACAAAGGCTTACGACTTTCTTGAGCAACACGAAAAACAATTGAGCAGCGACACGATTAGTCCATCGTTACGCGATAGTCTTTCATTTGCGCTGGGACTTGCCTGGGCAAAAAACATTTATGCAACCGGTTTCCCCTGTCCCGACACCAGCCTGTTGTTAGCAGGTATGCAGGCAAAAGTATCTCCCAAATTAGCAGTCAAGCCTGCCAGAAAATTGCTCACCCAATATCTTGATAAACTCAGGGAAGAAGAGTATAGGGGCATAAAATTGCTCAATGAAAACTGGCTGGCAACCAATAAGAATAAAATTGGGGTAATTGTCCTCCCTTCAGGAGTACAATATAAAGTAATCAACCCACCGGTGAACGACCGTGCGCCATCCGATACCAGTGTTTTTGTACTTTCCTATAAGGCCATGCTTATCGATGGAACCATATTTGACCAAACCCAGAAACCCGAAAAATTTTATCTTTCTGCCCTCATTCCCGGACTGCACGAAATATTGCTTTCGATGAGGGTAGGTGAAAAAAGAGAAATATACATCCCCTACTTTCTGGCCTTCGGTACTGGTGGCATAAAAAACACCGTTCCACCTTTTGCTACAGTAATTTACGAAATAGAACTGGTGGATGTGGAGTAAACACTCCTGTTCCACCAGCCACACATTGCAAACAAGACAGCTAAACTATTTTGCAATCAATATCTTACTTAATAGCACTATATTTTTGGGATTGGAATAATCATACTGGTAAATACCGCTATCGCCAGTCATGATAAGCACACCATCGAGTGGGATAACATCAAAGGCCTGTTTATCGGGATACTGAGCTATCAGGTGCTCATGCAATTTCATTTTATCGGTGGCATCATAAATCTTCAATCCCGCCTCCCCATCGCAAATAAATAGTAGATTATTATCGATTCCGAGCCCATGCGGATTGGTCATATCGTATTCTTTAACCAGAACCGGATTGGCAATATCCGAAATATTAACAATATCAAGCCGATTGACATTGCCAAAGCATCGAGTGCCTGTACGCAGGGTTACATAGGCATAGTTCCCTTCGACCACTACCGGATCGCAACTGCGAACATGCGAATAAGTGGTGATATATTGTGGCTGAAAAGGATTCGCTAAGTCGTAAATAAGCATTCCCGTTTGCGAACCCACAAAAAGACGATTTTTGTAGGGGAAAAGAGTCTCTATTCCCCACATAGTTGTTACCCCACCCATTTTTATGGGGTTGCGCACGTCGGTAATGTCAAAAATGAGAATTTCGATGGAATTATTTATAGCATATAAAACATCTTTGTTGATAGTAAACCTTGCCATGGAACCACCAATACCAACACCAGCGCCATTGCCCGTTGGTATTACGCCTCCATTGTTTCCTAAAGCTATTTTATCGTATGCATAAATGGGATAATATCGATTTTCGTATTGTACGGCATCCTTCTCTACGTATTTTTCTTCATAACCCACAACCACTCCTTTTTGGGGCTCAATTTGCTCCATCAGCAGTTGTGAGGAGGACTCGGGAATTGTATAGGGAAAAATGCTGTCGATTCGTTTTACCTCTTTTACATTTTGTATATCGCTAATATCGAGCGCTACCAGATCAATATAGCTATCAGCATATAAAATTCCTCCTTTGATCGACATATCCACATTGCCTGGAATATTGATAAAGGTCTTAAAAACCGGATTTGCAGGATCGGAATTATCAATAACATGAATCCCCTTATTATACTCGTTGACAAACAAATAGTTATTCCAAAAATATATTTTACCCGGTTTGGCAATTTTTGTTTCGGTAGCAGGCATCGACTTTATTGAACTGCGTAATTCCGTGTAGCTCATATACACTGGCGCACTGACCCTATATCGTTCTATAACCTTATCCTGACAGGCAAACAGGTAAAGTCCAGTAAGGGCTGATAAAGATACTCTGGCAATGTATTTCAATAAACCCGAACAACTGCTGATAAATCCTGGATTTATCGCATTTTTATGTATTAACATTCGTTTCATGTAAAATTTTTTAATTTTTAATACTTTGATGGAGAAAAACGTAAAAAGTTGCGTAATAGCCTTGCGCAACTTTTTATGATTAGAGACATCTTTAAGGAAAATAACACTCCTGTAAATAATTTACCTCATCCGAAACAATAAAATTCACAAAAATGAAAAATGCAATTATCACTTTCGTATTATTCTGCCTGCTGAAAGCCATAAATGGTCAAACGCCGGAAGATACCCTTCCTTCGTTATATTTGAAAAGCCATATTGGTTTTTTGATTGGTACCGTTGAAAGCGAGATGAAAGCGCCCTTTAGTTTTATGTCCGATATTAACGTCAGAGCTTCAAAGGTCTTGCATGCAGGCATGGGAAGTGGGCTTGAATTTTTTCAAACTACCTATATTCCAATATATCTGGTAATATCTGCAAAACCTTTTACACGCCATATAGTTTTTTTCTGTTCTGGTGGCTATACCTTTCCCCTGAATAAAAGAGTTAATTTTAAGGATGGGTATAATTACCAATTTTCTGCAGGCTATTTTGTGAATCCAGAACTCACATATATTTTTTGTAAACCTGTCAATAGGCATGCCTTTCTTGTCGGAATAGGATACCGCTATCAGCGAACCGATGCAAAACGGCTGGAACCGACCAATAATTACTGGCCCTATAACCCTTCGTATGATTACACGTTGATAACCGTACTGAACCGTTTTTCGCTACGAGTGGGATATATATTTTTCTAACTATTCAACAGTCACCGACTTGGCTAGATTACGGGGTTGATCAACGTTACATCCACGCATTACGGCGATATAATATGAAAGTAGTTGTAGGGGGATCACGGCCAGTAAAGGCATGAGGGCTTCCTCCGTGTGAGGGATTTCAATTACATGATGAGCCATTTCCTTAATCTTGGTATCGCCCTCGTTTACCACAGCAATGATGATACCCTTACGCGCACGTACCTCCTGCACATTTGAGATTATTTTCTCGTAGGTTTTATCCTGGACTGCTACAAACACTACAGGCATATTTTCATCGATCAGGGCAATGGGTCCATGTTTCATTTCGGCTGCGGGGTAACCTTCAGCATGAATATAGGAAATTTCCTTAAGCTTAAGCGCACCCTCAAGGGCTACCGGGTACAGATAACCACGCCCCAAATACAAGCAGTTGGTTGCATGTTGGTAGATAGAAGCAATATGACGGACTTTTTCGGTATTTTGCAGGATTTTTTCAATTTTATTGGGGATGTTGGCCAGCTCGGTAAGAAGTTCTTCATAACGCTCGACCGAAAGCACATTACGTTTACGTCCAAGCAGTATAGCCATCATGGCCAGCACGGTTACCTGGCTTGTGAACGCTTTGGTAGAAGCTACCCCTATTTCGGGACCAGCATGGGTATACACCCCCGCATGTGTTTCACGGGGAATACTCGAGCCCACTACATTACAAATACCCAGGACCAAAGCACCTTGCTGCTTTGCCAGCTGAATAGCAGCCAGCGTGTCGGCCGTTTCACCACTCTGGCTAATGGCTATGACTATATCGTCTTCGTAAAGCACCGGATTGCGATAACGAAATTCCGAGCCGTATTCAACCTCAACCGGTATGCGGGCCAGTTCCTCAAATAAATATTCACCCACCAATCCGGCGTGCCATGAGGTACCACATCCAACTATAATAATACGTTTTGCCTCAATTAGCCTTGGAAGCACGTTATATAAGCCTCCTAAATGTATCTCTTTTTTATCGAGAGAAATACGTCCCCTGAAGGTATCCTGGATGGCCCGGGGTTGCTCGAATATTTCTTTAAGCATGAAATGATCGAAACCATTTTTTTCAATCTCATCCACATCAAGGTCAAGCTGATGAATGGTAGGTTGAATGACTTTATCGTTTTTTACAGTTTTTAAAGTCAGCTCATCCTTGCGTATGATAGCCACATCATCGTCGTTGAGGAAGATTACGCTTTTGGTGTGCTCGACTATCGGCGTAGCATCGGAAGCAACAAAATATTCACCCTCACCTACACCTATTACTAAAGGACTCCCTTTACGGGCTGCAATTAGCTGCTCGGGCTCATCGGTACACATGATTACCAAACCATAGGCCCCTATTACTTTCGACAGGGCAACCCTTACGGCAATTTCAGCAGATGTTTTCCCCTCCAGATAAACGTATTCGATAAAATTCACCAGCACCTCAGAGTCGGTTTCTCCCTTAAATCGGTAGCCTTTCTCCTCGAGAATTCTCTTAAGATGAGCATAATTTTCAATAATACCATTATGGATGAGAACAAATTTGCCATACATCGACTGGTGCGGATGGGCATTTATATCATTGGGTTCGCCATGTGTGGCCCAACGCGTATGACCCATGCCTACAAAACCCGAAAGAGTTTTGGAAGCAGTAAAGCTCTCGAGATCGCTAACTTTACCCTTGCGCTTGTAAATGGTGGTTTCGCCATTATAAATAGCAATACCTGCCGAATCGTATCCACGATACTCAAGCCTTTTGAGACCATTGATGAGTATGGGGTAAGCTTCTTTATTGCCTATGTATCCGACAATTCCACACATGGCTTAATGCTTTAAATATTTTATCTTAAGTTTCAGCTTATTTTTAAGAAATGCCGATTGAACGCTATACCGATAGGTAGGGAAAAAATATAGCTCCTCTATGCTGGTAGCATTATTCAATCTTTTATTGATATAATCCGTAACATCGAGCAGGTAAGAGTGGGTAGAAGTATCGATGGTACTATTATACAATGGATTACCAAAAACACTGGAATAGGATGCAAAGGAATCGACCCCTGCCGAGATTTTCAAATCGATATCCTTGAGCTTGGGGGTATACGTGGGGTTTACCGGTGCCTTATAAAAATAATCATCGTATGCAACATACAGGTCGGCCTTTATCACATTGTAATAATTTCCGGATCGAATTAGCGGACTTAGTTTGCTAAAATCAAGCTTGGCCCGGTAAGGACTTTCTCCGAGTATATAAATCATAGTGTCGTTGGACAAACCATTCAAGGCCGTTTTAACTTTTGCCTTTGAGTGGTCCCAGGTAATTATGCTAATTCCTCCGTTGTTATAGCCGAAGGGGGTCTTTTCGTCATAGTAATAATTGTAAAAATATCCACGTATTCTATGAAGGGTAGTATCGCCAATCGTATGATAGACAAACTCAATGTAGGTACTCGAATCGCCTGTACGAAGTCGGTAAATAATGTCATTGTGAACGTATTGTGGATAAAACATCAGACCATATATGCCCTTCTCGTGACGCAGAGTATCGGACCGTATCTGTGTCGAATCAAGGTTAAGGTACTGCTGAAAGTATGCTAAAGCTGAATTGGGAAAATAAAAAGACATCAAGTTTTTATAGGGGTAGTCAAACAATTTGGATGCAAGCATATAGCTCCCCTGGGTAAACGAGCTAATATTGGTAGTGGCCTGATAAACAGAATCTTTTTTTATGGGTTTGGTAAGTGGGTAAATCGCAAGCCTGAAGGAATGGTCGAGCGGATTGGCCGGATTGGGGTTATGATAAACTATCGAATCGAAATATAGAGATATTCTAACCGAATCGATGATTCTTTGTTTACCCCAGGTAGCCGTGTCGTAGGGATAGGGGAAATAAATATCGGTAGCAAAGGCGGCAAGCATTTTTCCAAAAACCGGATCATAAGCCACCCCTAAAAATGGATTATTCAGGCTGGCCCATGACCATGGGGCCAAATAAGGGGTTAAGGTTACCTCGATAGTATCAATGTAATAGGCAGGCATTTTGTCAGAGGGCGGCAGCAGGTCTATTCCCAGATCGGTAGCTTTATCGTCGCAGGATGCGGTTATAACAGCAATACTAATAACTAACAGAAAAATTGGAATGAACCTATTTTTTCTCGAGCAGCTGATCATAAAATTTCGAATACTCATCAATATATGTTTCTAAGGTTTGATAGGGTAACACAGGTTTACCCGATTGTTTGACAAAGTCCTCAATTTCTGGATGAATATCTTTACTTCCAAAAATTATTCCATCCGAATACTGAACGGCAAATTTAGTCAGATTATTATAGGTTGGTTCGCGAAGCAAGGTGACGTCCTCGGGTTCAATTTCTTCAAAAAGCACTTTATCAGCCAGTTGTGGGTTGATGCTACCCTCAAAACTATTGTTATAAATTGAAAAAATTACCTTAGAATGGGCAAAAAAGGGATCTTCGTGGTAGGCTTTTTTTATAAAAATGGGTACCACAGAACAAAACCATCCATGGCAATGCACAATATCGGGTGCCCAACGTAGTTTTTTAACAGTTTCTAATACACCTCTTGCAAAAAAGATAATGCGTTCGTCGGTATCGGGAAACAAATTTCCGTTTTCATCGGTTACCGTGGCCTTACGCTGGAAAAAGTCCTCGTTGTCGATGAAATAAATCTGCATGCGGGCCGACTGAATGGAAGCTACCTTGATTATGAGTGGATGGTCGGTATCGTTGATGATAAGATTCATCCCCGAAAGTCGAATAACCTCGTGAAGTTGGTTGCGACGTTCGTTGATACAGCCAAAACGAGGCATAAAAGTGCGTATTTCACGTCCCCGTTCCTGGATACCCTGGGGCAAATATCGACTAATAAGCGACATTTCACTTTCAGGAAGGTAAGGGGTTATCTCCTGTGAAATGTAAAGGACTTTTACCCTTTCCATTCGATAATTTTTTAAAAAATATATGCAAAGTTATGAAAAATAATACAAAGATACACTTAGAAAAAGTATTAAGCGATGGTGTAGAGCAATTCTTTACACAGGCAATACTTCGTCAATCAGGTTGAATTTTTATCTCGCTTACGTGTAATTCAAAAAATTCATTATGTTTGTAAAAAAACAATTGGCCTATGGAATTTCAGGATTATGTATCGGTCGATTGTGTGATATTCGGCTACGATTTTGAGCGGCTCAAGGTTTTACTGCTCGAGCGGGTAATGCTCGACCAGTCAACGCATCAGGTAATTTTTACCGACAAGATACTGCCGGGAAGTCATGTACTCAATAATGAGAGTATTGAAGTAGCTGCGCGTCGCGTGCTGGTAGAATTTACAGGTATTGAGGATATCCCGTTGCATCAGTTTAAAACATTTGGCGACCTTGACCGGCTTAACCGGCAGGAACGGGATATTTTGTGGTTAAAAAATATTCATCAGGATCCCAACCAGCGTGTTCTGACGGTTGGGTTTTATTCACTGGTCGATGCTAACAAGTACAAGCTAAGCGTTACCAAGCAGCAGTCGCATCCCGAAATGTTCAAGCGCAATCCTGCCTGGTATGATGTGGAAGAAATTCCCACCGAGATGGCCTATGACCACAAGCAAATCCTTTTTGAGGCATTGGCATACCTTAGGGAAGGAGTAAAATACAATCCGCTCGTATTTGAGCTATTGCCTGAGAAATTTACTTTAGGTCTGCTGCAAAAAATCTATGAAACTATTTTAAACACCAGCTTTGACAAGCGTAATTTCCGTCGCAAGCTGCTTAAAATGCCGTTTATTGTCCCGCTCGAGGAAAAACAGCAGAAGGTGGCTCACAAGCCGGCACAACTTTATCGTTTCGACTGGAAAATGTACCAGCAGGTAAAACGCAATAACCACGATATCATGTTATAAGCAAAATATACGGGGCAGGTCATTCCAACCTATCGAAACTCTTCCAGATATGCAGTTCTTTTTCCAGCATTTGTCGGGTGATGGGGACTACACCCACTTTTTCGCACACCAACCCACCGGCCAGATTGGCCAGCGAAGCAGCCTGATAAGGAGTCATGCCTGCAGCCATGCACAGGGCAGCTACACTGATCACCGTGTCGCCTGCGCCAGAAACATCGGCAATATCGCGCACATGGGCGGGAATAGCATGATACTGATTGATATCGATGAGCATAACACCTCGCTCCGAAAGGGTTAGCAACAAATACTGAATTTGTTGTTCGCTAAGAAAACGGACTGCAGCCCGAAAAATACCCTCCCGATCATCCTTGTCGAGTTCGATCTTTAGACCTTCACAAAACTCTTTAAAGTTTGGTTTAAAGAGGGTAACACCCCGATAAGCCATAAAATTTCGTCGTTTGGGATCCACCAGCACGGGTATACGTTTTTGCAGCCCATAGTCGGTTACCATGCTGATAATGGATGGGGTAAGTGCACCCTTATCGTAATCCTGGAAAATTATTGCATCGAAATTGTTTTGCTCACAAAGTCGTTGTACATGTTCAAGAAAATCCTGTTCAAAGCGACCGTTGACGGGGTGGCTAGTCTCCTCATCGATACGCAAAAGCTGCTGTTTACCACCAATGATTCGAGTTTTTACGGTGGTTGGCCGGTCGTGTGCGATAAATATACCTTCAGTCTTTAGTCCACTGTCCTGCATCAGCCTTCCGAACAGTTGCTGACCGCTGTCGTTGCCAATTAATCCACAAAGTATTGGTTCTGCTCCCAACGACAGCAAATTCAAGGCTACATTGGCTGCACCGCCCAATCTTTGCTCGCGTTTAAGCACCGAAACAATGGGAACAGGGGCTTCGGGCGAGATACGTTCTACCTTGCCCCACACATACGAGTCAATCATCACATCCCCAACAACCAGAATCTTTTTGCCACTTAAGGCAGTAAAAAAGCTGTCAATTACCGATGGTTCCAATGTTTTATTTTTTTATGGTTAATAGCGTATTCCCTTATTGGCTTACAAAAAGATAGGTGATAGTACCCTTTTGGGGGTCGGGTACATTATGGTTTAAGCTGAACACCGAACGCAAGGCAGCGTCCTCAGCCGCTTCAATAAGGCAGGGATCTGCATCGCTTTGGGTTTTATCTACCTTTGCTTCGGTAACCCGACCACTATGGTCGACTAAAATATTTACCACAACCTTACCCAGCGAGGGGCATTTGTAAACGGGTACATATAAATCTACCGCATTGCGATGGGGTAAATTATAATAGATATTGGTAGGCCCCTTATAAACAGCCAGCTTGCCCTGGGGTTTAACAGTTTGTTCAATAGGGACAGCTGCACCCTCCTTCGTGGTGGAATAATTTAAATTCCTGGTTTTTTCGAGCTGTTCCTGGATGCCTTGTATTTGCTTTTGAGCTTGCTCAATTTCCTTTTGTGTTTCACTCAAATCTTTTTCTCCGGCTGCAATTCGATCGTCGGAAAGGTTAACGCCAATGTTTTTACGCTGTTGGGCAGCCAGGTAGGCATCGAGACGCGCATTCATCTCTTCCATCTGTCGCCGAAGCTGTTCTCTCTTTTGAATGGCTTCTTCCTGTTCCTGTCTGATGCTTTCGGGTGTTTCAACCTTTACCTGAATTTCCTGCGTGTAAAAAGCCGAAATCTTCGCAACATAAATGATTATGCCCACCAGCAAATGCAGGGCAAGCGTACCCAGAAAAGCGGTAAGTTTACTTATTTGGCGAATATTTTGCTTGGTTGTCAACAGCATTTTTATGACCTGGGTCTTTTACAGTAAAAGTTACCTGCAAAGGTAGTAGTTTCAGCCGATATATTGGATTATTTCTTATAGGTTTTGTTGAAGTAATTTTCGTAATAATTTAGCGCTGCAGCCAATACCCTATCGTAACCACGGTAAATTTCCTTCAGCCAATTTCGTACAAAAAGGTCAGGGGGTAAGCCCACTCCATCGGGATAACGCCCATCGGCATTGCGAAGCAGGCGGCCGGTAGTATCGTATAGCACCTGTGGACAGGTACGAAACTCCCACCCATTGGGAGCAATTCGTTGCACCACCGTCGAAAGCGCACCGGCAGTGGTATCACCAACAATGAGTGTACGAGGACGTGCCCGCATGGCCATAACAAAATGCTCTGCCGAGCTGGCCGTGTGACGATTGACCAGCACAATCAGCGGCTTCTCCCCCATGTTTTTCCCCTGCGGCCTAATCTTATGAGTAATCAATGGCGTAAAATCATTGTGGCGGGGACCATTGCGAATTTTCGACAGGATAAAAACCCGCTCCCTATCGGCAAAGCGATTGGCAAATGCTGTCAATACCTCCGACGAGCCTCCGCCATTAAAGCGCAGATCGACAATCAAACCACCACAATCGGCAAAATTTGCATTTGCCCGGTCAATAAAATCCATTGGAAACCCAAGGCTATTAAAATCAGGCACATACAGGTATCCAATTTTTTCAGGTACTGTTTTCAGGTTGATGAATCCATAAAAAAAACTGCCAGAATCAGAAAATTGCGACAAATAACGGCTTTTAATCACGTCGAAAAGCAGGGATATTTCCGAGGCATTTTCGTAGTATTTGCTGTCGGGAAAAATGGTAGGTATGGGAACAGAAAAGAATCGCCGGTATCCATTGGCAATCAACTGTACGTGTCCATCGTTAAGTTCTCCGAGCAAATCGCATAAAACCGCATAAAGCAAATCATTGTCAGCATCAGGATGCAGCTGCGAACGGTAAACGACCCTACACGAATCCCAGTCGATGCCCTTGGCCTCAAAGGCGCCGTAGGTGTGGTCAAATTCGGTCCACACAGCATCGAATACATCGAGAGGATTATTGGCATAAGGCTCTTTAAGCCACTCATCGGTACATTGCCACAGGCTGAGGCTGAGCAGAAAAACAAGAATCCTTGCTGTAGGTATCTTACCAGGCATATTGTAACCCCAATTGATAGCTTAACAATAGAGATTTAAGCAACCTCGGCATATCCAATCGACGGTACATGACCCGGTAACCTGCCTGCAGGATAAAGCAGGGGCTGAATCGATAATTGATGCCCTGATGAACAGCAAAAGCCAGATGATTCCACGGACCATCCAATTGCGTATGACGCCTGAAATAGTTGTAGTAATAAGAAAAATTTTTCCCCTCGCCAGTATATCCATCGACCGATGAATAAGAATTTCGAACATCAAGCGAAACAATAAACAGGTGAAGATTCAACTCATAGGTAATATTTTTTGTTAGCGGGATTAGTCCGTAAAATGTGGCCCCCACCGATAGGGATAACAATTCAAGCATGGGCAGGTTGGGGCAGTTGACCACGGTTAACTCTTCGATATACCCCATATACCAATTGTCCGAAAACAAATGCCAAGGAAGCTGATAATATCCGTCTATATTTTGCTGTATCCAATAGGTTTGTTTTTTCAAAAAGGATGGTGTTGTTGGCCAAAGGTAGCTACCACGACTATTATCATAGCTCTCCAGGAGTACAGTCTCGCTCACCGGTAAATGAGCCGGATAGCGATCCAATGATGCATAACCGAGGGAAAAGGTATGAAATTTTGCTTGTCGATGAATGGTATAAGTTGCCATCCACGAGAAACTCCGCCCCGCATAAAGGTATGGCGAATGTATTTCGTCGATAGAACCATAGTAGGTATAAGCTGGCATAAGGCTAAGCGAATGCATCCGAATATTGGTTTCCTGAGCACTGATGGTCAAAAGCCCAGAAAAACAAGCTGCTAAAGCTATGCGAGGGAAGGCAGAAAACATCGATCCGCTATTTTATTCCGATAAATATAGACATATTCCGCAGATTTAACCTGCGACAGGTCATAAAAAAAGCCGTGATACTACATCACGGCTTACAAGTTAGTGCTTAGTTAATAATTAGTTTAGTTGGTAGTGTAGTGTAGTGATTAGTTGATTAGTACTTAATTTCGAGCCGAAAGGTAACAATTGTTTTTTAATTTCCAAAAAAATGTTAAATATTTTTCAACAAAAGCATTAAAATTGATTTTCACAAGTTAAGGGAAAAGTCTATCCATCCAGTCAGTCGACCTGTTGTCAGGAAGAATGCTGTGTTAAATCTCAATACCGCAACAACGTAAAAGCGTATGCCCCATGAATTTAGTATATTTGCAAATAATTATGTTCAAGGGGTGCGAGCTATGGGGAGTCATTCTTGTGAAGTTAGGCAAATGCACCAATCCTTAAGGTGCGGATCTGTTATTATATTTCAATGTGAAATAAAATATTGAATTTTAAGATGCTAAAAGATAACCGTATAGTAGAGCTTTTTTCGATACGATACCCCATTGTTCAAGGGGGGATGGTCTGGTGTAGTGGTTGGGAACTGGCGTCGGCGGTAAGCAATGCAGGCGGTCTGGGTCTGATTGGATCGGGGTCTATGTCGCCCGAAATACTGCGTGAACATATACGCAAAGCTAGAAAGGCTACGGATAAACCCATTGGTGTAAATGTACCATTACTGTACAGCCATGCCGACGAAAATATTCGGATAGTCATTGAAGAAAAGGTGCCCATCGTATTTACTTCGGCCGGTAACCCGACTAAATGGACAAAAACGCTACACGACCATGGTATCGTGGTGGTCCATGTAGTATCCAATCTGGCCTTTGCCAGAAAGTGCGAGGAGGCTGGAGTAGATGCGATAGTAGCCGAAGGCGTTGAAGCAGGTGGCCACAACGGACGGGAAGAAAATACTACCATGGTACTTATCCCTCTTTTGCGAAAATTTATTAAATTGCCCCTCATTGCAGCGGGTGGCATTGCCAGCGGACGTGCCATGCTTGCCGCTATGTGTCTGGGAGCAGAAGGGGTGCAAATCGGAAGTCGCTTTGCAGCCTCTATTGAATCGTCGGCGCATCCAAATTTTAAACAAAAAATATTGGAAACCACCGACGGTGGAACACGGCTGGCATTGCGAAAGCTATCGCCGGTGAGAATTATCCGGAATACTTATTCCAATATTCTCGAACAGGCCGAAAATGAATGCCTGCCCCCTGAAAAACTACTGGAACTGCGCGGCAAGGGTAAAAGTAAACTGGGCATGTTCGAGGGAAATATTGAAGAAGGCGAACTTGAAATTGGGCAGGTGGCTGCCCTAATCGACCAGATTAAGCCGGTAAAGGAAATCATTAAAGAAATTGTTGAGGAATATAATTGCGCATTAAAAGAACTTAAAGAAATTTGAAATAAAATAAAGTGCTATGGGCACGGCTAAAAGTGCAATTTAGTCGTTAAAAAGAATATATAAAATTTAACCTGTTCACTATGTTTTTAACAGACTTGAATCGAATTTTTGTCCATTTGTCTATAACTTTTCTTAACGACATTAAGTATATTAAAGTAAATTTGTATTTACATCATCAGGTATCAACAAACAGAAAATTACATTGGGCATGAAAGCAAAAAATTTAACCATTACAATGATTATAGGGCTATGGATGAACGCCACTGCCCAAACACCCTTGCAATCACCTACGATAATATCCGTAAGCAACATCTCAGGTGATTTTGACAATAACGGCGGATATGAAATTTCGTGGATCAACAATGAGACGCCCGATAACAAGGTCGATTCATTTGTCATATATAAATATAAAAGCTGGAACACTCAGGACAATAAACCCCAGTACGAAGAAATTGCAAAAATTAAAAATACGGGAGGTACAAGTTTTTACCGCTACGTACCCTCCGACGAGCTGAGCAAAGTAGTGTTTTTTGCGGTGGAGGCTATACCAGCCAACAAAAGCCTTTATAGCGCCAGTTCGTCAAATCTTACCCGAGTACCCTGGAGTAATGCTCCCTCTAATCTGTTACTTACTGGAACCATCGACACCTGTAATAGCCTGTTTATTCTCCGGTGGAACCGCTTCAGGGGGTGGGATAATATTTCAAAGTATTATTTTCGGATTGAGTACGTTGAAAACAATAGTGCCCCCAAAATATTGACTATCAGAGGAAGTGAATATCTGATCAACGATTCTACGCTGACCCTTCCTGCTGCGGAACTTACCAGCTTTAACTTCAATAATGGAAGTACCTACCGATTCAGGGTAACCGCCTTAAATTTTACAACCGGTTATAGCTGTGTTTCGAATGTTGTCTCTTATATCCCCAGCATTCCAAAGGTAACCTCATACATTAATGCCGATGGAGTTAAAGTAATATCTAACAATATATTGGAGGTTACATTTTCGGTGGAACCGGGTAACGAACTAAAAAATCTTGTAATTCAACGATCGCTATTCGATTCCCATGATTTTGATCCAATCGATACGGTTCAACTCCTGGGCGATATGGCAACCTTTCGGGATAGCCTGCCCGACCTGAACAAAACCCATTACTATTACAAGGCCACCCTGCTAAATAATTGCAATGCTTCAATTGGTTCTTTGGAATCAAATGTAGCAACTAACATTTTACTAAACCTTACCCCTCCTGATCCTCCATCCTCCACTGCTTTACTTTCGTGGGAGTTTTACCGGTATTTCAGGGGCGATGTTAAGGAATACGTAATTTACCGTATCCGTAAAAGTGGTACCGAAGTTGTAGGTACAACCACCGATAACAGATTAGTAGACGACCTTGTCACCCTTTCAAACAAACAGGTAATGGAAGATATTTGTTATCAGGTAGAGGCTGTGGAAGAAAACAATCCGTATGGGGTAAATGGTCATTCGTGGTCCAATACGGTTTGTTTAACTATTCAGGCCAACATTGAAATGCCAAAGTATTTATTGTTGGGCAGTGACTGTAAATCAAAAGCCGAGGTACCCTACATGTTTCCTGCAAGTGCTTTTACGCCAACCAAATTTTACATGGCGATTTTCGACCGTTGGGGGACCAAAGTTTTTGAAACCAACGATGTAACTGAAGGATGGGACGGCACCTCACAGGGACGAGTGGTTCAGCAGGGAGGCTATATGTATTACATTCGATTTTCGGGAAGCGATAATATAACGAAAGAACAAAAGGGATCATTTGTGGTGATTTGTCCGGAGAAAAGATAGATGAAGCATCCGTTAACCTTAGAGGAAGAACAAAGTATACAGGAGCAATACAGGCTTTTGCTGCAAAATTGCCATCGGTGCAACGAACCCACGGAAAAGGCACTGATAGAGAAAGCTTTTAAAATTGCCTACGAGGCCCATAAAAATATGCGTCGTCGTTCGGGCGAGCCCTACATCATGCACCCGCTGGCAGTAGCTCGAATTGTTTCGGAGGATATCGGATTAGGAGTAAAAGCCATTGTTAGTGCATTACTGCACGACGTGGTAGAGGACACCGACATTACCCTGGATGAAATAGCCCACCTGTTCGACCCAAAAGTTGCATCAATCATCGATGGATTGACCAAAATACGCGAACTTTTCGACGAACACAGCTCGCTGCAGGCCGAAAATTTCAAAAAAATGCTGATGACCCTTTCGGACGACGTCAGGGTTATTCTCATTAAGCTGGCCGACCGTCTGCACAATATGCGAACGCTCGATTCCATGCCGCGCGATAAACAAATAAAAATTGCCAGCGAAACTATTTACCTCTACGCTCCCCTAGCGCATCGGCTGGGGCTTTACTCCATCAAAACCGAGCTGGAAGACCTGAGTCTGAAATTTCGTTTTCCGGAAAAATATCTTGAAATTGAACAAAAACTTGCCGAAACAGCCCAACAACGCGATGAATTTATAGCACAATTTATCAAGCCCATCCGGGAGAACCTGAATAAACAGGGCATACATGCCGAAATTTCGGGCCGGCTCAAGTCTATCTATTCCATCTGGAATAAAATGCAAACCAAGCATGTAACCTTTGAGGAAATATACGATTTGTTTGCCATTCGTATCGTTTTCGACCCCTTCCCCGACATACCCGAAAAAGCCCAGTGCTGGAATATATATTCTATTGTTACCGACATTTACACCCCCAAGCCAGACCGTATCCGGGACTGGATAAGCACCCCGAAAACAAATGGCTATGAGGCGCTGCATGTTACGGTTATGAGCCAGCAGGGTAGCTGGGTAGAGGTGCAGATACGCTCTCGACGAATGGACGAGATTGCCGAGCGGGGATATGCAGCTCACTGGAAATACAAGTCGCCCGACAGCCATGAAAGCGAACTTGACAAATGGCTGCGGCGCCTGCGCGAGCTGCTTAATGACCCCAATTCCAATGCGCTCGAATTTATCGACGATTTTAAGCTGAATCTATTTTCTTCCGAGATACATGTGTTCACCCCCAAGGGTGAGCTCAAAACCCTGCCCAAAGATTCCACTGTACTCGATTTTGCCTACGAGATTCATACCGAGATTGGCAACAAGGCAATTGGTGCCAAGGTCAACCATAAGCTGGTTCCTTTAAATTACAAGCTCGCTTCGGGCGACCAGGTAGAAATTATTACCAGCGATAAAAATCGGGTGCAACGCGAATGGCTGGATATTGTTATTACCGCAAAAGCCAAAACTGCCATAAAAAATACACTGAAGGCCGATATTCGCAATCGTATTGAAAAAGGGCAGATGATGCTGGAAAACAAACTTCGTGAATTGGACCTTAAACCCTCTTCGCGTATTTTTCAAAAACTCCTCCCCGCCTATGGAGTATCCAATAAAGAAGAGCTATATAGCAAGATAGGCAGCGACCTGATCACCCTCGATGATCTGCCCAAAATCCTGCGCAAAAATGCTAAAAACAAATGGGTACGATATTGGGAAATAACGTTGGGTTTATCTAAAAATAATGATTCTACTGGCAATGAAAATACCCCCGAAGTTAACACAAATAAATATACTTCAAAGAGCCCCTTCATCCTTAAAGAAAATCCCGATGAAAAAACGGTAAGTTACACCATTGCCAGCTGCTGTAATCCCATACCGGGCGACGACGTGATAGGTTATCGCAATGTATTTAATTCCATTGTGATTCACAAATCCAAATGTCCAACCGCTGTAAAATTACTTTCGAGCCAAAGCGAACGTATTGTTCCTACTCGCTGGACTACCCATAAGCTGTTTTCATTCCTTACCAAAATAGCCATTTCCGGCATCGACCGATTTGGCATTTTCAACCATATTACTACCGTTATCACCAAGGAGTTAAATATCAATATCCGAACCATACATCTTTCGGCCCACGATGGTATCTTTGAGGGAGAAATTGAAATATATGTTCACAACATTAATGATGTTAACCGGCTGATAACCAATCTGACTAAAATTAAAGGAGTAATGAAAGTCAACCGGGTAGAAAATTTCGAAGAATGATGCATGAAACTGTATTTTAAAGTGTTAGGTAAGGGAAAACCCATGGTTATTCTGCATGGGCTATATGGGAGTTCTGACAACTGGTATACAATAGCCAAACATTTATCCACCCATTATCAGGTTTTCCTTCTCGATTTACGCAATCACGGGCGATCGCCGCACACTGCATCCCACACGTTTGATGACATGGTGGCCGATGTGGCTGATTTCTTTCATGGGCAACACCTGAGTAAGGCTATTGTGGTAGGACATTCCATGGGCGGGAAGGTAGCTATGCTATTTGCTTACCGCTATGCCCCTATGGTCGATAGGTTAATCGTAGTAGATATTGCTCCCCGTGAATATACCAGCCTGCGCGAACCCAACGACCACGTACTTCAGCACATGAATATTATACAGGCCTATGCAGCTATCGATCCGGCTGCATATAACACCCGCTCAGAGGTTGAACTGGCTTTTGCACAATACATCCCCGACGAACGCATCCGACAGTTTCTGCTCAAAAACCTTGTCCGTGATGATCAGGGTCGCTTTCGCTGGCAAATTAATGTAACCGCTCTCAGACAAAATTTGCCGGCCCTAATGGCGAAAGTTGATATTCCCGATACGGCTTGCATCCAACTACCCGCCCTATTCATTAAAGGTGAACGTTCAACCTATTTGCTTCCCAAGGATTTTGAACAAATCAAACGTATATTTCCACAAGCGGAATTTACTACCATTCCGGGTGCCGGTCACTGGGTGCATGCCGAGCAAACAGAGCTATTTCTCAAAGCTGTATTAGACTTTTTGAGCCCACAACATGAAAAGGATTTCCAGAAGGATTAAACTTCATACTTTGCAAGCTTTTCCTTAAGTGCTTTGATTTCTTTTTGCAGGGCTGCTTCACGACGTTCGGATTCGTCCTGCGAGGCCTTGAGTTCCTCGATAGTCTGTCGCAACATGGCCTCCTGCGTAAGCATTTCCTCAGCTTGTCGACGCGATTGCTCCAAAAGCCGTGTTGTTTGAATATTGATTTGAACAATGGAAATGGTAGAGGCAATACTCGAAGCAATGCGCTCAACAAATTCTATCTGATAGAGCTCAAATACATGAAACGAAGCCAATTCAATAACCCCGTAAACTATATCATTGTGCATCAAGGGGACTATCAACAGGCAGGTAGGATTGCCTTCACCCATCCCCGACGTGATTTTGATGTAATCCTTTGGTATGTCGGTTAGAAAGATGGTTTGCCGTTCAAGATAACAGCGGCCAATGAGTCCCTCGCCGGGCTTAAAAGTTTTTTCCAGAAACTTTTTCCGGTCGTAGGCATAACAGGCCGAAAGCCGCAACGTAACCTCTTCGCCTTCCTCTTCCTTGATGAATATGCCCCCTTGATTGGCTCCCAGATAATTGACCAAATTGCTGATAATATTCGAGGAAAGCTCGTCAAGGTCGTTATTGTTCTGACGAAGAATTTCGGAAAACTTGGCAATACCTTGCGTTGCCCAGTTACGCTGCTCGTCCTCTTTTTTCCGTTTTTCTTCTTCGATAGCAGCATTTCTGAGTTCCTCCCGCATTTTAATCAGAGAATTCCCCAGAATATCCTCCTCGCTTAGGGGCTGAAAAGGCGAGTTAAAGTTTCCCTTTCCTATTTCGATGGAAAAAGTAGAGATATCTTTCAAACCCTTTACCAGTGTATTTACTGCTGCTGCTATTTCGCCCAATTCATCATTGCGCTCTTTGAGCTTTTCTGTAGGAAATACGCCTTTACCCAGCTGCTTAAGTACCTTTTTGATTATATTTAGAGGAACTACCTGTACCCGAATGGTAACCACCGCAATAAAAATGGCCAACAATACCAGCAGAACCGACAGTGTAAACAAAAAGGCACGTGTTTTTTCCATTGAAGTCTGCAGGAAACTCTGGGTCGTCAACAGTCGCTCCTGCTGCATATTTAGAAGTATAGCCAGCTTACTCTCAATTTTATTAGCCAACCCTACCAGCTGACCCGATTCGCCCACCATGGCCTGGATGGCCTTCAATTGTTGTTCATCGTTGTAACCCTCGGGTTTATCAAGGAGATTTATAATTTCTTTGCTGATAACAATCAGGCTATCGTTGATGAGCTCTTCGGCCCGCTGGTAAATTAACCTTTCACTCTCGGGCCATTGGTGATAATGCTTCTGGATATTTTTCTCCAGAAAAGGAATTTCAAATTCAAGTATTTCGAGCAGCTTCAACTTATCGGGGGTGATAGGGCTTCTTTCAACATATACCCAGTTCTTTAACAATAGCCGACTTTGGGTAATATAAGCCTGCAACTTTTCTACCTGTCGCAACGACGGCAACTGAACCTCAAGCAATTTTGTGTGGTCCCGCTGATATTGCTGAAGCGATTGATAAGTAAAAAATGTATTAATTACATATAATAATGTCAACACACCAAACCCGATGGCAATTTTGGCTGCTACAGAAAATCGAGTTTTCATGAAAAGATATTTTATTGGGTAAAAATATAAAAATATTCCCACTTTAACCCACAATAATAGACCATCTTGTTTTTTTAGCTACGCTTTTCAAAAAAGGTAGAGTAACAATTCCTATTCAACAAAGCAACGTAAGCTTGTTGGGCTTTTAACACCTGCTATTAGAAAAATCACAGCTATCCCCCCAAAAATTTCAATATTTTATCCTTTTTATGCTATCATTGCAACCACTGTAAGCGATTCTTTCATACATTAGCACCTGACTTGAAACCAAAAATTTAGCTATGAAGAAAAAATCATTAATAGCCATACTCATGGTATTTTTGGCCATGGGCTTTGGTGATGTGGTAGGCCCCATGGTAAGTATGGCCAAGGAAAGTTTTAGCTTGTCGAATACAGCTGCTCAGTTGCTGCCTTTTGTAGGTTTTTTGATGTTTGGGTTGCTATCGGTACCTGTGGGTGTTTTTCAGGACCGAAAGGGTAAGCGATACACGCTAATTGTAGGATTGGTCATTGCCTTTGCAGGTTTGTTGCTACCCATGCTGGCTGGCATGTATGGTCGCTTGTCGGTCGACCCTACTTCGTCGTGGCAATTTGTGGTAATACTGATGGCTATACTCATGCTGGGGGCGGGTGCTACCATTTTGCAGGTAGCCGGTAATCCTATTATGCGGGATGTATCAGATGAGGGACATTATTCGCGTAACCTTACGCTGGGGCAAACCATCAAGGCCATTGGCTCATCCATGGGATTTTTGGTTCCTCCCCTCCTGGCTCACTGGGCTGGCCTCGACTGGACTATTCTTTTTCCCATTTATACGTTTGTTCTACTTATCGCGCTGCTGCTCGTATCAACCACAAAAATTACCGAGCGTAAAACAGGGAACGAGACACCCGCTACCCTTGGTTCGTGCTTAAAATTGCTGGGAAAAAATTCTTATGTACTTATGATGGTGCTGGGTATTTTCTTTTACGTAGGGGCAGAAGTATCTATGAGTTCGAGTGTTCCTTTGCTTATGAAAGAAAATTACGGCTTACAAAATCTGGGATTGGTGGTTAGCTGGCTATTGTTTTTCCTGCCCATCCTTGTGGGGCGATTTACCGGTTCCATTGTACTTCGGTGGTTGGCCGCTTCGCGTTTTCTTTTAACATCGGTAGGGATAGCCCTTGCTGGAATTTTACTACTTTTATTTGGAGCAAGTAAAAGCCTGGCTTTTGCTGGTATAGTGATGGTAGGACTGGGTTTTGCCAATGTTTTTCCCCTTATTTTTTCGATAGCCATCGATCGTATGCCCGAGCGTACTAACGAACTATCGGGGCTTATGATTACGGCCATTCTGGGAGGTGCAGTAGTACCCTTGATGACAGGGATAGTTCAAGATACTTTTAGCTTACTGGCAGGATTTTTTGTACCGTTGGCCTGTATTCTTTACATTGGTTTTGTTGCGCTTAAAAATATCTGACTTCATTCAATAGGGTCAAAAACTTCTTCAATGCAATCGGAGGAAACCAGAGGTTCCCCCCTGAAACGAAGAAAAAGCTGCATAAGGGTAAGTACATCGGCCCGGCAGTATCGTGCTATGCGGTCAATGTCGTGATCCTCCCAGTACACCTTACCTACCATGCTGCCATCGAGATCAAGCTTGGGGGAAGGTATCTCAAACAGATAAGCCAACAAATCGAGCGAAGTATAGTGCTTATAATCACCAAATTTCCAAAATTCGAGCGTATCGAGAAAAGGCGTTTCCCATGGCTTCATACCGCTCACGTTAAGAATGGCAGGCAGCTTAATGCTATTGATTAGCATCCGACGGGCTAAAAACGGAAAGTCAAATTCCTTGCCGTTATGGGCGCACAAAAATTGCCCGGATGAATAATACTTTTCCAGCATCTTTGCAAAATCTTCCAACACTTTTTTTTCATCATCACCCGCTATAGCTTTTATACGAATACGTCTTTTACCATCTTTCTCAAGAAAAATACCACAGCCCACGCACACTATCTTTCCGAATTCGGCATATACTCCTGCTTTCTCATAGAGTTCAGTTGGCGATTGATCTTCTCGCGCGAGATAGCGCGATTTTTTGTCCCAAAACTTCTGCATCGAAGCACTCAGCCGATCGTAAGACGGCGCCATGGGTACCGTCTCAATATCGAGAAACAATATTTTCTCGGGATTGATTTGTTGCCACATAGGGATACGAAAAATTAAGCAGATGAACTATTTCTTTTATTTCCTGACGAATTTGCTGTATATACTGACGGTTGCGGAAACACTTCCACTCATCATACCAATGGCTAAATACTTCAATTGCACGATACCCCTTTCCGGCAAACAGGGTAAGAACGACCAGTACGACAGGTGTTACAAAAATATTTTTCGCTAACGGCCAGATAACAATCGACATCACAACACACCACAAGGGCAACAAAAAAAGGATTACAAAGCGCACTGAGCTATGGAACTGTTTGTCGGAAATATAACGGTTGATGAATTTTACAAGCGCTAACAAAGGAAACAGATAAATAACTAGAATCAGTGCAAATGGTAAAACGACCATTCGACCGAACGAGTGAAATATAAAATTCTTGCCCGAAAGAGTTTTTGCTACACAATGAGGGGTAATTTGCAAAGAACGTGATTTTTGGTAACAAAGTTCAAATTTTTGACTTGCCTGCTGCATAAGTGCAGGATTATCAACACAAAGCGCATTGCAATAGTTTACGAAGGTCCGAACAAAATCATACTGGCCTGTTCTATTAAAATATGCCGATACGTAAGGGGTAGCATGCACTATAAATGGATAAAACGCATTATGGACATGAAGGACGGTTTGCTGCATAGCATTGTATACTGTTTTCTTAAGCTGATTGATACCCTGTGCCTTATTCATCTTCCAGGTTTTTAAAAACATGGTTACAGGAATGGCTTTCCCAAATTTAACATGCAATGTTGCTCCCCATGCGGTATACGACGAATAATAAATACCTACGGGCACAATATACACCGGTTCGCGGGGTATGTCGGCCTGAGCCTGCAGGGCTAACCGAAAAATTCCCTTACTTAGCGTTCGTACCCGCCAGCTACCCTCATGCCCCCCCTCAGGAAAAATACAAACCGGACTGCCTGAAAGCAACCATCGCCGTGCCATTGCCAGCGTGGTATAATTCTGTGTCAACTGTTGATAACCCTCTACTTTACGATAAGCTGGAAAAATTTTTAAAAAATGAAAAAACGAGGCAACCCATCGATTAATAAAAAAGTCGCCTCTGGCCAGAAAAAATATGGGTTTTTTAACCGTGCACAGTACCGCCAGCGCATCCATGATGGCATTCTGATGATTGGGAGAGAAAATTATTCTCCCCTCCGGGATATTCTCCAAACCATCTATCTCAATCTTTCGGTAATACAGACTATGCAAAAACTGCACCCAGCGAAACAACAATTTATATAGTATGCTTATACCCATGAAAACGTATCAATGATATTTACACAATAGTGAATACAAAATTTTTATTTATTCTCGCTTAATAAACTTAAAATAAAGCACTCGCTGGTTACATCTTTGTTCTGAATTTTCATTAACATTTATTTTTTATGATAATATGAAGGTCATGCTATATTTAAATTCAATGAAACACCCATGTTCCTGCTAACGCAAACACAATAGTGATAAAATTGCGAACATGGGTGTTCCATCATACCTTTAAAAATTAATTTTATTATGATGAAATAAAAACCATTTCATTGGATGAATTTTTATCAGTCATCCTATTGGTATAAATTTCTGAAGCAATATATAAAAAAACATCGAATCACGCATTTAACCGAAATGCAAATTTTGACAAATATAGCCATAAACGTTTACATAATAATGTATAAAAATTATAACTTAAATATTAATGAAAAAAAATTTCAGCAAGAAGGGTAGGGTTTTTTCCGCATGTGCGTATTATGGTAAAACAAATTAGAAATTTATGTCAAATTTAAAATTTACAGCTATGAAGAAACATTTGTTTTACAGCGTAGGGAGCATATTCATGCTTGCCCTGATCAGCACCTCGTGTAAAAAGGATGAAACTACAACCATTACAAGCAGTACCGACCTTGCATATACGCAGGATATAAATCAGGTCGATAACTACCTGGATGAAATCGGGAACGAAGCAGACGAAATTTCTTTTTCAGCCAGCAGCAAATCAATGGGCAACGACTCGTCGGTGGACCAGGGAACCAAAGGACGCCGTATACGCTATACGCACCGATTTGAAAATGGACGGGTAGATACCATCGTTTACGAAAATTTTGTTAATGGTCGTTCACCGTACAAACGGGTAAAAAATGGGATGATTATTATTACTCAAACGGGCGGTCCATTGCAGGACACATTTACCCGTACAATTACCTTTAAAAATTTCACCATCAGCGGCAATCAGATTGAGGGCACCCGCACGATTACCAAAATTGGCAACTACATCTTTACCATCACCTTTGAGGGTAAAATAACCTTTAAGGATGGGTCCACGCACACCCGCTCCTTCACCCGCACCCGCACCTGGACCGCAGGTTACGACACCCCCTTCGATATCTGGGATGATGTATACAGCATCGAGGGTAGCGGTCAGGGTACCAATCGCAAAGGGATCAGCTATAGCGATTCCATTACCTCCCCGCTTATAATTAAAACTACCTGCCCATACATTGTAGCCGGTACAATTAAACTGGTGGTTGGCGCCATGTCTAAAACCATCATCATCGATTATGGGAATGATCCCAACACTTGCGATAATAATGTAACAGTAACCGTTGATGGAGTAGTAAATCAGACTCAGATAAATACAAACGACTAAAAAGATCCGGGGGAAGGTCATTGACCTTCCCCATATTTCAGTTACAAAAAATATCTTACATTTGGCTGTTCATTAAACAGTTCAAATGAGCTTAGAAGGCAATCTTCATACTGCAGAAGATTTACGATGGTTCAAAAACATTTTTGACACCTACTACGAAAGTATTCGAAGCTTTGCCTGGTATAAAACTGGCAATACCGAACTTGCCGACGATATAGTACAGGAAGTTTTTCTTAGGCTCTGGCAGATGCGCCATAAAATTGACCACGAAACTATTAAATCTTTGCTGTATACGATTGCCAATAACCTTATTAAAAGTCATTACCGGCATTTAAGTGTAGTTTATCGGTTCGAAAAAAATAAAAAAGAAGGAACAGGGGAAGTCGGGCAAATTTCGGCCGATGAAAACGTAAGGACCGAAGAATTCCAGGCCGAACTTGAGCATGTGCTCGCACAGATGCCCGAAGGCGCACGAGAGGCCTTGCTGATGAACCGCCTGGAAAACTTAACCTACGAAGAAATTGCATCGCGATTGGGCATAAGTGTAAAAGCCGTTGAAAAAAGAATGAGCATAGCCCTAAAATTTTTGCGAGAAAAAATTAACTACAGGATATGAGCCAAAAGCGCCAAAATAAAACGGAAACCGAAATACCGGCATTGGTTCAACAAATGCTGGAATCGGTTCGCGTACCTTCTTCAACGCACAGTAAGGAGGAAGCATGGGCGCTATTGGTTCAAAAGATAGAACAACAAAATGTCTCTGCATCGGCTAAACATTCCGTTTCACTGCTTTTCTGGAAAATAGCAGCAGTTGCAGCATCGATAGTACTTATTTTGGGATTTGCCTATTTCAAATTCAGCACGGTAACCCTTACAACCAGTCGGGGGCAACACCTGTCAACGCTGCTGCCCGATGGATCTGAGGTAACCCTTAATGCTTGTTCAAATATTCAATTTAAACGCTACTGGTTTATCAATGCACGGGATATCCGGCTCAACGGTGAAGCCTTTTTCAAGGTAAGCAAAGGCCGCACCTTTACTGTTGTCGGTCCCATGCAGCACAGGGTCGAGGTGGTAGGTACTCAGTTCAACGTCATGGCCCGCAACAACACTTTTCAGGTAACCTGTTTTGAAGGCAAGGTAAGGGTGATTAGCCGAACAGGAAAGTCGAGCCTTTTGCTCAAAGGAAATTCTTCTTCTATTGTAGGGGACAGTATTATTCATCACAAAAATATTCATCAAAATTCATCCACACCTTCATGGACTGCCGGTGAATTTTATTTCGAAAGCGCTTCGTTGCAAACAGTAATGGAAGAACTTATGCGACAATACCAAGTGAGGATTTTGACTAATGGTTTTGATCCTGCTTCGCGCTACTACACCGGTTATTTCACCAACAAAAACCTGAAACAAGCCCTCGAGTGGATTACAATGCCCATGAATCTGCAATACACATTTATCAACGATACCACAGTAAATATTTATCCAATGCCTTAAAAAATATGCCATGCAGCTATTGCGTCGAAAGTTTGCTGTGACCCTGTTAATTTCTGCCTTACTTTCCATACCTCTGCAGGCTCAAATAAAAATTAGCGGCACTTTCGACCATATTCCTCTTGCCGAGGTTCTGAAAAAGCTCAACCAAGCCTACGGGATAAAGTTTGCCTTCGACGATCAGGTGGTACAAAATATTTACGTTTCCGTAAATCTAAAATCGGTCCCCCTACCCCAGGCATTGGAAAAAATTCTGTCGGGAACCGAACTGGAAGCCGTGTATGTGAACGACGTATGGATAATCAAAAAGAAAGTTGCAAAGCCTCAACCCATGGGTAGAAATCCTTTAGCCGTTGTTCACAACAAAACCTCGGGAGAGAGTGTTCCCTACGCCCGCATCACGATCGACAATCAGCCACTAAGAACCGATGTACGTGGTATTGTAGTTTTACCCCCTATAAAGCACGATACCGTCACCATTCAGATATCCTCGCCCGGTTTCAGGCCTGTAACCATGCGTATAGCACCATCCGATCTGCAAATTCAGAATTTTGAGCTGGAACCCAGCCCTCAGTTACCTACCGATACTACCAGCACCGGAGCTATCTTCGAAATTGGTGAACGTACCGGTGAAATTGTTGTCAATGCTCAAAATGTAAAATGGCTGCCTCAGCTTAATACCCTCGATGCGCTGGCGCCGCTGTCGCTTATCCCAGGCATCGATGCTACCTTCGAAAATATCGACAAGCTCATTGTACGCCATCAGGCCTCGGATAAAAATCTGGTAACCCTCGATGGTTTTAACATTTATCATACCGACCATCTTTTTGGAGCTGTGTCGTCGTTCAATGTCAATGCGATCAAAGATATCCGAATACGCCGCGGCACGTTCGATGCCTCAGAGGGTGGACATTCCTCAACAGTTGTTGAGCTTACCGGTAAAACCGGCAACGAAAAACGCTTTTCGGCTACTGCTGGTATTGACCAGCTGGCTGCCCATCTGGCTATTGAAGGTCCACTCGGCAAGAATTTCTCCTACCTTTTTACCGCCCGCCGCTCACTTACCGATTGGTATCAATCCCCCCTTTATTTTCAATTGCTCAAGAATATTCTTTCCGAAGATATATCTTTCAGACAAAAATTAACTATCTTCGCTACCGATACAGCCCCATCGTCCCTGAAATTTTATGATCTGAATGCAAAAATTTCGTTCCATCCCACTCCGCTGGATCTGGTCACCTTGAGCGGGTATACCTCCGACGACCAACTGCGATTTAAGCTGGTTGGAACCAACCAATATGTAGCTGAAAATGCAGGCTGGGGAAACAAAGGCACTGGCTGGCAATGGTCGCGTCAATGGAATAGTGTACTGAGCCATAAGTTGAACCTGGGCTATTCGTCGTATCAACTGCAGTATTTTCATCACGACACCACGCTTCGACGCAGGATACGACAGCGCGATACCATTCTGAAAAATTATGATATCGACAACCAGCTACGCGATCTTAATGCCAACTTTGCCTTCACAATCAGAGCAGCCGAGCATCATACCTTTGAAACGGGCATTAGCCGCAACACAGTTGAAATTAAAACCAGCGAATCGTATCTCCAAACCAACAATCAGCTGCATATACTGGATACAAGCCGAACCTATCGCTTCAACCCTACTACCCGTGGAGCATGGCTTCAGTATACCTTCAACTATAGTCGAATCAAAGCATTAAGCATTGCCCTGCGTGCCGAACGATACAATTTAACCCGTAAAACCTATCTTAATCCCCGATTTGAAGGATATTTTACAATTTATCCACAGCTCGTCCTAAAAACCTCTGCAGGAACCTACCGTCAATATGTTTACAAGATAAGCCAAATAGGCAGCAGCTACCGCAATATATGGATGGCCGCTGATGGCAACGATTTTCCCATTGCTAAATCAGATAAGGTAATGATTGGATTTACCTGGCGTCCTGCCGATAACATATTCATCGATGCCGAAGCTTACCAGCAACATACGACCGGAATGGTTATCGTGCAAAAAACCATTCGCCGGACAAATAATCAGCTCAAAGCCAGCAATAAAATATATCAGCTCAACAACCGATCGTGGGGGATCGACTGCATGGCTCGTAAAAAATGGCCTCACACCGAAGCCTGGGTAGCCTACAGCCTAAGCCAATCGCTCAACCAATCCGATAACCTTAATGGTGGCAAAGAATACCCAGCACTCGACAATCATCTCCACGAAGTAAAACTGGGAACCATCTATTGGTGGCGTAAATGGTCGATAGCCGCCACCTGGATTTACGGCTCGCCCCGACCCTGGGATGAACTCAAATTTACCTCAACGCTTCAGCTAGCCCCCGATTACGAAAAAAATGCCTCGCTGCTACCCGCCTACCACCGGCTCGATGCCTCCATAGCCTATTCATTTAAAATGAGGCAGTCACAGCTCGACTGCGGACTGAAATTGTTTAATCTCTATAACCGGCAAAACATCCTTGCCCGTGTTTTCACCCTTAACGATACGCCTTTGCTCGATTATATGCAGGGCAAGACCTTCTACACATATCAGGAATTTGAGGGGATGAACTTTGCCTTTAATTTATACCTCAACTGGGTATTTTAATGCATTTGCTTTTGGCTGACTTAAAGGGGGGGGAATAAAAATTATTGATTAGGGCGGGGAGTGGTTGTAAAGCGGATACGCAGGTTTTTAGAAAAAGAAATAGATGAACTGGTGTATAAATTGTATGATTTAACGGAGGAAGAAATAAGATTAATTGAAGGAGGTAGGTAAATATGAAAATCACTAAAGTTATTTTAGAAAATTTCAGGGCATTTAATGGTAAATGTGAAATCAATTTGGAAAATTTTACTGCATTTATTGGTAAAAACGATCAAGGTAAATCTTCTATTTTAGAAGCAATTGATATTTTTATCAATGAAGGAAAAGGTACCGTTAAAATTGACCAGAACGATATAAATGTCATTGCAAAAAATCAAAACATTGATTCTTTCAGGATAGGAATTGTTTTCGATGATTTTCCTTCAGAAGTAATAATCGATGCTAATAACTCTACCTCTCTAAAAGAAGAATATTTATTAAATTCAGATGAAAAATTGGAG
>JBMFQE010000013.1:0-58731 GCA_049968755.1 Bacteroidales bacterium
TTTACCCTTTTTGCCTTCATCACACTTCCCGTAGAAATCAACGCCAGCAAACGTGCCCTGGCATGGCTATATAACAGCGGCATTACCTCAAATCAACAGCAAGCCATGGCTGCCGATGCCCTCAAGTGGGCTGCTCGTACCTATGTGGTTGCTGCTTTGTCATCACTTGCCATGCTGCTGTATTATCTCATGTTATTCCTTGGAAGAAGAGAGTAAATAACCCATATACATTCCATTCACTAAAGCAGGATTTACTTCCTGCTTTTTTTGTATTTATTACTACACAAGGTCAGGCTAACAACAAATATCCTGCATCGCTACATTAAGCCAGAGGGAAGGTTAGAATCCAGATATTAAAAATCAGGGAAGTTGAAATTTCACAACTGATTTTACATAGCTGGCAATCATTCCCACCTGGTTACTGGTATTGGAATATGTTACAGGAGGTTCTTCGTAATAATTATTAATGCTTGCACCGCTACCCATAAAGTCGGGAGTTTGAATCCATCTTGAAAGATAGAGAAAATAATCCTTACTCAGTGCTTGCAATTCGACGACAACTGTCCTGTTGGGTTCATAAAACATATCAAAGCTAATAGGCGTTAGTTGACCATCGAAGTTCCAATCGTTAAATATTGGAGGACCTCCCCCTACTATAGGAAAATCAGTTGCCAGTGAATAAAAATTTTGTTCTTTGGCTGGATCCTGAAACCATACGGTAACTGAAAGATAGCGGTACAGGGTGTCTTTTTTTTCTCCAAATGGAAAATTTACATCAATGGGGATTTTTTCAGCTTTAAAATAGGTGGCTGTATCGAAACGGAGAATGGTAACGCCATGGGGAACAAATATATTGGCTTCAACCTTATCAAAGCCCGCATATTGGGCATGGATTCGATATGTTTTTCCCTCTTTGGGTTTCTTGCTTGAGGTGTAATATATTTTCTTAGTGGAATTCCCATTAAGATCAGTTATTTGCATTGTTTTCGGCTGTAGCGTATCAAAAAATACCCCATTTTCTTCAACCCATATAATTCCAATATCCCCTAATAGGTATGGATTAGAACCGTCGTGAGAAAAATTGTAGGGTACACTCCGATTTAATACCAGGTAAATGCTGTCGGGGGTAACAAAACCTGTTAAACAGAGGGCAGATGGCGGAAGATTTTCTAAATTCAAAAAATTATCATTGTTCTCGCAACTGGTAGATAGAAAATAGCTTACAATCAAGGTCGACAAAAAAATATTGCTACCAGTTTTCAATAAATGCTTCATATTTATCATAAACAGCATGATGATTAAAATTTAAAGGTAAAGTTAAAATAGGGAAGTATAGGCAGAAGATAAGTAACAAAAATTCCTTCAACATTTCTTTTAATTGAGTAAGGATTGGATCGGTTATATACATTATAGGCTCCGACGTTACATTCCATACCGACTTTTTTAAAAGTAGTTTGGTAATTCAGGTTAACATCGAGACGATGGTAAATAGGTAACCTATAATTATTAAGACTGGGGAGATAGAAAATTTCTTCCTGATTACCAGTAGTTTCATTGGCAATATTTTGTACAGAAATGCTAACCGGATGCCCCGACATGTAAATCCAGGTAGTACCCAGATTAATTTTCTTACTTAAATGAGCGATAGTTACAATATTCAGGACATGTCTTCGGTCGAAGCTGAAAGGAAAGGTTTGCCCATAGTTGATGTTTGGGAACTTTTGATAGGATTGTGACAGGGTGTAGCTACACCAACCACTTAATTTACCCGATCTTTTACTGAGCATTAGTTCAATCCCCCTGCTGGTACCAGTTCCCGACTCAGTAACGCTCTCCCAGCGACTGGGATTCATGTAAATATATTGCTCGTATTGATACCCAAGAATATTTTGCATGGATTTATGGTATGCTTCAACAGAAATCTCCCAGGATCGGTTGGGCCGATAGCTTAATCCTACTACGTACTGCTGGGCTTTAGCTGGACGAATATTATGTAGGGAAGAAACCCAAAGATCTGCTGGTGAACCCAGGCTACTACTCTGCAACAGATGTAAGGCCTGTTGTAACGAGGTATATGAGCCTTTCAGTATGATTCCATTAATAATTTCATACCCCATCGATAAACGCGGATGCAGTGTAATTATATTCTGGCTATCGGCAACATGATGGTTAATATTTGCTCCTACATTCAGGGTTAACCTGCGGGTGAGATTGAAAACATCTTCAATAAATAAATTTTGCTGGTACATCAGCATTTTCATCCCAATAATAGTATCAACTGGCAAGGGTGCTCCAACAATATAAGTTCGGTTTCGTGTCTCGGGTTGTAATCGATACCACGAGAGTTGGCCGCCATATTTAATCTTGTGTTGGTTAACAAGCGATTCAAAGGCAAGTATAGCCGAACGCTCGATAACTTTCGACGACATTTTGGTATAACTTTGATTATTGGGGTTATTGTCCTGATAGATAGTATTAGAGTATGCAAAGCTGGTTTCATAAAGGGTAGCTGTAAAGAAGGTACCTGTCGAAAGAATACTTTTCCAGCGCATCGAATAAAGAGAACTGCCCCAATTAAGCGACTGATTATTAAAAAGCCAACTTTGTCCCGAGTAATTATCTTTGGCAAAGTAATAGCTAATAGATATGCTATTACGATTGTTGAACTGGTGATTTATTTTTCCACTATAGTCGACAAAATAATAACGGCGTATTTCTTTAATGTTTCTTTTGGTTTGATCAATGCCACTCACCCAGGTTATATTGTAAGTAAGATTGGGAGGTAATAGATCGAATATCGAGCGTCGGGTAGTGATAAGAAAGGATGTTTTGTTTTTAATCAAGGGCCCCTCCAATAATATTTTTGAGGTTAGCGGACCCAGGTTGATCTGTCCGCTTACATGTTGCTGATTCCCTTCTTTCATTCTTATATCCAGTACCGATGATAATCTGCTATTGTACTGAGCGGGTACACTCCCCCGATAAAACTGTGCGGTGTTAATGGCATCTGTGTTAAAAACCGAAAATAAACCATACAGATGGTAAGCATGATATAGGGGTACCCCATCAATTAGTATCTGATTTTGGTCGTGAGAACCACCGCGTACAAAAAAACCGGCAGTATTTTCGGTACCTGAGGCTACTCCAGGTAGGGTTTGTAAGGTGCGCGTAATATCCGATTCGCCTAAAATGACAGGCAGAGTTTTAACATCTTGTGATATTAGAAGTTCTAACCCTGTTTGTGATTTTTGCATATATTCTGGCACTGGCCGTTTAATAATTACCTCCGCTATTGTATCGACCGAAAGGTTCAGCATAAGAACGCTATCAATAACATTGGTTATGGGCAAGCTATAGGGTTTGTATCCGAGACACGAAACTATCAAGGTGTCAGGTAATTTTTTTGCGTTCAGGCTGAAATACCCTTGCGCATTGGTACTGGTCCCCGTATGGCTATGCTTAAGCCAGACATTTGCTCCTATAAGAGATTCTCCGTTTGAAGCATCAAATACGTATCCAAAAATTTTGTCTTTCGTCTGTGAGGCAACATTATTTAGTATCAATAGTAGGGTAAAACAAATGACTAAGTTTTTCATCATAATAAAATTAATTGTTAAAGGTATGATGGAACACCCATGTTCGCAATTTTATCACTATTGTGTTTGCGTTCGCAGGAACATGGGTGTTTCATATAGTTCGTTTTAACAGGTACCAAGATCCCATCCCTCTATATGGAGAGGGATAGGAAAGCCTGAATATATATAATTTTTAACTTTCAAATAGTTGTAATTCAATAGTTTGTCAGAATATCTTGGGCTCGTCGATAAAATATGTATATATATTTACCCCCAGCCCCTTTATTCAAATCCATATCTATTTTTGTCCAACCCTGGTAATTAATTTTGGAACTATTGGCAGAAACAATCATAAGATCTACAATTGGCTCGCCATAAGCCTTTTTATCTTGAGATGTAATACATTTTCTTGCTATAAGGTAAAGATAAGCACCTCCAGCGCCATCATTCAGGTCTGGTAAAGATTTAGCACCTTCTACCAGGTATGAACCAGGCAAAGCATCAAGATAGGGTCCTGGTCTTCCTTCGACAACAGTTAATAAATTAATGGGATAAAATTTTGAGCCATTAGGATGGTAAGGATTGTATATATAAAAGTTCGGCCACAACTTTTTCAGGCTTTTTTCGCGAATAAAATAAATAAATCCATTTTCCCCCTGCTCCTTCGTTCAGATCTACCGGGATCTTCCTTAGCTCATCCCATAACATATCACCCACACTATTATCATTTCTGATCGAAACATACAGATAGGTTATGGGGTCTTTTACATAAGAGTTTGGATTATCAGTATATCCAGTAGTTTTTAATTTGCTGCTTCGGTCGTTTACTGTTGAATATAAAACATCCACACTATCAGATGAAATAAGGGGAGGTTTTTGACGATAAACATTTTTGGGTATGCTGTCTCCTTTTGCAAGAAAAAAAAGGGTACCATACTGACAGTATCGCTTGATGTAAGGTTCAGTGGCAGCGTTTGATCATCTTTTTTACATGAATAAAGAACAAAGAACAAAGAACAAAGAACAAAGAATAATTTTTCATAATAATATTAATTTAAGTGTTAACATTTATATTGCTGTATTACCATTAGGGGTAAGCTTTGTTTAGATTATCGCTGACTTCAATACCCCTTATGAAGTCAGCTAATAATGCCTGTTTTGTTCGGATGGATATTTAAATCAGCTATATGTATATTTTTTTGCAAACATACACTTTTTTAAATAAAAAATATCAGGATTATTGGCATATGCTTGTTTAGGAGCAAAAAATTACCCTGGTATAGAATTTTTAACGTTATTATTTGGTTGGTGAGGATTATTCGGTCCAACAAATTTTAGCTAAGTAAAACAAAACATTATCTCTAAACAGCGGTCTACGGCCAGCGTAAAGTCTTGCGTATTAAATAGCACTAAAATTTCAGATCAAGCTGACTGCTACCCCTCCCTTACCTGGAAGAACGTACCTACCTTGGGAGCAACTGATATGCACCGGTCCTTTCTTTGGCCTAAAAGCCCGATCCGGCAATGGGTCGAACGCGGATCGTTGCCCGGCGACTTGTGCAAGCGACAACTACCAGAGCCACGCCGCAAGCGGGGCGAGTTGTGTTGCGCACGCAGAGACGCTACCGGGGTACCCGTCGGGTAGGGTTTTTGAGCCTTGATCTTGTGCTTCTTTTGCATCAAGATAAAAAAAGAGGGATACCTGTTGGTAGCAGCAGCTTAAAATTGGCTGCAGAAATTTTATTTATCAAGGATTCTCTTTGCTTGTTATGTTCAAAAATTCGAGTTAATTACACTTTCATGCTTTATCATCTTTTTTAACTGGTTGGATTCTCTAATTTATTATACCTGAGTTGTTTCAAGACTATGTTAAAATTTACACGGAAAGATTTTTTTAACACTCTTTAATGTGAAAATAATAACAATTTTATTTAAATTTATGTAGAATAATAAAAAAACATAGCGATGAAAGCGAGTATTGATCGTATTCTTCGCAAATATCAGCACGATAGTACGCGTCTGATGGATATTCTGCTCGATGTTCAGGATGAGTTGGGTTACGTGCCTGAAGAAAGCATAGCTCTGATAGCTGATTCGCTTGGCTTGAGCGAGGCTGATGTTGAGCAGACGGTTTCGTTCTATCATTTTTTCAGCACGCGTCCGATGGGTAAGTATCGCATCTATCTCAACAATAGCGTGGTAGCCTGCATGATGGGACGTGCAGAGGTAGCTGCTGCATTTGAGGAGGCCCTGGGGATAAGATTTGGCCAGGTTACTCCTGATGGGCGTGTGGGACTGTTTGAAACTTCTTGTATTGGGATGAATGACCAGGAGCCGGCGGCTATCATCAATAACTACATTTTTCCGTGCCTTACCCCATTCCGGGTGAAAGAGATCGTTCGCGATATTAAAGAGAATAAGCCGGTAGAGGAGATGATAAGCTATCAGTATGGCGAGGGTCAGAATGCTTTGGATCTGATACGTTCGATGGTGAGCAACAACATTCGGAAGGTGGGTCCCATCCTCGATCCCGGCTACAAGGTGGGAGAGGCTTTAAAGAAGATTATACACATGAAGCCAGAGGAAGTGATAGAGGAGGTTAAAAAATCGAATATCCGGGGTAGGGGAGGAGCCGGTTTTCCAACAGGCCTTAAATGGGAATTTTGCCGGAAAGCCAAAGGTGATAAGAAATATATTTTTTGCAATGCCGATGAGGGCGAGCCTGGCACATTTAAGGATAGGGTTATTCTCACCGAATTGCCTCGCTTGTTGCTCGAGGGAATGATAATAGCAGGATATGCAGTAGGAGCAACCGAAGGAATTCTCTATGTGCGTTATGAATATCGTTACCTGCGAAAATATCTGGAGGAAATCCTTGAGAATGCCCGTAAAAAAAATTATCTAGGGAAGTCGATACTGGGTAAGGAAGGCTTCGATTTCGACATCCGCATTCAGTTTGGGGCGGGGGCTTATGTATGTGGCGAAGAATCGGCATTGATAGAGTCGGCAGAGGGTAAGCGAGGAGAACCACGCGACAGGCCGCCATTCCCTGTTGAACAGGGATATTTGGGCATGCCTACGGTGGTAAATAATGTCGAAACCTTTTGTTCGGTAGTTAAGATTATCCTGAATGGTGGCGAGTGGTATAAGTCGTTTGGCACCTCGCAGTCGACGGGTACCAAATTGCTCAGCGTATCGGGCGACTGTCGTTATCCCGGAGTTTACGAGGTTGAATGGGGTTTTTCGGTTAATGACATTCTCGATATGGTAGGAGCTCCCAAAGGACAGGTTCAGGCGGTTCAGGTGGGAGGGCCCTCGGGTTCGCTCATTGGCCCCGACGAATTTAATCGCATACTGGGTTACGAGGATCTGTCGACCGGGGGTTCGTTGATCATTTTTAACCATCAACGCGATTTGATTCGCGACGTGGTATTGAATTTCACCAATTTCTTTATCGAAGAGTCGTGCGGGAGCTGCTCGACTTGCCGTGTTGTACCCGTATTGCTTCGCGAAAAAATTGAGAAAATTCTCAATGCCCGCGGGGTAAAGAAAGATCTTGAAGATATGTTGGAATGGTCGCAACTGTTAAAGGCCAGCCGTTGTGGGCTGGGACAGACTGCAGCTAATCCAGTGGTAACCAGCCTTAAAAATTTTAGGCATCTGTATGAAAAGATGATTCAGAGGAATAAGGAATACGACTCGGGCTTCGACTTGCAGGTAGCTATTCGTGCGGGTGCCGAGGCAACAGGGCGTGTTCCTATTGTATAATCTTTAATGTAATAACCATGGCAGAGATTGTTCGCTTTTACATCGATGGCAAGGAGTGTCTTGCACAATATGGACAATATCTTTTGCAAGCTGCCAGGGAAAATGGGATTTATATCCCCACGTTGTGCCATTACGATGGTCTAAAACCTAAGGGGAGCTGTCGTATATGTACCTGCAAGGTTAATGGACGGCTGATGACGGCCTGTACTACTCCTATAGCCGAAGGGATGGTGGTTGAAAACGATACCACCGAAATTAATGAGATGCGTAAGGCTATCATTGAGCTTTTCTTTGTGGAGGGGAATCATTTTTGCCCTACCTGTGAGAAAAGTGGTTTCTGTGAGCTTCAGGCATTGGCTTACCGGTACCGGATTACTGCACCACGTTATCCCTTTCTTTTTCCTGTCAAAAGGGTAGTGGCCGAATATTCAAAGATTATTATCGATCATAATCGTTGTGTGCTTTGTAAACGTTGTGTTAGGGCTATAAAAAATGCTGAGGGGAAAAGTTTCTTTGCCTACCGTCGGCGAGGTCAGCATATCGAGGTAATTCTCGATAAGCGCATGAGTGAACAGATGAGCGATGAAATTGCTTATGAAGCAGAAAAGGTTTGCCCGGTCGGCGCAATTATGGTGAGGAGGTTGGCTTTTACCACCCCTGTTGGTATGCGAAAGTTCGACAAAATGTCCATAGGAAGCGACATAGAAAAGAGAGAATCATTTGCTTAATTCGGTAAACTATGGCTGAAAAAAAAATAATTGCTACAACCTCGTTGGCAGGATGTTTTGGTTGTCATATGTCGCTGCTCGATATTGACGAAAGGCTGCTCGATTTGATCGAAGTGGTCGAATTCAACAAATCGCCTATCAACGATATTAAAAAGTTTACGCGCAGGTGCGACATTGGGTTGATTGAGGGGGGCTGCTGTAACAGTGAAAATGTGCATGTGCTAAAGCAGTTTCGTGAAAATTGCAAAATTCTGGTGGCTCTGGGCGAATGTGCCATTATGGGTGGCCTACCGGCCATGCGCAATGGTATTCCTTTGAAAGAATGCATAGAAGAGGCCTACCTCAATGGCATTACGGTTCATGCCAATGTAGACAGGACGGTACCCAATGATCCAGAGCTGCCCATTTTGCTTGATAAGGTTTATCCCTGCAGTGCAGTGGTAAAGATTGATTATAGCATACCCGGTTGTCCTCCTCATGCTGATTTAATTTGGGCAACTCTTTATGCGCTGGTTACAGGTAAAGAAGCCAAGATTCCGTATGAGGTATTTAAATATGATTAAAAGTAAGTGATATGGGACAGAAGATCACCATTGATCCAGTAACGCGGGTGGAGGGGCACGGTAAGGTAACCCTGTATGTGGGTAACGATGGACGAATTGAGCAGGCACGTTTTCATATCGTTGAATTCAGGGGGTTTGAGCGGTTTGTTCAGGGACGTCCTTACTGGGAAATGCCGGTACTGGTTCAGCGGCTTTGTGGGATATGTCCGGTAAGCCATCATTTGGCAGCGGCAAAAGCTATCGATGTCATAGTAGGCGCAGGCCCGGGCGATGAATTACCTCCTACGGCCGAAAAAATGCGCCGGCTGATGCATTATGGTCAAATTTTTCAGTCACATTCCTTACACTTCTTTTATCTGGCCTCTCCCGATTTGCTTTTTGGCATTGATGCCGATCCTGCCGTGCGTAATGTGCTATATCTGGCGCAGGAGAATAGAGACCTGGCGCATAGGGCTATTCTCATGCGAAAATTTGGTCAGGAAATCATTCTGGCTACTGCAGGTAAAAAAATTCATGGAACCGGGGCTATTCCAGGAGGCATCAATAAGCATCTTACTGTTGAGGAGCGAGACCGTTTTTTGCATGGCCAGGCTCCATTCAATATCGATACCATGATTCAATGGTCGCTCGATACCCTCGAATTTTTCCATCAATACGAGCAGAAACATCGTGATTTTCTGCTATCATTTGTAAACTTTCCGTCGAACTATTTGAGTCTGGTTCGGCGCGATGGTGCGATGGATCTATATCATGGCGTGCTGAGGGCTATCGATGCTGAAGGCAATAAAATCTTATCCGATGTCGACTATCACGAATACTACAAATATATTGAGGAGGAGGTTCGCAGCTGGAGCTATATGAAATTTCCCTATTTGAAGGTACTTGGGAAAGAACGGGGTTGGTATACGGTGGGTCCACTGGCCCGCATCAATACGGCCGATTTCATTGATACCCCTCTGGCCCAGAAGGAATTTGAATTCTTTCGCTCATTTCATGGGGGAAGGCCTTGCCATCATGTAATGCATACGCATTGGGCTCGACTTATTGAAATATTGCATGCCACTGAGAAAATAAAATTGTTGCTCGAAGATCCCGATCTGTTGTCGGGTGAGTTGGTACGTGAAGGAACCAGGCATTACGAGGGTATTGGACTTCTGGAAGCACCCCGAGGAACGTTATTTCATCATTACAAAATTAATGAGTACGATCAGATAGTTCAGGCCAATCTTATTGTGTCGACTACCAACAATAATCAGGCGATGAATCAAGCGGTATTGCAGGTTGCTCAAAATACTTTTAAGGGTCAGAAAAAGATTACCGAGGGTATGACCAATGCTATTGAGGTGGCAATACGTGCGTATGATCCCTGTCTGAGCTGTGCTACCCATGCGCTGGGTCAGATGCCACTGGATTTTGAGTTTGTTGAGGTATCGCATGAATGACCATTTGCCGGCATTGCTTGTTTATGGTCTGGGAAACCCCGACCGGGGTGACGATGGCATTGGTCCCTACTGTGTGGAGGCAATCTTAGCCAGGGCAAAATCATTGCAGCTCCCTTGGAGTATCGAGGGAAAATCAATTTTTCATCTGACTATTGATGAGCTGGAAACGGCCGCGAACTATACTCACATTTTCGTAATCGACGCCAGTATGGATGTCACGCTTGCCGATTTTACCTATAGACAAGTTCAACCATCGGCCTGCCAGCAGTTTACAACCCACCTGTTGATGCCCGAAGAATTTTTGTACAACCTTATACACCTTTTTGGTAGTCGTCCTACCATGCAACTAATCAGCGTTAGAGGCTATTTTTGGGAAATGAGCTCAACCCTTTCCTTGCAGGCAAAATCGAATGCCGACAGCGCTGTTGCATTTTTCTTCTCAAAATTAGCCGATTGGATTGGATAGGGTAGAATGCCAAAAGCTTTTTATTGTAGAAAAATTTTTCCGACTTCTGTGTTGTATCCATCTGTAACTACTACCAAATAAAGGCCTGAGGTTAAAGTGGGTAGCAGTATAGCGTTTTTATTGGGTCCAATACTTGTCTGATATACCTGTTTTCCGTCGAGGGTAAAAATTTTCAACAGAGCTTCTGTTTCGAGCTTTTTCATTATGTTTACTACCCGCGTCGTTGGATTATAGTTGAAAAGACTTTCGGAATTTTTCATTTTATTCACGTTCACAATTTCACCGTCCCATTGATTGTAAGCGTCGGTCAATATCATTTCTCCAAAATAATCGGCTGTACGGTAGTTATCGTTGTTGTGGGCAGCGGGCATGAAGATAGATCCGATGAAGTTTTCCCTTTCATGTTGGGGGTTACCATCGTAGTCGCAGTAAGCAACAGCAAATCCCACATGTTTGCCGGGTGTAAGTTTAACTCGCGATAGTTCGGGATTTTGGGGATTGAAGTTTTTATTGTACACTTTAATGGCAAATTCCCACAGGTAGGTATGGGGAGCAATGGTATCAATTTTTACCATCATATTGTTTCGTAAATTAATACCTGCGCAGGAGGTTGACATATCAATGGCGTCATAAAAAATACTCACATGATAGGCAAAAGCATTATATGAGCATTCGTGGTAACCCTTTGAGCGGTCTTCGTCCAAGAAAATCTCAACACAGTCATCGTTCCACCAGTTTGACAGTGGATTGCTGAAATAATCGGCCAGGGAATCGTCGACGATTTTCACCAGCAGGTAGAGATAGTTGGAATCCCAGGCTACCTTGTATGCCCCTTTAAAATCGTTTTCATCCACGGTAGCATTATAGGGGATCCACACTTTGTCGATATTGTGCCATTGAGCAAGGCTCCAGCACGAATCGTTGTCCACTCCATCAATCACTACCGGTGCGGGGGTATAGTTGGCGTAAACAAGGGTAGTATCGTACTGGGGCTGCGACCATAGCCTTACCACGTTGAGTCCCAGGAAGAAGAATAAAATCGTTTTTTTCATCTGCTTACCTTAAGGGTTGGCTTACATACCCGTAATCTTAAACTCTACACGGCGGTTAAGTGCTCTGCCATCGGCAGTCTTGTTCGATGCTACTGGCTGATGAGGGCCATATCCCTTGTAGGTAAGCCTGTTTTGCTCAATACCATTTTCCACGAGGTAGGTTACTACGGCCTTAGCTCGTGCTTCCGAAAGTCGCAGGTTGTATGCCAGTCCCCCAACATTGTCGGTATGTCCGGATATCTCAAGCCGAAGGGTGGGGTTTTCCTTCAGGAATGTGATCACATTGTTCAGCTGTTGATACGATTCTTCCTTAAGAATAGCTTTACCTGTTTCAAAGAAAATATTTTTAAGGACAACTTTAGCTCCTACGGTTAATGGTTGGAGTAAAAAGTCTTTTTCAATAACATCTCCCTTTTCTTTTGTCAGGTCGACCGTCCCTAAGAAGAGTAGATAGCCGCGCGTGTTGATTTCTACCCCAAAAACCTTTCGTTCGGGCAGTTGGGTACGGTAGTTACCCAGCGTATCGCTAAGCAGGGTGGAGACAACTTTTGATTTTTCTGAGTCAATTATCTGGATTTTTGCCATCAGGCCTTTTTTAGTTTCGGAATCGAGCACACGTCCAGTCATTACCAGAGAGGAATCAATGGCGAGTAAAGCCATAGGTGCCAGCTTCATTGAAGGTTTATCGTACAACTCAAAAGCCAGCGGACTGGCTTCACCCAGGGTGACAAACTCTTTTGCTGCACCCAAATAGATAATCCTGTAAATATCTTTGCCGCCAATAGTTTGTTCACGATTGGACGAAACGTAGGCTATTTTCCCATTCGACAGCGGTACATAGAAAAGATCGTCGTCGGGGGTATTGATGGGGTAGCCCATATTTACAGGTTTCGACCATCCCGATTCGGTTTTTGTGGAGTAAAACACATCGTATCCACCCATTCCAGGATGTCCCTTTGAAGAAAAGTAGAGAGTTTTTCCATCAGCCGAAATGCTAACACCTTCTTCATTGTACGGCGTATTAATGAGTGGTCCCATATTTTTGGGTTTCGACCAGTTGCCATCCTCATCTTTTTCGCAGTAATAAATATCTTTACCTCCTATAGCTCCTTTTCGGTCTGCGTCGCTAACAAAATAGAGCGTTTTTCCGTCGGGAGAAAAACATAGGGATGTTTCGCGCGATCTTCTGGTGTTAATTGTTCGGAAAGCATGGAGTCCGCTCCATCGGGTGCCATCTTTTTTGTATGTATAATAAATGTTACCATTACCCTTGCTGCTGTATATGTACAATGTGTCGCCCGCAGGTGATGAGGCAACAACAGCTTCATTGCGCTTGGTAGTAATGCGTTTATCGAATAGCTGGGGAGGGGTCCAGTCATGCGCAGTCTTTTTTGTTACATAAATATCTTCACTAAATTTCTGATCCAGCGGATTTCGTTTGGTGTTATTTTTTGAGGGTCTTCGGGAAGTAAAATACATTACCTCTTCATGGGTAGTCAAGACGGGATAAAAATCGTCGTATTCTGAATTAATGTTTTTGCCTGCATCCTGTACAACTACACGTTTGGTTTCGGCAACAAGCGTTTTGCCTGTTTCACATTGTTCAATAAGCTGGTCGATATTATAAGGGACTTTTTTGAGCATTCTTGGCGTAAGTCCCGACTTAAAGAGTCTGTATTCCTTAATAGCGTTGTCGAAGTCGAGTTTCATGTGGTAGGCTCTGCCCAGCTGCAGATGGATATCGCGCGTAATATTGTTGTTGATTTCAAAGGCTTTTTGCAGATATTGCAGTGCCTCGGTTTTTTCATCGGCATAAAGGTAACAAATACCGATTCGATAGTTTAAAGCGGCGTTTTTATCGTTATATGCGTATGCTTTCAGATATTCTGCTCTTGCTTCTCGGTAAAATGCAGGACCTTTAGCAAACAGCTTGTTACCTTTTTTAATAGCCTGCCAGGCTGCATCTCCTCCTGGAGCAGATGTGATAAACTGGATTTTTTTTATTCTTACTTTTTCTTGTGCCGTAAGAATTGACGGAAGTAACAGCAGAAAGAAAGATATGATAAAGAGCAGTTTCGTTCTCATGGTGTAAACTATTTACATTCATTGACAAATTGGGCAGCATTTTGATAACCCAGCGATAGGGCCATTTTCCAATCGGCGCAAGCGCCATCAATGTCGCCGGTGAGTTCTTTGCTAAAGCCTCTGTTAAGGAAGGCTTCGGCCGATTTGCTATCGTATTGTATAGCTTTGTTGTAGCTATCGATAGCTCTTTTTTGATCGCCCTTTTTAGCGTAGGCATTACCCATGTTAATGTATGCTTGCACATATTCCGGTTTTAACTCAATGGCTTTAAGAAAATCTTCCAGGGCACCATCATAATTGCCAAGGTTATACTTTGCCATCCCGCGGTTGTTGTATGCGATAAAATTTTTGGGCTGATGGGTAATAATTTTATCAAGATCGGCGATAGCACCCGTATAATCACCTGTGTAGATTTTTGCGAGAGCAATGTTGTTATAAGCCGCTAAGAGGGAAGAATCTGCCTGAGTGGCCTGTTGAAAATCGTAAATTGCACCGGTGTAGTCTTTGGTAATCAGTTTTACTTTTCCTCGTTCGAAAAAGCTAAGGGCATAGCGCGGTTTTTTATCAATGGCCATTGAAAAATCGGCGGAAGCGCCTGGGAAATCTTTTTTGTAAAAACGGGCTACACCGCGATAGTAGTAAACCTCGGGCAGGTTGAAACCATTCTCTATGGCTTTATCGAAATTCTCAATTTTAACGGAAGCCGTGTCGGTAATCAGCTGAAGATAACCCCGGTAAAACCATGCTTCGCCGAGCTTATCGTTAAGTTGTAGAGCTTTTTCAAGGTCGGATGCAACGGCTGACCGGTTGTTTTGCTCAAAATTAGCTTTGGCTCGTTGTAAATAGGCCAGTGCATGCTGGGGATTAAGTTTTATACATTCTGTAAACGATTCAGCAGCTTGCTTGTATTGGCCCGATTGAAAAAAACCAATTCCTTTGTTATAGACTAAATCGGCATTTTTTTTATGCTGGGACGCTTCCCAATCGGACTGCCCATTGCTTAGCCCCATCATCAAAAAAATACCTGCGGCTATTACGCTTATCCGTTTTATTTCCATGAGATTGAATTTTTCTAAATAAAAATACGATATGCGAATATATTTATTTTTAATGAATTTTTGTTCTGCATAAACCATAAAATTTTAAGGCTTTTTTATTTAGCTGGTTTCTTTGAATATTTCTAACGTTTTTTTATATTTAAGAAAAAAATCGCATGCGTGTATTACGCTACCATACAGCAGTTTTATTTTTTGTATTTTTAATATTTGCCAACCAAGGCAATGCCCAAGTACGATTTGAACGTTACACGGTTAATGAAGGTTTATCCAGTAATTATGTGCGCTGCCTGTTTCAGGATAATCGGGGATTTATCTGGTTAGGAACAAAGGATGGTCTAAACCGTTTCGAAGGTAGCGAGTTTGTAAGCTATTATACTTCAGAAACAGACTCTAACAGTATTAGCCACAACACTATCAATGTAATTCAGCAATACGATTCTCGTCGGCTAATTATTTGCACCTCAGGTGGGGTCGACTTTTATGATTTGATGACCGATTCTTTTACCCATTGCTCTTATTTCAAAAATAAAATAGTTCTGACACTGCTAAAGGATACAGGGGGCTGGTACTGGGTGGGTACTTTCAATGGATTGTATTATGCTCATTTTGGGAAAAATAGATATATCGATTTTTCTGCCGTTCCCTACTCTTCGATTGGACTAAGAGGTAAGACTTTTATGTGCTTTTATAAGGATAAGCGGGGGCGTTTGTGGGCAGGCACCGATTCGGGCCTGAATATTCTGGACTTATCCCGCATGCGCAATGTTGTGATTAAAGCGGGTCGGGCGAGTGGCTTGAGTTCAAATTATGTACAGGATATTGAGGCCGATAGCGAGGGCAACATCTGGGTGGGTAGTTCGCTGGGAGGGCTCGATTATTGCCTGGCCAGCGATGCTTTGAAAGATATACCGCAACTTAGGCTTTATATGAAGGGCAGTGTCATGGATATTGTGCACACGCAAAATGGCGAGCTTTGGGTAGGCAACGGCTCAAGTGGTGGGTTGTATCGAATTCTTAGCCCACTGAATAATCCGCATATAGAACACTACCTCAATGAGAGTTTCAATATTAGCTCTCTTAGCGATAATTCTATCGAATGTATATATCAGGATAAAGATGGAGATATATGGGTGGGCACACATACAGGAGGTTTGAATTTCTTCTCCTATCGGTTTAAAAAATTTTACTCGATTGTGTTTCCGGCATTCGACGGACGATTGAGCAATAATAGCGTAAATGCTTTTGCTGAGGATGAAAAATATTTTTGGATAGGTACTGAAAGTGGTTTGAACCGGATTGATAAGCAAACGGGAAAACTGAAAATTTTTAAGTCCAATGGATTGAACTCCTTGGGGGCCAATGCGGTATATGCTCTGTTTGTTGATTCCCGGAAAAGGTTATGGGTAGGAACATGGGCCGGTGGGCTCAATTTGTATAACTATCAAACGGAAACATTCTCTGTTTTTCGTCACGATACAGCCAACCCATACTCGCTACCCAGCAATCATGTTTTTGCTATCGCTGAAGATAGCTTACATCGACTATGGATTGGTACCATTCGTGGAGGTCTGAGCTATTACGATGAAAAAAATGGTCGCTTTGTTAATTATCTTTATCGTCCAGATGTTCCGCAGGGCATTTTTTCCAATTCCGTGTGCCACATAGTGCCTTCTGCGGGGGGCAAGTTGTGGTTGTCTACATACTTTTCGGCCGACCTTTTTGACCCGGCGAAAGGTGTGTTTAAGCATTATACCCGGATAAAAAAAGGGGGAGGTGATCTTGCCTGTATTTACTTTGACTCGAAACATAATACCTGGTTTGGCAGCGAAAACGGACTTGCTGTAATCCCCGCTGCCGATACGAATGTGAGGTTTTACAATCTCGATCCGCACTGTAAAAATATTAAAGCTATCACAGAGGATCATCGCGGAAATTTGTGGTTGAGTACCAGCCAGGGTATAGTAAAACTTGTGGCTGCAATCACATTACCCGACACGCCTGCTTTTCGGCTATATCATAGCCACGATGGTTTGCAGGGCGAAGATTTCAACGTAAGAGCAGTATTCAGAAAAGCTAATGGTTTGATATATTTTGGAGGGTTAAATGGATTTACCTGGTTTCATCCCGACAGTATTGTAGATAATCCCGTACCTCCAAGGGTTTTTATCACAAAGTTGTTAAATTATAAAAATCGACTTCCCATTGAAAAAGTGCCCTGTTGTAAGGATACAGTTGTACTTCAGCCCCATCAGAATTATATTATCATCGAGTTTTCTTCATTGAGCTATCTTTCCCCCAAACATAATAAGTATCGTTACAGACTTACAGGCTTTGAAAAAGAATGGCATACTGTGTCGCAGCAAACACCCGCTGTTTATACCAATCTGCCTCCGGGGGTATTTACCTTTGAGGTTTATGGCTGTAATAACGATGGTATATGGAGTGCTGAACCGACAAGGTTAGTGCTCATGGTCCGTCCTCCCTGGTGGAAAACTACGGTTTTCTACATTGGCCTTATAATTTTTGTGGTAGCGATGGTAGTTGGAATTTTCAGGATACGGGTCAGAAATCTTAAGAAAATAAAGAAAGAATTGGAACAATTGGTTGCCCAAAGAACCGAAGAATTGTTACTGGCCAACAAACAGCTCGAGGAGAGCCAGGAGGAAATAATTGCCCAGAATAACGAACTTGAGATGCATCGACACCATCTGGAACAGTTGGTTGAAAGTCGTACACGCGAACTACAGCAGGCACTTAAAAAAGCCGAAGAGTCGGATAAGTTAAAATCGGCCTTTCTGGCCAATATGAGCCATGAGATTCGTACCCCCATGAACGCTATTCTGGGCTTTTCTACCCTAATAGCCGAGGAGATGGTGCCATCCGATAAGCGAAAGGAATATGTAGATATCATCCAGAAAAACTGTGATACACTCAATGTGCTTATCAATGACATTCTGGATTTGTCCATGATCGAATCGGATCAGATTAAGTTTATATATACCGATGTCAGTATCAATCAGCTAATGAGTGAATTGGAACGCCAATTTCAGATTGCTAAACCCGAAAGGGTAGAGGTAGTCTTTGTCTCAAAGTCGGCCCCCGAGGTGCGCATTCGTTCCGATTATGTTCGCCTTAAGCAGATTATGTCAAACTTGTTGGGCAATGCTATAAAATTTACCGAGGAAGGATATGTGCATTTTGGTTTTCAGGTAAAAAGTAACCATATTGAGTTTTTCGTCAAGGATACCGGTATTGGCATTGACCCGACTCAGGCTGATAAAGTGTTTCGACCTTTTGGAAAAATTAATCCTTCGCACGTATCAACCCTTTACCGGGGAACGGGTTTGGGACTTTCCATATGTAAAAAGCTGATAGAGCTCATGGGAGGTAGTATCTGGTTTGAGTCGGAAGTTGGTAAGGGAACAGTGTTCTACTTTACTTTACCCTATAATACGGCAAGTAAGAATACTACTGAGTTGTACGTTAACCCTAATGATAAGGTAGATTTAAGCAATTGTGTGCTAGTGGTTGCCGAGGATGAAGCCGATAATTTTTATTTTATCAGTGAGGTATTAAAGAGCACAGGTGCCAGGATTTTGTGGGCCAAGGATGGTGAGGAACTCATGTCGTTGCTTGAAACTGAACAAAAGCCCGATATCATTCTGATGGATATCCAGATGCCAAAGCTCAATGGAATTGAAACCCTCAAACACCTAAGGTCGCGTGGCTATATGCTGCCGGTAATCGCCATTACTGCTCATGCATATCGAAACGAACAGATTGAAATTATGAAACATTCCTTCGATGGTTATTTAGCTAAGCCGGTTAGTAAAAACCAGCTGATAACACTAATTGCAAAATACATGAGTAAAAAGTAGAGTCCATCTAATTACGCGGTGCTTTTGCGGAATCGTGCAAGTAATATCTGAAAAAGCACAATTGCGAAAATACTCAGCGCAATAAATTCCAATAGCAGGTCGGCAAAGGAAGATCCTTTTAAGAGTACCATTCTGATTATTCGCATGAAATAGTAAATAGGGTTGAGATAATTGAGTTCCTGCGCCCATCGAGGCATTGTTTCAACCGAAGTAAATATACCGCTGAACATGATACCAACCAGCAAAATAAAGAATAGCACAAATAGCGCTTGTTGCTGCGTCCGCGACGAAACGGCAATAAGAAGACCAATGCTCATAACCACTATCAGATACAGCACGGTGAAAATAAATAAGTTCCCCAGGCTGCCCACGATGGGAATATTGTACAATAGTTTACCAATGGCCAGCCCTATGCTAAGCTCAATGATAGCTAACAATAGGAAAGGGAGAAATTTGCCAGCAATGAATTGGTATTTGCGGATGGGGGTTACGTTGATTTGTTCAATGGTTCCAATCTCTTTCTCTCTTACAAAATTGAGGGTGGATAGTAGCATGCCTATTATGGTAACCAGCAGAGCCAAAATTGCCGGTAGCATGAAATTCTTGTAATTCAGCTGGGGATTAAACCAATGATGGTATATAATCTTTATCTCAGCTGGCCTAATCGTAGCATTAATTTGCTGGACATTTTCCTTCAGGTAACCGGCGAGGATGGATTGAATATAGGCACTTGAGATACCGGCAACCACTCCATTGATAGCATTGATGTTCACTTGCAGTTCGGCATATCCTTCCTGCAGTATTTTTTTTTCAAAGTTTTGAGGGAATGTAACTATAATATCGGTTTCGCCTTTCTTCATGGCCTTGTCAGCCTCGATAGGAGAAAAGTACGATGATTGTACCTTAAAAAAAGGCGAATACAAAAATTTGCTGCATATATTTCTTGAGGTTGTCGATAGGTCGTGATCGATAAATGTGATGCGAAGGTTTTTGATCTCAAGCGTAGCTGCATTGACCAGGATGATGAGCTGTACAAAGGGTACCACAAATAGGATGGGTAGCATAATCCTGTTGCGAAAAACCTGCAGGAATTCTTTGTGGATAATGGCCAGAATTGTGCGCATAGCATTGAATTGTTAAGCGAGCCGGACCTTAAATTTTTTTATTGCCAATCCCATAAACAGCAGTGTGAAGCAAACAAGCATCAGCGTTTCGAACCAGATGTACTGCAACCCTACACCTTTTATCATAATGCTTTTGATAATGATGATAAAATATTTGGGGGGTAAAATAGCACATAGCCATTGTAAAATACGGGGCATGTTTTCGATGGGAAAAATAAATCCCGACAGTAGAATGGTCGGTAGCATAAGCCCTACCAGCGATAGTATCATGGCAACCAGTTGACTATTGGTAACGCTTGAGATGAGAATACCCAGCGATAGGGAAAGCAGAATGTACAAAAGACACTCGGTGATAAGCAGAACTACATTGCCTTTTACAGGTAGCTGAAATACAAAATAACTCATGAGCAAAACAGCTGTTGCATTGATGAGTGAAAGGGCTACGTATGGTAAAACTTTACCCACAATGATATGAAACGGCCGAAGCGGGGATACCAGCAACACTTCCATGGTTCCCATCTCTTTCTCCCTGACAATGGAAACCGAGGTCATCAGAGCAGAAATGAGCATGAGTATCAAGCCAATTATGCCGGGGACGAAGAAATAAACCCCTTGCAGGTTGGGGTTGTACACCATGCGTATCTGGGGCACGATACCTGCCGATTGTTTGGTCGATTGCCCCAGCTTTCGTGCATAGTCAGTAAGAATAGCCGAGGTATAATTGACCACCAGATTGGAAAAATTGGCATCCGAGGCATCGGAAATTAGCTCAACGGTGGCGCTACCCTCCTTGATCAACTTACGGCCAAAATAGGGCTCAAATACAATTACCTCCTTGATTTTTCCCGCCCTGAAGATGGATTCAACCGAAGATAGTTCCGGAATTTGTGCTTGAATCGTAAAATAACCGCTGCCTTCCAGCTTTTGAATTAGCTGGTGGGTAACCTCATCTTTCGAAAGGTCGCATATGGCAATATTTACCTGTTTAATCTCGTTGGTCAATACAAAACCAAAAAGCAGCATCTCCACGATGGGAATCCCTAAAATCACTATCAGGGTTCGCCGGTCGCGAAGGATATGGTAAATTTCTTTTTTGACAAAGCCCCAAAAAGCTCTCATAGTTTTAGCAGTTCGTCCACGTGAAGCTCGGTAAATTTGTCGATGATTTTATCAGCCAGGGTAAGTTTTTCGGGCGTAAACGAGGTGGTAATAGCCACAGCTTTCATACCTGCTTTTTTGGCCGACTGCAAGCCGAAAACCGAATCTTCAATGGCAATACATGCATGCGGTTCCACACCCAACAACCGGGCTGCCCTTAGATAAATCTCGGGATGGGGTTTACCATGGGTAATTTGCGACTCGTCTACCAAGGCATCAAAAAAATGGCGAATATCGAGGTTATCCAACACAAAATCCAGGTTTTCCTTAGGTCCCGAGGTGGCAACGGCCAATCGAATGTTACGTCTTCGTAACTCAAACAGCAGGGGTAACAGGCCCTCTGGAGCCCGGATGGTAGTCTTAAAAACCTCCCGATAGAGGGCTTCCTTTTCAATGGCTATCCGTTTAACCTCGTCGGGATCGGTTATGCCCAAAAGTTGTTCTACAAAAATCTTATTGGTTCCACCGAATATATTTTTTACTTTTTCTGCTGATTCGGGCTTTCCATACTTCTCACACATTATACGCCACGTTTCATCGTGTACCTTGCTGTTATCTACCAGCACGCCATCCATGTCAAAAATCACTGCTCTAATCATCTTTGCTTTCTTTTATAATATTTTAAAATTTGCACCTATTTGTATATTAATTTTTTAGCTATACGAGTTTCTGGCTATCCTGTAAAAAACATCATCCATCGATTCGGCATTGAATTGTTTTTTAAGTCCTTCGGGGGTATCGAGGGCCATAATTTTTCCCTCCGACATGATTGAAACCCGGTCGCAGTATTCGGCTTCGTCCATGTAGTGAGTAGTAACAAAAATCGTAGTTCCGGCAGCAGCTGTCTGATGTATAAGCTCCCAGAATTGTCTTCGGGTTAGCGGGTCAACTCCGCCCGTGGGTTCATCAAGAAATACCACCGAAGGATTATGAAAATTGGCAATAAGAAATGCAATTTTTTGTTTCCATCCCAGCGGAATGTCGCCCACCAGCTGGTTTTTTACTTTCATAAGTCCGAACTCATGCAGTAAAAAATCCGTTTTTTCGACAATCTGTTTTTTTGTCATGCCGTATATGGTAGCATAAAATTGTATGTTTTCGTAAGTGGTAAGGTCGTCGTACAACGAGAATTTTTGACTCATGTAGCCAATGTTTTTTTTTATAGCTTCGGACTGAGTGTATACATCATATCCATTGACATAAGCCTCGCCCGAGGTAGGGGTTAGCAGACCACACAGGATGCGCATGGCTGTTGTTTTACCGGCTCCATTGGCGCCCAAAAAGCCAAAGATTTCTCCTTTCCTGACCGAAAAGGTCAGATGATCATTGGCAACAAAGGTTCCAAATTTTTTTACCAGATTATTGACCACTATTACGTTGTCGTTGTGCATACTCAACGGTTTATTCGTGTTGCATGTAGTAGATAAAGCAATCTTCGATATTGGGTATAATTTTTTCAATGCTTGCCCGGCTAAAACCCATGTTAGCCAGTTGCTGGGCTATTTCATCGGCCGTGTGTTCGGGTTCCAGGGTAAAGTGAACCCTACGACCCGATAGGTACACTGTTTTGCATGCTGGCAATGATTCCAGAGCATTTTTCAGGGAATAGGTATTTTCACCTGTAGCTGCATAAAGATTTTCCGGATATTTAGCTACTAATGTCGAAGGGGTATCGGTCGAAAGAATTTTTCCATTCTGCATGAGAATCACGCGGTCGCAAAGACTGGCTTCGTCCATGTATGGGGTCGATACTAAGATGGTTACCCCTTTTTTTTGAAGTTTTTTGAGCAACATCCAGAATTCTTTACGCGAAACAGCGTCAACACCGGTTGTGGGTTCGTCGAGAATAAGTACTTGCGGCCGGTGTACTAACGCACAACAAAGAGCAAGTTTTTGTTTCATCCCGCCCGAAAGTTTTCCTGCAGGCCTTGTCCTAAAAGGTTCGAGTTGCATGTATATGTCTTTGATAAGTTCATAATTTTCTGTAATGGATGTTCCATAGATAGTTGCAAAAAAGTTCAGATTTTCTTCCACCGAAAGATCGGGATATAAGGAAAAACGGCCTGGCATATAGCCCAGCTGTGGCCTTATTTGTTTATAATCTTTAATGATATCCATATTCCTGTACGTTACATTCCCCCTGTCGGGGAGCAGTAGGGTGGCTAAAATTCTGAAGAGCGTGGTTTTACCGGAGCCATCGGGTCCAATAAATCCCAGAATTTCATTGGGGTTAACCTGAAACGAAAGGTTTTCAATTGCCGGTAAGCCTTTGTAGCTTTTACTTAGCTGCGAGATGTTGAACATGATTTTAGTTTTTCAGAAAAACAACCTCTGCCGGCATACCAATTTTAAGGTATCCATCGTTTTTGATTTCAATTTTTATGGCATACACCAGATTTACTCTTTCCTCTTTGGTCTGTATGATTTTTGGGGTAAATTCGGCCTCTGAAGCAATCCATGTGATAGTGCCATTGTACGAACGTTCTTTTTCCTTCTGGTCATCGACGTACACCTTGACTTTTTGGCCGAGTTTAATTTCCGAAAGTTGTTTCCCCGAAACATAGGCTTTCAGCTTGAGCACTGATAAATCTGCAATTTTATAGAGCGCTTTTCCGGGAATGGCCAATTCACCCACCTCGGCGTATTTTTCCAACACCGTACCATCGATAGGATTTTTTATGGCACACTTCTGCAGTTGGTCCTGTACCTGTGCCACCTGGTAGAGTAAGGATCGTATTTCGGACGAGATAGTCCCTTTCTGACGTTCAGTAGCCCTTATTTGGCGGCGCAAGACGCGTTTTTGATTTTTTAGATCATCCAGCTGTTTGTTGGGTGCAGCATCTTCTTCTACCAAAGCTTCCATGCGACGTATTTCTGAGTTAAGTACGTCCATTTGTTCTTCCTGAACCGATATCTGATCGGCTAATTGAAAAAGTCGTGCCTCAGCTGCCTGAACCTGCGCTATTAGCTGTTGCTTTTTGTAGTATAGCGATACCGAATCGAGATAACCCACTATTTGATCTTTACTAAGTTGTTGTCCCTCTTCAATCGAAAAATCAATGATTTTTCCTTGAATTTCTGAGCTTACCAACACTTCTGTAGACTCAAAATTTCCAAAGGCATCGGTTTGGGGTCTTTTCGTTTTACACGCCGACAAAAGGATTACGGGGAGGATAGCCATCCACATCAGACGGCTGGCATAATTGGCCTGAAAAAATTTACACCTTGTCATCCTTAAAGGTTTTTGGTAATTTAACGTTTATCTTTTTGCAAAACTAACGATTCTATGGTGCCTTTCAGCATATAATAGTTTACTTTTTCCTGCATCCATAGGATGGCATCGGTTTCGAGCTGGATACGTGACTGATGCTCGGCGTTCAACTCGCCAAGATACTCGTTGGCAGTGATTACGCCTTTGTCGAGTTTGCTGGCTGCACGGCGGGTGATGTTGCTGCGAAGTTCAACGATGGCCGAGTCGGTTCGTAACGATTCGGTTAGTTGCTGGATTCGTGATTGAGATAGGCGGCATGCCATGCGGATATTTTGCATGAAGGTGGATTGCTGGTGCTCAACGATTTGTTTTTGCAGCATAATTTGCTGTTGTTCGTTGCGATTGCTATTCCAGTCGAATATGCTCCAGCGAAAGGTTATGCCCAGGATGTAGTACGGTTCAAAGCTGGTTGAAAGCATATTCAGTGCCGGACGCCCATAACCAGCCTGAGCAAAAGCAACTACCGTGGGGCGGCGTCGTGCAGCAGTGATCATTGCTATGTTCTCCAGCATCGATTGCTGTGCTTCAAGCGACAACTCTTCCAGTTTCTTCCCTGGCAGGCTATCGAAAATATCGACTGCTGGCGGCAAAAAATGTGTACTATCCGTTGCATTGATACCGGTAAGATCGTTCAAATTGGCGTATAGCCCTTCCAGCAATAAGCTGTACTCGATAATACTTTGTCGAACTTTGAGGATTTCAACCCTAATTGCATCAATGTCCGATTCCTGCAATACCCCATTCCGTATGGCTGCCGATACACTTTTCTCTTTTTCTTTCAGTGTGCTTAGCATGAGACTGCCCATCTCCTGCTTTTTCCGGATTAATAAAATCTGGAAGTAAAGACTGTTGACTTGTTCCATTAGCTTGCGTAAGTCTATCTCGTTGCGATATTGTTCGATTTGTGAGGCTGTAATGGAATTTGATACTGCATACCTGCGCGAGCCTCCAAGATATAGGGGTTGTTGAACATCGAGATAGAGTTTGTACTGGTCGCGGGGACTTTCAATGCTACGACGGGTGAAAGTTACGGGTTGAGTTGCTGGATCGGGCAACAGGAGGTTTAAACTAATGGCATCGCTCTGGTACGTGGCCTGTCCAGTCAATCCGAGCTGCGGATACCACTGGCGTTCAGTGTTTTTGAGCTTGAGCTTTCCTATATCGTCAATAATCTGTCGGTTCGACGAAAGTTGATGCGTTTCTACCAACTTTTGCCAGCATTGGTTAAGCTCTACAATTTCCTGTCCCAATAAAAAACTGGTATTGAAAATAAAAAGAATGCCCAAAAGGATAACACAACCCATTGTTATTTTCTGCCAGCGCTTTGTCGATTCAGCGGGTTTTCTGATTAGCCAGTCCCACCAACGGTTAATTAAAATGTTATTTAATCGATTATTGCTCATGGTTTAATGGCTTTGAGAATAAATGTAACGACTTCGTTTTCACGGTTCTTTATAAAATCATCATAGCTCGTTCCTATATTTTTCAAAATGATATGCTCTACCATAAACTTTCCAATAAACGGAAAAACACACAAGGAAATCAGATTGGTAATCAGTTGCTCTGGCCTAATGGGTACAATGTTACCGGCTTTTGCCTCTTGTTGTATTAACTCTGCCAGCCGGCCTATCAGGTTGTTGCTTTCACTCTCGAGAATCTGCTTAAATATCCTGGCAAGTCGTTCGGGATTAGTAAGAAGTTCACGAAGAACGAAATTAAAAAGGCCTGGATTATTCTTCAAAAATGTGATGTATAAATGTACGATTGCTGTAATCTTATCTTCAATAGAACCCTCTTTCTCTAATGCGCTATTGATACCTATCGGTAATTGTTTAATAATTTGTGGAACAACTGCCTCAAAAAGCTTATCTTTTGTACGGTAGTAATAATGCAACAGCGCCTTATTGATGCCTGCCCGGTCGGCAATAGATTGCATACGGGCGCCATCATAGCCTTTTTCGACAAATTCCTGTAAAGCAGCGTTGAAAATTTTTTCTTCTGTACTGTTGCCTGTATTTTCCATGAGTAAGAATCAACTAAAAGGTTTAACTATATAGTTTAACCATGTGGTAAAATTAAAAAAATAATTGATTTTAAACACAGTTTTTTTAAAAAAAAACTAACTTGCAACGTAAAGCAATGCTCGTGAAGTCAATCTTTATTTCTATTGAGCAATTGCAAATATCCGGACAAATCGGGGTACCTGATGCATCCCGAACAGGAGCAGGGTAAAGTGGAGACTATTGTCCGGGCGGCTATTGAATTGGGTATGTAAGTTATCATTGACTGGCATGATGATCATGCCAACCGTAATTTCGGAAAAATTGGTAAGAGCAAAGCTGCGTGGCGAAATACTGGTAAAGTCTTAAATTGTTATTTTTCCACCAGTTTTACCCTATGACTATTTTAGTTTCAGCCCTTCCTGAAGAAATTTGAGGTATTGCTGCTTGTTGTATTCCGTATTGATAGGACCCGCTATTATCTTGCCCTGTGGGTCAAGGATGGCATATAAAGGCAGGGCATTGGTTTTAAACATCTCGATTTCGAGGTTAAGATTATATTCCCCCAGCGTTTTGGCTACCATTCCATTTACTTGCCTTTCTGCAGACAAAGGAGCACGTTCGTCTGTATACAGGGCTGCAACCACAAAATTTTCGGCAATAAATTGTTTTATTTCGGGATCTTCCCAGACGATGGCTTCCATTTTTTTGCAGTTGCTGCAAGAATGGGCTTTAAAGTCGATGAGTATAGGCTTATTGAGCTGCCGGGCACACGAAAGTGCTTGATTGAAGTCGAAATAGGCCGGTATGCCAGCTGGATAGGGCAGGATATCGTTGTATCGAGGTGTGTCGCACAAATTTTGCTTGATGGGCATTGGATTTTCCTGGATTTCATATGACAGTTGTTTGTTTGCTGGCAGAAAGGCTGCTAAGGGATGCAATGGATTTTTGCCCATAAGTCCTGTAAACAGGTATATGGCAAAATAGAAGAACGTAAGAGCCAGGAGCAAGCGAAATACGCCCACACGCTCCACCGGTGAGTCGTGAGTCATACGAATCTTTCCCAGAAGGTATATGCCAAGGAACAATGATAGCACAATCCAAAGGATAAGCACAAAATTGCGCGAGATAAGCCCGAGATGGTAGGTTTGGTCGATGTTGATGAGAAACTTGATTCCGAAAGCCAGAATCAGGGTTCCCAGAACGACCTTTACTTCATTAAGCCAGCCGCCCGATTTGGGGAGTTTTGAAAGTGAGGAGGGGAAAATGGCAAAGAAAGTAAAAGGAAGCGCAAAAGCCAATCCAAAAACAGTCATGCCTAAAATGGGCTTGAGGGCAAATTTACCTACTGCTTCCACCAGCAGAGCACCTACAATGGGTCCTGTGCACGAAAACGACACCAATACGGTGGTGAGTGCCATGAAAAATATGCCCAGCCAGCCCCCTTTGTCTGCCTTGCTGTCGGCAGCGTTTACCAGGCTTGCGGGAAGTACTATCTCAAACAGGCCCAGAAAAGATAAGGCAAATACTACGAAGAGAGCAAAAAATATAAGATTGGGTATCCAATGATAGCTGAGTTGGGCTGCAAATCCCGAACCCACGCTGGTAAGCGATACGATTATGCCTACCAGTGCATAAAGCAATGTAATGAACAGTCCAAACATCACTCCACGTAAGCGATTTCGGATAGCTGACACATTTGAACGCATGAAGAACGATACGGTCATGGGAATCATCGGGAAAACGCAGGGGGTAAGTATAGCTGCCAACCCTGCTAGGAAGGCTATGAGTAAAAAGTGTAAGAGGGATTCATTGCTTGTGCTTTTACTGGTTTTGCTTGTTTCGGCAACGCTAAGTTGCACAGTATCCCGTTGAACCTGTATGTTCGAATCGACAGGGGAGGTTTCCGTAGAAGCTGTTTCTAATGAGCCAGTGGTCACCGATTTAGCAGCGGAGGCACCCGTAGCCGGGATGCTCACTTCAATGGTTTTTCGTACTGGGGGTAGACAGGTTTCATCGGTACAGGCCATGTACTCTACCTCCACCGGGATGCGTAGTTCGCCTTTTTTCTTTAATTCTATTTTTTGGGCAAATACAGCTTTCTTCGAAAGAAGCGTAATTTCCATGTTGTCAAAGGCCGGATCCTTTTTCTTCACAGGAGGGGTTACTTCCTTTAGTTTACCCAGCAGGGAAAATGCATCGCTTGCCGGGAAAATAAAGTGGGTTCGTACTGGCCCCCCTTCGTCGAAATATGCTCCGTATATATGATAGCCCCTGTCAATATTGGCCGTAAAAATTATCTCGCCCGTAGTCGCCGATATGGATTTATAGCTGGCTTTCCATTGTACTGGGTCAACCACCTGTGCCCGTGCATTTGTTATCGATAGTCCAAAAAGTAAAAAGCCAACCAGTAATGTTATGAATTTCCCCATATTTTTTATTAATTTATTGATTATCAAAAACATGTACAAATATAAATATATTGTTGCAAACAATTGTTTAAAAATACTTAAAAAATCTGGAAAAATTCAGAGAATGTGTCGAATATGCTGGTCGTAGGCCATTTCGGCGGCTTTTTGTTCGGCTTCTTTTTTGGAGAATCCTTCGCCTGTGCCGGCCATTTGTCCGTCGATGTAAACTTCAGCAATGAAAAGGGGATGGGTAGGGTCAGCTGATGGCTGCTCGTGGCAATTGAAATTAATGGTATTGTGTTGTTTTTGAGCCCATTCAATGATGCGACTTTTATAGTCGGTTTCGGTTTTTTCCAGCTCAGTGAGGTTGATATAGCGCTTGAGAATTCTATTAATAACAAACGAATGGGTTTTTTCGTACCCCCGGTCAATATACATGGCACCGATAAGAGCTTCAAGGGCGTTTCCGCATACGTATTTTCCACCGTTTACATGAAAGGCTGTGCTGATAATCAGCTGGTCAAGTCCGAGTTCGTAGGCTAATGCATTGAGCTGATTGCGCTTGACTATTTTCGAGCGCATTTTAGAGAGAAAACCCTCATCCATGGCAGGGTAGTGGGTAAAAAGATAATCGGCCACAATAGCGTCGAGTACTGCATCGCCTAGAAATTCGAGGCGTTCATTATTAGCCACCAAACTGCCCTTACCTGTTTGTGAGGCCGATCGGTGTACAAAGGCTGTTTCATAGAGATGCCATCGGCGGGGGATATAACCCAGAATTTCAATGAGCTTAATGTAAGCCTTCCGCTTGGGATAAAGTAGGCGGAAAATCAGGGTAGTAGTCACATCCAGTTACAATTTTTTAAAGAGGATACAGGAATTATGCCCGCCAAATCCAAAAGTGTTACTCATGGCCACTTTAATATCGCGCTTCTGTGCCTGCCCTAGCGTAAGGTTTAACTTCGGGTCAATAGCAGGGTCCACTTGAGTAACATTAATGGTTGGAGGAATAAGTCCGTGAACAATCGCAAGGACTGAGGCAATGGCCTCAACTGCTCCGGCTGCACCCAGCAGGTGACCTGTCATTGACTTGGTAGAACTGATGTTGAGCTTGTAGGCATGTTCGCCAAAATATTTTTGAATGGCTTTTAACTCAGCCACATCGCCAAGAAGCGTTGATGTGCCGTGTACATTAATATAGTCTACATCGGTTGGCGACAGGTTGGCATCCTCAACGGTATATTTCATTACCAGCACAGCACCTTCGCCTTCGGGGTGGGGTGCCGTAATATGATAGGCATCGGCCGACATGCCTCCCCCGCCAACTTCAGCATAAATTTTAGCTCCCCGCGCTTTGGCATGCTCGTATTCTTCGAATACCAGCATACCGGCTCCTTCACCCATAACAAAACCATCGCGGGTAACATCAAACGGCCGGGAAGCGGTTTTGTAATTCTCGTTGTTGGTTGATAGGGCCTGGGCTGAGTTAAAGCCTCCCATCGAAAGTTCATTGATGGCTGCTTCGGCTCCACCTACCACAATAGCCAGGGCTTTCCCCAACCTGATCAGGTTAAAGGCATCTACCATGGCGTGTGTGGATGAAGCACAGGCTGACACCGTAGCATAATTGGGCCCACGAAAACCATATTTCATGGCCACGTGTCCCGCTGCAATATTACTGATCATTTTTGGAACAAAGAAAGGACTTACTTTCGGAGTGCCATCGCCCAAAACAAAAGCTTTGGTCTCCTGCACAAACGTGTCGATCCCACCTATTCCCGAGGCAATAATTACTCCTACTCTATCCTTATCAATAGAGGAAGAAGTGAGGCCACTGTCGGCAATGGCCTCATCTGCAGCAATTATTGCATACTGTGCATATGGATCAAGCTTTTTAACTTCCTTTCGGTCGAAATACTTACCCGGATCGTAGTCCTTCAATTCACAGGCAAACTGTGTTTTATGCTTACTGGCGTCAAAACGAGTGATAAGATTGGCTCCACTTACACCATTTTTTAAACCATTCCAGTACTCTTCTACAGTATTACCAATAGGGGTTAATGCACCTAACCCCGTAACTACGACCCTTTTTAACTCCATACCCTTTCTTCGATAACTTGATTACTTATTGACGTTTGCTTCGATAAATTTAATTGCTTCGCCTACTGTGGAAATGTTTTCAGCTTGATCGTCGGGAATAGCAATGTTAAATTCTTTTTCAAACTCCATAATCAGCTCTACGGTGTCCAGAGAGTCAGCACCCAAATCGTTGGTGAAGCTTGCTTCTGGTGTAACTTCACTTTCGTCTACACCAAGCTTGTCAACAATGATTGATTTTACTCTTGCTGCAATGTCAGACATAGTTTTACGTTTTTAATTAGTAATAATTTTTACTGATTGAAAAATTCCGTGCAAAGAAAATTAATTCGATTAATATTTCAAATATTTTTTAGAAAAAATTGTATGTTGTGGATATGTCTTAATAATTAAAATATTGATTGTCAAAGTTTTAAAATTTAAAAAATAGAAGCTAATAAGAATTTTTTAGTTAGGTTATACAACATATAATTATAAGTTTTATGAAATATGTGCAACTGGTCAAATATAAACATAATGCACGAATTTTAGAGTTAAAGAGCATAATAATTAAAGGAAAGTATTCAATTTTTATTCCAAATAGGTCGATAGTATTTTTGAGTGACTTAAAACCTGTCTTTTGTCGATTAGATAATTAGAATGGCTGCCAAGTTTGATATTTAGTTTTTGTAAATGCACCTTTACGAGTAATAAAGTTTTTTAAGTCGTGTAGAAATGGTAGGCGTGATATAAACTTTAGCACGTCTGAGGTGCGAATGATGCATTTCCTTCAGGGGTGAAAACTAATTAATGTGGGACATTTCGGGGGATGCTCAATAAAAAAAACAGCAGGGTTGTTTCGAAGCACAACAACCCTGCTGCTAATGAACTAATGTGTACTTACCTTTTGCTGGTGGCTTCCTATTTTATCTCAATCATGTCTTTCAAGCGAATATCTTTTGAGGAAGCTCCAATCAAAATCTGATATTTACCGGGATCAACCTTCCAGCCATTCTGGCTAATATCCCAATAGGCAAAATCTCTTTCCTTCAGGGTGATGTTTACCGTTTTTGTCTCGCCCGGATTGAGCGATACACGACCAAATCCTTTAAGTTCTTTCATCGGGCGTTCAACCGTCGAAGCTGGTGGAGCAATATAAAGCTGAACAACCTCGTCGCCTGAGCGCGAACCTGTGTTGGTTACTTCCACTGACACAGTAAACCTGCGGTTACCTTCGTCCTGGATTTTCAGATTTTTATAGTCGAACGTGGTGTAGGATAATCCATAGCCAAACGGGAAGGTGGGCTCCAACTGGTTTTTATCGAGATATCGATATCCCACAAAGACCCCTTCGGAATAGGGTACCTTCAAGCTTTTCCTGTAGTCTTTAAAGGAAGGGGATTGATTGTAATCGGCGATAAACGAGAAGGGTAATTTTCCAGCAGGATTAACATCGCCCGCTAGCACCTGCGCGATAGCATTGCCGGTTTCCTGACCAATATAATACATGTGAACCAGTGCCTTAACCTTGCTGAGCCAATTTTTTGTTTTTGTGGGAGTACCTCCATTGAGCACCACCACTGTATTGGGGTTGGCTTTAGCTACGGCCAACACCAATTGCTCTTGTTTTCCGGGTAATTCCAATCCATCGCGGTCACGGCCTTCACTTTCGAGCATGTCGTTGGCTCCAGCAAATATAATAGCCATATCGGCTTTGGCAGCTACCTGCGCTGCTTCTGCAATAGCATCAAAATTGGGATTAGCAATACGTTTCAAGCCAAATTTAAGCACTGCGCCACCACCGTCCTCAAAAAATTCAAGCCGAATCTTATAGAATTTGCCGGCTGCAAGTTGGGTAAAATACTGGTCGATCATGGGACCATGATTGGTCCAGTTGTCGATAACCAGCTTATCGTCGAGATAAAGCCTTACACCATCGTCGGAAAGGGTGCTGAGAACATAGCTACCGCCTTCAGGAACTTTTAACCAGCCTGTCCACCGGATCGAGAAAAAGTTGGGCTTAATCGAAGGATCGGGCGAGCCTGTGCCATAGTCGGTATTCAATTGAGCGTCGACACGTACCAGTGCAGGTTGACCTTCCAGATGTTTATTGTTAAAATATTCGCCCTGTAAACCATTCTGTTTTTTGTCAGGTGTCCACAGCACAGTGCTTTCGGCAGGGGTCAGACGTGGACGTGGGGTGGAATCGCCCTGTGCAAAAAGAAACTGTATAGTATCACCAAACCGTTTTTTTAAGCCTTCGAGAGGGGAAATGGAGTAGAAAGGACTAACGAACGAGCTTCCACCGCCTCCTGTTGCTGCCTCGCCTGCATTAGGACCAATTACAGCAATGGTTTTAACCTTCTTCTTGTCGATGGGTAAAATATTGTTCTCGTTTTTCAGCAGCGTAATGGCCTTCAGGGCTGCTTTGAGTGCCAGGGGTTTATGCTTTTCAAATACAGTGGAATCGGGGCGTACAGGATTGTCAAACAAACCTGCCCGGAAAGCCACTCGCAAAATGCGGCGTACTTTGTCGTCGATGACCTCCTGTTTAATTTGGCCACTGGCCAGGTATTTTTTCAGGCTATCGGGCTGAAAATATACACCAACCGGCATTTCAAGGTCGAGACCTGCATTTGCAGCATGTAATGTGCTATACACCGATACCCAATCGGAAATAAGAAAACCCTGAAAGCCCCATTCACCCTTAAGAATATCGCGGATCAGGTGATAATTTTCGGTGCAGTGTTGGCCATTCTGAAGATTGTAAGCAGCCATCACAGTCCATGCATCGGCTTCCTTCACTGCAGCCTCGAAAGGAAGCAGGTGTACCTCGCGTAGCGTACGTTCGTCAATAATTACATCGTATTTATGTCGTTCCCATTCCTGGTCGTTGGTTGCAAAGTGCTTTACCGAAGCAATTACCTTTTCGCTCTGCAGCCCTTTTACCCAGTTGACTGCCATACGAGCTGCCAGGAAGGGATCCTCGCTATACGATTCAAAATTTCTGCCCCCCAACGGCATGCGATGAATGCCAACGCAGGGTCCTAACAGGTAATCGCGTCCGTGGGCTTTGGTCTCTAACGCCATGGCCTGTGCTACCTGGTAAATTAAGATAGTGTCCCAGGTGGCTGCCATGGCTACACCAGCTGGAAAACTGGTAGACTTTTCCCATCGAACCCCCAGGGGACCATCGGTAATGTGAATGGCAGGTATCCCCAGCCGTGGAATGGGTCGCGTATCAAACCCTGTACTGTCGCCCGAAAGTAAAAGCAATTTCTCATCAAGTGTCATCCTTGATAACAGATCACTTACACGTTCTTCTACCGGTCGGGTAGGATCCTGATAAACGGCTTTTTTCTGGCACGAGCCCAACATTACGAGCATACAGCCAACAAAAAAATAACCTGATCGTTTCATAGATAGTTTATTTGAGATTTTTAGTAAGAAAAATTAGTTAAGTAGGGTAATAGCCCATCATAAAATTAGGCTGAATATTGGATTTATTTGTAAAAATTAATGGGGAAAAAATATTGAAAACCATAATATGTTGATAATGAAGTTTTAATGATACTACTACAAATATACGACAATCAACTTCAATACCTATTGTGTTAAATTATAACTAAAAATAAGGGAAAATGGCTACATCTTTGTAAAGATATTAATTTAGTGTCATTAATTTAAACTATACCACCATGAGAATGAGCTTGATTTTCAGTATATCCTTTTTGCTGGTACTATTTTCCTGTAATAAAAAATCGAATCAGCCGATGAAAGTATTCGAGCCCTTTGTTCCTCCTGTTACATACGAACAGGCCGACTCTGCAGCCCTTGAGCTGCTTGGAAAAATGACTCTTGAAGAAAAAATTAGCCTGCTGGGTGGACATAATATGTTCTATACCTCGGGTGTAGAAAGACTGGGTATACCTCCTTTACTCATGTCCGATGCTACGGCGGGTGTTCGTATGCTCGATCACATCCGCGACCGTATTGGCAAGTCAACAGCTTTTCCTTGTCCTGTGGCTCTTGCGGCAACGTGGAATCCCGATTTGGCCTACCAATATTCCCACAGCATTGGCGAAGAATGTCGGGCAGCAGGCATACACATCTTGCTGGGTCCAGGGGTAAATATTTACCGTATTTCTCAAAATGGCCGTAATTTTGAGTATTTTGGTGAAGATCCTTACCTGGGCGCAAGGATGGTAGAGCAATATATTAAAGGTGTCCAATCGACGGGGACCATAGCCACCCTCAAGCATTTTCTTTGCAATAACCACGAGTATCATCGACGTACCACCAACGTTCTGGTCGATGATCGGACGCTTCACGAAATATATCTGCCTATCTTTAAGGCTGGCATCGATGCAGGTGCCATGGCGGTAATGACGGCCTATAATCAGGTACGCGGAGAATATTGCGGCCAGAGTAAGTTTGTTATCTCTGAATTGCTTAGGAAAGAGCTTGGATTTAAATGGCTGGTAATGTCCGATTGGTGGTCGACATTCGATCCGGAAAATACTATAAAATCGGGGCTGGATCTGGAGATGCCCGGTGAGTCAAATGGTTCGCCTGCAGTTGATGCCTTGGGCGATGTGTATGTGAAAACCAATGCCAGCCGTTTATTGAAGGCAGGTAAGATTTCAGAAAACGATATCGACCGAATGGTCCGCAGTTTTTTGCGTACCGCTATAGCCATGGACCTGTTTAATAAAAAGCCTGATACTTCCTATTTGTCGAAATTTGAGGAACACGAGCGTGTAGCCCTTAACACAGCCCGTGAGGCAATCGTATTGCTCAAAAATAATGGAATACTGCCCCTTCCCACTTCTTCGCGGGTAATTGTTACCGGTCCCAACGCCAATATAGTACCTGCAGGCCAGGGTTCAGCTTATGTTGAAGGATACAACAAGGTAACGCTGGTACAGGCTATGTCGGAAGTTTTTGGCAGTAACGCAGTGTATGTAGAAAAGCCTGCCGCAGATGAACTTAAAAATGCAAAGGCGGTTGTGGTAAATCTTGGTACGGCGGATAGCGAAGGATACGATCGCCCCTTTGACCTGCCTGCCGAAACCGAGCAACTGATCCTGGATATTGCCGCCGTTAATCCCAATGTCGTCGTTGTAGTTAACAGCGGTGGTGGTATTAATATGACTCGCTGGATTGACCGTGTAGCTGCAGTTGTGTATGCTTTTTATCCCGGACAAATAGGTAATGTTGCCGTGTCTGAAGTATTGTGCGGAAAGGTGAATCCTTCCGGAAAACTTCCGTTTACCATCGAACGAAATTTTGCCGACTCTCCCGGAGCCGACTATATCCCTGCCGGACAGGTTATGGAACACAACTGGAACAACGACCTGAACATAAAATTACCTATCAACACGGTAACCTACCATGAGGGGATATTGGTGGGTTACCGCTGGTATGAGGCGAAAAATATTGAACCACTCTTCTGGTTTGGACATGGACTTTCCTATACAACCTTTACTTTGGGCAAACTTAAATGTTCACCGATGGCTTTCGCCAATGACCCTCATGTTGAGCTTTCGGTTGAGCTTAAGAATACGGGTAAGATGGCCGGTGCCGAGGTTGTTCAGGTATATGTCGAGCATGTGCATGCCCCGGTGGTTCGACCCAAAAAGGAACTTAAGGCTTTTCGTAAGGTGTACCTGCAATCTGAAGAAAGCCAAACCATTCGTTTTGAACTTGGAAAAGATGCCTTTGCTTTTTATGATGCCGGGAAAAAAGAATGGGTGGTTGAACCCGGTGAATTTATTCTGCACATTGGCACTTCGGCTAAAGATATTCCGCTACAACAAAAAATTGTGCTAAGATAAGTGGCAACTTTCAAAACGCTTTGCATTTTGAAAAATGCAAAGCGTTTTTTTTTATAAACTATTGCAAGTGCCCAAGCATTAAAATATTTCACAACGATGGCTTGCTAAAATTTACCCCTTATCCTTCCTACCTTACTATTTTCTTCTCTTTTTAAAGGAACGGAGATTGTAAAGAAACATGATTTTAGGCTCACACGAAATATTGTTTCGACAGGCTCAGCATTCAGCCCCCCTTTATAGGGTAATATGTTGATTATCTTTTGTTTGATTTTTTAGTCAATGACAGCTGTTTTTGTAAATCGATTGGCATAAAGGAATAGGGTATAATTTGGATGTATATTTTACATAAATATTAATTAATTGATTTTTATTTTATTAAAAAAAATTGTTTAAAATTTATTTATAAAAGATATTTATATCTTTTTATAATAATTATTGTACCTTTACCCTGAAATATAAAAGAGAAGACTATGGGAACTTTATTAAGAACCAAAGTATCAGAGCTGGTACGTAAAAATTTTAAGACAGCTGAAATTTTTCATCAATATCACATTGATTTTTGCTGTAATGGTGATCAGACGCTTGAGGAAGCCTGTCGGGAACGTAATGTTGCTGCAGATCAATTACAAAAGGAGTTGGAACACATAATAGCCCAGGAGGATGATTTTTCAAATCGGGTAAATAGTATGACGCTCAGTGAACTGGTCGATTACATCATCGAACGTCATCATAGCTATGTAAGAAAGAGCATTCCCATGTTACAGGAATTTTAGCCAGGTTCATGGTGAGACGCATCCGGAACTTCATGAGGTAAAATTGCTTTTCGATGAGGGGGCTGGCAATCTGGTCATGCACATGCAGAAAGAAGAAATCATTCTATTCCCATATATCAAAAAAATGGAGGAAGCTGCTCATAGTAGATTGGGTAAGCCCCGTAGCCCATTTGGTGAAGTATCTAATCCCATCAGCATGATGATTGCCGAGCATCAGGCTGAGGGTGAACGTTTCGATCGGATTGATGAGTTGACGAAGAATTATACAATCCCACCCGATGCTTGCAATACTTATAGGGTAACGTTGCAAAAATTGGAAGAATTTGAGAGAGACCTACATGCCCATATTCATTTAGAGAACAATATTTTATTTCCAAAAGCCATTGAATTGGATAAAAAACTATAAAAAGCAAAATGCTAAAATCGGGTACTTATGTTTAGTAAAACGAGCCAATACACGCTTCGGGCACTGGTGTTTATTTTGCTGGAAAATTTAAAGGGTCGCAATCCAGGATTTCGTGAGATAGCAAGAGAAATAGACTCTCCAGTCGAATTTACGGGCAAGATTTTACAGCAACTAGCACGAAAAAAAATTGTAAGCTCTGCCAAGGGTAAAAAAGGAGGTTTTTTTCTAACAGAAGCGCAAAGCCAGATTAGTTTGCGAACCATCATCGAATCAATTGAGGGAAGCGATGTATTTCATGCTTGCGGATTTGGACTTAAATATTGCGATGCTTCCAATCCTTGCCCGCTTCATCATGGATATGCTTCCATGCGCGAGCAGCTTCGACAATATATGGATAATCATACCATAAGTCATCTGATCGGTCATGAAAAAAATCAACGAATTTATTTAAAAAGGTAAGCTAATGAATTGTCTGATATTTGCACAAATTTTTATATTGATTTTTTGGACAGGATTTGTCAGTGCTATTAGTTTTTTTTGAATCCTGGCTCAAGTTTCGCGCACCTGGTATTACGCTTCCCATGGGTCTGAGAGTGGGTAAAAAAGTTTTTAATGCACTTAACAAGGTGGAATGGACACTATTTGTTATTACAATTGTGCTAAAAGTTTTATCAGCCGATCAGCCGCAGTTAACGGGGCTTGTGTTCTTAGGGAGCCCTTTGCTTTTGCAAACTTTTTATTTTTTGCCCATACTCAATCAACGTGCCGAAAAAATCATTGCCGGTGAGACTGTTAGTCCTTCTTGGCATCATGTGGGTTATGTAATTGCCGACATCATAAAATTAATAATCCTGATTGGGTTAACCCTTGTGATAGTTGAGATAAAATGCTAAAAACAATACAAAAAATGAAAAAGATAGGAATTATTGGAGGACTTGGACCTGAAGCTACGGTTGATTATTATCAACGCATTATTGATACATTCAAAGCAAGTAATGATGGGAGCCTTGACTATCCAGAAATTATCATTTACAGTGTCAACATGAAAATATTTATTGGACGAATGAGTCAAAAACAATACAGAGAAGCCACAGATTATCTTGTAGAAAAAATTCGTGGTCTTGAACGCGCCGGTGCCGATTTTGCAGCTCTATCGGCCAATACTCCTCACCAATTGTATGACGAAATAATACAACAGGTAAATATTCCTGTATTAAGTATTGTGGAAGCAACCTGTAAAAGAGCAAAGCAAATGGGACTGAAGCGATTGGCTCTGTTTGGAACCCTGTTTACAATGAATGCTACTTTTTATTCTGAGGTGTTTAAAAAAAATGATATTTTAATTGTTACTCCCGATGAAAACCAGAAAGAATATATCCATCATAAATTGTTCACGGAAATAGAACTAGGAATATTTAAAAACGAAACCCGTGAAGCATTAATAAAAATCATGCGACAAATGCAAGATCAACATCATATTGAGGGCGTTATACTGGGCTGCACCGAATTGCCCCTGATACTTCCTGAAGCACATTATAGCGGGTTGCCAATGCTCAATACGACTGAAATTCATGTCAAAGCCATTGTCGATTACTGTCTTGCCTGATGGGTTTTGCATAAAGAAATTGACTAAGTGTTCTGAACAAAATCTTAAACAATATTGGTTATCTTTGTTGCCGATGTGATATTTTATCACAGATACGATGACTGAAGAAGGTGCTTTTGATGCATTTGACTTTGCGTTGCAATATTAAACAGGCATCCCTCTTTTCTTTTGCCTTGATGCAAAAGAAGCAAAAAATCAAGGCTCAAAAGCCCGATCCGATGGTTAACCCTGAGAGCGTCTATACCTACGCGACACAACTCGCTCCACCTGTGTACAATGGAGCACGTGGTTGCATGTGTGTATGATATTTTCAGTGAGTTTCCCAGTTTATGCAAAAGGTTTCATTTACAAACTTTTTGGGATACTACCCCAAAAAAAGAAAGGAAATCTTACCTGTTTTTTTTGTTTGAATATCCTTATTATTGAAAATTATTTTGGACAATTATAAAAACAAACAAAAGCAATGAGTATCTATGCCCATATTATCTGAACTTTTTTTATTTTTGCTATTATACTTGATAACTGTGTCTTGTAAATTATTTATTTCAGCAAATTAGGGGAAGTTAATTCAATAAGGCTACTCTATGAGACCATCCAATAGTAACAGAATACTCATTTCAGTTATTGCATCTGTCTACAACGAGGAGGCCGTAGTCGAAATGTTTTATAGTGAATTGTCCCGTGTAATTGATAGTGTCGAGCGGGTTGATTTTGAAATCATTTTTGTAGATGACGGAAGCTGCGATGCCACCCCAACCATACTTAATCAAATTTTCAGTAGAGACAAACGGGTAAAAGTAATTCGTTTTTCACGTAATTTTGGTCATGAGGCTGCCATGCTTGCCGGTATAGAAAATAGCAAGGGAGATGTGGTAATTTGCATGGATAGCGATTTACAGCATCCTCCAGCCAAAATTCTAGAAATTATTGATAAGTTTGACGAAGGTTTTGAGATAGTTAATATGGTACGATTGCAACGAGAAGATGCTGGGTTGATTGGAAGATTTGCCTCAAAATATTTTTACAAAATTCTTAATGCAATTTCTGATTTTAAGTTTGAGACCAATGCTTCTGATTTTTTTGCAATATCCCGACGTGTAGCTCAAATAGTTACCAACCAGTATAGGGACAGAAATCGTTTTATCCGTGGATATATACAGCAGGTCGGGTTTAAGAAAACAACTATTTTATACGAGGCTCCGAAGAGGTGGGCAGGAAAAAGCAAATATAGTTTTTATAAACTGCTGATTTTTTCCATTACTGTATTGGTAGCCAACTCAAAAGCGCCTTTAAGGTTTAGTATTTTACTATCCTTTGCCTTTGTTTTATTTAGTATTGGAGTTGCTTGCTATTCTATTGTTATGAAAATAATAGGCAATCCCTTTTCGGGGTATACAACGATTATTGTTTTCCTTAGCCTGGCTTTTGGCTTATTGTTTTTGGTAATTGGAATCCTGGGCGAATATATTGGCAATATCTATCACGAAATTAAAGCACGTCCTTATTATCTGGTTGAAAATATATGGGAGCATGAAACTTAACAAAAGTTTAAAAATTGCAATAGTTGTTTTTGCTGGAATAATTACTGTTTGGTATAATTTCAGATATGTGGTTTCCGACATTAACCACAAATATTTTGCTCAAGGGGGTGATGGTGCCAAAGATTATTACAATATGCTGTATCATATAAAATTTGATACAGCATATCTGCATACCAATGCAATGAATTATCCCTATGGAGAAAATATCTTTTTCAGCGGTGCCCAACCCTTTTTAACCAATCTACTTAAATTTATTTCTCACCATTGGCCCGGATGTGCCAGCTATATCGTGGGAATTCACAACCTTAGTATTTTAATATCGGTAGTTTTAACTGTACTTGTTATTTACTTAATTTTTCAACATCTACAATTATCCTTCTGGTATTCCTTATTTGCAGCCCTTGGAATAACATTTTTATCTCCTCAGTTTGACAGAATGGCAGGGCATTTTTCATTAAGCTATCCCCTTTTTATTCCCCTGCTTTTGTACTTGTTAATGAAATTCAATGAAAATAAACAAATTGCATACAGTTTGTTTATTATGCTTATGTTTATTATCGTTTCATTTACTCATGGATATTTCCTGGCATTTTATGGATTTTTAATTCTTGGTTATTGGATTTATATTGTTTTTTCTAAAAAAGCAAAGTATATAGATTTATTGCATATTACCCTTCAATTGATCATTCCAGTGCTTTTATTTCAACTAGTAACCCAGTTAAGCGACAGGGTAACCGACCGTACTACATGGCCATGGGGTTTTCTAATCTATCGTGCTTATCCCGAATCTGTATTCCTATCAATGGGTCGACCCTACTGGCAATGGTTGAATTATTTTGTTAAGGTTAGAAATGTTGAATGGGAAGGGGTTTCATATATTGGGTTGGTTGGAGTCATTGTTTTTCTATTCATTTTTATTGCTATTCTAAAAAAAATAAGAAAAAAAGACTACAAGGATGTTTGGAGTATTACCGACAATCCGCTGTTAAATCTTTTCTTTTGGCTGTCATTGATTTTATTGTTTTTCTCTTTTGGCGTTCCCTTTATTGCAAAACTTGAATTTTTGCTAGAGTATCTTACTCCTATTCGGCAGTTTAGAGGTATAGGACGTTTTGCATGGTTGTTTTTCTATGTTTTTAATATTATAGCATTTTACTTTATATGGAAATACTTTGAAAAATACAGGTACAAATATGTCGTATGGACGATTGCTTTTGGATCCTTATTTTATGATGCTTGGTATAACAGTCATTCTATTCAGAATTTTATCAATAATCGTTTACCCGTATTTGACTATGCATACCATCACAAAGTTTCACCCTTAATGCAGATGGCTCAATACCAGGCAATTATGCCTATCCCTTATTTCAATACGGGTAGCGAAGCATATTGGCATGATGCAGTCTGTCCTACCTTAATTAAATCATATGCATTGGCATTGTACACGGGTTTACCCCTGAATGCAGTCAATATGAGTCGCACTTCAATTAGTCAATGCGTGAAAAATCTGCAGCTTATCTGGGAACCCTATAGAGATTATCCTGTTATTAAAGATTATAAGCAAGACAAATATATCATGCTTTATGTAGATACCACCTGTGAGCGTATATCGGAAAATGAAAAAATGCTTGTGCTTCATTCAAAATACATTGATACGCTGTGGGGATTTCAGATTCGGAGAATCTCCTTAACAGATTTTAGTACATTACTTCAAAAGAATAGAGAAAAACTTTTGTCATTATCAAACAGTTCCCCATATATATTAAAGACTTACGATAGTTTACCCAGCAATATAACTTATCTCGGACCGGGTTCTCTTGAAATCCGGAAAAAACAAGCCAGCTTATTATTTAAAGGAAATCTTTTCGCAGAAAATGATACTACATATTTCATTTCTTTTTGGGTGTATGGTATGGATAAAGACATGATACCCCGTAATGTGTTGGAGGTTGCTATTGGGTCACAACCCGACAATTGGTTCAAAGTAGACTACTTCTCATTTAAAGATATAATTAAAACCATGGATCGGGGATGGGGACTATTAGAATTTACAATAAACACAAAAAGTCCTAAGGATTATATTAGCCTGGCTATTCTTACACCTCCCCTGGGTACGCCAACCTATTACATCGACAATTTAATGATACGCAGTGGAAATGTGGTAATTAATTCTGGTAAGGAAATACTGGTGAACAATAGACTTATAATGACAAACTGATATAGGCAACATAGTCTCCATCTCTTATCAGCCTGTTGAGTTATAATTCAGTCGGTGATGCTTTTTTTCCCCGAATTAATTAGTGAATCATAGTCATGTCCATAAATGTATCGCTTTTCATATTTAAAGTTGGTATTAAAGATGCTTTTCTCAGGAATAAAATCATCACTATAACATCCGGTTAAATCGATGATACTGTGAATAACATCGTCGGTCTGATATTTTCGGCGTAAATATTTTTTGAGCTCGTTTACTTTATCCTCGTGTAGTTGACGGTACGTGTCGGAAAACCATAGGATAAAAGGTATATCCATCATAAAGATGCTTGCGTTGGCTTCTGAATGCCCCCAGAAATCACGATAGTCGAATATTTCTTCGCCGTGATCGCTGAAGTACAACCAGATTGAGGGTTGATTGATTTTTCTTATAATTTTAATGGTTTCGAACAATATATAATCATTATATAGAACCGAGTTGTCATGCGCATTTATAACAGTAAAAACCCAATCCCTGTTATAGGGGTGGTAGGGTATGCCAATGGTATCGGTAAATTTATTAAACGACTCTGGATATCGTTTAGTCTTATCGGAATGGCTTCCCATCAGGTGAAGAATAATAAACTTTTTTTTGCTTTTGTCGGTTATTGCCTGATGGAATGGGCCTAATAAAACTTCGTCATAAATAGGTTTGCTACCCGTAGAATCGATATTATTTACATTGGAGAAATAATGCACATCTGCTTGCAGACCTATCATGGTTGAAAGCGTGTTAAACTCATTGGCAAATTGTTGGTTTGAAATCCAGTACGTCTTAAATCCGGCATCCTTGAAATATTCGATTATTGATCGTTTTTTGTATAATGGTTCCATGCTTTCAAAATTGGCAAAAGTAAGTACCTTGGCTAAAGCAGGATTGGTATGGGTATGAGGGGAAATTACAGAATCAAAAATTAATAATTCATTTTTAATGCTCGAAAGTAAGGGATTTGTATTACGACTATATCCATATAACCCTTGATGATATTTTGAGGCCGATTCGCCAATGATTAAAATAAAGGTAAGAGATGAATCTGAACATTGTATGAGAGCCTGTTGCGCTAATGGGTTATTTTTTCGAAAAAAAAACGAATCCCGAAATTTACTTAGTTCAGACCTAAATTCTTGATAGCTTTTGACAAACTTGCAGGGAATATTATGCTGAAACGTGTTACCCATAAAATTGAATAGCAAAAGTAATGAAACCAATACTAGCCTATCTATTAGGGCAATTTTAAAGAATGGTTTTTTTATTCCAGCAATTAATATGATGACCCCTGCGAGTAACAATGTATTGATACCAACAATGGTTACAGAAACATACTCTTTGATAAAATCTGTAGATTCGTTAATGGTAGTTTCCCAGATAGCGTAATAGGTGCTGGGGGGCATATCTGCCTTATACAAAATGATGTGTGAGTTGACAATAAACGCTGGAATAAAATAAATTAAGCCGAGCGTAATGGCATAAAGTTTTGTGAGCTGCGGAAATAGTATGGGGATTATCAACCATAACAAGGGTGCACTTAGCAATGAAGTATAGTAAAGATAATTGTTTGTAACACCCGAATATATAATGATAAGTATTTCTTTAAAAAACAGATAAATAAGTACTAAAAGGTAAATATGGATAATATTTCGAAAACCCTCTTCTTTTATAAATTTATTGAAATAATCTTGGACAACAAAAAGAATGGGCACGAGTAAAGTAAGAATGTATATTAGCCTATCGGATGGACTGAAAAAAAGGTAAAACAGCAGGAGGTAAAAACATGAAAGAAACTTCCTTAAGGAATGAATGTCTAATGACTTTAAGTTTTTTCTAAAACCCAAAAAATACTCAACCGAAAAAAACAATAATCCTGCAACGATTCCGCTGGTAGCAATTCGTAGCCAATGTGTTTGCAGGCAGGTTAAAAGTCCATGTTGCAAAAGCATTTCCTGTGCCCAGTTGAGTTGAATGATTGCTCCCGATAAAAATCCGGGCAGAAAAACCTTCCAGAACCTGTGCATTTTTGTTTATTTAAATATCTTGTCCTTGTATATACCCAGTTTGGCCAGCATATATTTAATGGAAGTCAACAGAACGCCTAAACCATACTTGATACTCCTTTTAAAATTGATGGATGAAGCGTCTTCGAAATATTTTGTAGGACAGGTTACTTCTGCAATTTCGTACCCCTTATAAAAAATTTGTGCCAGCATTTGATTGTCAAATACAAAATCATCGCTATTAGCCATGTAGTTAATCGATTCAAGCACCTTACGAGAAAAAGCCCTGTAGCCGGTGTGATATTCAGACAGCTTTTGGTGCATCAGGGTATTTTGAATAAAAGTCAGCAATCGATTAAAGATATATTTGTATCGTGGCATACCCCCTTTTAGTGCTCCTCGGCCCAATATTCTTGAACCCAGCACCACCTCATATACCCCATTGGCAATCAGGTAAGCCATGGAGTGAATGAGTTTGGGGGTATACTGATAATCGGGATGTAGCATAATTACAATGTCGCTGCCCAGTTCCAGGGCTTTGTTATAACACGATTTCTGATTGCCGCCGTACCCCTTGTTTTGATCATGACGAATAATATGCTTTATGCCTAACTGCCGGGCTACTTCAATCGTATTGTCTTTGCTGTAATCGTCCACCAGAATAACCTCATCCACAATATCAAAGGGTATTTCGTTGTAAGTTTTTTCAAGCGTTTTACCAGCATTATAGGCAGGTAATACTATGGCTACCTTTTTTCCCTGTATCATAAATTCTTTCTTTTATAAATTTCAACCCAGGCATTTTTTATTTCAAATCGTTTTTCAAAAATATAGGATGTATCATTTTTTATCCTTTCGTAGTTTGCATCTGGCTCATTACTGTAAAAAATGTATACATCAGGATTTTCAGTATTATTCACGTTTATAAAATGCTTTTCGCTCTTTAAGTAGCCAAGGTGAGGATACTTCAAATTAAAACTCATTAAGAACCCCGTATTAACATATTTGTCATGGTATCCATTCATCTCACAGTAATTTACTGCCTCCCGATGGCAAATAACTGTATTGCGAAATGACAATTCACAATCCCCTTCGCCTTTCTTGCCAAACGAGTCAATGAGGTTAATTATTAAAAATATACTTAAAATAATGGTTATAAATATCTTTTTATCAAATGCCAGCACAACCAGCGAAATTACAATAAAAAAATAAAATGGTAGCATGGTTAGCAAATAACGTGTAGTAAAGAAGTTAATGCTTGAGAATAGCAAATAAGCTAAAATGAAAAACAATGAAAATATTAATAAATGAACCTGTTGCCGTGGTAACTTTTTATTGGTGGCAAGCGCATAACCCAATGAAATTAGTGCCAGGAATAACCATATTTGCCGTATATTGCTCCAAATAAGTTGCAAACCATAAGTAACAAAATTATTTTTAATGCTATGAAATTCAAAGTTTGTCATACCCAGATGCTCGGGGTAAAAAAAGTAGCCTAATTTATTTTTCTGGATTGCAAGAAATAAGGCAAAAACAAAGATTGGAACAGACAAAATTGTTAGCTCCTTAACAAACTGTTTATTATGCTCGCTTTCTTTCAAATACAATAGCTTGCTAACAAAGACTTTATCGAACAAAATCACCAGAATTAATACCAGTCCTGTTTCTTTGCTTAATACGAGCAGGCTTGAAAAAATAATATACAGATACCATTTTTTTGAGAAATATCCATAAAAAACCCAAACCGACAGTAGCATTAAAAAAATTTCGGGCAATAACAGGGTGCTTTGACTTAGAAACATCGATTGCACGGCCACAGCCGTCGAAATAAATAGGCCCGATAAGCTATCGAGCATTTTTCTAAAAACATAAAAAACACTTACCAGCGATAAAACCGAGATTAATAAAGAAAAAATATGTGCAGATAATAAATTTTTACCAAATATTTGTAGCCAGCTCGAGGAAATAAAATAATACATCAAAGGGTGCCCCCGGGTAAACCATTCATTGGCATGGCCTGGTATCAATGTTGGTCCGTTGTGTGCCATATCAAATACAGCCATAGCGTACGACCAGGCCTCGTCCCAATAAAATGGTAAAGATAAATAGGGTAATTTGATGATTATAAAAGAGAACAATAAAATAAAAAAGATGGTAAAATAGGGATTGTTTTTTATTTTTATAGCAAAATTTTCCCCCATAACTGGAAATTTTAATTAGCTGACTTTTCTTAAGCAATCTATGAAATGCATAGCACAAAAATACAGCTATAATTGAAATAACAAAGTGCAGGCAAAATATTATTCACATTCGGAAAGGTGGAAATACTTTTGGGTATCACATACGTAGTAAACCTGCAAGCCTGTCATAGATTTTTATATAGACTCCCCCGTGATATATTCACGGTTGTAATTCGATTGCTAACAAAAAACGTGGAAAGAGATTTCCACGTATATCGTATTAAAAGGCTAAGATGAAGGTAAACAGTTTCTATTTCTTTCCCTTTATTTGTGGTTGCGGTTGAGGTTTTTGTTGCTGGGGTTTGGGAAGTAAAACCCTTCTCGACAGCTTCAATTTATTGGTTTTTTTATCGATTTCAAGCAGTTTGACCTCTACCTCGTCGCCCTCTTTGAGTACGTCTTCTATTTTATCGATTCGTTTCCAGTCGATCTCGGAAATGTGCAACAGGCCATCCTTACCAGGCAATATTTCGACAAAAGCCCCGTATGGGGTTATGGCTTTGACCTTACCCAGGTACACTTCGCCTTCTTCGGGAACAGCTATGATACCTTTAATCCAGCGAACAGCTTTTTCAATGGAATCCTTATTGTCGGCAAAAATATCTACCACGCCATGATTATCAACCTCTTCAATAACGATAGTAGAGCCAGTTACGCGCTGAATTTCCTGAATAATCTTTCCACCTGGGCCAATAATTGCTCCAATAAAGTCTTTATCGACCGACATTTGCACAATGCGCGGCGCATGTGGTTTAAGGTCGGGACGGGGCTCGCTGATTACCTCCAGCATCTTGTCGAGAATGTGGAGTCTTCCGGCTTTAGCCTGCTGTAGTGCCCTAGCCATTACCTCGTAGGGCAACCCATCCACTTTTATATCCATCTGAGTAGCGGTAATCCCCTCACGGGTACCGGCTACCTTAAAGTCCATATCGCCCAGATGATCCTCATCGCCCAAAATATCGGATAAAATGGCGTATTTACCATTGCCCGAGCCATTTTCGGTAATTAGCCCCATGGCTATACCCGAAACAGGCTTTTTAATTTGAATACCGGCATCCATCAGTGCCAGCGTTCCTGCGCAAACGGTAGCCATCGACGACGAACCGTTCGATTCAAGAATATCGGAAACTATACGAATGGCATACGGGGTGTCTTCAGGAATCATGTTCTTAAGGGCACGTAACGCCAAATTGCCGTGCCCAATTTCACGCCGGCTAAGACCACGGGCAGGTCGTGCCTCCCCTGTAGCAAAGGGTGGAAAATTGTAATGCAATACAAACTTTTCCGAACCCTGAATCATTACATCATCGATGATTTTTTCATCGAGCTTGGTTCCAAGTGTTACGGTAGCCAGTGCCTGTGTTTCACCTCTGGTAAAAATAGATGACCCATGCGTGGAAGGCAAACAGTCGACCTCGCACCAAATGGGACGTATTTCGTCTGTCTTTCGACCATCAAGACGGATGCCCTCGTTGAGTATCATGTTGCGCATGGCCTCCTTCTCGACCTTTTTGTAGTAGCGCTTTACCATGGGCATCTTTTCATCCCGTTCTTCCTCGGGAATATTGGTTTCTACAAATTCATTGAGCAACTTTTCAAATGCCTCGCTACGCTCTTTTTTGGGCAGGAACGATTTGGCTATGGCGTATATTTTATCATAGAGTTCGTCGTGAATTTTCTTTTGCAGCTCCTCATCGTTTACTTCGTGGCAATATTCTCTTTTTTGGGTTTTGCCAGCAAGCTGGGCTAATGTAATCTGGGCTGCACACTGTTTTTTAATGGCTTCATGGGCAAATTTGATGGCTTCGAGCATATCTTCCTCGCTGATTTCCTTCATTTCGCCCTCTACCATCAGAATATTTTCAGCAGTTGCCCCCACCATGATGTCCATATCGGATTGTTCCATCTGGCTAAAGGTGGGATTCAGTACCAACTGACCATTGATTCGACCCACCCGCACCTCTGATATGGGGCCATTGAAAGGAATATCCGAAACAGCAAGTGCTGCCGAGGCGGCTAAACCTGCCAATGCATCGGGCATAGTATCCTTATCGGCCGATAACAGGTTGATGGTTACAAAAGTCTCAGCATGAAAATCATCAGGAAATAATGGTCGCAGTGCCCTGTCCACCAGACGTGCAACCAACGTTTCATAATCCGAGGGTTTCGATTCACGTTTTAAAAAACCGCCCGGGAAACGTCCCATCGCTGCAAATTTCTCTTTATACTCGACCGAAAGAGGCATAAAATCAACATCCTCCTTCGCTTCTTTGGCTGCTACAACGGTTGCCAGCAGAATAGTCCGCCCCATCCGCAACGTTACTGAACCATCAGCTTGCTTGGCTAATTTACCGGTTTCCAGAATTATTTGTCGTCCGTCGCCTAAGTCAATCGTTTGGGTTACCTGGTGATACATACAATTACTCCTAATTTTTCAATACAAAAAAAGGCAATTGACATTGCCTCTTTATTTTCTAATATTCAGCTCTTTAATAATATTTCTATACCTTTCAATGTCTGTATCCCGCAGATAGTCGAGCTGACGACGTCGCTTACCTACAAGCTTCAAAAGTGCCCGCTGGGTGCTAAAGTCTTTTCGATGAACCTTTAAATGCTCGGTTAAGTCGTTAATTCTCTGGGTAAACAGAGCAATCTGGGCTTCGGGTGAACCCGTATCGTTGGCTTTACGGCCATATCGTTCAAAAATTTCCTTTTTTTGCGCTTGTGTTAACATAATTGCTTTAAATTTTCAAACAGATTTTAAATTTTTGAGTGGCAAAGTTAATTACTTTTTTTTATTTCCCCTGTAAGTCCTAAAATATTTTTTGCGAAAAAGTTGTTTATTAAAAGAAAAGTACTTTCTCACATAACTCACTATAGGCTGACATTATCCTCTAAGTTAAAAAATTTGGGATAACTTATACTCTTTTTAAATTACTTTAGCCGATAATACGTTGTGTGGATAATATTTACTTTTGCGGTTAATTTTCTTAAGAACATAGTTATGGGTAGCAATCGTAAAAAATTGTTTGAAGAATTTCCGCCAGTAACGGTCGAACAATGGGAGGAGGCGATACGGGCGGATTTAAAGGGGGCCGATTATGAAAAAAAACTCGTTTGGAAGACCGACGAGGGTTTCAATGTAAAGCCCTATTACACTGCTAATGATTTAAAAGGACTTTCTCACCTCGGCTATGCGCCCGGTGAATTTCCTTATGTTCGGGGTACCAGGTCTGAGCACAATTTATGGGAAATAATCCAGGAGGTAGAGGTACGGGACGAGCACATTGCCAACCGTGATGCCCATGAAGCTGTGAGTCGGGGAGCAACAGGTCTCTGTCTAATATTGAAAAATGTGCCCCTTGAAAAGCTGAACCTGTCGGTTCTGCTGAACGATATTTACATACAATGCATAGATCTGCAATTTGAAGGTAGTTCCAATCCTTATGAACTTTGGAGGAGGCTAACAGATGAATTTAGCAGAAGAGGCGTAGACATTTCAACCGCCAGGGGAAGCCTTGGTTACTCCCCCCTGAGTCATCTTACCCAATATGGCAGATGGATTATCAATGGAGCTGAAGATTTTAATATTGCCCGTAAGCTGATAGATGCGGCCAATCGTCAGTCACCCTGCTATCGGGTACTACTGGCCGATGGACGTCCAATTCGGGATGCAGGCTCTTCCACGGTTCAGGAGGTGGCCTATACGCTGGCCATGGGAAGCGAGTATCTGCAACGCCTGTCGGAAGCTGGTTTGACTGTCGAGCATATTGCGCCCCGTATTCAATTTAATTTGTCGGTAGGCAGTAATTATTTTTTTGAAATTGCCAAAATACGTGCTTTCCGTATGTTGTGGGCCAGGATAGTCGAGGCATTCGGGGTAAAAAATAAAGAAGCTGCCAGAGCATACATTCACGCCACAACGGCCTGGCACAATATGACCCTGTACGATCCCTATGTAAATATGCTCCGACACACAACCGAAAGTATGAGTGCTGTTATCGGTGGTGTAGATTCGCTTTCGGTACGGCCATTTAATGTGGTTTACCAGCATCCCAATAGTTTTTCAAATCGTATCGCACGCAACATACAGATTATCCTCAAGGAAGAAGCTCATTTCGATAAGGTAGTCGATCCGGCTGGGGGGTCTTACTATATTGAATCTCTTACTGCCAGCCTGGCTCAGGAGATATGGAAAGAATTTCTGCGAATTGAGGATCAGGGCGGATATAGTCAATCTTTAGTGAAAGGAGATATTCAACAAAAGGTAAAAGCCCATGCGCAAAAAATGTTTGCTGACGTGGCTGCCCGCAAATATACGGTTTTAGGCACCAACCAATATCCCAATTTCCATGAATTAATGCTTTCCGAGATAGATAAAGAGGTATACTGGCAACAACCCATTGCAACAGAAGGAGCAATAGCAGAGCCCCTACAACCCATTCGGATCAGTACCGAGTTAGAACATTTGCGTTTGAAGACCGAAAGCAGTGGTAAGCGTCCCAAAGCTTTTATGCTAACTATTGGTAATCTGGCTATGCGGTTAGCGCGTTCACAGTTCTCATGCAATTTCTTTGCTGTTGCAGGATTTGAAGTGATTGATAATAATGGTTTTGCTACCATTGCCGAAGGAATTGAAGCTGCCTTGCAGGCACATGCCGATATTGTTGTACTTTGCAGTAGCGACGAGGAATATGCCATTTATGCTCCAGAAGCCTTAAAATTGCTGGATAATCGTGCTATTTTTGTGGTTGCCGGTAATCCTCCCTGTATGGAAGACCTTAAGGCACAGGGAGTAGAAAATTTTATCAGCATCCGTTCCAATTTGCTCGAAACATTAACTTATTATCAAAAACTTTTGGGAATTAATTAAAAAACGTACGACATGAAGCCCGATTTTAGTAAGATAGATATATTTGCTCCGACAAATGGCGTATCCGATAGAATAGATAATAAAGAAATATGGCAGACCGCTGAGGGGATACGCGTAAAACCTATATTTACGGCTGCAGACCTTGAAGAACTGGAGCATTTGCATTATGCCGCCGGTATTCCGCCCTTCCTGCGTGGCCCATATAGTACCATGTATGTAATGAAGCCCTGGACTATCCGTCAGTATGCGGGTTTTTCCACTGCCGAGGAATCCAATGCATTTTACAAGCGTAATCTGGCCTCGGGGCAAAAGGGGTTATCTGTCGCATTTGACCTTGCTACACACCGTGGCTACGATGCCGATCATCCCCGTGTAGTAGGCGACGTAGGCAAAGCCGGGGTATCTATTTGTTCGGTCGAAGACATGAAGATACTTTTCGATGGTATCCCTCTGAATAAAATGTCGGTATCCATGACCATGAATGGAGCTGTATTGCCCGTAATGGCGTTTTACATTGTGGCCGCAATTGAGCAAGGAGCTCGCCTCGATGAACTATCGGGCACTATCCAGAATGATATACTGAAAGAATTCATGGTGCGCAACACCTACATTTATCCACCCGATATGAGCATGCGAATCATTGGCGATATTTTTGAATATACTTCGAAGTACATGCCTAAGTTCAATAGCATAAGCATATCGGGTTACCATATGCAGGAAGCTGGTGCCACTGCCGACCTGGAGATGGCCTATACGCTGGCCGATGGGCTGGAATATCTGCGCACGGGAGTAAAAGCAGGACTCGATATTGACGATTTTGCCCCACGTCTGTCTTTTTTCTGGGCTATAGGTATGAATCATTTTATGGAGATTGCTAAAATGCGTGCAGCAAGGCTATTGTGGGCAAAGATTGTCAGGCAATTTAATCCTAAGAATCCCAAATCGCTTGCACTTCGCACCCACTCGCAAACATCGGGTTGGAGCCTTACCGAGCAAGATCCTTTCAACAATGTAGCTCGTACGTGTATTGAAGCTATGGCTGCCGCCCTGGGTCACACACAATCGCTACATACCAACGCCCTCGACGAAGCAATAGCGTTACCTACTGACTTCTCAGCACGTATTGCCCGAAATACACAAATATATATTCAGGAAGAAACGCAGATATGTAGGGTAGTGGATCCCTGGGCTGGGTCGTACTATGTTGAACGGTTAACGCACGAACTTGCTCACCGTGCTTGGGCTCACATTCAAGAGGTAGAAGAAATGGGAGGCATGGCCAAAGCCATCGAGTCGGGCCTGCCCAAAATGCGCATAGAAGAAGCTGCTGCACGCAAACAGGGAAGAATCGATAGTGGAAAAGATATCATCGTTGGCGTAAACCGTTACCGGCTCGAGAAAGAAGATCCCATTGAAATTCTTGAAGTTGATAATGCAGCGGTACGTGAAGCCCAAATACATCGTCTGCAAAAGCTCAAAGCCGAACGTAATAATGCCGAAGTACGATCGGCACTGGATGCCATTACCGAGGCTGCTCGAACGGGAAAAGGAAATTTATTACTTTTGTCGGTGGAAGCCGCCAAAAAACGGGCTACCCTTGGGGAGATATCCGAGGCCATAGAAAAAGTTTGTGGAAGATATAAAGCTGTGATACGAACCATTTCGGGCGTATATAGCGCCGAGGCCAATGATAATGAGGATTTTCGTATAGCTCGTGAGCTGACCGATAAATTTGCTCAGCTCGAGGGACGTCGTCCGCGAATTATGATTGCTAAAATGGGACAAGACGGGCACGACCGTGGGGCTAAGGTAGTAGCCACCGGCTATGCCGACCTGGGTTTCGACGTTGACGTAGGCCCATTGTTCCAGACCCCTGCCGAAACTGCCAAACAGGCCGTCGAAAACGATGTGCATGTGCTGGGAGTATCGTCGCTGGCTGCTGGCCATAAAACGCTGGTGCCCCAGGTAATTGAGGAACTGAAAAAACTTGGAAGAGAGGATATTATGGTTATTGTGGGTGGCGTAATACCCCCCCAGGATTATGACTTTCTGTACAAAGCTGGTGTGGTGGCTATCTTTGGTCCCGGCACTTCGGTAGCCTATGCCGGTAGAAAAATCATGGAAATACTACTTGAAGCCTATGCCTCGTAAGATACAAGATACAACAAAAACGCTTTGCATCTTAAGGATGCAAAGCGTTTTAATGTTTACGTTCTGAGTTCTTACACGAAAACTATCTGCGTACCAATACCTCCAGCCATTTCGTATAGTTGGCCAACCGTAATGATGTCAACTACCTCTTCGGTAAAATCTTCTTTTTTGAGCTTAAACATATCAGCCGCCAGCTTACAAGCATAAATTTCACCTCCTCCAGCGGTAATCATTTCGAGAAATTCTTTTACAGGCGGAACATCTAGCTTTTCCATCTCCTTACGCATCATAGCCGATACACCAGCCTCAACTCCTGGTAATATTCCCAGAAGGGTTGGGAAAGGCAAACCACCCGGCATACGTAAAGCAGGATTGCCAACAGTAGCCGTATGAAGTTTATTCATGCGCTTTTTGGTGATAGCATCGAGGCCAAAAAAGGTAAAAAACATCTTGGTTTCGATACCTTCCATCACAGCCCCATTGGCCATAACCAGTGCTGCATATACATCCTCAATATTTCCTTTGGCGCATATAATAAGCAACTTCTTCAAAGGATATTCTTCTTTTGTTGCCATAGCAAATCATTTTTTGGTTATCGATTTAAACACAACTGGTAGGTTTAGGAATACCGGCCAGCTTTGAGGCCAGTTTCAGAGGACCACCCGGAAAAAGCTGGTAGAATTCTTTTAAATCTACAATTCCGGAAGTGCCAATTTTTCGGATGGTAAGAGTTTCTCCAGCAAGCGCTTTTTCACGGATATATTCCAACACAGCATAATGCTTGTCGGTAAGGGTAAGACCTTCTTCTTTTGCCAGCTCTGCGGCTATTTCGCGACTCCATTCTGCAGGATTAGTCATATAACCCTCGTCGTTTACCTGAATGGTGCGTCCTGCTACAACTTTTTCTGCCATAATTTTTAATATTTAAGGTTATGATACAACTTTTTTTCCTTTCATGCTCATGTGTGCCGATACCGGTAGGGTACGTCCTTTTACCAAAAAATGCCAGTAAATCCAGCGGAAAGCTAATTTGCCCCAATGATTGATACGGGTAATACTCAATAGTTTAAAGGGACCTATGCCAGGTACTGGATAGGTTCCGGGAAGTGGCTCGGTTTCGTAATTAAAGTCGATAAGGCTGGCTTTCCCTTGCCCTACTTCGATGTAACAATTCGAATGCCCATCGAATTTTTCAGCAGGCTTTTCACCCTTGATGATCTGCAATATATTTTCGAACAAAATTTCACCAGCAAAATGAGCTACCGAACCTGCTTTCGAAGTCGGTATAGCAGCAGCATCACCCAGTACAAACACATTGGGATATTGTGGCATCTGCAGGGTGTGCTTATCAACGGGGATAAAGTTAAGCTCGTCTCCAATCTTGCTTCGTCCCACAAAATCAGCTCCCTTGTTAAGTGGTACGATGGTAAGTAAATCAAAGGGAACCTCACGTTCATCGTACGATATCAGCTTTTTATTTTCGTTGTCAATCCGCTCAATGTAAAAATCGGATATGATACGAATATTTCTTTCCTGCATTACCTGACTTAGCATTCGGGCAGCAATGGGTTTGGTAAATGCACCCGAAAGCGGGGTTACATAGTAAATCTCAACCTTTTCCCGGATGCCTCTTTTTTTGAAATAATCATCGGCCAGACACACAAATTCAATTGGTGCTACAGGACACTTAAAGGGCATGTCAACAATGCTCATTACCAGCTTACCCCCATTGAAGTTTTTCAGTTTTTCGGCCAATGCCAGTGCACCCTCAAGGGTATAAAACTCAAAGATATCCTTTTGCCATAAAGGTCCAAGTAATCCCGGTGTTTCCTCTGGTGCTGTTCGGGCTCCTGTAGCAATGATCAGATAATCATAGGTAAGCACTTGTCCATTGGCAAGAACTACCCTATTTTCTGAGGGTATCAGTTCCTGAACTTCGCTTTTCATAAGCTCAACTTCACGAGTTAGTAGCTTTTCTGTCGGCTTTACCACATCTTTCCCATCATACTTACCGAACGGTATGAACAAAAATCCTGGCTGATAATAATGGGTAGAGCTTGGATCAACCACCGTAATTTTCCATTCTTTCCTATCCAGCGTACGCGATAGCTTGTTTGACATCATGCTGCCGGCAGTTCCTGCTCCCAATATCAATAGATTTTTCATGACAATTTTATTTTTAATGGTTGCTTAAAAATCTATGTCAAAATTGCGGCCATAAAACAACGAAGTTATAATCAACCTATATGATAAAAAGCAGTTACTGATATTTATCATATTTTTGTTATCGAAATAACAACAGGATCTGTTCTTAGAGTCGTTCTAAATAAATTTGTCTATTTTTGCAAAGAAAAACAGCAAGCATGCCGCTAAGTAAATGCAATTGTGAGGGTTGTGAACTTAAGAATCTTTTCTTCTCAGAGCTCTCAACCTATGAAATTGAAACCGTTTGTACGTGGAAGGATGAACGCACCTATAAAAAAGGCGAATACATACTTAAAGAGGGACAACCCGTTCAGGAGTTTTGTTATACCAAAAGCGGCCTGGTAAAGCTGACGCGAAGTCTTTCCGAAAGTGAAGAACAAATCATATATTTTGCCAGCAACCTCGATTTTATAAGTTTGTTGGGAATATTCTCAAATCCTACTTACCCTTATTCGGTAGTGGCACTTGAGGATACGGTAGTATGTAGCCTTCGATTATCGGAGGTTAAAACTTTTATCCGCACCAATGGCAATTTTGCATTCAGTGTAATCCAAAAACTCAACCGTGTTTCAGACGATATTATTACCACGAATCTGGAAATAAAACGCCGAAGACTTCCAGGCAAAATTGCCTATATTCTCCTCTATTTTGCCAACGATATTTACTATAGCTATACTTATGATCTTCCTGTGTCGAGAAAGGAAATAGCAGAGTTTATAGGAGTGACCACCGAAAATGTCATCCGCACGCTTTCCGACTTTCGCAGGGATGGCATTATTAAAATATCGGGCAAGACTATTGAAATCGTGGATAAAGAAAAATTATCCAGAATCAGCCAGTTTGGATAGCCTACTTTATCTCTTCGTAGTCGACATATTCTCCCTTTTCCTTTGAGCGGCCAAAAAAACGTTTGGGTTTACCCTCTATTCGTACGTCTCCCTCAGATGCGTTAGAAACCGATGAATTGTGATGATTTGAAATAAAAAGCTTTGCCAGCCGATACAACGCTTTTATAAGATAATAAACAGCAAGGGTAAGTACGATAAGATAAAGTAGTTTCATGAAGGGTTTTTATTTGAAATCTTAATTTTTTTCTTATCCGAATATTTGCAAAAGAAATTGTTGGCAAAGTTAATCAAATTTTTAAACTTCATCAGGCCAGGATTCATAGAAATACACGTGTGACAGCTGCATTCGCACGCGGGGTCGATTTTGACGTTCAAGTAGGTCGGGAGGTAGATTTTTTGTGTCGCCGGGGTATCCCACTGCAATTACAACCACTGGTTCGTAGGGTGAGGGAATGTTAAGTGTTTCAGTTAATGCCTTTGCGGAGAATCCACCCATTGGATGCGAAATAAGCCCCATGTGTGTGGCCTGAATCATAAGCAAAACATTGGCCATGCCGGTATCGTGCCACGCATAGCGGTTTGTATAGGTAGTGCCATTGAATTCATAGGCTGTTTGGGCAATAGAAATAATTAAAAGGGGAGCTTCTTTTGCCCATCGCTGATTTCCTTCGTGAAGAGCAGCAACTATTTTTTCAAATGTATTGCAGGCAGGTGTAGCATATACATAACGCCAGGGCTGCACATTCATACTCGACGGGGCCTGTTGCGCAGCTTCAAACAAGACTCGTATCTTTTCATCTTCAACCATTCGGGGCGAAAAAGCAAACTCGCTTCGACGTCGCTGTAATTCAGGCAGTAGCATTATATTCGACCATTTGTCGATACAAAGGTAATCCATTTTAAAAATTTAATAAAGTGAAATCCCAAATTAATTATTGTTGCAAAGCAAACGAATGGCTTAGCTATAAATAATCCCTAATCGTTTCATTTTTTCGACTAAATACTTCATTGCACCTCGGTTAAAAATGCACAAAATTTTACTCGGCACTACCCTTTTAAGCCTTGATTTTTTGCTTCTTTTGCATCAAGGCAAAAGAAGAGGAACGCTGGTTGGCAGCAGTAGCGTATAATTAGCTGCAGGGAACACTTTTTATTTTTTTCGTACCTGCATGAACAACCTCTCCCCTTTCTCCCCTCTCCTTAGCAAGGAGAGGGGATGGGGGTGAGGTTTTTGCCAACAGCGATTTTAACCCCGATTTTTCTGTTACAATAATTTTAACTACCTGGATAATTTTTTTTCAACTATTATACCTGCAGCAAACATGGGCAAAGTTTTAGTCAGCCGCCACTC
>JBMFQE010000014.1:0-57855 GCA_049968755.1 Bacteroidales bacterium
CACCTGGTTGCTGATTACGCTCTGTGAGTGTCCAATCATAGCTACCACTGGTTTTCCAATTCTTCCATACAATGTAATAGTTTACTCCTGCACTGGCATCGAAACTATAGTTGGTTTGCAAGCCACAGTTGTCATCACTATTTCCTATCCACACTAAGGAATTACAATTTCCCGAGTAAACTAATACATAGGTATCTTCATTAGTTAGTCCGCAGGTAGAAATAGTAACCCTTTTGGGTTGGTTGGTAGAATAGACAAACCATTGGTCGCCGGCGCTATTGTTAGCATGGTTAGTACCGGTCTGAGCTACAATGGCATCGGTGCATGAGGTTCCACCTGGCTGTGCAGGTAAATTTGCTGTCAGGAGTAATAAACCTAACGGCAAAAATGTTACTAAAAGTTTTGTTTTCATAGTAAGTTGGCTATTAATTAAACAAGGTTTAGTGGTGTTTTTTATTTTTATGATAACAATAATAGAGGTCTTTTTTGTTTTTGCAAAATTTTTTATAACATTTTTTAATAAATCTTCAGCATTGATACCCAGGCGGGACGTTCCATCCCGGTTGGTTTAATTTTTGTATATTCACGTGAACAAGGCACACAAGTCCCGGAGCGATTTTGATTTGACAGATCACGGCTACCAACATCGTGTAAAGTTGGCTTTTGTTTGGAACTTTTTGGAATGCTTGTTTGCATTGGCTTTTCGGATAATTCTATCTACATTTGTCTGTCTGGCGGGGGCTACAAGCTGTCCAAAAACCGGCGAACAGGATGAAAGAATTTTTCTTTAATTTTTCGGGCAGTTGAATTCATGGCTATCTTTTTAGCCACAAAAAAAGGAAAAGGCAGGAAAACTTCCTGCCTTTTTTACTTAAATACTTTCCTTCTGGTTGAGAAATATTTTGGATAATAGTGTTAAATACTATCGGGCATAACTCCGCGTTTGTTTAGCTGGATAATTTCAATCACCTTATCAAGAGGAACGGGTATTAGCGGTGTTTTATTTTCGGGGTCGTAGGTATACCAGAGCATCTTTTGCAAGAGATCGGTTTTGCAATGGTAGGCTACTCCTTTTTTGGTTTCGAGCTCCAGCAACTCAGATGGGAAATTTTGCTGGGCTTCCAGATAAACGTCGAGCTCATAGATTAGACAGCACTTGAGTTTTCCACACAAACCAGTATACTTTTGGGTGTCGGGAGGTAGGTTTTGAATTTTAAATACGTTCGATTTAATCGACACCAGGTCTTTTCGCCAGGAGGAACAGCAAAGTTCACGTCCGCAGGTGCCCATGCCACCAACCATTGCAGCTTCCTGTCGAACGCCTATCTGTCTCATTTCGACCTTGATACCAAAGGTGCTGGCATATTCCTTAATGAGCTCGCGAAAGTCGACCCGCCCATCGGCAATGTAATAGAAGGTTGCTCGTCGTCCATCGGCCTGATATTCGACGTCGCTTATTTTCATTTCCAATCCCAGTCTTTGGGCAATTTTTCTTGCCTGTAGTAATGTTGAATATTCGCGTTTGCGGGACTCTTCACGGGCTATCAGATCCATTTCTGTGGCCCGACGATAAATTTTCTTCAGCTCAAGCGGCTGATACTGCTTGTATCGACGAACAAAGCTTTTTTTGGCAAGTAGGCCAGTAAGCGAAACCAATCCCATGTCGTAGCCTACCACCGATTCTACTACCACAATGTCGCCGGTTTTGAGCTTTAGCTTATTGACATTCTGGTAAAATTCTTTGCGTTTGTTCTTGAAGCTGATCTCAACTATATCGGATATTTCAGGTTTGGCAATTTCCTCAAGCCAGTTGGTAGTATTTATATTGTCGCAAACGCTCGATTCTCTTAAAGCACAATTTATGCATCCCATCGCAATAGTTTTTATTTAACATAAATAACTGCTAAAAGCATTTTTTGTTTATTAAGAGAAGAGGAGAGCGTTTTGGATTAAAAATAAAATAGAAAAAATAAAAAACCCGCTCAATACGCAGAGCGGGTGACATGGCATTGTTTTCTGGATAATCAAAGTAAGCGATTTTTGATAAGGTATTCTGCAATTTGTACAGCATTCAGCGCAGCTCCTTTTTTAATCTGATCTCCAACACACCAGAAGGTTAGGCCGTTGGGATTAGCAATATCCTTACGGAGTCGGCCAACATACACAGGGTCTTTTCCTGCCACGAACAATGGCATGGGGTAGATACTATTTTTCGGATCGTCCTCAACGATAAGTCCTTCGGCTTTTTCCATAGCAGCACGTACAGTAGCAACATCCAATGGCTGTTCTGTTTCAACCCATACAGCCTCGGAATGAGCACGATATACAGGAACCCGTACAGTGGTTGCACTTACATGGATATCAGCATGCATGATCTTTCGGGTTTCGTTATGCATCTTCATTTCTTCTTTGGTATAATCGTTGTCGAGGAAGACGTCGATCTGTGGAATCAGATTAAAGGCCAGCTGATATTTGAACTTGCTTACCGTAACAGGCTGATTATTCATCACTTCGCTTATCTGAGTTTTAAGTTCTTCCATTGCAGCAGCACCAGCACCACTGGCAGCCTGGTAGGTGGCTACATGAATGCGTTTGATAGGAGAAAGATCATGAATAGGCTTAAGTGCAACTACCATGATGATGGTGGAACAGTTGGGGTTGGCAATGATGTTCCGAGGTCTATTTTTACTGTCTTCCGGGTTCACCTCTGGAACAACCAGGGGAACATCTTCGTCCATACGAAATGCACTGGAGTTGTCAATCATTACCGTGCCAAAGCGGGTGATGTCGGCAGCATATTCCTTCGAAGTACTTGCACCTGCCGAAACCAGTGCTATATCTATACCCTTGAAATCATCGTTATGTTTAAGCTCTTTGACCGTATAACTTTTACCTTTAAAAGTATAGCTACTACCTGCACTTCGTGATGATCCAAATAGTACCAGCTCATCAGCAGGGAAATTGCGTTCTTCCAGAACTTTTAAAAACTCCTGACCCACGGCACCGCTAACTCCAACTATTGCTACTTTCATGGCGTAAAATTTTTAAATTTAAATGAATCTTGTTTAAGCATTTTTTGTAAGAAATTCATGAACATGCTTGGCCATTTTTCTACCCTCGGCTATTGCATGAACTACGAGCGATGGACCACGTGTGGCGTCGCCTGCAACGAACACTTTATCTACACTGGTTCGTTTGTCGGGAGTAGCCTTTACATTACCTCGCTGGTCGTATTCTACGCCCAATTCATCCAGTAGTCCTTCGTGAACGGGTGAAACAAAGCCCATGGCAAGCAAGATGAGTTCGGCTTCAATAATTCGTTCGGTGCCTGGGATTTCGACCATGCTCATGCGGCCGTTGGCGTCTTTTTCCCATTTTACTTCAACCACCTCAGCGCCTTTTACGTGTCCGTTTTCCCCAATGAAGCGTTTGGTCGATAGGCTCCAGTAGCGTGCACATCCCTCTTCGTGCGAACTTGAGGTTTTGAGCACATTGGGCCAATAAGGCCAGGGATTATCGGGTAATCGTTCCACGGGTGGTTTGGGAAGTATCTCGATCTGGGTTACGCTCAATGCTTTTTGACGATTTGCAGTACCAATACAGTCGCTACCCGTGTCGCCACCACCGATTACCAGCACGTGTTTTCCGCGGGCATGGATTCGTTCTTCGGGGCTTATTTCTTTACCTGCATTTACCCGGTTTTGCTGGGTTAGGTATTCCATAGCAAAATGGATACCTTTCAGTTCCCTGCCCGGAACGTTCAAATCACGGGGTTTCATAGCGCCTATGGCAATACATACTGCATCAAATTCCTTCATGATATCTTTTCCCTTGACATCGACCCCCACGTGGGTATTGGTTTTGATAATCAAGCCTTCAGCTTCGAGGATTTTTACCCTACGGTCGATAACGCTTTTGTTGAGCTTAAAATCGGGTATACCGAAGCGAAGCAAACCTCCCACAGCTTCGTCTTTTTCGTACAGCACCACTGTATGACCCCACTTGTTGAGAAGGTCGGCAGCAGCCAATCCGGCAGGACCCGAACCTATTACTGCTACTTTTTTGCCGGTGCGTACTTTGGGGGGTTGCGGCTTGATGTACCCCAGTGCAAAACCTTTTTCTACAGCAGCACACTCATTTTCGCGGATGGTCACAGGTTCTTTATGTATGTTTAGCACGCATGCTTTTTCGCAAGGCGCCGGACATATACGGCCTGTAAATTCGGGAAAATTGTTGGTATAGTGCAATATTTTTATAGCTTCTTCCCAGTTGCCCCGGTACATGGCATCCTGAAATTCGGGCATGGTATTGCCTACCGGGCAACCCCATTGACAAAAAGGAATGCCACAATCCATGCAACGCGAGGCCTGAAGTTGCCGTTCGGTGTCATTTAGCGTTTGTTCCACTTCACTGTAGTCCTCCAAACGTTCGGTAATAGGCCTGTTCCCTGCCTCAATTCTTGGAACTGTCATGAATCCTTTTGGATTTCCCATTTTCTTTCTCTTTTATGGTCAGACAATAATTTTAATATCTGCGGTGTGGCTCATCCTCGGTAAGCTCGAGCTTGGCCTGCAGTTGCATGAGTTTTTGTTCCTCAAGCACTTTCTTGTATTCAAGCGGCAGTACTTTTACAAACTTAGGAAGATATTCATTCCAGTTAGTAAGAATACGTTCTGCCAGGCTACTGTTGGTGTAGTGCAGATGGTTGCTAATCATTTGTTGTACCTCTTTAATATCCTCAATGCTTTCAAGAGGTGTCAGTTCGACCAATCCTTTATTGCAGAAGTAATCGAAGTTTCCATCGACATCGAGGACGTAGGCAATTCCGCCACTCATCCCTGCAGCAAAGTTTCTTCCGGTACGGCCCAAAACAACCACTCTGCCCCCTGTCATATATTCGCAACCATGGTCGCCAACTCCTTCGACTACGGCATAGGCTCCCGAGTTACGTACGCAGAAACGTTCACCTGCTATGCCTCTGATATAGGCTTCCCCACTGGTTGCACCATAGAGCAACGTGTTACCAACGATGATATTTTCCTCAGGGACAAAGGTTGACCCCGCAGGGGGTATTACGATAATTTTTCCCCCGCAAAGCCCTTTACCCAGATAATCGTTAGCATCACCCTCGAGTTTAAAGGTAATTCCTTTTGCCAGGAATGCACCGAAGCTTTGTCCGGCCGAACCTGTAAAGTGTACATTGATGGTATCGTGTGGCAGGCCTTCGTCACCATATCGTTTGGCTACCTCGCCCGATAACATGGCACCCACCGTACGATCGACGTTGCTTATGGGTTTGGCAATCCATACCTTGTCTTTACTCTTCAAGGCAGCGTTGGCCAATCGAATCAGTTCATGGTCAATTTGCTTGTCAATGTCGTGATGCTGGGGAGTAGTATAATGAAGCGGATAAATTTTAGCTTCTTCGGGAACGTAAACCAGCTTAGATACATCAACAGTTTTAGCTTTCCAGTGATTAGGGAAGCTACGGATGGTAAGCAAATCGGCCCTACCTACCAGATCCTCAAATTTGCGTACCCCAATTTCGGCCATGATCTCACGAATTTCCTGCGCCAGCATGTTGAAATAATTGACCACGTAATCGGCACGGCCTGTAAATCGTTTACGCAGTTCTTCTTCCTGAGTTGCTACACCCACCGGACAGGTATTCAAGTGACATTTTCGCATCATAACACAACCCAGTACAATCAGTGCTGTGGTTGCAAAAGCAAATTCTTCAGCACCCAGCATGGCTGCAATTACTACATCGAGGCCTGTTTTGAGCTGTCCGTCGGTTTGCAAGCGAACGCGCCCACGCAGGTTGTTCATTACCAGGGTTTGGTGGGTTTCGGAAATACCCATTTCCATGGGCAAACCTGCATGCTTAATAGAGCTGATGGGTGATGCACCGGTTCCCCCTTCACAACCCGAGATAATAATGACATCGGCTTTAGCTTTAGCTACCCCGGCAGCAATGGTACCTACGCCATTTTCCGATACCAGCTTTACGCTGATTTTCGCTTTGGGATTAATACATTTAAGGTCGAAGATAAGCTGTTTGAGATCTTCAATCGAATAAATATCGTGATGTGGCGGAGGCGAGATAAGGGTAATACCCGGCGTTGAGTGGCGCAGCTTAGCAATTACCTTATTCACTTTAATGCCGGGCAGCTGTCCCCCTTCTCCGGGCTTTGCTCCCTGGGCTATTTTAATCTGGATTTCATCAGCATTTACCAGATAGTTGGCAGTGACCCCAAAACGTCCCGAAGCTACCTGCTTTACGGCACTTCTCAACAGGCGTCCATCGGGCAGGGGTTTGAAACGTTCGCTGTCTTCACCACCTTCGCCCGTATTGGATTTACCACCAATTTTGTTCATAGCTTCGGCCAGTGCTTCATGGGCCTCCTTACTGATCGAACCAAATGACATGGCTCCCGTAATGAAGCGTTTGGTAATCTCCGAGATGGGTTCTACCTCATCGATGGGAATAGGATTGGTTTTGTAACCAAAGAATCCTCGCAGGAATAAGGGCGTTTGGTTGCGCTGATTAACGTACGAGGTAAATTCTTTAAACTTACTGTAATTATTGGTACGTGTAGCCCATTGCAGTAGTCCTATAGCATCAGGATCCCATCCGTGCTGTTCGCCTTCTTTACGGAAGTAGTAGAAACCAAAGGTTTTTAAATCGCCATTGAGGCCCAGCTGGAAAAATTCGCGATGGGGTTTTAGTACTTCTTCTTGAATCTCTTTAAAATCGATACCCCCAATGCGGCTTGGTGTGCCCACGAAGTATTTGTTGATTACTTTTTCACTAATACCGACAGCTTCAAATATCTGGGCGCCATGGTAGCTTCGCAGGGTTGAGATACCCATCTTCGACATGATTTTGAGCAGACCTGCATCGATAGCTTTGATGTATAGCTCACGAGCTTTTACATAGTCGTGCTTAATTTTACCCTGCTGACATAGATCGCTTATGATAGCAAATGCACCGTAGGGGTTAACAATGCTGGCACCATAGCCAATAAGGCAGGCAAAGTGATGTACCTCGCGTGGTTCAGCACTCTCAACTATTAGCCCTACTTGCATACGTTTTTTGCTTTCAATGAGCTGATGATGAACAGCTGCTGTTGCTAACAGTGAGGGTATAGGTGCCCATTCGGGACTTATGCCGCGGTCACAAAGCACAATGTAATTGTACCCATCATCGACAGCTTTTTCGGCTTCGCAACAAATTTCTTCCAGTCGTTTTTCCAGTGCATCTTCTCCTCCATTGGCCGGAAAGAGTATAGAAATTTCTTTGTGCCGGAAACCTTCTTCATTAAGATTTTTTAGTTTGGCCAGGTCGGTATTTGTGATTATAGGCGATTTAAACTTGATAGACTTGCAATGTGCCGGCGAATCGACCAAAATATTTTTCGATACTGAACCAATGTAGTTGGTCAGTGACATCACCAGACTTTCGCGAATGGGGTCAATGGGCGGATTGGTTACCTGCGCAAAAAGCTGACGGAAGTAGTTAAACAATCGGTAGGGTCGTTCGCTTAATACAGCAAGTGGGGTGTCGTTGCCCATTGAACCTGTAGGCTCGTATCCTTCAGTAGCCATGGGGATCATTACCATCTCAAGGTCTTCCTTCGTATAGCCAAAAACTTTTGTGTATTTTGGCAATTCTTCGCCCAGTTCCGACGGTACTCGCTGGCGAACTGGTATATCAGACAGGATAAGTCGGCTTTCCTTGAGCCATTGCTGGTAGGGGTGCATTTTGGCCAGCTGTTCCTTGATTTCATAGTCGGGGATGATTATGCCCAGTTTGGTATCGACGAGCAATATTTTACCCGGACGTTGACGACCTTTAACCTTAATATCTTCGGGAGGGAAGACCTGACAGCCAACCTCCGATCCCATAGCGATAATATCGTTTTTGGTAATCACATATCGCGAGGGACGTAAACCGTTACGGTCGAGCGTGCCACCCACGTATCGTCCATCGCTGAAGACGATCGAGGCTGGACCATCCCATGGTTCCATGATTGTGGAGTAATATTCGTAAAATGCTTTAAGACTTTCGGGGATGGGATTTTTTTCGTTCCACGATTCAGGAATGAGCATTGCCAAGGCATGTGGCAGGCTTCGACCAGCAAGATGAAGAAATTCTAAGGCATTATCGAGCGAAGCCGAGTCGCTTTTTCCAGGCTCAATGATGGGGAAAAGCTTCTGAATATCTTTGCCAAATAGCTCGGTTTGCAACAGACCCTCACGAGCCTTCATCCAATTACGGTTACCCTGAATAGTATTAATTTCCCCGTTGTGAGCAAGATAGCGGAAAGGCTGAGCCAGATCCCAGGTAGGGAAGGTATTGGTACTGAATCGCGAGTGTACCATGGCAATGGCGCTTATCATGGCTTTATCGCTCAAATCGGGAAAATATTCCTTGAGCTGAATGGGCGTGAGCATGCCCTTGTATATCATTACTTTGGTCGAAAGGCTCGGAAAATAGAAAGCTTCTTTGTTGGGTATATCCGAGTTTCGAACGGCATTTTCCGAAAGCTTACGGACTATATACAATTTACGATCCAGCTCTTCCTGTTCATATTTGCCGGTAATAAAAACCTGTTTCATGGCAGGTTCGTTGCTTTTGGCTATTTCGCCAAGGCAACCGCTATTCACAGGAACTTCACGATAGGTTATGATTTGCAGTTGTTCTTCGGTAACAATTTTTTCAAAAATTTCGAGGCACTGCTTGGCACTATTTTCATTTTTAGGAAGGAAAACTATGCCAGCCCCATAATTACCAGCAGACGGTAGTTGTATACCTTTTGAGACAAAAAACTCATGTGGCATCTGGATTTGAATACCAGCACCATCACCTGTTTTATTGTCGGCACTTTCAGCTCCACGGTGAGTCATATTAATCAGCACGTCGAGTCCCCGCTGAACAATCTCGTGCGATTTCTGTCCCTTGATGTGCGCTACAAAACCAATCCCACACGAATCGTGCTCGTTTTCCGGACGGTACATCCCCTGCGCTTTGGGTAATCCACTTTGTATCCTCATTTCAACTCCCAATTTTGTATTTTATCACTAAAAATTTATAAAAATACATTATGACTTTCCATTAAAAAAATCAGCCGTTCATATGGGTGAGAACGGCTGATACAATATCCTTAAGATTATATAACCATTCTCACCCTCGCAGGCGCTTCTTATCTATCATGGATATGTGCTTTCTACGAATCATATTTTTCATTCAAATTTTGCTCCACAAAGATATACATCATTTTTATTTTACACAAAAAATATTCCATTTTTTTTACAATCTTCAAGGTAATTTTTAGGATTGATTATAAAATGAAAATCAATTTGTTACCGGATAGGTAGCGATATACATTGTTGTATATTTATGTATTATTTGGGAATATATATTCATAATAGGGCAGGATAAAACCTTATTGTTGATATGTCTATAACAGATTTAGATAATTCGAATACAAAAGATGGTGAAATTCCGTAAATTTCTTGAAATTTGAAGTCGATAAAAAAAGAGATATTTTGGGATGAAAGTTATTTTTCTGGGAACCGGGACTTCCCAGGGTGTGCCGGTAGTGGCTTGTGGATGTAAGGTTTGTCAGTCGACCGATCCAAAGGACAAGCGTTTACGTTCTTCGATTTTGATTCAAAAAGGTGATGTAAACATCGTGATCGATTCGGGTCCCGATTTTCGCTATCAAATGCTCAGAGAAAAGGTTACCCATCTCGAGGCTATTATTTTTACCCATGAGCATAAGGATCATACGGGGGGACTGGATGATATACGTTCGTTCAATTATTTGAGCAAGCGACCCATGGATGTATATGCCGAAGAGCGTGTTCAGGAAGCTCTGAAGCGTGAATATGCATACATTTTTGCGCACAATAAATACCCAGGTGTACCGGAGGTGATCCTGCATACTATTACCGACAAGCCTTTTGATGTTGCTGGCATTACGGTTATTCCTGTTCGTTTACTGCATCATCATTTGCCCATTTTGGGTTTCAGAATTGGCAATTTTGCTTACCTTACTGATATTAAGTATATTAGTGATGAAGAGAAAAAAAAGCTTATCGGTTGTCAATATCTCGTAGTTTCTGGCTTGCGGAAAGAAATTCATATTTCCCATTTTTCCATCGACGAGGCTATAGCGCTGATTAAAGAAATTAAACCAGTCTATGGATATATTACGCACATCAGTCATCAACTGGGATTTCACCGGGAAGTTGAGAAGGAACTTCCTGAGGGTATTTACCTGGCCTATGATAGGCTTGTGCTGGAGTGTGATTAAAAGTACGTATCCTCTGGTCATCGAAACAGCCAGAAGGATTTGTGGTTGAATATTTTAATTTATGAAGAATGATTTGGCTAAAAAAAACAAAATCAAACTCTCAAGGCTGTATTATAGCTATCCTATCATGTATCGCTTTTTTCCTTACCCTCACTCAGGCAATGTTTGGCCAAACGCCTACCTATAAGACCATTAGAATATTGCCCAACACGTTCTTTCAGGGAGGAGAAAAGCTTACCTTTCAGCTACGATATGGGTTTATCGTTGGCGGAAGAGTAACCCTTACCCTCGAAGATAAGGGCAGTACCTTTCATGTAAAGGGCGAAGCGGTTACTACAGGTCTGGCCGATGAATTGTTTAGCGTAAAAGATATTTATGAAAGCTATTTTGAGAAGGAATCGAATCTGCCCGTATTTGCCATTCAGAATGTAAAGGAAGGTAAGCGTTATAAATATTACAACGAAACCAGGTTTGATCGGAAAAATAATAAGGTAATTTCTTCCCTTAGTGGCGAGCACGATGTTCCGCCCGACATTATGGACATGATGTGTGTATTTTATTACATCCGTCGAATGGATTTATCGGATGTAAAAAGCGGCGATACCTACAAGATTAATACTTTTTTCTCAGACAAGCTTTTTCCCTTTGAAATTCGCTACAGGGGCAAGGAGGTTATTGATACCCGATTTGGGAAAATAGCCTGTCATAAATTTGCCCCTATAGTCGAACCGGGACGGGTTTTTAAATCAAAGGACGATATGCTAATCTGGTTTACCGACGACGCCAATCGAATTCCAATACTGGTATCGATGCAGATGGTGGTTGGCCATGTTTACTGCGAACTCATCGAAATGCAAAATCTCAGAGCTAAACCTGTTTTTATGGCAGCGGATTAACCTGTTGTAAACCATTGCTTGTCATTTTCCAGGTATTTCCAGGGAGTTCGCTTATCCAACGGGTTTCGTTCAGATCGGCATCTACAAGGATATCCTTCAACTTCGGCGAAATGAAAAGGGTTTGTCCGGCGGGTACTTTTACCGTAACTTTCAACTGCTGGGCGTGCCATTCTTTTCGGTCGTGGAGCGTAAAAAATGCTGGAATGTATAGTATACTGTCGACCTGTGAGAGATGTACCGAAATTTTTTGTGCCCATGCTGCGGCTTCAAGTTCATCCTTACCCCGGGCATTTTTTTCTAAAACGACCTCTACTTCATTTCCCTGTGCGCGTTCAATGATGAGTTCCGATTTCCCAATTATCTCATTCTTTGGATTTATGTAGTATAGGGCTCGGTCGTTAATTTTCAATCCATGCTTGCTGGTTGTATTTTGTACCCATGGCTCTTTCGCCTCTAAAACTAAAGTTCGGCCAATTAATGACATGAATTGCATTTTCTCTTCGACCACGTTTTCGCTTTTGATATTTTTAATTGCAACGATGGCCAATACAATCCATAGCACTAAGCCTACGATCCAAAGCAGAAGTACCGAAAGCCAGATCTTACGGTCGTTGAACTGCCAGCTGAAAAGTAGCTTAAGACCAAGATATATGATGGCCAGGACGGGTAGAATGAATACTAACAAGTTGACCAGTTGATATAGCCAACCACCCTGAAGCACGGTGTAGTGGAACATCATGGGTATGCTAAAAGTAAAATCGATGGGATGAATACCATTACCGATACCTGTATTCAGCAGGATGAAAAAAATGACCAGGGAGGCTCCCATGAGGATAAGGAATATTCCGCCAATAAAAGCAATTACTTTAACAGCAGCTTTAAAAATACCCGTTAGCACTCTGCCTATGGTATCGAAAAATGCCTGCCAACCGTTTCTGGGAGTTTCCTGACCTGATGCGCGGCTGGCTTTTTCAATGTTAGAAACATTGATGTTTTCGCCTCGCATTTCAAGTTTCTGAATGGGTGTTCGTGCTGCAGGTAAGGCGATCCACAGTATTAGATACACCAATACCGATGTGCCTCCAAAAAATAGGAGCACCAGAAATAATATTCTCAAGATTACCGGATCTATGCCAAAGTATGCGCCTAAGCCACTACATACACCTCCAATGACCGAGTGTTCGGGGTCACGGTAAAGCTTTCGTTGATACCATCGTTTGGAGGAACTCTCTTGAGTAGAACCATATTCGGATTCGTGGGCTACTTCTTCGGGTCCCCCCATCACTGCTATTACATATTCTACATCAGCTAAACCGACCGACTGACTGGTGCGTGAAATGCGTTCCTGCAATAGCTCTGCCATGCGCGACTCTATGTCGTCTATGATTTCTTTCGACTCGGCAGAGCTTCCAAATTTTTGCTCCAGCCGTGAAATGTATCCATGTAATCGTTCATAAGCATCCTCATCAATATGGAATATGATTCCACCCAGATTAATGTTCAATGATTTTTTCATTTTTCCTTGTTTTTTTTTAGTTATCATTTCTTGCACCTTCAGCTAAAGTTGAAAGCTACATTTGCTTTTAGTCGTTTATTGTGCCTTTTCTTATCTGCTCGATAGCAGAAACAAGCTCATCCCAGCTTTGATCCAGTTCTTTTAGGTATGCTTTTCCCTTTTCGGTAATTGAATAGTACTTTCGAGGCGGCCCATAGGGCGACTCCTCCCAGCGGTAAGTAAGTAAACCTGCATTTTTTTGACGCGTAAGCAGCGGATACAACGTACCTTCTACCACAATCAGGCTGGCTTTTTTAAGCAGGTTGATGATATCCGAGGCATAGGCATCCTGTTTCGACAGAATAAGCAATATGCCATACTCAAGTATCCCTTTTCGCATCTGCGCTTTTGAATTTTCATAATTCATCGGTAAATTTTTTTTATTATCAATAGGGTAATGCCAATTAATTTACTTTGCAAAGATATATATAAAATATAATATTATGCAATACAAGGTAGTTAATTTTGAAAATTATTTTGGTGCATGAAAATGGCAATCCATTAGAATCCTGAATTTTTAGTAATTTTGAGAGACTTATAAATTCTGATTTTTATGTCCCACTCCGCAATATTTTTCTTTTTCAGGGTAAAAAGAATGTTTGGCGTACTCGTCGAGGAAAAACAGCTGGAATAACTTGTTTTTTTAGCATCAATGACCGCAAAAAAGCAAAAAAACCGCCGCACTACTTAGCGAAAAATCTTGCGCAATCAGCGTTTATGGATATCTTCAAATTCCCTAAAAATAACTTTCTTAAAGATCAATTTTTATTTTCAATGGCTGTCATTATAAGGGTGGGGGAGTATTACAAAAAGTTCATGGCATACTTTCATCATAATAAAATTAATTTTTAAAGGTATGATGGAACACTCATGTTCGCAATTTTATCACTATTGTGTTTGCGTTCGCAGGAACATGGGTGTTTCATGACTTTGGGGTAAAAAGTTGGGGCAAAAAATTATTTTGCCCCAACAAAACGAATTTATTAATTTCCCAGGAGTATTTGTATAAGAGCAGTATCCGGATTGAGAGATTTAAGCTTTTCGCTGTCGAAAAAGTAGATTCCAAAATCGCCTTTATATTCCCAGTTGGCGTAAGCAATTCCCTCTTCTTTAAAAATACTAATCAGATCCTTGTAATATGCCAGACGAGCTTCACGGGGAACGGTAGGCAGACATCCAAATTCGCCGCAGTAGAGGGGAAGACCTTTTGACCGGGCAAATTCGAGTGCTGGTTTAATCATAGCCCGGATGCGGTCTTTGTTATAAGGCTCGGTTAGTTCCTGTACTATGTTTCGGGCAGCCTCCGAGGCTGTATCGGAGTAATTTTTTAAATCTTCAGGTGAGATAATGTAACCCGGATAGGATACTTTTCCATTGAAGTATCTAAGAGGTGTCCAGCTGGCCTTGTAGTGGGTTAGCAGCAACGGACTATAAAAATGAAAGCTAATGATAAGGTTGGTGTCGTTTTCGGGTAATTTGAGCAAGGGAACGTTTTGAACCGTCTGCCACATGTTGGAGCCCACAACAATTACCCTTTGAGGCTCGAGTTTGCGAACAGCAGCGAGCGCTTTATTGAAGAGCTGGTTCCAATCGTCGGCATTGGGGGCAACGGCTTCATTTAATAACTCGTAAGCCACATGGCTGGTAGGGTATTTAGCCAGTATTCCCGAAAGTTCTATCCACAGATTCACAAAATGTTGCTGTGCGGCCGTATCGTTCCAAAGCGTATTATGTCCCCCCTCATTTACCGCATTGAAATGATGCGATCGAATAATGTGCATGTCAACAATTGCCCGCAAATCGTATTTCAGGCACCAGTCAAGACAGGCAAGCAGATGGTTTACGGCAGGCTCAATAATTTTGCCCTGCTCATCCCATATTTCCTGCTCATCGATAGGGATACGGACATGATCAAAACCCAGGCTGTCGATAAACCGAATATCCGACTCCTTGATGTAAGTATACTTGGGTTCCCACCCAAAATCCTGCGAAAGCCAGTGACTCAGATTAACCCCCTTATGAATTATAAATTTTTCCTGGCTATTACTTGACGAACGGCAAGAATTTAATCCTACAAAAACAGCCGACAAGGCTACGAGAGCCCAGACAAACACAACCGGTTTGGTGGCTTTTCTTAAAAATATGTTCCGATTCATAGAGTAGTGTTTTTTATGATTAATAATTGTAAAAATAGTGACTTTTTATTTTTTTATAACTATTTCTTGTGTGTTTTCAAAGTAAATATTTTGTCTGGTGCAAAAATTATTATCGATTTGTGGCATATTTTTACCCTTTTCAAGCTCAATACTTTTCTACATTTGCTGATAATTTAAAATATAATTTAAAAAATCAGACGCAGATGTTACGGAAGTTTTTATTGATTTTATCGGTCGCAACATTTGGTTTTTCAGGCGTTGCGCAGGACATTTCTTTTGAGATTGCTACATGGCATGGTTTTAAAGATGCCGCTGTGTGTTACACCTTCGATGATGGATGTGCCAATCAGTTTACCAAGGCACGTCCAATGTTCGATTCTGCTGGTTTTCCGATGACACTATTTACGGTAACCAACTGGGCATCGAACTGGTCTGTACTGAAGGCAATGGCCGAGCATGGCCACGAGGTAGCCAGTCATGCTGTTTCGCATCCCAATTTTGGACAGATAAGTGCCGAACAGCAAGACAGTGAACTGTTCAATTCCAAGGTTATTATAGAGCAAAAAATTGGTCAACCTTGTATCACCCATGCATATCCTTACTGTGTTAAATCGCTGGATTCTATCGTTAGAAAATATTATATCTCAGCACGGGGCTGTCAGGGGTATATCGAAAAGCCTACACCAACCGATTATTTCAATATAAGTTCGGTAATTGTGGGTAATCTTGGAGCCATAAAAACTTATGCCGATTTCAAAAATTACTTTCAGCAGGCTGCACGCCAGAGGGGATGGCTGGTATTTCTCATTCATGGCATCGATAACGATGGGGGTTATTCGCCCATCCCATCGATTGAGCTTCAGAAGAGTCTGTTGTACCTGGTTCCCCGTACAGCAAAGTACTGGGTTACTACCTTTAAGGCAGCCACGTTGTATTCGAGGGAACGAAATGCAGCTTCCATCACCCTGCTTTCGTACGGTGCCGATCAGTACACGCTCAACCTAACAGATACCCTAACCGACTCGATCTATAACCAGCCACTCACCTTGCGCTGCGCTTTGCCCCAAGGCTGGCCTTCGGCAGTAGTAAAGCAAAACCAGCTAACGGTATTCTCGCGTATCGTCCAGCGCGATACTGCTGTTTTTATTGAATTCGACGCAGTCCCCGATGCAGGCGAGATTATTGTTCTGAAAGACAATACACCCGTTATTCCTGAGATCGACTCAATTCCTCCTGATGAGCAGGACAATAATACTGCTGTGCAGCTGCCTGATCAACAATCACTCATAGCAATTCCTCAAAAAAGAAAGTTGTTGATTGCATGGCCCGCAAATTCCACTTACCGTTTCTGGCAGGTAACCATTGCCGATTCGTTGGGACGCGTGCTCTATACCCACCATGTATACAATGGCAATTCCATCGATTTGCCGTTTAGTGCCCGCAAAGGCCTGTACTTCATCCAGGTAAAAAATAGCAACATTGTCTACCGAACTAAGCTTATCCTATGATTAGCCTAATTGGCAATGAAAATTTGCGAAAATAAAAATGGTACCATAAATGATAGCGACGTTGGGTACAACGTCGCTACATGCATGGAGTTGTTAACATCACCGCTTATGGCAGGGTATCAAAAAGCGATACGATTTCGAGTTCATTGGATACATCAATTTGCGAATTGGCTTCTCGCAAGAATACAACAGTTTCTTTGCCCGGTAGCAAATCAAAATAGTTGTCGGAAAAGAAACCATTATGATTTTTTAGCGAAAGAAACACATTTTTAGCCAGCACATTGGTTTTGAGCGTTATTCGGTAACCGTCGCTTTGCTGCTGCACATCGTATGTAATTTGGGGTTTCTCGAGCTTAAGATTCATGGGACGAACAAAATACAGGATATCGTCAGCGATGACTTGCTTATTCACGATAAGCTCGGCAAAGAGCAGGTGTGTTTCCGGAGCTGCACCCTGTAATAGCTGACTAACAGCAGCCGCATAGCACAGCTTACCCTCGTTTGCATTGGCTTTGACAGTCAGCTGGATAGTACCTGATGTTTTTCCCTGAAAATCTATAAGCGAAAGTTTCAAGGTACCACTTATTCCGCCAGGGTTGTCAGTAGCAAGGTATATTTGTATAGTATCGTTTTTAAGGTAAGGGATAACGATGGTATTTTTGAAGGCCTTAGCAACATAGTAATGCAGTGCCTTCCAGCGCTTGTAATAGTCTATGCTCGACCAGCTTGCTACCGGCCAGCAGTCGTTGATTTGCCAGTAAAGCGACCCCATTACATAGGGCATGTTGCGCCGGTGTGCATATATAGCTGTTTTTATGGCCTCGGCCTGCAGTAGCTGACTTACATATAAAAATGAGGCAAAATCCTTGGGCTCTTTGTACCAATCGGCCATATACTGCTTAATTCGCAGATTGCCTATACCACTCCGCTGATGAGCTGCCATTACAGGGGAGGTAATGTCGTAATCTTCTGGCAGCGCATATTGTTGAACCGTCTTAAATTCGGGGAACGACTGAAAACCGTATTCGCTCATAAAACGACCCAGATACCTGTTGAAATCCTCGAAGGGATGAAGTCCATGCCATACCCCCCAGTAGTGCATATCGCCCGAACGACTTTCGTAGGTGGCTATACCATCCCCCGCGGTCGGTGAGGATGGCCAGTAAAATATCCCGGGTGAATAGGTTTGCACTACCTCCGGTAAAATTTTGCTAAACAATTGCTGATAGTCGTTCCACATTTGCTTGCGCTGTTCAGGGGTAAAGCGTTGTTTCCAGCCCCAACCCATATTTTCATGCCCTTCGGCCCACGCAGTCTCAATCTCATTATTTCCACACCACAATACTATACACGGATGATTGCGCAGCCGACGAACATTGTCGATAGCCTCCTGACGAACGCTTTCGAAAAATTCTTCTCCGCCCGGATACATGCTGCAGGCAAACATAAAATCATGCCATACCATTATCCCATACCTGTCGCAAAGCTCATAAAAGATGTCGTATTCGTAAATACCTCCACCCCATAGTCGCAGCATGTTCATGTTGGCCTGTACTGCCGAACGAATGATTTTTTCGTAATCTGCTGCTGTCACACGAGTTACAAAGGCATCGTTGGGGATATAGTTTGCCCCCTTGGCAAAAACCTTCTGGCCATTGACACGGAAATAAAAGCTTTTTCCTTTACCATCGGCATCGGGTTCCTGTACAACCTCTACCTTGCGTAAACCTGTTGTTACTGTGCGAGTGTCGAGGGTAGTCTTATCATTGAGCAGGGTAACTTCAAACTGATACAGGTAGGCTTCGCCGAAGCCATTGGGCCACCACAAGCGGGGTTTTACTATGCTGAAAGGAAGTTCTATGGTTTGTTTTCCCCGCTGAAGATTTACGGTTTGCCGAACAAGTACTTTCCCCTGTGTACTTATCGTAACAACTTTTGATCCAGCTTCATCGGCTGTAACTTCAACCTTTGCTATAAGGCTTGCCTTCGACTTTTCAACATTCTGCTGATAAAGATACACATCGCTAATCCTGGCATCGTTCCACCATTCGAGTAAAATAGGTTTCCATATCCCTGAGGTAACAAAACGGGGCCCCCAATCCCAACCATACGAATAGGGTGCCTTGCGGGTAAAAATGCTCACAGCATTGGGGCCCAATCCACCATTTTCCGATTGATCATTGACTGCAGGCAAGCGATACCCATGTTTTTCCAGCAAAGCCAACCCCCTGACAATAGGGGAATGGAAGTAGATGCGAAGCGTATTCTTTTGACGAATGTAAGGTTTTACATCGACCTGCCAGGTGCGGAACATATTGTCACCCGAAAATAACGGAGTATCATTCAAATAAACATCGGCATAGGTGTCCAGCCCCTTAAATACCAGCTGGATATTTTTGGCCCGCAGAACTTCGGGTGTAATTTCAAAAGTTGTACGGTATTCCCAGTTAACCTTATCGATCCATTGCAGATCTTTTTCATTGGTTCGATAAAAAGGATCGGGAATAATTTTGTTGTTGAGCAAGTCGGTGTGTACTGTACCCGGTACTGTTGCAGGCTTCCATTCGTTCATGCCCGCCTGGGTGAATTGCCAACCCTCCTTAATTTCCATGCTTCCAATAGGCTGTCCTTTCATAGGTTTGTTTCCCATTAACATTAGACCAAGACATATCAGTACATGCCCAATTATTTGTTTACGCTGATTGTTTTTCATAATTGCACTTTTTGAACGTTTATTCCTCAAAGATAGCCAAATAAAATATGGGTTTCAAAGTTGTTTTTGGAGAATATGACAGATGAATGTAATAGAAAAGGGGGATCAATGTAAATTAAGGATACACAAACTCACCATGTTCTGATATTAGGGTCAGTTTTTTGGTGCTTGCCGGTTCGCAGTATCCCACAATTTTAGCCTCTATATTGAATTCACCAGCTATACGGATAATATCCTGTGCGGTATCGGTATCGGTGTAAATTTCAAACCGATGTCCCATGTTAAAAACCTTGTACATTTCTCTCCAGGGTGTATGGCTTTGCTGTTGAATGAGCCGGAAAAGAATTGGGGTTTCGAAAAGGTTGTTTTTAACGATGTGCAAATTTTCCACAAAATGCAACACTTTAGTTTGTGCCCCACCTGAACAATGAACCATACCATGAATTTTATGGCGGTGCTGTGCTAAAATACGGGCAACCACAGGTGCGTAGGTTCGGGTGGGTGAAAGAACCAGTTTACCGGCATCGAGCGGACAGTTTTCAATGGGGTCGGTTAAATGAAATTTTCCGGAATAAACCAGTTCAGAAGGAATAGCTGGGTCGAAGCTTTCGGGATATTTTTGAGCCAGTTCATGGGCAAACATGTCGTGACGTGCAGAGGTAAGGCCATTACTGCCCATGCCCGAGTTATATACAGCTTCGTAAATAGCCTTTCCACTCGAAGATAGGCCTACAATGACATCGCCTGCTGATATATTAGCATTATCAATTACTTCGCTTCGTTTCATGCGGCAAACCACAGTGCTATCGACGATAATGGTACGTACCAGGTCGCCCACATCAGCTGTTTCGCCACCGGTCGGATAGATGTATATTCCCCACTGACTAAGTTCATCGCAAAGCTGATGCGTACCTTCAATGATGGCGGTTATTACGTCGCCGGGAATAAGATTCTTGTTACGACCAATGGTGGATGAAAGCAAAATGTCGCGTGTTGCTCCCACACATAGCAAGTCGTCGATATTCATCACCAGCGCATCCTGGGCAATACCCTTCCATACTGACAGGTCGCCTGTTTCTTTCCAGTAAAGATAAGCCAGCGACGATTTTGTACCAGCACCATCGGCATGCATTACCACGCAATACTCGGGGTCGTGTGTTAAATAGTCGGGAATAATTTTACAGAAGGCTCGGGGATATAGGCCCTTATCCACATTTTGTATAGCACGGTGCACATCCTCTTTCGAGGCCGAAACACCCCGTTGCTGGTATCTTGCTTCGTCCATCTCTTATGTTTTTTCATGCAAATTTAATGGTTTCTGCCGGATTGAGCCGTGAAATTATATGCGAGGGCACCAACAGCATGGCAAACGTTACAACAGCAGCGCCTACGTTCAATAACAGAATGTACCCCGTATCCAGGTAAATGGGGACATAGCTAACATAGTACGATGCCGGATCAAGTTGAAGCAGCCTGAAATGACCCTGCAACAGGCACAGCCCAATGCCAATGAGATTGCCATAGAACAAGCCAACCAAAATAAGCCGAATTGATTGTATCAAAAAGATATTGCGAATGCTTCTATTCCTGGCTCCCAATGATTTCAGAATACCAATCATTTGCGTACGGTCGAGGATAAGGATGATAAGGCCGGCAATCATGTTGAAACCGCTTACAGCCAGCATGAGGATTAGAATTACTACCACGTTCATGTCCATCAGGTTGAGCCAGTCGAATACCTGCGGATATTGATCTTTGATGCTTTCGACTTTTAAAACATAATTCCGGGGCAAGGTCTCATAACCTATGGTCTCGCTTATTTCGCTCTTTAGTTCATCGATCTGTCCAAAGTCGTATAGGGCCACCTCATATCCACTTATCTGCTTACGATCCCAGCCATTTAGCTTCTGAATATGAGCCATGTCGCACAGGATAAACGTTTTGTCTATTTCGTCTACATCGGTACGATAAATACCCTTTACTACAAATTTGCGAACTCGTGGAGGTTCCTGAATAAAGTAGGTAAGAAATTCGTCATTTACTTTCAGATTGAGTATTTTTGAAAGGTAGTACGAGATGACTACAGACGTCGTTGGGCTTGTGTCGTTAATCTCAAAGGTATTCCCATCAATCAGACAATTACGAAAAAAAGTCCAATCGAAATCCCGGTTTATGCCTTTTAGTACAATCCCTTGAATTTCGGTTTCGGTTTTAATCAAACCGGCTTTGATAGCAAAGGGCTGAACGTGTCGAACCCCTTTAACTTTCTTGATGGCGTCGACGATTGACGGGAGGTTTTCAATAGGGGTGGTTTCGAACGAGGTATTGGCATCGTAATTGACTACCTGAATATGTGACCCAAAGCCAATCATCTTGTCGCGAATGGCTTTTTTAAAGCCAACCAGTATGGCTACCGACACTATCATTACCGCAATACAAAGAGCTATACCAAAAATAGCAATGCGCATGAGCTTGTGTGAGGTACCCTGTGAAATCTGCTTTCGACTAAAACTGCGACGTGCAACAAACCATTCGAAATACATATTCCTTTGATTTGGAAACAAAGGTAGCCTAAATTCTTTTAACCCAAACAGCTTGTTAGAAATGCTTAATCTTGCTTAAATTGCTGTTTGAAAAAAACTCTTATTTCTCTTTAAGAAATGTCTAATTTTGCTGTTTTTAAGGAATATTATGAATGATTTACGTGTTCCGCGGCAAGAGCTGGATGCTCGCATGCAACGATTTATCGGGCAAATGGATAAAGATTGTGCTGGCTGGCAATATGCTATTATCATCAGCAAAACCAATTTATATTACTTTACGGGTACCCGGCAGGAGGGAATGCTCATTATCCCTGCAGATGAAGAGCCAACATTTTGGGTACGACGTAGCTATGAAAGGGCTTGCGACGAATCGCTTTTTCGACGTATCATGCCCATGAACAGCTTCAGGGATGCGGCTGCCTATCATAAAATTCAACAGTACAAGACTGTTTTCCTGGAAACAGAAATGATGACGCTGGCCTATCTGGATAGGCTACGCAAATATTTTCCCTTTGAGGAAATTAAGCCGATAGATTTGCAAATTTCAAAGGTTAGAGCTGTAAAATCAACCTATGAGCTCGAACAAATGCGGCAGTCGGGCAGTATCCATCGGCGAGTGCTCGAAGATTTGGCACCGAAATTATTCCGGGAAGGCATGCACGAGGTGGAATTAATAGGCGATCTTTATCGCTTGTTGTTGCAGGAAGGGCATCATGGGGTTACACGTTTTGGCATGTTCGATACCGACCTGGGAATCGGGCAGATTGGGTTTGGAATAGCCTCGCTGTATCCTACCAGTTTTGATGGGCCTGGCGGAAATTATGGCATACCCGCTACACCCTTCATGGGAAGTCGTCAGAATAGGTTAAAAAAAGGCGATCTTATATTTCTCGACGTGGCATGCGGATATAACGGTTATCATACCGACAAAACCATGACCTATATGTTTGGCCAAAAACTTGATGATAAGGTGATTGATGTACACAAAAGATGCGTTGAATTGCAATATTTGATTGCTGAAAAACTAAAGCCAGGAGCTATCCTTTCCCAAATATATGAGCAAGTGATCTATAGTCTCGACGAGGCTTTCCTTGAAAATTTTATGGGATTTGGCAATCGTACTGTGAAGTTCCTGGGTCATGGTATTGGGCTCACCATCGATGAATGGCCGGTAATAGCTCGTGGATTTGATGAGCCCATCGAAGAGAATATGGTATTGGCTGTGGAACCCAAAAAAGGTATACCTGGAATTGGCATGGTGGGCATTGAAAATACCTTCGTTGTAACCTCTGCAGGTGGTCAATCTGTAACCGGTAATCATCCCGGACTGATGCTGGTGGCATAAACCTTAATCGGGATAAAGCAAATATTTGCTTCGTAATACCTTAAAGTTTTCGATGTCGTTTTGCCACGATTGGCGAATTTTTGCTTCCGGCATTCCCTGTTCAATCTGTTTCTTTAATCGGTCGGTTCCTGCCAGGTAATTAAAAAAACGGTTGAAAAATTTATCTTTATTGTGAAAATGTTTGTAGGCCAGGATAATCCATTGCAGGGTAAGATAGCTACCAGTATCCGGAAAATTATAATGTTCAAGATTGAAACCGATGCAAACACTGTCGGCATAAGGCGGCGCCAACATTCCGATATTTTTAAGGGGTACAAAGCGATAATCGCCGCTATCGAGGGCAGGATGCCCAAAGCAGGTAAATGGGGATGCAGTGCCACGACCAACGCTAATGGAAGTACCCTCAAACAGCACCAGCGAAGGATACAGATAAATGGCCTGCATCGATCGTAAATTGGGCGATGGTGCAATATCAAGACTGACTTTGGCGCTATGTCGATATCCCTTACAAGGAATAACGCTAAGCTGGCACTGCAATCCTTTTTTGAGCCAGCCTTCACCATTGACCATTTTCGCATATTCCCCGATTGTCATGCCATACACCAGGGGAACAGGATGCATGCCTACAAACGAACGGTAACGGAGTTCAAGCACGGGCCCATCGATGTAAAAACCATTGGGGTTGGGACGGTCGAGTAATATGAGTGGAATCCTATTTTCGGCACAAGCTTCCATCACATAGTGCAGTGTGGAAAGATAGGTATAACAACGTACACCAACATCCTGCAAATCAAATATCATTAAATCTATCCCTTTCAAATCTGCAGGGGTGGGTTTGTAATGTCGTCCGTACAATGAAATAATGGGTAAGCCCGTTCGTGTATCAAATTCATTGCTCACATGTTCGCCAGCTTCGGCCTGTCCACGAAAACCGTGCTCGGGACAAAATATTTTCGAAACTTTAAACCCCGATGCCAGTAACGTGTCGACCAGATGGACCTGTTGAATGGTAGACGAATGATTAGCTACAATGCCAATTCGCTTGCCCGTCAGCAGTGGAAAGTAGCTTTTTGTATCGTACGCCCCGGGTTGAGGTGTCTGGCCATATACCCCAATGCACCCCAGCAAAAAGTACCAGCACAATCGTATCGACATAAATATCCGTTGTATCCTTTGGTAGTTATTATCTGAGGACAAAAATAGAGTAATTTATCATATTTGGCCTGGCATTTGCTAAATAATAATTGCAATTTTGTCAGTTAATAGTTAATTTTGTCATAAATTATTGCACCTATGGATTTACAGTCGGTAAAGCAGCGGTTTGGGATTATTGGTAATCATCCTGGCCTAAACCGGGCTATCAATATAGCCATACAGGTAGCCCCAACCGATCTTTCGGTGCTCATCACCGGCCCCAGTGGGGCGGGGAAAGAAATTTTTCCCCAGATTATCCACCACTTCAGTGCTCGCAAGCACGGTCCTTACATAGCGGTTAACTGTGGAGCCATACCCGAGGGTACCATTGATTCTGAATTATTTGGTCACGAAAAAGGGTCGTTTACGGGTGCCCATGAAAGCCGCAAGGGGTACTTCGAGGTTGCAAATGGGGGTACTATTTTCCTCGATGAGGTGGCTGAACTCCCTCTGGCTACACAGGTACGATTGCTACGCGTGCTCGAAACCGGCGAATTCCTTAAAGTAGGCTCCTCGAAAGTCCAGAAAACCAACGTGCGTGTGGTTGCTGCTACCAATGTCGATATCCCTACGGCCATTCAGAATGGTAAGTTTCGCGAGGACCTTTTTTATCGACTCAATACTGTACCTATTTCCGTGCCCGCCCTGAAGGAACGAAAAGAGGATATCTACCTGCTGTTCCGTAAATTTGCCAGCGACTTTGCCGAAAAATATCGTATGCCAGCCATCAGCCTCGACGAAGAGGCCATTCGTGTACTCGAAAACTACGATTGGCCGGGTAATGTTCGTCAACTCAAAAATATTACCGAGCAAATTTCTATTATCGAAAAAAAGAGAGTTATCGACGCCGAAACCCTTAAAATGTACCTGCCCAATTATACCGAAAACAAGCTGCCCGTCCTGTTTAACCGAAACGATGCTGATGCTGCTGCCTCGTTCGCATCGGAACGCGAAATCCTCTATAAAATCCTTTTCGACATGAAAGCCGACATGAATGACCTGAAAAAACTGGTATACGGATTGATTCAGACCGGACGGATCGAAGATTTCAATGTCGACCATCAGTCGGCTTTTAACCGCTTGTACAAAAGTGAAAACGATGACCTTGAGCCCCAGATCGAGACAATTAAATCGGTAAGTCACAAGCCCAGGGCATCGGAACATATTGAGGACACCCACGAAGTCATCGAGGAAACCCTTTCGTTGCAGGAAAAAGAAAAAGAATTGATTATCAAGGCTTTAAACAAACACAATGGCAAACGCAAGCTGGCTGCCGAAGAGCTGGGTATTTCTGAACGAACCCTTTATCGAAAAATCAAAGAATATGACCTGGATTAAAAAAATACTGTCGACCCTGAAGATATTTATTTTGATGGTAGGAGTAACTTCGTGTTTTAGTGTACACTATTCAACTTCAGGAGCTTCCATTTCACCTGAGGTAAAAAGCTGTACAGTTCGTTATTTTCAGAACCGAGCCCCCAATGCAAGTCCATCTCTTGCCCAACAGCTTACCGATAAGCTAAGGGACAAAATTCAGAGCTCCACCAGACTGACCATGCTCACCGACGGAGGCGACGTATACTTTGAGGGTGAAATAGTGGGTTATGATGTCTCTCCACAGGCTGTTCAGGGCAACGACAAGGCTGCTCAAAACCGTCTTACGGTAACCGTAAGGGTGCGATTTGTGAATAATGTGGAGCCCAAGTATAACTTTGATGCAAACTTTTCAAGATATCAGGATTTCCCTTCTACCCAAATGCTAAATCAGGTCGAACAGCAATTGGTCAAAACCATTTTCGAAGAAATTACGGAAGATATTTTTAATAAGGCATTTGCCAATTGGTAGCCATGGCCTTTAGCATTTTTGACATACAGGAAATGAATAAATGTTTTACAAAAATGGGATAAAAAAATCAAAAAATTTTTATAATTAACCCAGTTTTTCGTGGATAAAATTCCCATCCGACCATAAATTAAAATTTTCACGGATGAAAGAAAAAAAAGAAGAAATTAATACCATTATTTATCAACCCCAGCTATTCACCTCCGACCATCTCCCTCATCTGGAGAAGATAATAGGGAACTACCCCTATTTTCAACCTGCCTACTTTTTTCTATTAAGACATTATAAGCAACAGTCATATCCTAAATACGTTGAGATGCTGCAAAATTGCATCTGGCACATTTTTGACAAACGACTTTTGCTCGACTTCATCAGTCAACCTGTTGCCTTTGAAAGTAAAGATTCTGCCGAACCGCCTATTGTTGCAGAAACCCAAGCAACGCCAGATTTGTCTTTTAACAATAATACTCCCTTTACCAGTCGTCGAGACAAAGATTCGCTTCAGGAAACCCTTGCAGAAACGATTACTCAAGCCAGCCAGATCGATGTTTCCGAGGACTTCGAAAAAAAGATTCTACCCGACATCGACTTTGAACTCGACGAAACCATTGAAATCATAAAGCCAACTGAAGCAGACGACGAGTCATCCCTGTTAAAACTATCGACCGGCTTGGATAGAAATGCTAATATCCTTGAGATTGATGAATCGGTGGCAGACAAAGAGACCGAACCTCAGCTCTTTGAGCCAAGTAATACAACTGATATTTTGTCGCAAGACAATACTGTTGCTGCTGCTGACACCTTTATTAAGAAAACATCGCAACAATTTGCGCTCATTGATGAATTTCTGGAAAAATTACCACATATCAAACCACAACCCGTTGTAGAGGCTGCCCCTGCAACCGATATTTCGGAAAATAGTGTTGAGGTGCACGATGATTTTATGACCGAAACTTTTGCCCGAATACTGGTAAAACAGGGTAGTTATGACCGGGCAATTGAAATATACCGGAAATTAATTTTGAAATTTCCCGAAAAAAACACTTACTTTGCAAGCCAAATTGAAGAAATAGAAAAATTAAAAAATAACCCAAAGCCATAGGATATGACATTTTTGTACGTTTTGATGATTATTGTGTCAGTGATACTTATTTTATTTGTACTGGCTCAGAGCTCAAAAGGGGGTGGATTGGCCGCCAATTTTGCAGGAAGTCAGATTGTTGGTGTTCGTAAAACTGCCGACTTTTTGGAAAAAGCCACCTGGACATTGGTAGGTGTACTGCTATTTTTGTGCATACTTACCAATGTCGTTAAAAGCAATCATGGAGCAGTGCAACAGCGATCGGTGCTGGAAGACGAAATACAGAATGTAATTAATCCCAACAATACTCCTCGAATTCCTGCTCCTGAACAGAATCAGCCTGCACAACAACCTGCTCAGCCAGAGCAATAAGCCTGTCTCGAAGATTAGCTTAAACAAATATAGCCACTGTCCCCAAGGTCAGTGGCTTTTTATTTTATAGCCAACTTATTAGTTATTTCCTGTATTTGTCTTCAAAGATATTACCCAACTATTCGGTATTTTTTACCCCCGAATGTATAGATATGCAAAAGGGATGATTTTTCCCTGTATAGTTGCGAAATTCGCGAAAAACATTATACCTTACATTTATTATACCTGCTTGAAAAAAAGCAATGTTTTAAATCACTATTGTTCAAAAATTTTGAATAAATATGAATAGCACTTGATTTTCAATTTATTATGGTGCGTTTTTCCTATTTGCGTAAAAACACTCCCCTACAGAACCTCTCCCTTTTGGATTCCTCTCTCCTTTCCTTAAAGAAGGAGAGGAGTTAGGGGCGAGGTATTTTGAACATAAAAGGTTTTAAGTATAACTTCAAAAAATTCGTTATATCAATATTACAAGCAACTTTTTAAATGAACGTTATTAAAAAGTTATACCCTGATGACGGATTTGGGTTTAAGACAAATGAAATTGCGCTGGAAGGCAAGCAAGGATCTCTTATAAGAACTTTATTCATGCCAGCAGAGCTGAAATTTTGTCATAAAAAATGTCCTTAAAATACATTACGGGTATTTGGCATGGTTTCTGATTATACCCCCAACGTCGAAACAAAGTGTATTAAATGTTTAACCCAAATAAAAAACAATAAATTATGGCAGAAGTAAAGATAAAACCGTTGGCCGACCGGGTTCTGATTGAACCTATGGCAGCAGAACAGAAAACCGCAAGTGGTATTATCATCCCCGATACCGCCAAAGAAAAACCCCAGCGCGGTAAAGTTGTTGCAGTAGGTAAGGGCACCAAGGACGAACCCATGGAATTGAAAGTTGGCGACGAAGTCCTTTACGGCAAATATGCAGGAACCGAGATAAGCATCGATGGAAAGGACTATTTGATGATGCGTCAAAGCGATGTGTTAGCTGTGATTTAATGTAAGCTCAATTGTAAAACCTTTTAAAATCAATTAGATATGGCAAAAGAAATTATTTATGATCTTGAAGCAAGGCAGGCCCTGCTTCGTGGTGTCGATGCTCTTGCAAACGCTGTAAAAGTTACCCTGGGTCCTAAGGGCCGGAATGTAGTACTGGACAAAAAATTTGGCCATCCCCATGTTACCAAGGATGGGGTTACCGTTGCAAAAGAAATTGAACTTTCCAATCATCTTGAAAATATTGGCGCACAGCTTGTAAAGGAGGTTGCTTCCAAAACCAACGACGACGCCGGTGACGGTACCACTACGGCTACGGTACTGGCTCAGGCTATCGTAAGCGTTGGCCTGAAAAACGTTACCGCCGGTGCCAACCCCATGGATCTCAAAAGGGGGATCGACAAGGCTGTAGCAGCAGTTATTGAACACCTGAAAAAACAAAGCAAAACCGTCGGTGACGATATCAAAAAAATAGAACAGGTTGCAACCATCTCGGCCAATAACGACAATTCTATTGGCAAACTCATAGCCGAAGCCATGTCGAAGGTAAAGAAAGAGGGAGTTATTACGGTCGAAGAGGCCAAGGGTACCGAAACCGAAGTAAAGGTGGTTGAAGGTATGCAGTTCGACCGTGGGTACATTTCGCCCTACTTTGTTACCGACACCGAAAAAATGGAAGCAGTACTCGAAAATCCCTACATTCTTATCCACGACAAGAAAATTGCTTCGATGAAAGATCTGCTTCCTATCCTCGAAGCTGTTGTTCAAACGGGTCGTCCGTTGCTTATTATTGCTGAAGATGTTGAAGGCGAAGCTTTGGCTACGCTGGTTGTTAACAAACTGCGTGGTTCGCTGCGTATAGCTGCTGTAAAAGCTCCCGGATTTGGCGACCGTCGTAAAGAAATGCTCGAGGATATCGCTATCCTTACCGGTGGTACCGTTATAAGCGAAGAAAAAGGTATGCGTCTCGACTCGGCTACAATCAACGACCTGGGTCGTGCCGAAAAGGTTACCATCGACAAAGACAATACCACCATCGTCAACGGTGCAGGTGACAAGAAAAATATCGATGCCCGTGTTGCTCAAATCAAAGCCCAGATAGAAAATACTACTTCCGATTACGACCGCGAAAAACTCCAGGAACGTCTGGCCAAGTTAGCCGGTGGCGTTGCTGTACTTTACATTGGTGCTGCTTCGGAAGTTGAAATGAAAGAAAAGAAAGACCGTGTCAACGATGCTCTCAGTGCAACCCGTGCTGCCGTTGAAGAAGGGATCATTCCCGGTGGTGGCGTAGGTTTCATCCGTGCCATCGAAGCCCTCGAAAACCTCAAGGGCGAAAACGACGACGAAAATACCGGTATAGCCATTGTTAAACGTGCTCTCGAAGAACCCTTACGTCAGATTGCTGTTAATGCCGGACAGGATGGCGCAGTTATCGTTCAAAAGGTTAAAGAAGGTAAAAACGACTTCGGTTACAACGCTCGTACCGAAACCTTCGAAAACCTCATGGCTTCCGGTGTTATCGATCCTACCAAGGTAGCCCGCGTGGCACTCGAAAATGCAGCCTCAATTGCCGGTATGATTCTTACCACCGACTGCCTGGTAGCTGAAAAACCTGAAGAAAAGAAAGGTAACCCCGACATGGGCGGAATGGGTGGCATGGGCGGCATGATGTAATTGCCAACCAACCTTCCTTAAAATACATGCAACAGGGCAATCAGGATTGATTGCCCTGTATTTTTTTATGACGCCGCTTTCGATTTTGATTACCAAACAAAATCATTAGTTTTGCAAAAAAAAATTCCGATGCCAATTGTTATCACACCAACACAGGCTCAGCACATTACGGAAATCGTCCGCAAGGTGATGGAAAATAATCATCTAATGGATAAAGTAATTTACTACGAATTCAAAAACCACCGAATAACAGAGGAATACGATCGAAGCAATATTGTCGAAGTAAGCTACGAACTGGTACGATGGTGGCGCCTGTTGCTCGAAATTTATAACAACTTTCCCGTAATACGTCCGGTGGACTACTATCAGCTACTCGGCACATATCTGGTTATCAAAAATATAGAGCTGCCCAAAATCCCTCAACTAAGAAATATCGACCCGTCATACATAAAAGCACAACTGGATACCCTTTCGAATTTTCGCAAAATTAAGTATTCCATTCCCGATTGGCTCGACCAGATGGGTTTTCTGGCTTACGGTGCTGAATGGGAAAATGAATTGAAGGCGTTAAATACTCCAGCCCCCATATTTGTTCGGGCTAACCGGTTGAAAATCAAGCCTGCCGAACTTTCTCAAAAATTAAAAACAGAAGGTTTTGATAATCAACCCGTTGAAGGAGCCCCCGATGCCTTGCTCATCAAAACGCGAACCAATATTTTCTCTTCCAACTTGTACAAAGAAGGCTATTTTGAAGTTCAGGATGCAGGTTCGCAACTCATTACCATGGCACTGGAGGTAAAACCCGGAATGCGGGTAGCCGATATGTGTGCCGGCACCGGTGGAAAAACCCTACACATGGCAAGTATCATGCAGAACAAAGGGAAAATTGTTGCTTTCGACACACAAAAAAACAAGCTGGCCGAATTAAAAAATCGTCTCTCACGCGCCGGGGTGGATATGGTGGAAACCCGACCTATTGAAAGCACAAAAGATACCAAACGCCTAAAAGAAAGCTTCGACCGCGTACTCATCGATGCCCCCTGTTCGGGTACCGGTTCTATTCGACGCAATCCCGAAATAAAGTGGAAAATGAATACCGATCGCCTGCATAATCTTTTAAAAATTCAATCCAACGTGCTCAATAGCTATGCCGATCTGGTAAAAAATGACGGTATCGTGGTATATTCAACCTGCAGCATTCTGCCTTCCGAAAATCAGGAACAGGTTAAACGTTTTCTTGAAAAGAAAAAGGGAGCTTTTGAACTATTGAAAGAACAACAAATTTTGACCTCCCAAACCGGATTTGATGGTTTCTACTTTGCACAACTTAAGCGAATCAAGTAAAAAATAATGGATATTCTTTCGATGATATTGATAAGTATGGGGCTTTCGCTCGATACTTTTGCAGTGTCTGTTTCGTGTGGTATTAAGGAAAAAAATATTCAATTTTACGAGGCTACCCGGATAGCTCTATTTTTCGCTTTTTTTCAGGCTACTATGCCCATAGTAGGCTGGCTACTGGGCTCCTCTGTAAGCCACTATATTAAATCCGTCGACCACTGGCTGGCTTTTGGCTTACTTACAATCATTGGAATAAAAATCATATTGGATGCGTGGAATCGCAATGAGCAGGAACCCTGTATCAATATTTACGATTTAAAAGTAATACTATCCCTATCACTGGCCACCACGCTCGATGCTTTTGTGATAGGTTTTACCTTTGCCTTCCTGGACGCCCGACTTACCCTAACCATTCTGATAATTGGATTTACAACTTATGTTTTTGCGATGCTGGGTATGCTTTTCGGTAAAAAGCTGGGACACAGGACAGGAAGCAAAATTGAGATGTTGGGGGGAGTTATTCTCATAGGTATTGCTCTTAAAATTTTACTCGAGCATCTGCAACATTAGACATAAAAAATTTGTTTTATCACTAATTTTATGGCAATGAAAGCATTTGTGCTTAAGGCACCAGGGCCGGCCGAAATGCTTCAGCTGGTTACATTGCCCACGCCCGACATTAAGACCGACGAGGTGCTGGTTGAGGTAAAGGCCATAGCCTTTAATCCTATCGATGTCAAAACCCGTATGGGGATAGGGTTATATCCTCGTTTGGCCGCCGAGCAACCACTTATCCTGGGGTGGGATATTTCGGGAATAGTAGTCGATACGGGAGCACAGGTTACCGACTTTAAAAAGGGTGATGAGGTGTTTGGTATGATCAATTTTCCGGGCCATGGCAAAGCTTATGCAGAATATGTGGCCTGTAAAGCTCGGCATCTGGCAAAGAAACCACCCCTTATTTCCCATCCCGAGGCTGCAGCCTCATGCCTGGCAGCACTTACAGCCTGGCAGGCCCTTACCAGTATTGCTAAAATAAAGAAAAATGACCGATTGCTTGTTCATGCAGCAGCTGGCGGAGTAGGACATTTTGCCATCCAAATAGCCCGTCAGCTGGGTGCTTATGTAATTGGTACCTGCTCAACAGCCAATATAGATTTTGTACGTTCCTTAGGAGCACAACAGGTTATCGATTACCAGTCGGTAGCGTTTGAAAAAGAACTTCACGATCTCGATATTGTACTCGATGCTATAGGGGGTAGCTATATCGAGCGATCCCTTCCTACCCTGAGAAAAGGAGGGACATACATATGTCTACCCTCCAACAATAGCCAGGGGGTAGTCGAAAAATCAAAAGATGCAGGGGTTTTGGGATACACCATGTTGGTGCATTCCAGCGGAACCGACATGCAAATATTGGCTACATGGCTCGATAAAAAATTCATCACCCCCCACATTTCCAGGATATTCTCCTTTGAGGAAATTCCTATGGCACATCGTCACCTCGAAACAGGCAGAACGGTAGGAAAGATTGTGGCACTCATTTAATTGCTCATAACCTGAATAAACTTTAATAAAATCAGGTACTTGGCGTGGGTGAAATCTTTCAATCCCGTCTCAGCAACCTACTTGTGCCGATGTGGCGTAAACGGATACCACAGGTGCTTATGAATCGTGTCGTGATGCTTATGGGTATACTCGCTAATCAGATTGGTACGCACCAATAGATCTGTATCCTGCATAATTTCCTCGGCCGTGGCGACTCTTGCAAGCTCATGCTCCTCATTAAGCAGAACAACCCTCGACTGAAGCGAGCTAACCAGCTCGAGATGATGGGTAGCCAATATGATGGTCTTGCCTGCCTGCTGCAACTCAAAAAGCAAATCAAGAATAAAACTGCGCGATTTAGGGTCAAGTCCGCTCATGGGCTCATCAATGAGTATTACCTGGGGGTTCATGGTGAGCACTGCAGCTATGGCCACCTTTTTACGTTCTCCTCCCGACAGCATATACGATGGTCGTTTTCGTAAATGCTCTATTCGCATCAGCTGCATAATTTCTTCGCTACGACGTATAGCCTCCTGCTCCGGAATATTCAGCTGTAGGGGACCAAACACCAGCTCGTCGAACACCGTCGGACAAAATAGCTGTACCTCACTTTGTTGAAAAACAAATCCAACCTCTGAGCGAAAAAGTTGTTGAAAATCTCTATTCTTTAGCCTTTTTTCAGTCAATACCTCTCCTTTGTATTTTACCCGTCCTTCAGTGGCAAACAATAATCCACACAACAATTGCAGCAAAGTTGATTTCCCGCTGCCATTTGAGCCCAAAATAGTTAATACCTCATGGTTGTACACGCGAAAGGTAACCTCGTGCAGGGCAAAAACCTCGGGGATGTACTGAAAGCTTACTTTTTCTATGCTAAATATCTCATCCATGCCTGTCGATATAAATTATAAAAGCCAGCATTACTACTATACCCAATCCCAGCATATAATTCACCGGTTTGTAGCCATTTTTCTTTACTATTTTTAAATCGCCATTGAAACCTCTGGCAATCATTGCCTTATAGGTAAGTTCATAATGTTCCCAGCCTTTGCGAAAAAGAAATCCCACACGACCACTCGCTATTTCCTTTTCGAGCGGTGTGTTAGTACGGTTCCATCCGCGCAGGCTCATGGCTTGAAAGCTTTGATATAGCTGTTGCGAAAGAATAACAATATACTTGTATGCCAGGGTCAGCACTAAAAGAAAAAAAGCTGGGATTCGTATCGCACGTAACCCCCTTATCAGGTGTTCAAATCCAGTGGTTGAGAGAATGAGCAACACAAAGGCTACCGAATTTAATATTTTTAAGCTTATGCGTGCCATATACTCAATCCCCTCACGGGTTATGCCAATTTCCTTAGGAATAGAGTATATCCACCAACGATGGGGATGCTCGAGAGACATGACCGGAAAAACTATTTTCCCCTCATTGAAAATATTCAATGAAGCCGGAAAGGTTACCAGCAGACCAAACAACAACACATACAACAAGGTTTGTCGAACGATATGCCAGAAATTTATCCGCGAAAAAATGCTCAGTCCGAGGGTAACAGAAAGCAACATCAATTGGGATCCTAAGTGGTGTACTATTGAAACGACCATCAGGAATACCAATATCATCCACACTTTCATTACTTCGGGGGTTTGCTGCAGCAAACCTTTTCGATCCGAGAGGTAAAATTGGTTTGTTGCCCGCGGAAATACCCGAACCAGATTAAGCAGGTTTTTTTCGACAAATTGCGTCCGGGGTCGGCGTTCGACCTGATTTGCCTCATTGGGTTGCCGAAGAAACGGTGGAATCATTTTTGGATTTCAACATTTTTTGCAGGCCAAAAGTAATTAATAAAATGATGCCTGCCCCCAAAAAAGCTGAAATGATATAGGCAACCGCCTGACTGGTCAACGAACCTTCCTCACCAAAAAAATTGTAATCGGGAATCGGCGCATGAAAAATTTCTGCAGTTTTCTTCATCTGAGCTGGTTCGTAACCCACGTGCTGTTTTACCACGTCAACCGACCATTCGCCCCATGCGTCACCCGCATTGAACCAGCTGGGTAAAAAAATACCCAGTGGCGACAGAACAGCCATTATTGCTAAGAATATCCAATATTTTTTTTCCATATTTAACATTTTATTTGACATAAATTTTGCTAAAATCATTTGCGCTTACTTTGTAAGGCTGCTATAATGCCTGCATGATGTTTAAGGAAGTATTTGTAAATAAGTACCGACACCAATCCCTCCACAATACCAAATAGCAGCATATGTTCGACCAACATAGCAGGGATAGTAATCTTTAAGGGGTATGGGGCATAAAGGGGATTACCATCGTCTCCAACCGCAATTAACGGTTGTATACCCAGCTCAACTGCAGTTAATAGTGCAGCTGCATTCAGACTTAGCCATGATGCAACAAAAACAGCTATCAACTGCCTACGGGTTGATGCATTAGGCGTCGATATGATTCGGTAGGTATACCATGCCACTATGGGCATAACAAAGGCCATGTTAAAACAATTGGCACCAATGGCTGTAATACCCCCGTCGCCAAATACAAGGGCCTGAATGATAAGCGCAATCGATATAGAAATAAAAGCTACCCAGGGCCCAAACAATATGGCAATTATAGCCCCCCCTACAGCATGCCCCGTGGTTCCTCCTGGAATGGGAATATTGAACATCATGATAAGAAAGGAAAATGCAGCGGCCATACCCATATAGGGTACCAGTTTAGTATCAAACGATTGCTTTAACTTTGCCGTGGCTACGGCGGCCACTACCGCAAATCCTCCATAAAGCGGAAGATAGGTCTGCGGGCTCAAATATCCATCAGGTATATGCATATTATTAAAATTTTGTTAAACTATTTCGTTAGTATTACTCTTAAAATTCCCGCAGTAGCATTGGATAAATCTGCCTCTTTCCCACCAGGATGCAGGACGTAGTGCACAGATGGTACAATGCTTATGTGCGCATTAAGGTTAATAAAGTAACAGCATTCAATATCACACTCGTACGAGTGGTCATAAAATCGGGCATAGGCTGCTCCCAGACCCAGATAATCATTTGCCCGGTTAAACAGATATCCCTGCACAATAAATCCTCCTCCAACATATAAAGGATTATAGTTAACCTTTGATGGATGATAGGCTATCTGGGTAAAACACGATATACTTCGGTTGCTTCGTTTCACCAGGCTATAATCCATGAGCATGTACATCCCGTATACTCCTTTTTGTTTCTTGGACGAATCTGTTATTTCGGTAAAATTTGCCGTGTGATACATCCATCCACCCTTTATGTGCAACCGTTCGTCAGGTTTAAAGGCTAACTCACCAACCCATAAAAACCCCTCTTGCTTATGAAGCCTCCATTTTGTATTTATTTTGTCATCATCAAGCGAACCACAATCACCATCAAATACTGCAAGCTTCACTGACCATTTGTCGGTAAAATTATAAAGACCTGATATTGCCAGCGCTGTCTTGGGATATATTGGAGCACTGAAATTTAAGGGATAGGTACTGGGGATTCCAAAGGAACTGTTAATAAAATTGCTTCCTCCATCGCTTACCAGAAAATCCTGGTTTAAATCCTGCAAACCAACTTTCAACCAACCATTCCCGATATTTTGCCGATAATAAAACTTCTCAAAAAAGAACCAGTAATCTCCATTCTCAATGCTCGAAATTACCTGCTGGTCGCCAACATAATGAGCCGACAACCCTTTGCCATGCGTACTCATGCCCTGAAAATAAAATTCACCTCCCTGCCATAGTTTATCGGTTCGAAATGTTGCACCAACCGACAACACGCCCATTAACGTATTACCCCTACTAATGCCCCCATCGAAATTTCGACTTAAATCACCTACATAACCAGCTTCCCATTCAAAAACTTTCACTTGCATGGAATCCTCCTGTGCCCCCAATGTTACTCGACTTCCTAATAAAATAACTTTAAAAAAATTAAGGTATTTATTCCATCTCATCGTGTTACTTTTTATAAAAAATGTGTTACAAATAAAAAATAAGTTATAATAATTTCCAAATTTTTTCGAACATTTTAGGGAAAACTTATCCAGCCGTTTCGTAATTATTTGCGCAACGCAACATTATTAAATTGTGATAAAAGGTAAAGTGCAGAAATACAGCAAATTGCAAAATAAAAGATATTTTCAGTAGCAAAACAAAAATGGTATAGCTTTGAATGATAGTCAAACTCATTAACTATAACTGCCATGAAACAAGTTAGTTTACCTGAGAACAAGGAGCGGCATGAAAATCGTATACTGCACGACTTGCGCACCAAATCTAAAAAACATGAAATGCGAATAAGGACTAAACTTTTTCTCGTAGGTATAATCCTACTTATTGCACAATTGTCCTGGGGACAGGCCACTGACATCAAAAGACTAGAACCCTCGAGCTGGTGGATTGGCATGCACAATCCCGAAGTGATGCTTATGGTATATGGTAATAATATTGGTCAAACTGAGCCTCAGATTGTTATTCCAGGTGTATCGGTGAAGGAAGTAAAAAGGGTCGACAATCCCAACTATCTTTTTATTTTTCTACGCATCGATAGCAGTGTTGCTCGTCCCGGTAACTATACACTTACGTTTACTGATAAAAAGAAAAAACGGGTCAGCACTACTTTCACCCTGTGGCAGCGAACCAGCCATATCAAAGGCTTTAATCCCTCCGATGCCATTTACCTGATAATGCCCGACCGCTTTGCCAATGGCGACACCACTAACGATAATGTAGCCGGAATGCGCGAGCGTTGCAACCGCCAGGAGCCTTATGGTCGACATGGCGGCGACCTGCAGGGCATCATCAATCATCTCGATTACATACAGTCGCTGGGTATGACGGCCCTATGGCTAACCCCGGTACTTGAAAATAACCAGCAGCACTCATCGTACCATGGTTACTCTATTACCGATTATTACAGGGTCGACCCACGGCTGGGCAGCAATGAACTTTACCGGCAACTGGCTGCTGAATGCCACAAGCGCGGCGTGAAGCTAATTATGGATATGGTCTTTAATCATTGCGGTAGCTATCACTGGTGGATGAACGACCTTCCTACCCCCGACTGGATTCATCAGTTCCCCACCTATACCAGCTCCAACTATCGGCCTTCTGTGATGTCCGACCCCTACGCAGCGCAAGCCGATGTTTTTAAGAATACCCATGGTTGGTTCGATCGTACTATGCCCGATATGAACCTGAGCAACCCGATTGTGCTTACCTATCTTATTCAAAACAGCCTGTGGTGGATCGAATATCTCCACCTCGACGGGATAAGGGTCGATACCTATCCATACCCCGAAAAAGAAGGGATGTCGAAATGGATGCAGGTGCTTGCCGAGGAATACCCCGAACTTAACATCGTAGGTGAAGTGTGGATTACTAACAATGCTCAATTATCCTACTGGCAAAAAGATGCACCCAACCGCGACGGATTTAATACGCATTTGCCCACGCTAATGGACTTTCCCCTCACCGACGCCATTCAAAAAGCACTCAATGAAGAGGATGGCTACGACCGGGGAATGGCTCGCGTATACTATGCTATTGCCGAAGATTTTCTATATCCCTATCCCTACAACAAGGTTATTTTTGCCGAGAATCACGACTGGGCAAGGATATTCGAATTTCTGGGAAAAGATATGAATAAAATGAAAATAGCCATCACCCTGGTAGCCACGCTACGAGGTATACCTCAATTTTACTATGGAAGCGAAATATTGATGACGGGAAATGGCTGGCAAAGTCATGCAGAGATAAGAAAAGATTTTCCAGGTGGCTGGCCGGGCGACACCCTAAATGCTTTCACCCCCGAAGGCCGAACGGCCCAACAAAACGAAATGGTAAATTACATCAGTCAGTTGTTTCAATATCGCAAAACCCATCCCGTATTGCAATTTGGCAAAATGATCCATTTTGTACCCGAAAATAACACCTACGTGTATTTCCGAATGGACGACTCCAGCGCCGTGATGGTGGCCATCAACAACCACCCCTCGGAATCCAGAAAACTCGATGTCGACAGAATGAAAGAAATTCTGAGCCACTACCAGGGCGGAAAGGATATCATCACGCAGGAACAATTTAACGATTTTTCATCCATAAGCCTGCCTCCTAAATCGTGCAGGGTAATAGAGTTAAAATAATACTTAAAAACTAATTTACTGAGTACTCAATAGGCTTCCCAACAATATCTGAGAATTTATACCGCAAGGTGCCACAAATTTTCCTCAAAAGACCTCACTGTGGACCTTGCGGTTTTTGGTGACCCCATTTCTTTAATATCACCAGTGGTAGTGGCCAAACGTTTTTTTTAAATGGCCATTTATTCCTTCGAAATAACCCCGCAATAACAATACATGCTATCAATTCAAATTAAAAGAGAAACTGCAGAATTCCTACTTAGCCGTTCAAACAACTGAAAATATTTCGGCCTTGAACAAGTTTAAAAAAAGACTTACTTACCTTTGCGAAAAGTTTCTTCATAATCATGAGAATATTACTTGCGATAGGAACAGGCAGTTTTTTAGGAGGAATTGCCCGTTACTTGATGTCTCGATGGTTTCAGGGGATGTTTCTGACTGCTTTCCCCATTGGAACATTGTCGGTTAATATTGTTGGAAGCTTTTTAATTGGGTTATTTTATGGTTTTTTTGATAGAGCTCCTCTGTTGAATTCGGAAATCAGAATGTTTTTAACAGTGGGCTTTTGTGGGGGGTTTACGACCTTCTCAACCTTTGCCAACGAGAACCTCATGCTTTTGCGCGAAGGTAATTTCTATTACATGGTTTTGTACATGTTTTTCAGCCTGTTTTTGGGATTATTGGCCACGTTTTTAGGATATCAGCTCACTAAAATGTTATAACCATGGATGCTCTTTCAAAGGCAAAAATATTAAGAATATATCTTAGTTCTACCGACAAATTCAAGCATTTGCCACTTTATGAAGTTATTGTGTTTGCTGCCAGAAGATACAATATCAAAGGATGTACCGTATTACGCGGAATTATGGGATATGGTATAAGCAGTAAAATATCGTCCCTTAAATTCTGGGAATTTACCGAAAAAATTCCTGTGGTTATTGAAATTGTGGACGAAGCTTCGAAGATTGAGGACTTTGTTGCCAGAACTAAACCCTACTATGAGAAAATAAAATATGGCTGTCTGATAACACTCGAAGAGGTTACGATTCTTTTGCACAAAGAAGGGAAACAAACAAAAAAATAACTTAAAACTTCTTATCCATCAGTCTTTTAGTATAGTTATCCACAGCAAAGAGACGATGCTCTTAATTTTCCGTTTGTTTATTATTAATTTGCTTAACCTTTTAGCTGTCAGCATATTAATTTGCTTGATTTTTTTTAGGATATTTTTTTGAATTACTTTTTCAAAAAAACTGACATCAAATGAAACAATAGTTACTCATGTTCTCGTATAAACAGATACTCGCATGCGAGAAGATAAACACTAACTAACTCACTAACAAATCTGCCAGTCTATAAACCTTAAACCAACCTGTTATGTATCAGAAAGTATGGAAAAGAAGCTACGGAGGAATTTGTATTTTAAACTTTTACAGCCTTAAGGGCATTAGATTTGAATCGTACACGGGATTCAAGTATGGACGTTATCTGATTACCACCGACGAGGTGGCTAAAATCGACCGGCCTTACGAGGTAGAAATGGGCTTTATGAAAGAGGATGGGGTAACCTTAAGGGAAAGCGTAAAAATTACCTATAAAGATTTCAACAACCGTATGCTCAAGGGGTCTACCGAAAGCTATGCGGGTTTTGTACTTGTAGATATTGACTTCCCTCAATTTGACAATATCCCTTCTCTTAAGTTGAGCAATAGCGATACTTTCGCTGTTGGTTCGCCCGTGGCCATTATCGGGCATCAGTGGGAACAGAACAACCTTGCCATTAAAACAGGTATTCTATCTTCGCACTATCTGCATCAGGGGAAGAAGTTGCAAATGTATGATGTTTCAACCGACCGGGGTAATGCCGGTGCACCTTTGATTGATGCAGAAACATGCGAAGTTATTGGTATGGTAGGGCAACGCCTGAGTACAATTCATGAAGAATACAAATCGCTTATGAATGTGATTAATGCAAACATTGAATCACTGAAGCTATCCGAAGGCAAGTTGACCCTCAACGACATCGATCCCATACAGGTGCTTATTGCCAATCAATACCAGATAAAACACCTGGCTCAAGAGGTATTCCGCAAAGCCTCATTTACCTATGGATATGCTATTCCGATTAACTATGTATGCGAATTTTTCGATATCGCAGAGCTCGAAAAAGATATCGTTTACATCAGCGTAGAAAATAATTCCACTGAAGAGATTTGAAAGGGTCAAAGGGTTTACGGGTATATTAAAAAAACTGCCACGGTTGCAATGCCGTGGCAGCTTTTTAATGCTATTATTAATCGTAAGGTTATTACTTAATAACGCTAAGTTTAACAATGCTCGTCTGCGTATAAGTTTTACCGGGCTCGAGTACCACTGAGGGGAAGTTGGGTTTGTTGGGCGAGTCGGGGAAATGCTGTGGTTCTATAGCAATAGCGCCACGATAATTATAGGGTTTACCCGATTTACCTACCACTTTACCATTCATGAAATTTCCCGTATAAACCTGCACACCAGGTTCGGTAGTATAAAGTTCGAGTACACGTCCGCTGATGCTGTCGGTAAGCCGAACTGCCAGAGCCAGCTCATTTTCTTTTTTGTCGAGCACCCAGTTGTGATCGTAGCCCCTGCCATTCTTCAGCTGCTCGTTATCTTCGTTGATACGTTCACCAATTTTGCGTGGTTTTCTGAAGTCAAAAGGCGTGTTAGTGACATCGGCCAAGGCGCCGGTGGGTATCAGCAGACTATCAACAAGGGTAGTTTGGCTGGCAAATATTTCAAGGAAATGGTCGAGGATATCGCCGTTGCCTTCACCTTGCAGGTTATAGTATGCATGGTTGGTAAGATTGATAACCGTTTTTTTGTCGGTAGTGGCCTGGTACTTCATGACCAGCTCATTGTTGTTGGTAAGGATGTACTGTACGGTCACTTGCAGGGTACCGGGATAACCTTCTTCACCATCGGGCGAGGTATAGGTAAGGGTGAGCGTGTCGCCCTGCTGGGTGGCATCCCATACCTTTTTGTCGAAACCTTTCAGTCCACCATGCAAGGAATTTCCGTGATCGTTGTCATAGAGCTTATAGGTTTTTCCATCAAGCGTAAAGGTAGCTTTACCAATACGATTGGCATACCTACCCACTACACAGCCAAGGTACATGTCGTCGTTGAGATAACCGTCAAGAGAGCTAAAACCCAGAGCAATATCTGCGTACTTGCCATTTTTGTCGGGAACCAGCACCGATACAATACGTGCCCCAAAATTGGTGATCTTAACGACCATACCACTGTCGTTCTTCAGGGTATAAAGGTTGACCTGTTTTCCATCAATTTTCCGCTGAAAAGCTGACGCTTTCACCAGAGTATCGACGGCTTCGAAGTTGTTATTTTCCTGTTTTCTGGTCGAACAGGCGGCTATCAATAGCATAGCCAATAGCGCATTTACAATTGTTCTCATAGCAGTTACTTTTTAAAATGAGTTATCGAAAGTTTTTGGTTAAAAAGCTATCCTATTCATCCATTTCTGTATCACCCGTCAGGTCGAGGCTTGCCGATAGAGGTTTAAGCTTATTTTCGGAAAGTTCCTTATAGATGGTACGATTACGATAGGTGTCGCAAGCCAGGTAAAGGGCATTGCGGAAAGAATCGCAGGAAGCTTCCCCCTTGCCGGCAATATCGTAGGCTGTTCCATGAGCTGGAGAAGTGCGAATAATGGGGAGTCCGGCCGTAAAATTCACCCCCTGACCAGCGGTTAACGCCTTAAAGGGAGCCAGTCCCTGGTCATGATACATGGCCAGAATTGCATCGAACTGGGTAAATTGTCCCGAACCAAAAAATCCATCGGCTGCAAACGGGCCCAATGCATAAATTCCTGCTTGTTGGGCAGCTTCGATTGCAGGTATAATTATTTCGTTTTCCTCGCTACCCAATAGCCCATTATCGCCTGCATGCGGATTAAGCCCCAATACGGCTATTTTGGGATTGGTAACCGTAAAATCGGCCAATAACGACTCATTAATAATCTTCAGTTTACTCAGTATTCTTTCTTTTGTAATGTACTTTGGAATCTGCGACAAAGGCACATGCTCGCATACCAGCCCTACACGCATTACCTCACTGACCATAAACATGACTACCTCGGATGCATTGAATTTTGTCTGTAGGTAGTCGGTATGGCCTTTGTACGAAAATTTTTCCGACTGAATATTAAATTTATTGATAGGAGCCGTAACCAGCACGTCAATTTTTCCAGCTTTCAGATCATTAACCGCCTGCTCGAGCGCAACAAAGGCGGCCTCCCCTGCCATGGGGGTGGCTTTACCCAGTTCTACCTTAATATTGTCGTCAACACAATTGACAAGATTGTTGCGCTTGGGGTGAATTTCATCAACCGTACGAACCGAGTTGATTACAACATTATTCAGATTGAGCACTTTGCGATAATAGGCTGCCACCTTTGCCGAACCATAAATTATGGGAATGCACATATCGAGTATGCGCGGATCGGAAAGGGTATTGAGGATAATTTCGTACCCTATCCCGTTTATATCGCCGTGTGTAATTCCTACCTTAATTCTTTTCATCATAATAAAATTAATTTTAAAGGTATGATGGAACACCCATGTTCGCAATTTTATCACTATTGTGTTTGTGTTCGTAGGAACATGGGTGTCTCATGCTAAAAAACAGGTTTTTCGTTTAATGAATCCAATTAATATTTTTTTCGTTAGTTTACTATCATATGGTTATATACTCAATCCATGTGTTTGACGTTATTTCACCTGACTACCCGGAGCTACAACCGAAGCTGGTGAGACAAATTCGAGCCGTCCGTCTTTATCTTCAGCCATGAGAATCATGCCATGCGAAACGATACCCTTAATTTCTCTGGGCTCAAGATTGGCCAGAAGACAAACCTGCTGACCGATGATTTTCTCGGGCTCGAAATATTCTGCAATTCCCGATACCACTGTTCGCTGATCAATGCCCGTATCGATGGTAAGTTTAAGCAATTTTTTGGTTTTGGGCACTTTTTCGGCATGGGTAATTGTTCCTACGCGGATATCCATGCGTGAAAAATCGTCGTAGCTTACAGGTGGTTTTTGCGGAGCTACATTTTCGTTGGCTGTGGTCTGATGATTCTGTCGATGAAGTTTTTCCAGCTGTTTTTCAATAGCGGTATCCTCAATTTTTTCAAAAAGCAACTCGCTTTTACCCAGCTGGTGTCCGATTGGAAGAATATTAATCTGACCAGCGGCATCCCATTTAATATTTTCAGACAGCTGAAGCATGCTCGATAATTTTTTGCTAGTAAAGGGCAAAAATGGTTCTCCCAGTATGGCCAGATTTGCAGCTATTTGAAGGGAAAAGTTCAGAATGGTTTTCACGCGATCGGGCTGGGTTTTGATGAGTGCCCAGGGTTCGGTATCGGCCAGGTACTTATTTCCCAGGCGTGCTATATTCATGAACTCTTTTAGGGCTTCACGAAAACGGAAATTCTCGATATTTTCCTCGATACTGTTCTTCAGGGTTTTCAGTTGCTGCTGGATTTCTGCTTCGTACGATTCGGTTGTTCCTACTTGGGGAACAATTCCCTTAAAATATTTTTGGGTAAGCACCATAGCCCGATTAACAAAATTTCCGAGTATGGCTACCAATTCGCTATTGTTGCGGGTTTGGAAATCTTTCCAGGTAAAATCGTTGTCTTTAGTTTCAGGGGCATTGGCAGTGAGCACATAGCGTAAGACGTCTTCTTTACCTGGGAAATCCTGTAAATATTCATGAAGCCAGACTGCCCAGTTACGGGAGGTTGAAATTTTGTCGCCCTCTAAATTGAGAAATTCGTTGGCGGGCACATTGTCGGGCAAAATGTATTCGCCATGTGCCTTTAGCATGGCTGGAAAAACGATGCAATGAAATACAATGTTGTCTTTACCAATGAAATGTACCAGGCGTGTTTTAGGATCCTTCCAGTATTTTTCCCATTGTGGGGTAAGCTCTTTGGTGGCCGAGATATAACCAATGGGTGCGTCGAACCATACGTACAAAACCTTTCCTTTTGCATTTTCGAGCGGTACAGGTATGCCCCAGTCGAGGTCCCTGCTTACGGCGCGGGGTTGAAGCCCCAGGTCAAGCCACGATTTACACTGCCCATATACGTTGGTTTTCCATTCTTTATGTTCTTCGAGGATCCACTGGCGTAGCCAGTTTTCGTGCCTATCGAGGGGTAAATACCAGTGTGAGGTTTTTCGAAGCACAGGCGCTTTCCCGCTTAAAACCGACCGAGGATTGATGAGGTCGGTAGCATTGAGCGAGGTGCCGCATTTTTCGCATTGATCGCCGTAGGCCCTGTCGTTGCCGCAGTGTGGGCATGTGCCCATTATGTAACGGTCGGCTAAAAATTGCTGAGCCTCTTCGTCGTAATATTGTTCAGTTTCTTTTTCAATAAATTCATTCTTTTTATAAAGGGTAAGAAAAAATTCAGAAGCCGTCTGGTAGTGTACTGGTGAAGACGTGCGTGAATATATGTCGAAAGAAATCCCAAAAGCCTCAAATGATTGCTTAATCATTGTGTGATATCTGTCAACAATGACTTTTGGCGAAACATTTTCCTGCCGGGCCTTAATGGTGATGGGCACGCCATGTTCATCGCTTCCACACACATAAATAACGTCTCTTCCTCGCTGACGTAAATAACGCACATAAATATCAGCTGGGATATAAACCCCGGCCAGATGTCCAATATGCACTGGTCCATTGGCATAAGGCAATGCAGCTGTAACCGTATAACGTTCAAATTCACTCATGTGATTTCCCTTTAAAACATTTTTGAAAGTGACAAAGATATAAAAATACTCAGGGTGATGGAATATATTTTTGTATATTCACAGCTTGAAAGAAATCCAATTATTGTATGGTTACCCCTGAATATCTTAAATCGGGCGATAAGGTGGGGATTATTTCTCCTGCCCGGTTTGTTTCGCAAGATGAAATCAAGAAAGGGATTGAATGGCTTACCTCTGAAGGCTTTCAGGTTGTTTTGGGCAATAATGTTTTAGAGCAGGATCGTCAGTTTGCTGGCTCCGACCTTCAACGTGCTTCGGATTTTCAACAGTTTCTCAACGACCCCGATATAAAAGCCATATTCAGTACTCGTGGCGGCTATGGTTCTGTGCGAGTAGTTCAACAGCTCAATTGGAACCAATTTGTTAAAAAACCTAAATGGATAGTTGGCTTTAGCGATATTACCGTATTTCATTCGGCTGTGCACCAAAAGGGCATAGCTTCGTTGCATGCGCCCATGCTTTTTAATCTAAATCAGGAAAACATAGAGCCAGTGTCGTTTGAGAAAACCATAGCTATGCTCAAAGGCGAGAAGCCCACATACACCTGTCAACCGCATCCATTCAACAAGCAGGGTATGGCCCGTGGTATACTGGTAGGGGGCAACCTGTCGGTGCTCTATAGCTTACGCGGAACCGATATAGACATCTTTACGGGCGGGAAAATTCTCTTTCTCGAAGATATCGACGAATATCTTTACCATATCGATCGCATGATGATGAATTTTAAACTTGGAGGAAAACTCGACAATCTGAGAGGTTTGATTGTGGGTCAAATGACCGATATGAAAGATAACAAAATTCCTTTTGGGAAAAATGCCTATGAGATCATTGCCGAATATGCTTCTGAACTCAATATTCCGGTTGCATTTGGGTTTCCGGCTGGACATGAAAATATCAATCTCCCCCTGATACTGGGTCGCGAAATTTTGCTGGAGGTTGACGATGAAGTAAGCGTTACTTTTCGTTAGTGGTTATCCTAAATTTTTAATTCTTCTTAATATCCAGCATTTGTTCATTCAAAAAAACTTCAGTAGGTTTGCGCAAAAGTACCGGTAATTATGCACGAGGGATTAAAGTTAGTAGAGTTGCTCATAAAAGGTATCATAGTGGGATACATTGCTTCCATTCCGGTGGGCCCCATTGCAATTCTTTGCGTGCAACGTACATTGAGCAAAGGCCGAATTTCAGGTATTGTATCTGGATTGGGAGCCTCGACAGCCGATACCTTTCTTTCAATCATTGCCGGACTGGGGCTATCGTTTGTTATCGATTTTATCAATGAATATACCTATATAATTAAATTTTTGGGAGGAGCCCTGGTAATCTATATCGGTTTTCGTATTTATTTTAAAAATCCTGTTAAACAATACCGGGCAAAGCTGATGCGTCGAACTACCTTGCCCAAGGACTACTTTACTACTTTGCTGCTTACGTTGTCCAATCCCTTGAATGTATTCCTGTATCTTGCTGTATTTACATCGTTTAATGTGGTAAAGGGAGTTAGTACTTTCGAGCAGTTTACCGCAGTATTTACAGGAGTATTTGTTGGTACAGCACTCTGGTGGTTTACGCTAAGCTCAATCGTTAGTCGTTATCACGATCGTTTTAATGTTCGCAATCTCTGGTGGCTGAATAAAATTTCCGGTGTGGGTATTGTTTTGCTTGGACTGGTTACGCTGTTGAGCATTATTATTTAATTGTGGCTATATGGAAAACAATAATTCTTTATATCCCCTGAAATTTAAACCGATATTGAAAGACGTATTGTGGGGAGGAACTAAATTACGCGATATACTTCACAAAAAGGGTGCTTCTGATCGTTGCGGAGAAAGCTGGGAAATTTCGGATGTGCCGGGTGCATCCTCGCTCGTAACTAACGGTTTCTTGACCGGTAATACGCTGAGTGAGCTTGTAGAAGTATATATGGACGATCTAGTGGGAGGGGCTGTTTTCGAACGTTTTGGCGAACGTTTCCCGCTTCTTATCAAGTTTATAGACGCCAACGACCGATTATCGGTACAGGTGCACCCCGACGACGAAATGGCCCAAAAGGAGCACAACAGTTGGGGAAAAACCGAAATGTGGTATGTAGTGCAGGCTGAACCAGGTGCAGAACTTATTGTCGGATTCAACCGTCCTATGGATGCCGAAACCTACCTTAAATATCTCAACGAAGGCCGACTGGAGGAGATTCTTCATTTCGAAAAGGTAGAAGCAGGCGATGTGGTTTATCTACCTGCAGGACGCATACATGCCATTGGTTCAGGATTGTTGATAGCTGAAATTCAACAAACCTCCGATATTACCTACCGGATATACGACTGGAACCGTGTAGATGCCTCGGGCAAACCTCGCGAACTGCACACCGATCTTGCTCTGAAAGCTATCGACTTTCGGCCTATTAAAAATATTAAAACAACTTATACCCCCCTCATCAATCGTACGGTTGAGCTGGTAAAATGCCCCTACTTTACCACCAATCTTATCGAGTTTGATCAAACCCTCGAAAAAGATTACGGAAGTCTCGACTCCTTTGTCATTTATATGTGCGTAGAAGGAAATTTTATCATCGAAACTTTCCATGCTTCACCGGTTGAAGTTACCATGGGAGAAACCGTACTTATTCCCGCTGAACTTAACAACTTATACCTAAAACCCCAAACACGCTCTAAAATTCTCGAAGTATACGTAGGAAGTATTTCCTGATGCTTTTTGCGAAGATGAGCATAAAATTTTTATCCAATGCAGGCACAATTCGTAAAAAGTACGGCCAATTATAAGGAATGTCCACCGGCTAATCTTCCAGAATTTGCTTTTATTGGGCGGTCGAACGTGGGCAAGTCGTCACTCATCAACATGCTGGTTAACCAAAAACACCTCGCACATACGTCGGCCAAACCTGGTAAAACACAAACCATTAATCACTTTTTGCTTCAATTTAATTCCAGCGACATTGCCCCCAGAAAGGTTACCAGTATGTATCTGGCCGACCTGCCGGGGTATGGTTATGCACACGTATCGAAAGAAAAAAAACAACAGTTCGAGCGAATGATTGCCGGATATACCCTCACCCGAAAAAACCTGTTAAACTTGTTTGTTCTCATCGATAGCCGCCTTGAGCCGCAACCCAACGATATGGGTTTTCTGCAATTTTTGGGTGAACATCAAATTCCTTTTGCCCTAATATTTACAAAAGCCGACAAACTTTCAACGAGCCAATTACAAAGAAATGTTGAAAAATTCAAGCAACAAATGCTTGAATGGTGGGTGGAACTTCCACCCTACTTCATTAGTTCAGCAGTAAAGCAGACAGGGAGGGAAGAAATTCTTCGTTTTATAGCCGAATGCATCGATAAATACTGGAAGGGCTAATTTTACAGGTTTTATTTGACAGAACCCCGTGCAAGCTAACACGATTCTCTCCCTCAAATGTGTGCACTCTATCCTTATGATTGCAGGTAATCATTCCTGGTTTAGCTTAAAAGAAACTTGGAGCAATAGCTCTAAAATACTCACAACGATCATGATAAAGTAGAAAATCTAAAGGCTCTTCTGTGATGAAAATGATTGAATGCAAAATATGTTGGAGCAAATATTGCGATTAGGCTGGGGTAGAACTATCGAGCCAGGAAAGAGCCAAATACCACATCCGCACGAATATTAAGTTGTCCGTTTGCGTTAGCCTCGGCAGAATCGGCAACATAGCTGGTATTTCCAAAAGTTGCTGTATTCCCGTTGGGCATGCGTGCCTCGCCAAATGCTGCACTGGCGTCTATTCTTACCGGCATATCTGGCGGCAGCAACATTTCACTCGATCCAAAAACGGTATTAATCTTAACGTCAATGTGTTGATTATTGGTACTATCGGGACGGTAGTGCTGCCAGTCAAATAGGGCTTTTCCAAAAATCACGTTATACTCCATCCCGGGCTCGGGCCGCAAAAACACCCGTTCCCCAAATATTACCGTATGCTCATTTTTATCCGCATGGAAAGGCCGAAATGTATTGCCTATCAAAATTCTCAATCCTAGATAAATAAAGAAAAATGCAATCAGTATTTTAAAGATCGGGAAGTCGATATTAAAAACAATTTTAATAATAATGCTTAAGCCAATGATAATGAGCAATATGCCCCAGAATGCACCTGTTCCCATTTTTGACATAGTTTTAATATTTTATTTTCTACTCAAAATTAAGTAGCTTGGCCATAGGTTGCTAACTTTTTTCGGTTAATGCCAAAAAATCATCGGTTAAATGCGCCTGGACCATGCCAATTTGTCGTTTAATTACCTGTTTGGCAAAAAATTTGTGTTATTCGGTCGGAAACAAAAAATGCAGAGGTTAAGGTATGAGAAAGGCAAAAGAAAAAGAAAAGAATAAAGAGCAACAGGCACAAGTTAATACGAATGAAATCTCTCAGAACGAGCCAAAATCCGTTGCTGAAAATATGACAGAAAATAATCAGCAGGCAAAAGCCACTGCTGAACAGCCAGAAGAAATGGCACAGAAACCTGCCATTTCCTTAGAAGACATAAAACAAAAATATGAAGCCGAAATCATGGAATGGAAAGATAAATATTTACGTTTGTCGGCAGAATTTGACAACTACCGCAAACGTACGCTGAAAGAAAAAATGGAACTTACCCGTTATGCCAGTGAGGAAGTGCTAAAAAATATTCTTCCGGTGGTAGATGATTTTGAGCATGGTTTGAAAAATCTGGAAACAGCCAATGACATCGAGGCTGTAAAAGAGGGAGTATTTTTGATATACAATAAATTTAAGGATTTTCTGGCCCGTCACGGGGTAAAGGAAATCACGTTGCAGGATGATAAGGAATTTAATACCGACTATCACGAAGCAATAACCAGGATACCTGTCGACGACCAGTCGCTTAGCGGCAAGGTGGTAGATGTAGTGCAAAAAGGGTATCTTCTCAACGACAAGGTTATTCGTTACGCCAAGGTGGTAGTGGGCGAATAATAGATAGGAAAAAAAGTTTTTTAGCGGCAACAACAATTAAGCATTATGGCTACGAAGCGAGATTATTATGAAATACTTGAGGTTCCCAGGAACGCGACCAAGGAAGAAATAAAGAAAGCCTACCGTAAGCAGGCACTAAAATACCACCCCGACCGTAATCCAGGCGACAAGGAAGCCGAGGAAAAATTTAAGGAAGCTGCCGAAGCTTACGAAGTGCTTAGCGATGATGAGAAACGTGCCAGATACGACAAGTACGGTCATGCTGGTGTGAGTGGATCAAACGGTGGATTTAGCAGCGAAGCGGGAATGACCATCGAGGATATCTTTGCTCACTTTGGGGATATTTTCGGTGGACATTTTGGTGGTTTTGGATTTGGTGGCCGAACTAGCGAACGCCGTACCACTAAGGGACAAAACTTACGAATCAACGTAAAACTTACCTTGGAAGAAATTGCAAAAGGGGTTGAAAAGAAAATTAAAGTAAACAAATACATCCCCTGCGATGCCTGTGGGGGTACGGGTGCTGCCCGGGGTAGTTCCCCATCAACCTGTACCACCTGCCATGGATCGGGTATGGTTACAAAAATTACCAATACTTTCCTGGGTCAAATGCAAACCACCACTACCTGTCCTACCTGCGGTGGCGAAGGTAAAATTATCACTTCAAAATGTACGAAGTGCCATGGCGAAGGCATAGTTAAAGGCGATGAAATTATTACGCTGAATATACCAGCAGGCGTAGCTGAGGGAATGCAAATGACCCTGAGCCGAAAAGGCAATGCAGCCCGACGAGGGGGAATCAACGGTGACCTTATCGTAACCTTCTCGGAAGAAAAGCACCCCGACTTTATTCGCGACGGCAATGATCTGCTTTATAGCTTATATATAAGTTTTCCGCAAGCCGTAATGGGAGGTTATGTGGAAGTTCCTACCCTTGAGGGCAAGGTTAAAATTAAACTTGAACCCGGAACACAGCCAGGTAAAATCTTAAGACTTAAAGGAAAAGGACTGCCCGAGGTAAATGGCTATGGTAAAGGCGATATGCTGGTGTACGTTAATGTATGGGTACCCCAGAACCTAACACGGGACGAACGTAAAATAATTGAAAAATTTTCCGAGTCGCCCAACTTTACGCCAGCTCCCGATCCTGACGAAAAAAATATTTTCGAAAAAATACGTGGCCTGTTTAGCTAAAAAGTTAACAAGTAGCCAAAAACAGTGGATAATCTTTCGAAAAAAAGCTTAGCAATGGGATATGCCGAAATAAATGGAATAATGCTTACTGCAATTGGGATTGAAATTAGACCCGCATTGCGGACAGCTAAACTTAGCCTTCAAGTACTCGTTAATAGTTAGCTCATGACCACACATCCCACAAAGCACGGCTTTTTCATTAAACTCCGTTTCTGGCCATGGAATAATATCATGCGACTCCATTGCATTGTGGCAGCTATTGCAGGCATAATAACGATTGCAACATTTCAGGCGAATTGCTATAATGTCGATGTCGCTGTGGTAGTGCTGACAACGGGTATGCCTGTCAATCTCAATCCCGTAAACCGTAATACCGTTAATTTCTATCTGGCTCATTGATGTTAAAAAATGTTTACCCCATAAAATTGGCAACTAAATTACGGAAAGTAATGGTACTACCTGCAAGTCTTCTTCAAAACAATGCTCTAAGAAAGTCAGAATAATTGCTTACATGGCAGACTCTCGCCCATCTGGCATAAAATATGTATGTGAACATTATTTTGCATGAATTGTTTGTACAGCATTAATCAACATTAAACCAGAAGCTATGGCTTATAATTTATTAAAAGGAAAACGTGGACTTATATTTGGTGCACTGAACAGCAGTTCCATTGCCTGGAAAGTTGCAGAACGTGCCTACGAGGAAGGGGCAAAGTTTATTTTAACCAATGCGCCGGTGGCAAAACGGCTGGGTGAAGTGGAAGAACTGGCCAAAGCCTGTAACACCGAGGTTATCTATGCCGACGCTACCAATCTCGATGATCTGGAGATGCTAATTAACCTTTCGCTTGAAAAACTTGGTGGAAAGCTCGATTTCGTATTGCATTCCATAGGTATGTCGCCCAACGTGCGAAAAAATATCCCCTACGATAATATCAACTACGATAACTATCTTAAGACGCTTGATATTTCGGCCCTATCGCTGCATAAAATTTTACAGATCTGTCGAAAATTTGATGCAATAAACGAATGGGGGTCGGTAGTTGCGCTATCCTATATAGCCTCCACGCGAACTCTGTATGGGTACAACGACATGGCCGACGCCAAGGCAGCCCTCGAATCCATTGTGCGAAGCTTTGGATACATCTATGGGCGAGAAAAGAAGGTACGCATTAACGCAGTTTCCCAATCGCCCACAATAACTACAGCCGGTAGCGGTATCAAAGGGTTTAACTCGCTATTCGATTTTTCGAACCGCATGTCTCCGCTGGGTAATGCTACTGCCGAAGAATGCGCCGACTACTGTATCACCCTGTTTTCGGATTTGACCCGCAAGGTAACCATGCAAACGCTCTATCACGATGGCGGTTTCTCGAGCATGGGTATGAGCGAAGAAGCCATGACCCAGTACGATAAAAGCTTTGAGGAATGTGATTAATCTTAGTACACTTCTGGAACAAACGTTTGATCCTCTACGGGCGGACGAACATACCCCTCATCGCTCTGGCGTGGGGGGACTTTTATTTTCTCATACGGCACTTCTTCGTAAGGAATAAGCGAAAGTAAATGATGAATGCAGTTTAGTCGGGCGCGAAGCTTGTTGTCGGCATTGACTACATACCATGGCGCCTGCTTGATGTCGGTGTACTGAAACATCGTATCTTTAGCTTTTGAATACTCTACCCATCTTTTTCGCGATTCCAGATCCATGGGACTAATCTTCCAGCGCTTGGCTGGATTATTGATCCTTTCCTGAAAACGCTTTTCTTGCTCGTCATCGCTCACCGAAAACCAGTATTTGATAAGGATAATGCCCGAACGAATAAGCATCCTTTCAAATTCGGGACAAGAGCGAAGAAACTCCTCATATTCGGCGTCGCTACAAAAACCCATCACATGCTCTACCCCAGCACGATTGTACCAGCTTCGATCGAACAATACCATCTCCCCGGCAGAGGGTAAATGGGCTACATAACGCTGAAAATACCACTGGGTTTTTTCCTTTTCGGTGGGCACACCAAGGGCTACTACCCTACAGTAACGCGGATTTAAATATTCGGTAATACGCTTGATAACTCCTCCCTTACCGGCAGCATCTCTGCCCTCAAAAATTATTACCACTTTTAGTTTTTTGTACTTGATCCACTCAAGCAACTTAACCAGTTCCATCTGAAGCCTGCGCAACTCTTTCTGGAGTCGTTTTTTTTCTTCTTTTTCTTCTTTTTTCTTCGACATAACTTTATGGGATTAGGGATTTAGGCGGTTTCTTCATTGATAAAATATTTTAAAAATAAAAAAAAGCATCGAAAAAATCAACATTTTTCATCCCTATTCCTACTAAAGTATTGACAAACAATTTTCTGTGATAATTTTCTGATGCTGATACTTCGAAATATTTTTAAATCCGTATTTATCATTTGAAGAAAAAAGAATCAGATATAAATATTTGTAAAATATTTATTTACAATTTTTTACTCATAACTGTGTTTTTGGTGGTGCATGGTAAAACTACAACTTTTGGATGGAACCATTGGATAGCAGACCTTATTTTCTTAATATATTAAGTCGGTCAGTAGTGAACAAAAACCTTAAATCATTTCCTTTTGTATGTTTTTTGTAACAAATACTATTTTTGACAATTCTTTAATAAAAAAATATTAACGTTTCTTTAAAAAATTATGAAACACCCATGTTCCTGCGAACGCAAACACAATAGTGATAAAATTGCAAACATGGGTGTTCCATCATACTTTTAAAAATTAATTTTATTATGATGAAAAAGCAGATATCATTTATCCTGAAATATTTTCTCTTCTGGTTGGGTTATTTTTTGTTTGTTAAAACTTTTTTTATTGTATTCAACAGCTCGTATTTCAGAGATATTCCTTTATCTATTTTACCGCAAATATATTGGTATGGCTTACGGCTCGATGTTTCGGCTGCTACCTATGTGCTGGTATTACCGTACCTACTTTTACTAATCATGCAGTTTATTTCCATTCCGCTATGGAGAAAGATAGTGAAGGGGTATACTTATCTTTTGCTGGTATTATTTACATTCCTGGTCATCGTCGACGCCGAATTGTACGGTTACTGGGGTTTTCGGCTCGATATTACTCCCTTGCAGTATATTGATACTCCGGGTGCCATGCTGGCATCGGTTTCGGCATGGGTGGTAATAAGGCAGTTGCTGTTGGGCGTTTTCATTGCAGGTTTGTTTATGGTCCTCTACCGGCGAATTTTTGCTTCGGTAGATATAGTAAAAGTAAAACATGTAGCTGCTTTTGCGGGATTGTTAGTAGTTTTTGGCTCGCTCATTATCCCCATTCGGGGCGGGGTAGGGTTGGCTCCGTTGAATACCGGTTCAGCCTATTTTTCGAATTACAACTTTGCCAACCACGCCGCTATCAATGTAGTGTGGAATGTGGGTTTTGCTACGCTTCAAACCGAAACGCGAAAAAATCCTTACCGGGTGATGTCGTCGGATGAAGCCAATAAAAAGCTCAAGCAATTTATTCCTTCGTATTCCGATTCTACCATACAATTGGTCCATAGTAAAGGCAGGCCTAATGTAATTCTAATAGTGCTGGAAAGTTTTATGGCCAAGCTATTGCCTGCAGCGGGTGGAGATCTTTCTATTATCGCTACTCCGCATCTTAATGCTCTAGTACGCGAGGGAATTTTTTTTCCGCAGGTCTATTCAACCGGCACACGTTCCGATAAAGGGTTGATTTCTATCATCAATGGCTTTCCAGCATTTCCTAACGTGCTGGTTATGCGCTTTCCCGACAAAACTGAAAAACTCCCGGCTATAGCCCAAGACTTACGAAAAGTGGGTTACAGCACTGCATATTACTATGGAGGTGATATCGACTTTGTGTCGATGCGCAGTTTTGCTAAGAATGCTGGTTTTAATAAAATAGTCAGCATGTCCGATTTTCCCCCCAGTACCTATAGTGCCAAGTGGGGTGTACACGATCATGTGGTGTTCGAACGGTTCTTACGAGACCTCGATACAGCATCAGTGCCTTTTTTCTACACCTTTTTCACGCTTAGTAGCCACGAGCCTTTTGATGTTCCCATGAAAACGGTTATCGAGGGTACAGACGATGATAATAAGTTTTTAAACTCCGTTTATTATACCGATAGCTGCCTGGGAAATTTCATTGAAAAGGCCAAACATAAGTCATGGTGGAATAATACGCTTGTTATCCTCATTGCCGATCATGGAGTATTGCGGTTAGGGGTACACGATGCTTTTGATCCCGAGCGTTTTCATATACCCATGCTCTGGTTGGGTGGCGTAGTTACTAAGGATACGATTATCAGTTCAATAGTGTCACAGACCGATGTGCCTATGACCCTGTTGAGGCAGCTTGGAATTAAGCCCGATCAACCCTATCCCTATAGCCGTAATGTGCTTTCTCCTGGCTATGCTGGCATTGCGGTGGGAGCCTTTAATAGCGGTATCATTGTCTTTACCCACAATGGTATTGTTGCTTACGATTATACCGACCAAAAAGTAAAGTACACAAAAGGAGAGGTTACCGATGAACTGCTTGAATTTGGAAAGGCATATCTGCAGAAAAGCTACGATGACTTTTTGCAATTGAAATAACCCGATGATTAAGTTTATTGTTGCCACGCCTGACGACATTCCTGTGATCCAGCGACTGGCTCATGAAATATGGTATGCCTATTATCCATCCATCATATCGTTAGAGCAAATAGCCTATATGCTTGATTGGATGTATAGCAGCCAGACCATTGAACGGGAGATGGCTGATGATTACCAGTGGAGGCTTCTTCAGCAAAAAAATGAGCCCATAGGTTTTATATCCTATCATTTTGAAAAGCCTGTTCAAGAGGTTAAGCTTAACAAAATCTATGTTTTACCTGCCTTCCATGGACAGGGAATTGGGAAGCAGGCCTTGCAGTATGTGATAGAACAGGCCAAAGAAATGGGAGCCACGGCTGTATATCTTACAGTAAATAAAAAAAATCACCGGGCCATAGAAGTTTATCTTAGGTTCGGATTTTTTATTGAACGAAGCGAAAATTTCGATATCGGTCAGGGATTTTTTATGGATGATTATATTATGCGACTTAATCTTCGTTAAAACCACAACTTTCGGCATTTTATCCCGTCTACAACTTATGAGTAGGCTTTCATCACAGGGACGTGGATCCATTATAATAACTTGAGAGTATCAAATACACTCTCATCCAGAAGTGAAGTATTTTTGTAAATGGTCTTATCTGAAGATTATTCGCAAATAATTTCAATTATCCCTTCTAAAAGTCATTTTTTAAATCTTGATACAAATTTGTAAGGAAGGATTTTCTATAAAAATTTTTCTATTCAGCTGGATGAATGTATTTATTCATCTTATCGTGATAAAAATGGACAACTTTATAATTGGGCTTTTGAGCCTTGATTTTTTGCTTCTTTTGCATCAAGGCAAAAGAAGAGGGGCGACTGCACTCTCTCGCACCATATCCCACGAGGTAGCCCACGGCACCTTCAACCTGCGCCACACCTTCAGCCCCGAGAACCCATACCCCCT
>JBMFQE010000015.1:0-56142 GCA_049968755.1 Bacteroidales bacterium
CTGTTATATAGCCATGCCAGGGCACGTTTGCTGGCGTTGATTTCTACGGGAAGTGTGATGAAGGCAAAAAGGGTAAACATAAAGTAGCAGCCAATAATGATGGGCAATGCCAGCGGAAACAACCCATTAATAAACAGTGAACCAAAGAATAGGATAAGAAAGATGGCATTCATCAGTTGGGCGCTAATATTCTGGATGGGCACCAGTGCAGAGCGCAATCCCAGCCAGGCATAGGCCTCTGCATGTTGAACCGCATGGCCACATTCGTGCGCCGCTACGGCTGCAGCAGAGATGTTTCGTCCATAGTAAACGTCGGGACTCAGGTTGACAGTCTTGTCAACAGGATTATAATGGTCGGTAAGCGTACCTTCGACCGATACCACCTTTACGTCATAAATACCATGATCCCGCAGCATTTTTTCGGCCACTTCTTTACCACTTAGACCCTGCGATAAGGGTACCTCGGCATATTCATGGAATTTTCTTTTTAGTTTCCATCCAATATACCAGCTAAAAACGAAGGTGAGAATTAAAATTATCCAGTACATAGTTTTTTCAATTTAGGTTTTCAGATTATTGTTTTCCACAAATTTCTTACCAAAAATTACCAACTTTCTAAAAGTATAAGCTTAAGCTCTTTTGCATCAAGCGGCACCGGGTTGTTTTTTATCTGTGTCAGATTTGCTATTTTATCCATATCCTTTTGCTCAATTCCAAGAGTCTTGAGCGAGGGTATTTTCAAGATTTTCGACCATGAATAAAGCGTAGCAATGATGTTTTTTGCAGCGTGATTGATGGAGAGACTAGTGTTTTCGGGTTGCAGAATTTGCGACAGGCGGAGAATTTTCTGATGCTGAGTACTATTAGAAAGTGCTATCATTTTTTGCAGGTTAATTTCAAGGGTTTTTGTCAGCAGGCAGGCACATATAGCGCCATGAGGCACGTTATACAAGCCGCCAATACTTGACGCGAACCCATGTACAGCGCCCAGGCCTGCATGGGCAAGTGTTATACCCGATAGATAGGCAGCCATGGCCATTTTTGTACGACTTTCGATATGAGAGGGGTCGGAATATACTTGCAGGAGTGATTGGGCTGCCAATTCAATACCTTTTTCTGCCAAAATGTCGGTAAATAGGTTAGCTTGTGGCGAAAAGTAGGACTCGATGAGTTGTGTCAGGGCATCCATTCCACTGTTGGCTGTTGTTTGGGCAGGACAGGTAATTTGAAGCTCGGGATCGATGATGGCAACATTTGGAATGAAATTATTATGTCGTAATGATCGTTTGTACCCATGTTCTCCATATTTTGATATCACGGCGTTCTTGGTTGTCTCGCTACCCGTACCGGCAGTAGTGGGCACTGCAACAAACGGAATCTTAGTTCCTGGATGAGGCCGGTAGGTGGGTAAACCTTCCAGGTAATTTTCGATACTATCGTTGACCGTAAGCATGGCAGAGAGCGCTTTTCCCAGATCGATGATACTACCTCCCCCAATGCTTACAATACAGTCGAAGGTATGGTTGTGCAGGCGAGTTAAAAGTTCATTGACCTGCTCAACGGTGGGTTCTCCACTATGCAAGATGTGCTCTACCTTGCAGGTATGCAACAGCTCGAGTATTTTTGTTTTCCAGGGAGCATTTTCAAAGGAACTTTTACCGGTAATCAGCAATACCTGCCGACCCCATTGAGCAACGATAGATGGCAGCTGGGCAATGGTGCCAGGACCGAAACAGAGCAGGGGAGTTGGGGCAATGGTAAAACCCGTCATGTTAAAAGCAAACCTTTGGGAAAAGCATGGTATATTTTACACCCTTTCGAGGATTAGTCATCATTTTTTCCACAGTATCACGCCATAGCTGGTAGTGGGGCGTGTTCTTATGGGCTGCAGCCGATTCCTCATTTACATAGGCCTCGTAAAGTAAAAATTTAGCCGGATTCTCCTTATCCTGAAGAACGTCGAATCGCAAATTACCAGGTTCCTGAATAGAGGCAGCATGGTTTTTATAGGTTGCCTCAATAAAAGCCTCAATATATTCGGGCTTTACTTCGATATAAACGCATGTAGTTATCATGGTTGTGTGTCATTGGGTTCGGGTTCAATAAGCTGCATGATTCGTTCTATCTGCTTTTGCTTGTTAACCTCGCGCAGGCTTAAAGCAGTTTGAGTGAAATACTGATGTCCAGAAATAAATTTCAGCTGAAGTTTGTTCCAATCATTAAGGCTTCCGATTTTATTCTGTTCTTTCAATTCGCGGTAGAGGGTATTGGAAACTGGGATAAAGTCGGAACGACCCAGATAGTCGAGGTCGGCATCGCACATAATTTTTTCGAGTAGATTTTTTGGTTTGGGTGGCAACTTGGTGACCATGATGAGTTCGCAAATGATTTCAATTTGTTCGCTAGTGTAGTTGTATTTTGGTAAATATTCACGAGCCAACACCGTTCCAAAATACTCATGATTGTCGTATGAAATGATATGTCCTGCATCGTGGAACAATGCCGCTGTTTTTAACAGCAAAATTTCTTCATCGCTTACCCCTTCGCCCCAGCCAATCAGCTCAACCTCGGTTATAACATCAACGGTATGCTTCACGTTGTGATAATACAGGTAGGGGGGCAATTCCTTTTCCAAACGATCGAGAATTATTTCCTGCAGGTCGTTAAACTGTAGTAAGCCAAAACGGGTTCGAAAAAGTTCATTGGGTATTTTACCCTGTTCTTTTACCGATAGCTCGGGCTTGATACCTTTAACCAGATAAATATCAATGTCGCCGTGATATTTGATAGGCATTTTACCCATGTATTCACAGGTAAAAAATTCTTTGACCAGTTCGTAGGTATTGGCCGAAATAATAATATTTCCTGGGACACCAGAAGACTCAAGCCGGGTGGCAATATTTACAGTGTCACCCTTAATCTCGTAACTTCCTTTTTTATTGCCTCCCAAAGCAACGGTAACGGGTCCTGTATGAATCCCCATCTTAATTTCCCATATTTTGTCATTATCCGATTGGAGTTGAATTTCATCAACAATCTTTGCCATTTCGAGGGCAGCCAATACCACCTCGACGGGGTTGGTAATGTTTTTCTGGGGAATACCCCCGGCACACATCAGGGTATCGCCAATGGTTTTAATTTTTTCTATTTTATATTTTTGAACTACATTTTCGAAATGGAACATGATGGAGTCGAGCTGGTCGATAACCCGTTGTGAGTCGATTTTGTTGTTCAGACGTGAGAAGCCATGAATATTGGCAAACAGAACGGTAGCCATCTGAAAACGCAGCGTTTTTTGCTCTTCATTTTCTTCTGGCAAACCAATTGTATGTTGATATCTTCCAAGCAGTTTTTTCAGCTGTTCATTTTCATCCAGTAGTTTTTCGTACAAGTTATGCAGCCGGTGATATTCTTCCCTTAGCTCCTTATTTTGTTTTACGAGCTTGGCAATCCGTTTGACCAATTCTTCATAGCTTTCGGGCATAATGATAACCAGGTTAAGTTTGTGGAAAATTAGTATTTTTCTATTACATTTTGAAGATATAATATTTTTATGTAACAAATATCATGAAAAAGAGGTTGTGATAGCGATAGAAAAAAATGGGCAGTTAGTCAAATACTCGTTTTACCTTTTGCTCCTGCAGCATCAGGTCGGCCAGGGCAATGGCAGTAGCAGCTTCAATAACCACGGGCACGCGCAGAGCAATACAGGTATCGTGTCGGCCTTCAACATTGAGGTCAGTCATGGTACCGGTTTTCATGTTCATCGTATGTTGTGTAGCGTGAATGCTGCTGGTGGGTTTAACAGCAACCCGAAAGATGAGATCGTTACCATTGGATATGCCTCCGTTGATACCACCAGCGTGATTAGTAGCTGTTTTTCCGGAGGTATCGATAAATCGGTCGTTGTGTTCCGAGCCTCGCATGCGGGCTGCAGCAAATCCAGAACCAAATTCGAGACCTTTAATGGCTGGGACAGAAAATACATAGTGAGCTATAATAGCTTTGATATTTCCAAAGAAAGGTTCTCCCAGCCCCACAGGCATGTTGGTAGCCACAGTTTCAATGATACCGCCTATAGAATCTCGGTCGGCCATGGCTTTTTCAATAGCTTCTTCGATATTAGTTGAACCTCCGGCTTCGATGAGGGTAGAGCGTACCTCAATGGGGTGAATAATTTTTTTAGCTATGGCTCCAGCCGCTACAATGCCCAGCGTGAGGCGTCCCGAGAAATGGCCTCCGCCGCGATAATCCTCGAATCCTCCAAATTTTTTATGAGCCACAAAATCAGCATGGCCGGGACGTGGAGTTTCCAGCAAAAAGGTATAATCGCGCGATCGGGTATTAGTGTTTTCAAACAAAATCATGATGGGAGCTCCGGTGGTACGATCATTAAAGGTTCCGCTCATGATTTTAGGCATGTCGGCTTCCTGGCGTGGGGTAGTACCCTTAGCACCGCTTTTTCTCCGAGCCAAATCTTGTTCTAAGTCAGCCTCCGTAAGTGGTATTCCTGCCGGAACACCATCAACCACAATCCCTACACATTTTCCATGCGATTCGCCAAATATACTCAAGCGAAAAAGCGTGCCTATGCTGTTCATGTTTATGAATTTTTAAGCAGTTCTATGATAGTATTGAGCTTATAGTAGCTTATTTGTCCGGGGGCTGTAGAAAACTCATCATTGGCCGAGGCAAAGGTAAATTCTGCTCCCAGAAAAGGTGCTGCTATGCGCGAAATTTTTCCATGTTCGCCCATGCCCAGCGCCACAATGCGTTTACCAGGCTGATAAAGGGCAAGCAAACGAGCATTATCGGACGGTTCACGAACCATACAGGCAATCTTGGCTACATTAGCACCCATATCAAAACACTGATTGATGATAATTTTTAGCTGCTCAAGTGTTGGGGTATAGTCAAAATTATGATACGAGATGATAACATCGCATTCGTGAAGTACGGCTTCTGTTATAATCGAACGCTTGAATGCATAATCGGTTTCAATTTCAACATCAACGTATTTGGCTCCTGCACGAATGGCAGTTAGTAGATATTCAAGCCTATCTTTTTCCGACACATCAGCGGTTGGACGAAAGGTTGCAATTAGCCGCTGACCCGATGAAAATATTTGTCCAATCTGGGACATGTCGAATCGACAAAGATCGAGTCTTACCTCTGATAAATCAAATTTTTTTACCAGCTCAAGGCATTTCTCAAAATTATTTTCACTGATGCTTACGCAGATCATGTACAAAAGTTTTAAGTTGGTGGTATGTTACCGTTTTAATTACAGCTTTTCCAATCGATTCGAGCAAAATCAGATGGATGTCATCTCCTTCACGTTTTTTGTCTTTTCGCATGGCATCGACAAGGGTGTCGACCTCGAAATCAAAATTCGTGGGCAGCTGAAAACGTTCAATGAGATTACGAATCCGATTATAATCGTTTTCCGAGATCATGCCCAGCTGGAAAGAGATGTAGGAAGCATAGTTCATACCAATGGATACAGCTTTTCCATGCGACAGTGCGGTTATTTTTTCGATGGCATGGGCAAAGGTGTGTCCGAAATTGAGTATGCGTCGTTCCCCTTTTTCACGTTCGTCGTTTTCGACTACCGAGGCTTTGATACGTACCGACTGTGCGACACAATGCTCGATGGTGTGAGCATCATAATCCAGTGCTTTTGAAGCGTTTTTTTCAAGATATTCGAATAATTCGCGGCTACGAATACAACCATGCTTAATTACTTCGGCAAAGCCACCGATGTATTCCTCTCGGGGCAGGGTGGTAAGCATTGAGGTATCGCAAATCACAAAATCGGGCTGATTGAATACACCTACCATGTTCTTATACCCCTCGTAGTTGACCCCATTTTTTCCGCCCACGCTGGCATCGACCTGGCTGAGCAGGGTTGTGCTAACAAATCCAAACCGTATGCCCCGCATATAAATGGAGGCTGCAAAACCTGCTATATCGCAAACTATACCTCCACCAATAGCTACCAGATATGAAGTGCGATCGGCCTCATGTTGGATAAGCTGCCCCATAATGTAATCGATGGTGCTTAAATTTTTTATTCCTTCACCTGTTCCAATCTCAATCACGGGATAGGGGGATAGCTGGTGCCGATAATGTTTCAGAATATTTGAATCGGTGAGAATAATAATTTTTTTGTTCGCAGGAAGGTAGTTTACCAGATTTTCCAGTTTTTCTCCAACTAAAATTCTTGAGACTTTATTGTCGGTATGCAGAACAATCTCTTCCATGTAAAATCTTTAATTTTCGTTCATGATGCGGGTTTGGTGGTTGATGGATTCTTCGTGAATAGCACGGAAAATATTTTCGATAAAATGTTCGCTCAGGCCTTTTTCCTTAGCTTCTTTCATGCGTTGGGTGATAATCTGGTGCCATCGTTTGGTTTGCAGTACGGCAATATTGTTTTCTTTTTTTATTTTGCCAATTTCTTCGGCGATATGCATGCGTTTTTCAAGAAGTTCTACGATTTTATCGTCGATTTTGTCGATTTGCGAACGAAGTTCCTCGATAGTAACCAGCGAGCCGTTTTCGATGTATTCTTTGCGGATAACAAGTTTTTTAAGCAATTCGCCCAGCTGGTCGGGGCGCAGCTGTTGTTTGGCATCGCTAAGGGCATGGTCGGGGTCAATGTGGGCTTCGATGATAATGCCATCGTAATTGAGGTCCATGGCCTTTTGTGTGATTTCGAAGAGAGTATCGCGTTTGCCGCAAATATGGCTGGGGTCGACAATCAAGGGGATATTTGGGATTCTTCGGCGCAGTTCAATGGGTATTTGCCAGTTGGGATCGTTGCGGTAGGCTATTTTTTCGTAGGTTGAAAAACCACGATGCCCGGCTGCCAGTCGTGTTACGCCAGCCATGTATAGGCGTTCGATAGCACCAATCCACAGTTCAAGGTCGGGGTTGACTGGATTTTTTACCAACACAGGTACATCCACCCCCCGCAAGGCGTCGGCTATTTCCTGTACTGCGAAGGGGTTGGCCGAGGTTCGTGCGCCAATCCAAAGGATATCTATGCCGGCCTTTAAAGCTTCATAAACATGTTTTACATTGGCTACTTCGGTGGCTGTAAACATGCCGGTAGCCTCTTTTACGCTTTGCATCCAGGGCAATGCCAGCGAGCCGTATCCTTCGAATGTACCGGGTCTTGTACGGGGTTTCCATATTCCTGCCCGAAATATTTTAATTCCCAAAGCAGCAAGCTGTTGTGCGGTTTGCACCATTTGAGCCTCGGATTCTGCGCTGCAGGGTCCTGCAATTACCAACGGTCGCTCGGTGGGAACGCCCTCGAATGTAAAGGGCTGCAATTTCATCGGTTCCATTTTTTTTGCTTTATTCCATTACTGTTTTACCTTTGGCATATTCGCCCATGATCTCGAGCCCCGACGTAAATGGCCGGATGGCATCGAGCGATTGCCTGTACATTACATAGTCGTCGAAAGTAACATCTACAAAAAACTGATATTCCCAATCTTTTCCTGGAATGGGCATCGACTGTATTTTCGTTAGATTAATGCCATAATACGACAATATAGATAACACTTTTGACAGACTTCCGGTTTCGTGTTTGAGAGCAAAACTTAGTGAAGCTTTGTTGATAATTTTGTTAACCTTGTGATAACCAATACGATCAGAAAGTATTAAAAATCGGGTATAATTCGTTTTGTTGGTTTCAATGCCTTCGGCGATGATTTCGAGACCATATTTCTCGGCGGCCAGCTTAGAACATATGGTGGCTTTATTTTGTAGCTTTTTTTCAGCAATTTCTTTCGCACTAAGCGCTGTGTCGATGCTGTCGATAAGTTTAATGTGTGGATAATTGTCGAAAAACAGCTGGCATTGGAGCAGCGCCATAGGATGTGAGTACACTTCCTCGATATCTTCAATTCGGGTACCGGGTAATGCGGCCAGATTTTGTTTAATGCGCAGGTATATTTCTCCAATAACTTTCATGTTCGACTCAAGGAGCAGGGTGTAGTTGGGTAAAATGCTGCCTGCAATCGAGTTTTCAATGGCCATAATTCCCAGATCGGCGTGATTATTACGCAGTGATTTGAATAGGTCTCTGAAGGTGTTGGCTGTAACAATCTCGATCTCTTCGTTTTCGAAATAGTGCTTGGCAGCAATTTCGTGAAACGCTCCGTAGCCACCCTGAATAGCTATCCGCTTTACATTCTTTTTTGTACTCATGTCTGTTAAATTAAAAAAAAATCCCGGCACTAACCGGGACTTTCTGATTTTTTTATATAATACCTATCTTAGCCCCGGTGTTTCCGAAGTAAACCAAAAAAAGAAATAAAAATATACATGGCTAAAACAGGTGTTCATTTTTTCTTTTTTTACAAATATACTAAAAAATTAATTTTTAGCTATTATCAAAAATTTGCGGTTCGGACGGGACTCGAACCCGCGACCCCATGCGTGACAGGCATGTATTCTAACCAGCTGAACTACCGAACCTCTTTTGCCGATTTGTTTTCAGCGGTGCAAATGTAGTATTATTTTTTTATAACTGCAAAAGATTTTAGGGCAAAAAAAATGAAAAATGTACTGCGCCATATTTACGGTGCTGCCAGAATTTCGGATAATATTGAAAATCAAAGTCTTTTGAATGCTCAAGGATAAGCATACCGCTGGTTTTTAAGAGCTGCCGCGAAAAAATTAGTTCAGGTATTTCGGCTATGCCTTCCATTTCGTAAGGAGGATCGGCAAAAATAATATCGTATTGTTTGTTACAGGTGCGGAGATACTGAAAGACGTCGGCTCTTATAGGTCTGACAAAATCCAGGTGGAATTGCTTTAAGTTGTCGCAAATATAACGATAGTTGTGAGGATTCCATTCAACCAGATCAATTTGGGAACAGCCCCTGGAGGCAAATTCAAAGCTGATACCACCTGTACCTGCAAACAGGTCAAGCACTGCTATTTCATGAAAATGATAATAATTGTTCAAGATATTAAACAGGCTTTCTTTAGCAAAATCAGTCGTAGGTCGAGCTTCGGTTACTTTCCCATGTAGTTTTCTTCCCTTAAGATTTCCTCCAATTATACGCATAGTTTTAGTCCAACTAATGTTTGTAGCTGATGTGCAGGCAAAGCTAAAATTTCTTTTGAATAGGACAGATTTTCAGGAAGACTTTCTTCGGCAATCAGAGGGAAAATGTTTTTTAGCTCATTTATAATGTTTTTGAATTCTGCCTGTTCTATGTTTCCACCGACATGCATATATGAATTATGAGGTGGAATGGAAAAAAGGTTGGATACGTTGACCAAAAAATAAAGTACATCAGTATATTTTTGATAATAAAACGAATTGAACAACAGTATTTTACCTTGCTTTATCACCAGCAAATCAAAAAAATCCTGCCCTAAAAAAATTTTTACTTGGGGTTGGAGGATATTGCTTGCTTTGCTTGCGGCCAGCTGAATAAAAGGAATGGCATGATGCTTAATACTTACCTGTTGATATTTTGCAGTCAGCAGTTGCTCAACGCCGATGGGACAGGTATATATGAGAAAAGCTTCGACTGTAGGAATAAAATGGTACAGGATTTTTTCGTTTTCATCAATCTTATGATGAAATTTAAGGAAATCTTCAAGATGATCGGCATCGAAAAGCGACTGCGGTACCAGCATGGCCCGGAATGAGGAATAGGCAAAGGTCAAGCTCTGATACGGATGGTTGAGCAGGTTTTCTTCATTCAAAAGCGTGGATAGGATGTCGGTATCTTGAGGTTCTGCAAAAAATTGCTTGACCCCCACAAAAGTGTTTTGCGTAACGTCGTAAACTGCCAGCTGAACAAACTGACTATTGCCCTCAAGGTATAGCTCATAGTTTGTTTCAAGACTCAAGGTATATTCAGGATCGAAGGCGTTGATAATTTTCATCATAATAAAATTATTTTTAAAGGTATGATGGAACACCTATGTTCGCAATTTTATTGTGTTTGCGTTCGCAGGAACATGGGTGTTTCATATAGTTTTTTTTAAGTCTTGATTATATAAGTGCGTGAAAAAATGTTTGGATAAAGGTAATAAAATTTTAGTTTAAATATCGCACTGGACGGATAAACCATTTATAGCCTTGTTGCTGGGATATCGTCAGTTTTAAGAGTCGATAAGAACTAATACCTTGCCTGGTTTTTCAGATTCCTTTTTATGTTTGAGCTTATTGACATGGCTTATACCTGGTTATTCTTATTTTCTAATATGCTGAAAAGAAAAAAGGCTATGCTGTTGCATAGCCTTTAAAAATGAGAGGTATTTAAGTTATTCTTTATCCCACCAAACCCTGTCGGAGATCGTTATATTTTTGTATGGTTCGAAATTTTTTGCATTGTACAACCGTTCTGAGGTTGGATATGGCCAGCGTCGAGGTAACTTTTTGTCGACGGTGAGCGCATTGGATGGTGGGGTTAGCTGTGGATAACCGGTTCGACGGTAATCCGTAAATGTTTCAGGATTCATGAATAATGCAATATATTTTTGCATTATGATTTTTGCCAGAGAAATGGTAGAAGCTGTTTCAGACGTTAAACTGGTTGGTGCTGCCAGACCATATTTTGAAAAAGCAGCGTTTACGGCGTCATTATAGGCATTTGCTGCACGAGCCTTATCGGACGATAGCGCTGCTTCGGCTTCAATAAATTTAGCTTCGGCATATGACATTAGCGTTACTGGTGAGTTAGGAGAAATAAAAGTAGCTCCTGGATAGGCCAATCCGTCGGCCTGACCCGGATGTGCTCCCTGTCCGTAGGAAGGATCGTCGGCGGCACCAGTAGTATCAACATACAGGTTGAAACGTGGATCATTGCGCAGGGTATCGACAAAAAAGGCTCCCATGACAATATCGTAGGGTCGGTCATTCATAAAGTATTGATAGGCAGGGTTCCATTCGTTTTGTTTTTCTCCGAACGGCACCTGCATATCTTCGTCGTTACCGGTAAAACCATTGGCTATAGCATCAAGTGCAATAGTATAAGCGTCATTTCTTACTTTGGCAAGGTGTAATGCGAGGCGTGCCTTTAGGGTATACGCGGCTTTTATCCACTTGTCGAGGTCTCCTCCATAAATAATATCATCGGAGCCAGGTGAAAATAGGCTTTGCGGTTTGCTTAGATTAGCTATAGCATCATCAACCATTTTGAACAATGAATCGTAAATGGCCTGTTGGGTATCGTATTTGGGGGTTACATTACCATCGATCCATGCATCTGAAAACGGGATATCACCAAACAAATCGGTCATGGTAGCTACCGAAAAAGCCATTAATACTTGCGCTACACCTAAATAATGGAAAGAGCCGTCGGCTTTTGCTGATACAATCATACGTTTCAAATCCATCATAGGACCGGCATACATGCCCCAAACCCACACATTATTGACATCACTTTGTGTAAAATTGTAGACATCGAAGGCAATGGGTTGGTTACCCACACCGGCAAATTGTTGCATCCATATAGCTACAGGTCTGGATAGGTCGCCGCCATATTGATAGGCAAGACCAGCTTCGATGGTGGGAAGTACCAAATTATAGCTTACTTTTTCCGGATTGTTTGGATCAATGTTGATATCCGTATCAATCCATTTTTCGCAGGAGCTGAATAAGATCAGAAAACTTATTGCTCCGAGGAAAATTTTATATTTTGTATTTTTCATAACAGGTATTTTTTTCAGGTTTTTGAATTAGAAGATAAACTTAACGCCGAAAGAGTAGGAACGAGTATTTGGCATGTTAAAATAGTCAATACCCTGTGCATTAAAGGCTCCCATCAAATTGGTTTCAGGGTCAATGCCTTTGTACGGAGTGCTAAGCCAAAGATTTTTTCCAGAAGCTGTAAGGGTGATACCTTTTACAAAACTTTTTTGCAAAAGTCTCTGTGGAATGCTATAGGAGAGGGACACCTCGCGCAGACGAACCCAATCGGTTTTTTCGGTAAATTGTTCGGAAGGACCAGCAAAGCCACCTCCTAATCCATTGTACCAATTTTCATCCTTTACCACCTGAATGTTATTATCTCCTTCTGTTACAATGTTTCCTTTGCTATCATAAACAAATTCTCCGTTTTCCAGCTTGGCCAGCTTGCCGGTGAAAATTGTTTGAGAGCCTCTGTCTTCAGTTTCTTTGGCCATACCAAAGGAAACCAGTGCCCCTCTTGTACCATTCCACATTACGCCTCCTTTGCGTATATCGAGGAGTGCGTAAAGGGAGAAACCTTTAAAAGAGAAGGTGGTATTAATTCCGGCGGTCCAGTCGGGAATCGTGGTGCCAAAGGCTTCTTCTTTATCCGACATCATCGGATATCCATAGTTCTCATTGGGTTGACCATTAACAGTAGGACGGCTATCGATAACGATGTTACCGTTAGCATCTTTTACGAACACGGTACCAAACAATGAGCCATAGGGATAACCTTTAACGGCACGCACCTGAGCGCCTTCAAAACCTCCAAGGAAAACATTTTCAACGCCTTCTGCCAGTGCCAGTACTTCGTTATTGATCTTGCTGAAATTGGCTCCAACGTTCCACCGTAAGTCTTTGGTTTTAAGAATGTCAATGTCGGCAGTAATTTCGATCCCTTTATTTTCCATCGAAGCTGCATTCATTGCTACTTCAACATATCCTGAAGAAGCAGCCACAGGAACGCTCAAAATCAAATCAGAGCTTTTGTTTTTAAAGTAAGTAAAGGATAGGCCTACCCTACTGTTTATTAAGCGTAGGTCAAAACCACCCTCTAAGCTCTGGGTAAATTCTGGTTTTAAATTGGGGTTGCCAGCAGTGTTACCCCAGCTAAAACCTGTGAGGCCTAAAAACGGAAAGGATATTCCCGTTGTCCAGCCATCACCATAATTGCTTTGTGCGTAGGTCGATCTGGTATAGTATGCAGGAGCATCGTTAGCTGTTTTAGCAATAGAAGCTCGTAACTTGGCAAACGAAAGCATCTGGTTATTCTTTAGACCTTCCAGTTCGGTAAAAATAAGGCTCATGCTTGCCGATGGGAAAAAGAAAGAATTATTACCTTTGGGTAACGTCGTTGACCATTCTTCTCGTCCGGTTAGCGTAAGGTTTAAAAATGCCTTGTACGAAATATCCATATTACCATACCATGCAGCAGTTCTGTATTTCATAATAGTTTGTCTTACTACATAAGAACTAACGTTGCTCATATGATAAAAGTCAACCTGAGCGATGCCATTACCCTCTACATAAAATTGTTCGTATTTTTCCTGGTATAGATTGTTTCCAAGCAAAATATTGTAGGAAATGTCGTCACCAATTTTAGAGTTAATGGTAAGAATAAGGTCGCTGTTGAGGATATGGGTATTGTGATTATCTTTTTGAATTTGTCCGGCTCCATTAGCACCCGAATACTTTGCAAAATACCCAAAACGCTTGTCGCTAGTATAGTCGGTTCCTAATTTATAGGCGAGATTCAACCATTGCGTAATGTTGTATTTTAAGCCCACATAACCTATTAAGCGATCTACATCGTCTTTAAATCTGTTCTTATTTACCGTCCAGTAGGGGTTATCGTAAATAGCAGATCCATCGGGGAGTTGTCCACGATAGCTACGTGGGGTTCCATCGGGAAACATGTAGGCTTCTGGGGTATTAACAGGATCGGAATAACCGTTGCTGTTGTCAAATGAGATGGGTGTACGTAATAAGCCCAGCATTACACCCGACAGGTTCGAACCCTGTTGAATTCGATTCCCGCCCGACTTTACGTAGTTTGCACTTCCTTCGACCGATAGTTTTTGGGTTAATTTGGTTTCACCCGTTATTTTAATAGAAGTTTTATCGAAAGTATTGTTGGGAACAATACCCTTGGTGCTCATATTGGTAACATTGGCATAAAATGAAGATGTTTCGTTACCACCTGTAAAACTGATAGCATTATTATAGGTAATTCCCGTCTGGAAAAAATTATTCAAATTATCATAAGGGACAAATTTAATTTTTGCATTTGGATCACTTTTGCCAACGAGTGCACCATGTTTGTCGTATTTGTAGTTAGTGTTGCCGTCCCAATACATGGTGTCGGCCTTGGGTCCCCAGGAGTAACGGTTTCGTGTTTCAGGTCCACGATATTTTCCGCCCTGACCCTGTACGAATTTATTTTGCAATTCCGGCAATTTATTTACCTGGTCAAATGCAACCGAAGAGTTTACTTCTATGTTGCCAATTCCTTCTTTCGAAGCTTTACCTTTTTTGGTGGTTATGATTATCACCCCATTGGCGGCTCTGATACCATACAATGCACTAGCAGCACCACCCTTCAGTACTGTAACGCTTTCAATATCTTCGGGATTGAGGTCTATAGCACGGTTGGAATAAGCTACTCCGTCGAGCAGGTTGTTTGAGCCGTTATCAGGATTACCTGATGAGTTCATGGAGTTATCAATAGGAATTCCGTCAACTACAAAAAGGGGCTGATTGTTACCTAAGATAGAATTTGCACCGCGGATAGTTATGTAAGAAGAACTACCAGCAACCCCCGAAGCACTAGTAACTTGCAGACCAGCAACACGACCGTTTAACGAATTAATCATGTTTAAATTGGGTACGCGCGTAAGATCTTCGCTTTTCACATCCTGTACGGCATAACCAATGGTTTTTCTTTCTTTGGAGATCCCCAGAGCCGTTACTACTACCTCTTCCATCCCTATTACCTCTGGTTGCATGGAAACATCGATGGTACTACGTCCGGCAATGTCAATTTCCTGGGTTTTCATCCCTACAAAGCTTACCACCAAGGTTGTAGCTCCAGCTGGTACTTTGATAGTATAGTTCCCTTCCGGGTCTGTGACGGTAGCAGTATTTGTTCCTTTTACTACTACCGATGCGCCAGGTAATGCACTCCCGTCTTCAGCAGAAGTGACCCTACCTTTTACCTGCACCTCCTGCGAAAGCAAGCTAAATGCAAACGCAGACAGAAATGACATTAAAAGTGTAAGTTTTTTCATAGATTCTCTTTTTATGGTTATAAATTGGTTAAAAAATATATGCAGCAGTAACAAAAATATATCAATTCTTATAATATTCCCATGAATTTTCGCTCATAATTTTCTGATAATAGTATAAAGAATATATAAAAAATGTATAATTATGCATCTTTATAATGCTAATTGGTTATAAACAAATAAGTTATTATCTAAGATTTTTTTAAAAAAATTTGCATTTTCACCAGGATAATGTGTTATAAAACATAAAAATTGTTAAAACGACGTGACTGGTATTTTTTCCATAATTTTTTAGAAACACATTTCCGAATAAAATAGAATTGCTATATTCGTGGCTTAAATTTTAACACAACTATTTAATAAAAATAAAAATAGTATAACCAATGGCAGTACTGGAGAAGATCAGAAGCAGAATGGGTCTGTTGGCCTCGCTCATTATTGGTTTTGCATTGCTGGCTTTTGTGCTTAGCGATTTTTTAACCGGAGGACGTTCAATATTGGGCAATAATCAGTACCAGATAGCTGAAATTAAGGGCAGGAAAGTACAATTTCAAGAGTTTGATCAGCTTGTAAATCAATTAACCGAGGTGTACAAATTTAATATGGGTCAGGCCAACCTCAATGAGGATATGATCAATAACGTTCGTGAACAATCGTGGCAACAACTGGTCGACGAGTATGTGCTGGGAGATGAATATCGTGCACTGGGATTGAGTGTTTGTCCTAAGGAAGTGCTGGATATGGTGCAGGGTAGCGATCCGCATCCTTATATCCGACAGCTTTTTACCGATCCTAAAACACAGATTTTTAACCGTGCCGCTGTATTGCAGTTCATTAAGTCGCTCGAAAGAGAAACCGATCCAGCACGGAAAAACTATTGGTTGTATATCGAAGGACAAATCATCAGGGAAAGATATGCCACCAAATATTTAAACCTAATCAAAAAGGGATTGTATGTTACTTCGCGGCAGGTGCAAAAAGAAATGGATGACAATAGCAGAAGGGTCTCCTTTAATTATCTGTCTGTAAACTATTCGACCATTCCCGACAGCCTGATTCATGTTAAGCTTTCGGAGGTAAAAAAGTACGTCAAGGAACATGCCCGTGAATTTGAACAGGAAGCCTCGCGCGATATTGAATATGTGTCATTCGATATTATTCCATCGTCAGCAGATTTTGCTGAAGTGAAAGCCTGGATGGATAAAAATAAGGATGAATTTTTTACCACCAACGAGGTTAAACAATTTGTAAACATGAATTCCGATGTGTCGTTTTCAGAACGATATTTAAAGGAAGAGGAATTGATGGACTCGATAAAACCTTTGTATCGGGCAAAAATTGGAGATCATGTGGGACCATTTTTTGCTAATGGTACGTTTTATATGGCACGTTTGGTAGACGTGAAGGACCTACCCGATTCAGTGCGTGCACGTCATATCCTGATTCGTCCCGAAAACAATACCAAAGAGGCATATGATAAAGCCAGGGCAAAAGCCGACAGCCTGTTAACATTGCTCAAAAAAGGGGCAAATTTTGCTCAGCTTGCCCGGCAGTTTTCAGCGGATGGATCGGCCAGTGAGGGGGGAGATCTGGGTTGGTTTCGTGAGGGACAGATGGTTAAGCCCTTCAGCGATGCTTGTTTCAGTGCTAAAAAAGGGCAACCCCAGCTGGTGGAAACACAATATGGGTTTCATGTAGTGGAGGTTACCGACCGCGGCAAAGAGGTAAAAAAGGTACAGGTAGCTGTGGTACAGCGTAAAGTCGAAGCTAGCAATGCAACCCAGCAGGCAATTTATCAAAAAGCAAGCGCATTTGCAGGCAATAACAATACCGGTGAAAAATTCGTAGAAGCCTTGAAAAAACAGGGTATTACACCAATGCGCGCAACGTATTTAACCGAAAACATGCGTGAAGTGCCAGGTTTACCTAACTCTCGGGAACTGGTACGCTGGGCATTCACGGCTAAACCCAATGCTATTTCGGGGGTTATGGAGCTGGGCGATCGTTTCGTTGTAGCCCGCCTGGCTGTGGTACGTGAAAAAGGTTTGCCCGAGGCCGAGCAGGTAAAAGATCAGGTTGCCTTTCTTATTCGCAAGGAAAAGAAGGCTCAGCAAATAATGCAGCGCTTACAGCAGGAAATAAATGCTACCCCCAGCCTCGAGCTTCTGGCACAAAAAGAGTCTGCCAAGATAGATACCGTGTACGATATCACGTTTGCTTCTTATGCCCTGCCTAATGCTGGCTTTGAACCTGCTGTTATTGCTGCTGCAACGGTTAGCCCTGTTCAAAAACTCACAGGCCCAGTGAAGGGAAATAATGGTATTTTTGTATTACAGGTATTTGCCGAAAATACGCAGGAAGTAAGCCGTGAAATGGTAAGCTCGAGACTTGAAAATAGCTACCTCAACCGTGCCAATTACGAACCGTTAAACGTGCTAAAGAAACTGGCCAACATTAAAGATATGCGGTCTAAATTTTATTGATAATATCTGGAATAGGAATGGAAAAAGGAGAGTATCTCTCCTTTTTTTATTTTAACCATATTAAATAATATAAGCTTCAGAAACCTAAAAATTTTGTGTAAAAACTTATACCACTCGAATCCAAATTCATTGATACCATCCAACATTAGAAGTAATTCAATAAGTTTGATGGATAGAATTAGTGCAAAACAATGCCAAAGTTCGCTGCGTTTTGAATGACGTGAATTAACCCCTGAAACTTCAAAATGACAAAGAAAAATATAATACTAGCTATCGTAAATACATCAATTTTAATAGCTATTCGTGATTTATAAAGCAAACTACGAATATGTGACTATAATTCTTTTTGTAAGAAAATTTATGTACTATCTTTGGGCTCAAATAGCACAAAATGTTTAAAAAAATACTTTTTTTAACTATTGGGATTGGGTTGGCCATTGTGTCCGTTTTTGTGCAGCATTTTTTCGATAATGACTTTCCTTACAAGGTTTCTGTTCAATTGTCGGGTACAACTTATACCCTCGCCTTACCGAAGGTGAATGAGGGAGTGGTGGATTGCGTTGTCGAACTTAATATTCCCGATAAGCGCATACATGGATATATATATTATAAGGTGTATGGTACAAATGGTTCGTGGCGACGGGTTAAGCTGCTTCGGCTCAATGATAAACTGGTGAGTATTCTTCCTTACCAGAAACCTACGGTAAAGCTAATTTACTATCTCGAACTTACTGATGATAAGGGAAAAATATATCCGGTTGGTAAAGACAATCCTTTGGTGGTACTATATCGTAACCAAGTGCCGCGATTACTTTCCTATATTGTGGCGTTGCTTTTTTTCATTTCGCTCATCATATCCAATTACGTAGGTTTGGCGACCACTTTTAGTATTCCGTATTTCATCAAGTATGTGCGTTTGTTGTTCTATCTTTTGCTATCAGCCGTATTGCTCGATTTTGTAGCGTATCTTTATGCCTACAGACATCTTTTGGTTATGCCCTCTCCATACAACGATCTGAGATTTTTTATTCATGTATTGATTTTTGCCATCTGGGCTATTCTATATCGCTTTCAACGAAAAGGAAATGAAAAGCGCCTACCTGTCATGGCTGGATCTTTGCTAACACTTTTCCTGTATTGTGCGCCCGACCATCTTGTTTTTAAACCACTGTTCTAAATCTGCCCTGTGAAAATGTTGAGCTACTTAATAAAGCTGTTGGACGTGTCGAGGTACTTTTATAACAAGCATGGCGGACAAAAGATTTAATAGCTGAAAAATCAGTGCGCATCCCGATAATAATTTTGAGTAAAAATTTGTTTGTTTGTAAATAATTCCGTTAATTTGCAGCCTGTTATAAAAAAGGGAAAATACCATGTCGAAAGTTTGTCAGATAACTGGAAAAATGTCGATGGTGGGCAACCATGTATCCCACTCCAAACGTCGGGTAAAAAGGTTGTTCGAACCAAATTTGTTCACCAAACGTTTTTATTTACCAGAAGAAAATCGCTGGATAACCCTTAAGGTATCGGCTGCAGGCATGCGAGTTATTAATAAAAAAGGACTCAAGGCTGCACTCGATGAGGCTGTAGAAAAGGGAATTATTGCAGGTTATTAAATTTTTGTAAAAACATAGAAACCAATGGCAAAGAAAGGAAACCGTATACAGGTAATACTGGAGTGTACCGAACATAAGGAAAGTGGTTTGCCGGGCACGTCGCGTTATATTACTACGAAAAATAAGAAAAATACGCCCGAACGTCTGGAACTACGCAAGTATAATCCTATATTGAAAAGAGTTACACTGCATAAGGAAATTAAATAAAACTTTTGAACTATGGCAAAAAAGGTTGTGGCTACCCTGCGCGAGGGGATGGGAAAAAATTTCACCCGCGTGATTAAGATGGTTAAGAATCCCAAAACGGGAAGCTATTCTTTCAAGGAAGAAGTGCTTCATAATGAGGAAATTAAAGACTTTCTCGCCCGTTAAAAAAAATATCTTGTCGTAAAACTAAAAGGCTGCCTTATATGGTGGCCTTTTTAGTTTTAGTTATATTTCCGTACTGCCTGTCAAAAATGAATAACTCGGTTGCGGATAAAGTTATTTCTTAAAAATTTCTTACCATAAAAGAAGAGCTGGCCCCCAGGGCAAAGATTAAACCATCACATGATCAGGTGCGATCATGTCTTAACCCCCTTATTAGCTGGACAGAATTTTAAGTGATTATCTTTGCTCGGGCAGAAGGACAAGGGATTTGCCCTAAATTTTTTTACAAAAAACATCCAGAAAATAGTGGGTTAAACCATTTTACAATTAAAAATTGAAGTTGCTAATATGATGTAATAAACAGATAATTAAGTGGCTATAACATACAAATAGCGTCCATGCGGGCTTCCGGGATTTGAAACTTTGTGCGGTTTTACAGGCTCATGTGCCGTTAGATAAATTGTACAAATTTATGAACAATGCCCGCACGGCGCATTGTTGCTTTTCGTTAGTTGCCACCTATTTGCCGACACAGCAACATTAAAAAGAACAATAAAACGAAAGACAAATGCCGGCCTTTCGCAAAATTAAGGGAAAGAGCAACAAAGCCAAGCACAAGCCTACACAATTTGCAGCACATTTTTTTTGCACATCCGCACCCAAGCCCACCATCCAACCTTACAAAACGCGACGAGTTAACTTTTGGACAAGAACGGACCGAACAAAGGCTTAAATTTTTATTTTTCAAGCAATATACTAAGTGATAAAACTGAACGAAAAAATGAATCAAAACAAGCATGTAAAATCAAAAAAGAAGGTTAGAGACTTTGGCGAAGTCAATACACCTGAACATATCGTAAACGCCATGCTTGACTTAGTAAAATACTAAACCAAACGCCACGACAGCCGTTTTATTAAATCCGCTTGCGGCAACGGTAATTTCCTTGCTGAAAAAACTTCGCAGAAAACTCAATGTCGTTGGACCAACGCTATGGCAAAAACCAAACAGACTGGGAACTCTATTCGGTTATCGCTGTATCCTGCATCTACAGCGTGGATATTCTGGAAGATAACGCCCCGGAATGCAGAGAACGACTCTTCAATATCCATAACGAGCGGTAAACAGCCCTTCTCAAAGAAGAATGCAAAGACGAGTGCCGTAAAAGCATAAAGTTTCTTTTAAACAGAAATATCCTTTGAGGCGATGCTTTAGACTTTATTAATCCCGTTACCAAAAAAACATTACGGAGTGGAGTGTTGTAAACGGAACAATGCTAAAACGTAGAGATTACATGTTTAAATTTTTGGTAAAAAAACGCACCAATTTTCGTTGTTCAATGACGAAAGCAACGCAGCAGTCATTGACGAACCCGTAAAAAATTATCCTTTAATTCATTTTTTGAAACCTGGCGAATGAATGAAAATGAAATTTCTTATAAAATTATTGGAGCGGCAGTGGAATTGCACAAAACATTATAACGGAATTACTTGAGTCTGTTTATGAAAATGCATTAGCCTATGATTTAAAAGAATTAGGGTTTGATGTGAAAACACAAGTGCCAATGGCTCTGATGTACAAGAAGTAAAATTGACGTGGGTTAGTGGGTTATCGAATTGATTTACTATTAAACAATTTAGTAATTGTTGAAATCAAATCGGTTGAGTTGATAGCGCCTGTGCATTTCTTTCAAACCTTATCCTAATTGAAATTATCCGAAAAGAAATTGGCTTTGCTTATCAATTTCAACACGAATTTTTTAAAAGATGGAATTTACAGAATTGTCAATAATCTTTAGTAATTTCTCGCACAGCACGCAAAGATGTATCGCAAAGCACACAAAGGTCTCTGCGTCCTTTGCGAGCTCTCCGCACTCTCTGTGTGAAAATAATTGGATATTAACTTAAATAGAGGGGATCAATATCTGCCGAATTGGCAAAAGAAAAATGTAAAAAACATCGAACTTTATCAAATATTCTCCTATTTATCGGGGTCAGATTGATCCGAAATATCCACATTTGCCCAAAAACAAAGGCCGCCTTACAAAACAAGACGACCTTTGCACAATGTAAAAAAGGGGGGTAAAAATTCTTATCTTGCTATAGTAACTGTTCCAGTAATGACATCCTCGCCCTTCCTGTTAGGATAAATTATATAGAAATAGTTGTTCATAGGCAACAATCGACCTGTAGTTTTATCCCGACCATCCCATGGATGAGGGTAGCCACGTTCCGAACGGAATACTCTCCTACCCCAACGATCATAAACTTCAACGACCGAGTTAGGATAGGCAATGGTTAACGCATCGAGACGCCAGAAATCGTTCTTTCCATCACCATTGGGAGTGAATACAGTTGGTATACCATTCTTTGTAATAACAATATTACATGGCTCAATTGTAATGGTATCATAATTTGAACAATTATTGGCATCAGTTACTTTTACCCAATATTGTCCAGGATTATCGGCTGTAACAGTAAGCTGGGCAGAATTAATCGGATAGCCATAAGCATCAGTAACATTCCACTCAAACACTGGTGCCAGCTGTGCATCGTTATAGGCATTCAGCGTAATTTGCGCATTACCACAAAGCATGCTATCGGGGCCTAAATACACCGGAGGTAAATCATGAACTATGACTTTAGCCGTGTCGGTAGCCTCACAACCAACAGTATTTTTAACCTTCACCCATACATCACCCGCGCGATCGGCAGTATACCAGAGTCCTTTACTACCATCCTGCCACTCTACAGATGCATAACCAGTATCCACCTCAAATGTATAGCGTTGTCCCTGACACATTTCAACGTCGGGACCCAGATTGACAATAGGCGGATTCTTCAACCTTACCACCAGCTCACGTTTATCGGTAAAACATCCCTGATACTCGCCATAAACGCTCAGATGGTACTCTCCCACTCCATTCCACTGTACTCGGATGGTGTCGTTATATTTGTCTTCACTAACAATGATGCCTCCAACAACCTCCCAGTGAAACTTCATCCCCGCTATTCCCGCGACATGATACTCCAGTACCGGCGAAACTGCACAGGCCTCCTGAATCCGGCTATTTGCATAACCAGCTTCATACGCCATCAGCAACGCTACCAGTATCAGATATGTCCTTACCCTTTTCATCAGCTTACGGTTTAATACTCAATTTCTCCGATGGACGGCACGTTCTTAACTACTACCACAAACGTTGGAATGAATAGGCTGGTAGTATAGTCAACCACATGCTCTGCGTTCTGACCATACACCAATCGGGTAATTTTTATCCTATGCTCACCTGGTGTCCAATCCAACGTCGACATGTGCAATACAACTTCAGGCTCATTGGTGGGTTCAATGGTAATAGGTGCATTATCATCGATCACATAGCTAAACTGGTAGGTCTCTCCCGCCTGCAAGGTATCGTTGTAAAACTTCACCCTTACAAAAATTTCCTGACTACTCGGCACAGCATCCGAAGGTGGACAAATTTCTGCAGTTCCATCAGTAAACATAACGTGTCCGCCCTCACTGGTAATGTTATCGCGAACCTTCAAGGCTACATAAAAGGTATCCCCTGCACAGCCTCCCTTAAAGGGAAGTATCGATAACAGGTAGTCGCCACTCAACCAGGTTGCAGTATACACCCCCGAGGTCTCCGACACTTGCACGCCATTGACAAACCACTTAAATTGGTCGCCCGTTGAGCTAAGCATGAATGTCTTTGTCCCTTTTTCAATGACAAAGGTCTTGTCCTGCGGGTATGCTATACCTAACAGGCATAGCATACCTATCACAAGAACAACCTTAATGGAAACAATATTTTTATTCTGCTTAGCCATTGAAAAAGCCTTTTGGTTTAACTTCTGACAGTTTTAGAAAATATCGCTTATGACAGGAGCAGTATCAACATTAATCGTATGTACCACGCTTCCATTTCCCAACATTGAGGTTATTGTACCACCAGTGACGCTTGAAATTTCAAGCGTATGAGCCCCAGCATCCCCATTGGTATAGGTAACGGAAGATAAATCAAGCGTGTAGCTGGTACCCGGCGTAGGTAAGGTAACGGTAGTTGCTACACCATCGAGCACATAAACAAAACTGTTTACGTTACCACCCGTGAAATTTATAACTACGCTGCTCGGCTTGCCACCCGTCGGATTACCAGTTGTCTGAGGACACACATCCTGCGAAGCAGAAGCGAAGCTCGCACCAAAGGTTAACGGCCTAACGGTAAGATCCATCATCTTAATATCACTCTTACAGTTATCGGCCGAGGTTGCATAAACCTCAATATGACCTGTGCTATTTACCGTATTCGAGAAAGTTACGCTTATCGTATTATTGCTGGGAGTAGCAGATACTATACCTGCACCACTGGTCGCCCACGTATAGGGGGTTGTAGGATGCAAGGTTACCCCATTCAACAAGTTTACCGTAAATGTGCGCGTACTTCCCGGCGTTACTTCTACTACTGTCTGAGCAATCATAGCGACTGCACTCACCAATCCAATGACTGTTACAAATAACTTTTTCATTTTTTTCAGATTTAATTTTTCCCAACTTATTTTATTTAATTACCACGTTAACTCAGGTGCCAGATTTACATTGAACGTTGTTTGCGGATAATTCCCACTAGCATCGGGATAGTATACCATATTTCCTACAAAAGGAGTGATACTTACAATACGAATGGTGTAGGTACCCGTTTGCGTATTATCGTAGGCAGTATTTATATCAAGATTGTAGGTACTTAGATTAGAAACCGAAACATTTACAGGAGTTCCTACATTATTGAACGGGTCAACAATCTGATACGAAAATCCAGAAACGTTTACAGGATTATTAGATACATCTACAAAATTAATGCTAAAGGAAGGTATATCACCTCCTGATGGATTGGATGTCGTCTTCGGACAGATATCCGATAATGAATCCAATTTGGCAGACACTGCAAGCTGCTTTACGATTCTAAATTTACGGGTCTGCGAATTGCCCGAACAGCTGTTGGAAGCAGAGGTAGCATATACGCTAATGTTACCCGTATTATTCACTGCTCCCGTAAAGGTTACAGAAGTTGTATCCGTATTGGTACTTGTAAAATTTGCACCCAGGGCAGTATCTGCTGACCAGGTATAACCGTTAGCATTCACAAGTACCCCATTAGATACACTCACACTGAATTTGTGTGTTGAGTTCCGCTGTACATCAATGGTTGTTTGTTGAGCACTTACCCCCACTGATATAATTGCCAGTAATACAATAATAATCTTTTTCATAATATTTAAAATTTAATGGTTTTACATTAGTTATGTGTTATAGGATTAAGCTGTGGCGTAGCGTAAACCGTATAGTTGTGTGTATCGTTCGTTCCTATGTTCAGGCTAGCTCCGTGGCTGGTAGCAGAGGTTATTATGATAACTCGGGTAACATCCGATGCGGTATTATTTACCAGAATATTTTCTTCACTACCCAAACTAATGCTTGTACCGCTATTTATGGTACGCTGATAGGGCGTTCCATCAATAGTATAGTTTACCACAATGGGATATACTACCGTATCTGTAAAGCTAAGGCTAAGCGTTAAATCAGTATTGGCAGCGCCCGAACATGCAGCACTTGAGCTAGTATCAAACTCAATAGTAGGGGCATTTATACACTGTACTACATAATTATAAGGTGCACTGGGGTTGGTACATCCCTGAGGCGACACCTCTGTAACTTGAACCGTATAGGTACCCGTTCGTAACCACTGGATAGTTAGCGAGTCCGTAGTATCAGAAGGCGTATAATTAAAATTCGTTCCATTAGTACCTCCTGTTACATTCCACGTAAAGGTACTACCCGTAATACTAATCGTAGTGGAATAGATGTAGGTAGAGCCTACAATCACCGTCTGATCCGGCTGTTGTTGTGAAAACACATCATCTGCACCGCTGAAGCATCCTATTGACAGCATCATGCCGATGAATAGCCGTTTTTTCTTCAATTTCATGACCATATTTAAAAATTTTAATTATGCATAACCGGATTAACCGAAGGCACTGGATGAACTGTTGTAGTGATACCCGGATATGAGGAGCTACAACCGTTTCCATCAGTTACCACAACCGTTACCTCATCACCATTGCTTAAGGAGGTAGTTGAATAGGTATTGGCCGACCCATTCTGAACCGACACCCCGTTGAGATAGAAATGATAGTTGACACCACCAGTAGCAGTAAAGGTTACATTATCCCCTGCACATATTTCATTATCGAGATCGCTACTGGTTAGGCTACCCGAAGGGTTGGCATAAACAATTACCTGAATACTATAGCTTACACTGGTACACAAAGCATTAGCAACGGTAAGCGTACCATTATAGGTATTTGGCGAAATATTATTGGGTATAGTAATACTAATCGGACTGGCTGTTAAGGTTTGATTCACCACATCGTTAATGCCTGCCGCATTAGCAGCAGCATCAAAGTCGATGCTATATTGCGTAGGCGACTGGGTAGTAGCTGAGTAGGCCAATGGTGCAGTGGTAGATCCCGAACATGCCGTAGCAGTTCCTGTGGTTAATGTAATCGTTGGCAAGGGTTGCACATTCACCGTAGGAGTACCCGACATCTGCAACTGACAGCCCGAGTTATAAGCCAGCACATTGTAAGTAGTTGATGTTGAAAGCGTACCGGTCGGGAATAAAATAGCACCACCCGTTCCAGCCACGCTGGGACCAATAGGTGAATTGTCGGCGTTATTACGTAGCTGATAGGTAACACCCACCTGTGAACCGCTCAGCTGGATATTCGTAGAGCCTCCCTGACAGATATTTGAAGCTGCTGCAGTAACCGTATAGCTATTTATAGCTGCACTAACATTGTAATTTTTGTTATCCGAACCCGTTACACTGTGAGTATTATCGGTCGACTCAATAACGGACACAGAACCACTTCCCGGGGTTGTCCAGGTTACCGTAATGGAGTTAGAGGTGGTCCATACGCCGCAGTTGCTACACGAACCACCCGACACAGTCCATAAATATTCGTGTCCTGCCACAGCTGCTGTAGAATAGTTTACCACATCGTTCTGGCAAACATTAGCCGTAGTGGGAGTAATATTAGGTGCCGGAACATTCTGCACCACAATTACTTCTTCGTCGTAAGCCGAACATCCATTGTAGGTTTCGGTTATGCGTAGCGTGTACGTTCCTGCCGAACCAAATACGATATTGGTAGCATTGGCATTGGGGGTTTGAATAGTACCCCCCGAAGCGCCCTGCCACGTCCACTGATATGTACTACCGGTATGATTGGTTGTAGAGTAGCTACGGGTTTCACCACTTCCTACCGTTGTTGGGCCAGCCATTACAGGTATATAAGTCTGCTTTACCGTAATTTGCTTGGTATTATTACTTACCACACCACTCATGCTATTACCATCGGTAACCGAAAGCAAAGAGAAGGTGAATGTACCTGTTCCTCCAATATCCATTCCGGTCAATTGAATGGTATAGCTGCTTGAGTTTATACCCGATTGGGTATAGGTATGGGTTGGAGTACCCAGTGTACGATAGGTCAACGTCCATGGGGCTACGCCTGTCAAGCTTACAGGTATGGTAGCTACCTCACCATTATTACAAATATCAACCGAGGTAACATCGGTAATGGTAGCTGTAACCCCGCTTACGCCAATTGTAAATACATAGTCATCGGCAGTTACGGGTGTATTGGTAGTGATAGTTCCCGACACGGCGTTACCCGAAACACCCGCAGCATTGCTACGTTCGGTCCACATACTGGATCCATACTCAACCACTCTCAGCAACGAACGCAACGAGGAACTTGCTGTATAAGCAGGATACGAAAGTGCATCCCAGCGCAAACGAATATTTGCACTACCACCCGTTGGACGTGTTACTACCCAGTATTCGTTATTGCTTACCCCTGTAATGGGCGATTGTAGATGTGAAGCGTCTGTTGGATAGGTAGGCGAAGGATTGGCATTGTAATATTTTACCGTCCAGTATTGAGGAGATGTGGCAACATTAGTGTTTAACAAACTCATAGTTCCATAACGTGTTCCATCACCCACCGGGAAGGTAAACGATTGACCACTGATGATATTTTTACTTAAAGGACAGGCCACAAAAGCATTGCTACCCCCTCCCACAACAGCAGATGGCGAAGTATTGGAAATCCTTACCATGCGTTGTGGTGTAGTTGAAGAAGACAAGATACCATTGGACAAAGTAAGTATATTGGAAACCACCACATTCCCATTTCCACTAATAACAAGGCCTGCTGCATTATTTAGCTGTAAGTCGTAAAAGTTTTCATCCTTTTGCGTGTTGATATTTTGCTGGCTAGTACCCTCGAATATCACTTTACCCTGGCCGGGTACAAATCCGTCTACTATTGTATTTGCATCATTCCATGCACCATAAATGGACATATTTTTATCGTAAAGACTATTATCCAGTACAGTACCATTAGCAATCGACAAATTGCCTCGTATGCGTATATTTTCAGCACTGATATATTTCCTTCCTGTACCCGTCAATTCAAGATGATTGTAAGGCTTATAATAATTACCAGGCTTCAACGGCATTGTGGCATCCACATTTCCACCCAATTCAATGGTTGACGATACATTTGCAAGGAAATCGTCATAATTACCACCGGGCAGCACAAATACCCCATCGTTTGTAGCATCAACCGTCAATCGACCACCTCCACTGATGTGGCCCAGGTTATGGAATACGGTATTATTGACATCGAGTGTTCCCTTTATTTCCACAGAATAGGCGTAAGCTCCGTTGGTATTTATAGAAATGACCTGCCCTGCTTCAATTACCACCGGATTGCCATTTGGGGTACATCCACAAGCTGGACCAGCGCCTCCCGGCGTAGTCGACCACGAATTACCATCATTCCAGGTGCCGGAAGCAACCCTTGAATATAAAATTGGCAAGGCCGAATAATTGGGCTGATCGCCTGCTGTATACTCACCATCTACGTAATTAACGTTTGCAATGTTAAGGGTATTGGCTGTAGTATTAACGGTGCCTACTACGCTCCATGCATTGTTATAAAAGCGTTCCCCTTCATAGTCAGCCTCAGTACCACTGACATCAGTCTGCACGTACTGATAGCTATGAGAAACGGTGTAATTGTTAAGACCACCAGAAGTTACATTCCAATAATAATTCAACTTGCTGCTATTGACATTCAGTACATTAGGATGAAGCTGGTTAACGGGTTTTACGGTAATATAACCATTGGCAGCATCATTTGAGGAAAAATCAAACGTCACTGGCGTATATTTAGAGGAAACGCCAATGGGATAGGTAAATGGATCGGTATCGCCGCTATTGAAATATTTACGAACCCCCTTATCGCTCAACGCACCATTGAGAACAATGCACCGGGTAGCGTCGGGTGTGCCCCCAATGGTTGCATCAGGACCCAGGGTAAGCATGTAGTCATCAATATACAGCGTACCGGCTAAAAAGGTAAGTTTACCATTAATACGGCTATTGTCTTTCATTACAATGCCGAAAGTATTATTCAGGGTTACATTACCAAACATCCCTGTTCCACTTCCTGTGATAATCTGCTGCGACGTACCGCTGAATATGATTCCGCCATTTCCATTGCTGGTATGGGTAGCAGCATTGTATACATTTCCTTTCAATACAATTTGATTGCCATTATCATTTAGCGTTCCTGCATTCAGGTTAAGATCTGCATTTACCTGAATATTGTTCTGCAACGTAAGTGTACTGGACGAGTTCAGTATCAACTTTGCAAAGTTGGTCAGGTTTGCTCCATTGCCTGTCACATACATGGGCGCACTGCCATCAAATGTGGTTATTTGTGAAATACTACCAGGCCGGTAGCCTCCTACATTAATGCCACCAGAGGCACTTATATTTTCATTAATCAGCGTATGCCTTATGGTTACATTATATCCTGCCGCATTGAATACCGAATTTCCCTGAATAGTAAGGTCGTTAAGAACTGTAAGGGGTAAAATATACAACTGCACTGTTTGCGATACAGCGTCGGTACCCACTTCAACATTCCACAGGGGGATACCTGCAATCAGGCGGAAATTTTTATTGGCTGGGGTAATAGCATCCCCAAAATTAATTGTACCTCCTGTGACCGAATAAATCGAAGGCCGTAGGTACAGATCACCGTAGGTAGTACCTCCATCCTGCCGTATTACGATGTTACCACCCGACATGGTAAAGCTACTCGAAGCATTCAAAACTTCGAACTTAGCACGGTTAACATTCTGGCTCTGTCCATTGACAATCAATGTACCTCCCGACTGTTGGTAGATAAGAGCTCCACTGGTATTATTCAAGTTTCTTCGAATCTGGCCATTCACATTCAGTAACCCACCACTTACGATAATCGTAGGTGTACCCGCCGAGGCATATTCAATGTCGTTATTGAAGTTAGCACCCGACCCTATATTCAATGTTCCACCTGTGACCTCGAGCCGTCCTATCAAAATCAAATCACCAGCGTTGTTGTTGGTACCCACCGTAACTGTACCATCGTTTACCGAAAGGCAAGCAGTGGCAGGAACCGTAAAGGCCGTTGTAGTAGACAACACAACATTTACAGATGCCCCATCCACTTTAAACGTACCATTGAGCAGATTAAGGAAAGGATTGGTAAAACCAGTTGTTATATTGCTCTGTAAGGATAATATAGGTGTATAGTCAGTTCCCTTATCCACATAGAGATTATAAAAATCATACACACTACCACTCCCGTTAATGGTTGCATTTTGGGTACCCTTGAAGTACACATAAGTCCTTCCCGTATTGTTCATATCAAAAGTCCCATTGTTTTGCAGGCTGCCATAAAGCTCCAGCACATTATTTACCACCGTGCCCCCTTCATTAACTCTGAATACAGCGCCATTAGCAACATTCAAATTACCAAGTACTCTAATGGTTTGAACGACATTATTTCTGTATTCCAGCAGACCAGCGTCAACATTTAGATTACCATTGACAGTATAGGTATATGAGGCTGTCGTGGGCGTACGTACCCCATCGTTGGCACCTGTACCGGTTCCGTTAACCGTTAGGTTTCCATAGACGGTTAAATTGGTAGCAGGTAAGGTAATGTTATTTCCCGCTGCTGGTGTTAGCACAAGATTCCGGTAAGTTGTAAGGGGCAAGTTGGTAACATCGGAGGTCACCGGAACAATAATATTGCTTCCGGCCGTGTAGTATTCGACTGTACCGCCTGTAGGACCGATAAATATACCAAAGTCGCCCTGGGGAAAATAATTCGAACTTGCAATACGCAGTTTACCTGTACCCACCACCCCACTATCGGGTAAGGAGGTAAAGTTATGACCCGTAACCGTTCCCAGGTCGAGAACCGAACCATCCTCAATAAACAGACTTCCCGCAAAAGCAGCAACGGGCGTAGTTACCGTATGATTATTAACTATTTTTACAATGGTAGATGCATTGGGTATACCGCCATTACCGGCAGGTCCACCAGGGGACGTAGACCATGTGTTAGGATTGTTCCAGGCTCCATTATTGACACTATAAAGTGTAGTAATTGCTCCAAAAGCTGAAGACTCACCCGCTGTATACTCGCCATAAGGCAACGTATCAGTATCAAAAATTACGATGTTATTGCCATCATCCACCTTGTTCACATCGTTGTCGGTGAACCAAACCAAATTATAACGGTAGCGTGCGGGAATATAATTTAATTCATTGCTTCCAGCCGCGACAAATAAATTAGGACCTGCATCGGCATACTGGTACTGTTGAATAAGGGTGCCAGAATTAATTCCACTAAAACCAGTACTTTGCGTTTTCCAGAAACAATTCAGTGCTGCGGTGGATTGAGCAAGGTAATGACGTAATTTAACTGGTGTCACTGAAATAGTACCGATGGAAGCCGGCGCTGTGGTAAACTGAATGGTAGCTGGCAGATAATAGTAATTTCCTCCCATCTGAACCCCAAAAGGATACCTAAACGAGAGTACGGACGAAGAAAATACTTTGGACACCCCCTTGTCGGACAATAACCCATTGGTAACAATCATGCGATTGTTGGAAAATCCTGTTTGTGAGCTACCCGTTACGGCATCATAAACATTGGCATCGGCGGTGAAGATTAAGTGATAACTTCCCATATTCAAGCGTGCTGGCGCTCCAGCTGTACCACCCAGACGCAATTCACCCGTAATGGTAAAATTGGCTTGCGCTGTTACGCTTCCTCCTGTTTTATTCAGCGTAAGATTATTAAATTTTCCGCTTCCATTGCCCCCAATAATCTGATTACCCGTACCTATGAGCTGAATGCTACCAGCACCCGACACTGGTTTAAAGTGTGTACCGCTGTTGTATATGTTGCCAGCTACCTGTAGTATACGTCCGTTATCCACCAGGGTACAACCGCTTCCTATGGTAAAATTACCGTTGACAACAATAGGTGTAGCTGCATTATTGTTGGTCAGCGTCAGGCTGGTTGTATTTGATATTGCCAGATGATTAAAATTGCCACTGACATTACCATTTATAATAAGCTGCGAATTACCCCCTCCGTTAAAATACACCGTATTGACTCCTGTATTCAAGGTTGTACCATTCTGGATTTCCAGCGTACCTCCTATGTAAAGGTCCTGGCCATTGGCATTAAATATCGGATTATTGCCAGTAAGTATTTTCATTTCATTGATAACCGTCAACGGCTGGGCAGGAGTAGTGATAGAATTTGGCGTTCCAGCCAAACCATCCGTATTCACGCTATTAATCTGCACAGTTGTTGTAGTACCTCCTGTTTTGGATATTTCCAAATTGTACAGGGGAGCAGAACTGGTGAAATAATAAGGATTATTGTTGTTAATTATTATTTTTACCGTACCGCCAGTAACCACATTGTTGCTGGGATCGGTACCAATAACAAAAGCACCGCGCGAAGTTGCATAGGAAACCTCGATGGTACCCCCCGTCATAATAAACGAGTTGGTTGGAAAAGGAAAACAAAAGATGGCTTTCTGATCATTTAGCTCGTAGTTGCTATCGGGATTTCCAATAACACGGAAGGTACCACCGGTTTGTTTATATGAAGTTTTGGGGTTTGTCGAATAGCTCGAAGGGCGGAATTGCGACATGCGCAAGGTACCCCCATTTATTTCTATTTCGCCTGTACCACGATACACCAAACCTGCACCAATTCCAAAGTCGATATAACCCTGATCGACCCGCAATTTACCAAAGAGGGTAATCGCCTTGTTGCCCCACCCGTTTTGATTGTTGGTTACATGCACCTCTACATTAGGTCCATTGAGCCAAAGGGCACCATTAAGCGGAATGGAGAAATTGTCGCCCCCACCCTCCGTAAGTGATGGAATAAGTATGTTGCCCTCAAGTTTTAGGGTACCGTTACGAATCCAGATATTTTTCAAAACGCCATTAAGGTTCTCAATGTTCGGATCATAATCGGTAGCAGTCTGGTTGTTTCGGCCGAATATACGGAAGTAGTTCACATCGCTCGAAACCACGGTGAGTACATAGGTTTGATCCACCCCTTTATCAACGATGAAGCGGTTAAAATCAGTAGTACCATTACAGGTAACGGTATTATTTGATGCCCCTACAAAAGTGACATTCACCACGCCATCGGTAGGATCGTTGAGATAATATGTATTTACGACAGGGGGGGTGCGATTAGTAAATCGAATGATACCATTATTGGTAAGGTTACCACCAATTGACATGGTATGGACCACGTTAGCTACAAATGTATTGATCTGTCCGCCGGTTGATACATTTACATCCCCACCGATTACAATATTACGTGGGGTAGCATTGTTACCAATAGTAAAGGTCATCGTACCTGTTCCGGCAACCCGAACCACATTTAATTTTCCATTAACGGTAAGGTCCGAAGCTAGCGTTATGGTATAATTGTTGGCATTGTTATCCGATTTTTTCAAGGAAAGGTTATTGTAAGTATTTTGCTGCAGGGTTCCTGTGACGTTATAATATTCAACGGTGCCTCCGCCGGCTGCCACAAATGCGGAAAAGTTACCATTGGGGAAGGTAAGCGTATTTAAACGCAAGGTACCTTTACCACTCACATCTCCAAAATTATGGCCAGTACTGCTGAATAAGTCAAGGATTCCGCCCTCGTTAATCTGCACCGATGCCACTGTTCGGGCGGTTGTAGTGTATACATAGCGGCCGTTGAGAATCACTACCCGATCGTTAACCCCGGAAGGGATTTGGTTGCCCGGGTTGATGTAGAGGGTACCTGAAGGGTCGAGTGTCCAGGTAGCGGCCGACTGCCAGTTGCCCGACTGATAAGAATAGAAGGTAGTATATGCCTCACGCGCCGTCCAGATGCCAGCCAATATGGGGGAACTGGTGGACGAGATGGGTATGACTCCCTGCGCACTGGCACCCGGCGCCATCACCCAGCTGGTACCATTGTAAATGTATGGCTGATAGGTAGTTTGATCACCCCCCGTACCTACATCAGCGGGATTGAGATATGTAAAGTTAACGTCAACCGAACTTACGGATAAGCCACTGCTAAGTGCAACATTCCAGTAGCGATTCAGATCTGTAGCGTTTGCGCCTGGTGCCGTTGATTCCACTGTGCGTACCGAAATGCTTTCGGTACCCGCCAATGTTGCTGTCAACGATGAAATGACCATTGGAGTATAACGGTTTCCCGTACCTACCGGATAGGTCATAACAAAACCTCCGGCATTATTGCTATACTTAATTAATGAACCCGTACCATCACATACAATCATATGATTATTGTCGAAGCTGCCCGTGATAGAAGCCCCACTATTTAATATAAGGTTAAAGTTGCTCGAACCCAGGCTAATGTTGCCATTGGCAAGATTAAGCACCCCATTTACCGTAACATGGCCACCACCAATGGTTTTGGTACCACCCCCTGATATGGTAAGGTTATTATAGGTAATCCCACCAAGCAATGTCACGCCCGTAGCACTTGTATAATTTACAGTACCATTAGCCAACGAGTAGCTAAATGCTTGCCCCTGCAAGGTACCACCCACATTTAGGGTACCATTTCCGGTTATTTCAATCAAGTTTTCTCCACTATTATTCCCCTGGGCGTTGATATTTCCTGAAACGTTGATAGTTCCCGTACTTACCGAAAGCCGATTTACCCGGGTGGCAGCTGAAGTGTTTGCCAAAGTTATATTATTGGCTGTAAGTGTCCCGTTGTTAACATTAATGGCATAGGTTTGGTTGTTGTTAGGGTTATTGTAAGTAATATCTCCCGCCACGGTCAAGCTATAAGTGCCGTTAATATTTATCGTAACATTATTAAGATTTGTATTGATAGTAAGTGAGGCACAAACGGCATCTACATTAATGTTAATAGTTGCCGGCTGGGTTATGGTAACCGACTGAGCTGCAGTGGGTACCCCATTGGGGTTCCAATTGTTAGCATCGCCCCAATTATTTGTACCGGCACCTCCATCCCAGGTTTTTTGGGCAAAAGTCATCGTATGCAGACACAAAATCAACAGGATCGCTAACCTATATTTTGGTACCGAGCCCATATGCTGGTTGTACATCGTCATATTCCCAACTCCTGTCTTATACATGTGCGTTATTTTATTTCTCCCCTCAATCACCACTGTCGTTAGTTTTGAGCTTTACCGATAATGTTCATCACCAAATTCAATGACAAATATTATAATTTTTTTTCATGTTTTACGTATGGAAATAACTTTTTGCATATTAAAAATGAAAAATTTCCATCAACGCCTATTTTTCTTTGACAAACGGTTTATTTTTTTTGATAAACATTTAAAAATTTTTGACAAGCGGTAACGGTTATTTATTTGCAGATACTTTCAAAATGTCGTAATTATATGATAAAGTTGCTGTCGTTATTAAGGAACGCAAATTTTTACAATTTGATTACAAAACTACTACTGATTTTTTGGGCATTTTTTCATTATAATCAATTTTTAAAGGTATGATGGAACACCCATGTTCGCAATTTTATCACTATTGTGTTCGCGTTCGCAGGAACATGGGTGTTTCATAACCCATAAATTATTTGGCATTTCAACAGGCTGGCGCCTATGGATATCGCATTGTCACGTCAAAAATTGCAAATTGGTACACCTGCAGTAGCGGACAAGCGTTTCGACAAACTCACTGCTATAGAAATTTATGCAGGGCTTGTCGTAAAACCATCTGATTTTGCTATTATCCTCGCCTCCTTGTGGATTAAGAAAAGATATGTAACGTTTCTTTTATGGAAAAAACGCATCAGGATTTTTCTGAGTTCTATAAATGATTTACATGCTACAAGTAATAATCAGCTAATAAAATTAAAACTGGATAATTCAAAGAGTCTCTCATCATTGATTTATCAAGGTTTATAAAAGTAGGTATACACTTTTGAATTAGCAGTAGATCGGGAAAATACCTCAAATCCCTTTTCCCTAGCCATATCGGCCAGTGGAGCAGGGTAAAATGGTGCTATTATTAAAAGAATTTTTCCCATTGGCAGCTGTTTGAGCGTCTCAAGAACCTGCCCTAAGGGATGTTGGCCCGATTCAATGAGGGGAGTAATGTCCAGTTGCGCATGAATATTAGCAGTATCAAACCAGCTTGGCACATTTAATTGTTCTTCGTGTTGGGCAACAGCAATAATTTCGTCGAGTCCCGCTTCTTTGCGTAACGTATTTACAAGTAGCTCTACCGAAATTCCCGCCATCTGGGCAGCCTGCTGAAGGGTTGCAATTCGAGCAACCGTACGCCGGAGCACAGGATTTTTCAAGTGTCCAAATTTGGGCGATAACTTCAGCAGCGTGTCTTCGAGGTAAGGATAGGCTTCTAGCAACTCCCCCACCCTGGTTTGCGGTGTTATAGGTATCATAGGCTATGGTTTTTCGTAACTTAATATCCTTCGTTCGCCCTCAAGAGAGCGTATTTTGGTTGCATCCTGAGTAAATTCAAGCGTTCCAAGATATCTGCCTTCACCATCTCTAACAGCAAAATACTCAATATAAACGAATCGTCCCTGAAAATTTATCCAGAAAGCAGCACTGTTTTGCCGACCCGATTTGAAGTCGGACAAAATCTGCTCTACCACATGCACGCTTCCCGGCGGATGACACAGACGCACATCACGACCCAGGACGGCCCTTGTACGGGGAAAAATGCGGTCGGCCGAATTGGAAAAAAATCTCACCTTATCCTCCCGATCCACAAAAGTAATATCGATAGGCAAAGTGCTAAAGATGGCCTCCAGCTCGTCGGGCATTAAGGAACCCGTACTCAGCATAATCCTGTTTGTACGGCTATCGTTATCCGAAACATTGACCGCTCCTTCGGGTTTCCATTCCGCCTGGGGATCATACAAACAGTAGCCTATCTCAGGTATCTGTCGGTATATCTCATACCATTCCCCTTCGTCGAGCGTGTCCATGCACATGGGAAAAAGAATCTCTTCCTCCTTCATAATCATCTCCTCAATGGCCACAATAACTGGCTTAACAGCTACCTCGGCCAATACAGCAAGCTCCTCGCGTTCGACCTTGCCCTCTATCCTCAATGCCTCCCGGGCTGTTTTTAGCAATCTGCGTACTTCATCATGTTTACCCCACATAACCTTGGGAGGACCTGTTAGGCCATGCTTTTCCATAAAGGGAAAAAGCAGATGCTCTTTTTTAAGATAATGTTTTTCGACGTCCGATAGGTTGTTGAGGGTTGCACGAATCTGCAGCACAATGGCTTCCCAGTTGGTAGAGCAGCCACTTTCAATGTTGCTGATTAGCGCTTGTAAGCTGGCAATTTCCTTTTCCAATGCACGGTTTTCCTGCTTAAAAATATCAACCGGATGGCCTGCAGGTATCTCCCTGGCCATGCTCACATCGATACTACCCTCCAACACCTGTGTATGTACATCGCAAAGTTGTAATATCTCTTCCACAGGGATGCCTTCAGCAATGAGCTGCTGTTCAACCTCCACCACTTCATTGTATGGTATGGAGGGAAGAATAGCTTTTAAACGTCCCTTTACCTGTTCGGGCGCTTCGCCCTGATGCAACTGCAGCAACATATGTTTGAGCAATTCTTTACGCTTTTCCGAATTATTAATGTATTCGCTCATAGATTTTTCTATTTAGGTATTTGAGTACGCAAATATAATTTTAAAAATTGTCTTACATGCAATCATGCAAACAAAAATTAATTCTAAATTGACATCTATATAAATTATTGATTATAAAATAATTAAATTAAAATTTATCTTTTGTCGTACAATTTAGCTGAAAATGTCCTCCCTATTTTCCAGAAAAAATGAATATAATTGTCCATATTACACTTAAAAATTTAGCCATGAGAATAAGTCTAAATCGTTTAAAAGTTCAGGCAACAGGCTACAAAAGCCTAAGCCTTGCAATGCTGACAGCAGGGATATTTACCTTCACACAGGGTACAGGACAGAATCCCAACACTGCAACACTCGATGCTACACAGGCCAGGTACCGTATCAATAAGTACATTTACGGGCATTTTACCGAGCATCTGGGACGCTGCATTTATGGAGGGATATGGGTTGGCGAAAATTCAACTATCCCCAATAAAAATGGTATTCGCACCGATGTGGTGGAGGCATTAAAACGTATCAAGGCCCCGGTGATTCGGTGGCCGGGAGGGTGTTTTGCAGACGAATACCACTGGAAAGATGGGATAGGACCGCGCAACCAGCGGCCAACCATGATCAACACCAACTGGGGTGGGGTAACCGAAGATAACAGTTTTGGTACCCATGAATTTTTGGACTTTTGCGAGCAGGTAGGAGCAGAACCTTACATCAGTGGGAACCTGGGCAGTGGCACCGTTCAGGAAATGTCGCAGTGGGTAGAGTATCTCAATTCCGACAACGTAAGCCCCATGACCCAGCTTCGTAAACAAAATGGCAGGGAAAAATCGTGGGGAGTAAAGTTCTGGGGGCTGGGCAATGAATCGTGGGGTTGCGGGGGTAACATGCGTCCCGAGTACTATGCCGATGTGGCCATGCAATATGCCACTTTCCTGCGCAACTATGGTAAAAACACGCTGAACAAAATTGCCGTGGGTCCCAGCGACGACAACTACTACTGGACCGAAGTAGTGATGAAGCAAATGGGCACTAGCATCTGGGGACTCGCGCTACATTCCTACACCTGGGGTAATAATGAAACAGCTACCAACTTCGACGAAGCCAAATGGTTTGGAATGCTTCAGCGCACACTCCGGATGGAAGAATACGTTTCAAAACATGCAGCGATAATGGATAAATACGACCCCTCAAAATCGGTGGCACTGGTGGTAGACGAATGGGGGGCCTGGTACAATGTAGAACCTGGTACCAATCCAGCATTTTTGTACCAGCAAAATACCCTGCGCGATGCGCTCATTGCAGGGATCAATCTGAATATTTTCAACAACCACTGCGACCGTGTAAAAATGGCTGCAGTAGCCCAGCTGGTAAATGTTTTACAGTCGCTTATCCTTACCGATAGTGAAAAGATGGTACTAACGCCAACCTACCACGTATTTGACCTATACAAGGTACATCACGATGCTTTGATGGTACCCGTTGAGCTGAAGACCAATCCATACACTTTTGGAAATAACAGTATACCGGCACTCAATATGTCAGCCTCGATCGATGCCAACGGTACGCTGAATATTACTATTTGCAACACCGACGCCAAACAGGCACAACCTTTGCTGTGTAATCTTAAAGGTTTCCGGGCAACTGCCGTTAGCGGCAAAATCATCACCGCCAGTGCCCTCAATGCCCACAATACCTTCGACAAACCCGATGTTGTTAAAATAACCAACTTCACCGATTGTACCCTGAAAAATGGAAATGTGGAGGCTAAAATACCCGCACATTCGGTTGTTTTGCTGCAAGTGGGAGGCACTTTTGAGGGGCGCAAAGCCATAACACCCCCACAAAAATTGCAACAGGGTCTAAAATATACCATTTACGAGGGGCAGTGGAACCGGCTTCCCGATTTCGGACAGCTTACCCCGGTTCGGTCGGGTATAGTTAAAGAAATTGTACTTCCCGACAATATTCCCGCAACCAACGTTGGCGTAGTTTACGAGGGATACCTGAAAGTGGAGCAAGATGGCATTTATGAATTTTCAGCCATATCCGACGATGGTTCACGAATCGAAATCGATGGCGAGTCGGTAGTCATTAACGATGGCCTGCATGGCATGATAGAAAAGACTGGGAGTATCTTTTTGAAAAAAGGCTTTCACACCTTTAGGGTAGAATTTTTTCAGGCGGGCGGAGGATGGGGGCTCAACGTATTTATGGCCGCTCCAGGTGGTGAAAAAGTACCCATCAGTGCCACCTCGCTTTTTTGCCCATAAAAGAACATAAAAAAATATCACTATCGTCTAAAAAACCTCGCCCCTACCCCCTCTCCTTTTTTGAAGGAGAGGGGAATCCAAAGGGGTGAGGTTCTTTAGGGGAGTGTTTTTGAGCAAAAAGGAAAAACACTTCATAACAAATTGAAAATCAAGCATTATTTATTTTTATTCTAATTATTTTGGACAATAGTGAAAAAATATAGTAACACTTAACGCTTTGTATCTAAGCAGATGCAAAGCGTTTTTTGTATAAAAAAAACCGGCATGCTACTGAGAACAGTACCGGTTTTTCAACAAGAAAAGTAGAAAACTTTTAGGATTGAAATTGCTTTACACCTGATTTTTCAGTGCTTTGTTCATGAACCTCATTAGCACGTCCCGATGGGTCGGTATTTTTCTGCCAGCGTGGGATCCATTTGTATACCGACTTAATAGCCGACTCGGAGGGGTATAATTTTTCAAAAATACTGCGATAATAATAGGCTTCCTTGGTAGTAGGCGTATTATAGGGGAAACGCTCAGCAGCACGGGCAAACTCCTCGTCCGATACCTGCTTATTACAAAATTCGACCAGCGAATCTATCCAGCTATATCCTACGCCATCCGAAAACTGCTCCTTTTGCCGCCAGAGAATATCACCGGGCAGGTAAGGGTCACCGGGTTCGTCAAAAGCTGCACGGAGTATGTATTTTTCGGGCTTACCCTTTGAGCGATCGGGACGCTTATCGGCACCACGAATATTCATGGCAACATCGAGGAAATACCTGTCGAGGAAAGGGACTCTAACTTCCAGCCCATGAGCCATAGTGGATTTATCGGCTCGAAGACAATCGGCTGTGGAAAGCAATCCCACCCTTCGAATGGTTTCCTGCGTAAATTCTTCGTCCGAAGGGGCATTGTGGAAGTAAAGATATCCTCCGAAAACTTCGTCGGCGCCTTCGCCTGAGAGTACAACCTTAAATCCATGCTGCGTAATGTATCGGGCCAGAAAATACATGGGGGTCGAGGCCCGTATGGTGGTCACGTCGTACGGATTCGAGATGCCAGATGATTTTTTCAAGGGCAGCAATGCCTTCTTCTACCGTAAACGTGACCTCGTGATGAATGGTTCCAATAAATTCGGCCACGCGTCGGGCAGCTTTCATATCGGGTACATCGGTGCTAAGTCCCACCGAAAAAGAGTGAAGCTCTTGTCTGGTACCCCTCAACAGACGTTTGGTGATAGAGGAAATGAGGCTTGAATCGAGACCTCCCGAAAGCAAAACGCCCAGGGGTACATCACTCATCAGACGTTTTCGGGTAGCTTCGATTAAAAACTCGCGCAATTTAGTCAAATCGGCCGGGTCGGTACACTGGGTATAGTCGTGATACTTTGGGTTATAGTATTTCACTAAACCCGTTTCACCTGTATAATAATGCCCCGGAGGAAAAGCATCAAACCAGGTACACTGATCCTCAATTGCCTTAAGCTCCGACGAGAAATATATATTTCCTTCTGCATCCTTACCATAATAAAATGGCTTAACCCCAATGGGGTCGCGCGCTGCCATAAATTTATCGCCATCGACCACCACAAAGGCCCAATCCCCATCCAGCTCATTGCAAAAATCATATCCATACTTTTCGTACAGGTGCACAATGACCTCACTATCGCAGGTAGTACGAAAGGTATGGTCGGCTAACTTGGTACGCCGCAGATGCATATAATTATATATTTCACCATTATGAATGACGTAAGCGTCGTACGTTCCGCGGATAGGCTGCCGTCCGGTATGTAAATCCATTATTGACAAACGCTCATGGCTCAGTATATATCCGTTGGGCAACTGAAGAAATCCACTTTCGTCGGGACCCCGATGTTTCATGCGCTTCGACAATTGTTTCACCACCTCGGGGTCTTTTTTTCCTATTACTGCTAAGATACCACACATATGAAAGAAAAATTTAAATTTGTATTCGTTTAATTGCTTTAAGCAAATTATTTTTTGTCTTGTTTTAAATAAAAAACGAAACAAAAGTAGTATTTTTTTATAATTTTTACTAAAATGATTAATATTTTTAACTAAAAAATAGATTAAAACTAAAAAAATTTATCATGGAAGAACAGGTTCATATTGATAGTCTTGACAAAAAAATTTTGTCAATTATTCAAGGAAATGCACGCATTCCATTTCTGGAAGTAGCCAGAGAATGTGGGGTATCAGGTGCTGCCATTCATCAACGTGTACAAAAACTTATGCGATTGGGGGTTATCACGGGGTCTGAGTTTGTCGTCGATCCCAAGAAGCTGGGCTTTAACACCTGTGCTTACATTGGAATTTATCTGGAAAAAGCAGGATTATATAAGGAAGTAGTGGCCCAACTGAAAGATATCCCAGAAATTGTTCAGTGCGACTATACCACCGGCAATTATTCTATCTTTGTTAAGGTATACACACGAGACAATTTACACTTGAAAGAAATTCTTTCCGATAAAATACAGTCAATACGGGGTGTTGCACGCACCGAGACTTTCATCTGTTTGGAAGAGAGCTTTGTGCGACAGCTACCAGTATTATAGTTTTGATTTCTAAATAATTACAGCTGGGAAAAGATTTTTTATTCCAGCTATCGAAAATCTTTTTTTAGTTTTACATTTGCATGACTGATGAAAAATGCAACTTAAACTATAATTGCTTTTTGATTCAGGACATTGCAAAAGCTAAAATAATGCACCCATGGCCAGAATTATTTCTATTGCAAATCAAAAAGGCGGGGTAGGAAAAACTACCACAGCGATTAATCTTGCAGCAAGCTTTGCTGTACTGGAACGAAAAGTACTGTTGATCGATGCCGATCCGCAGGCAAATGCCACGTCGGGTTCAGGCTTTGATACCCGCAGCATTCAGCGAAGCATTTATGAATGCTTTATCGATAAAGCCGATCCGAATGAGCTGATCATGCAGACGGAAATTAAAGGTTTCGATCTTATTCCCTCGCATATCGACCTGGTAGGAGCAGAAATAGAAATGCTCAATCATCCCAACCGTGAAAAAGTGCTCAAACAGGTAATAGCAAAAATTACCGAGCCCTACGATTATATTTTGATCGACTGCTCGCCTTCTCTTGGACTGATCACAGTTAACGCGCTTACAGCAGCAAATTCGGTGATTATTCCTGTGCAATGCGAATATTTTGCTCTCGAGGGGATTGGCAAATTGCTCTCAACCATCAAACTCATTCAAAGTCGCCTCAATCCCGATCTTGAAATTGAGGGTTTTCTGCTTACGATGTATGATCCACGGCTTCGCCTTTCCAATCAGGTGGTAGATGAGGTTAAAAAGCATTTCCAGCAGATGGTATTTGAAACCATTATCCAGCGTAATATTAAGCTCAGCGAATCACCCAGCTATGGGAAGCCATGCGTGCTATACGATGCCGAATCGAAAGGAACAATCAATTACATGAACCTGGCAAGGGAAATCATGCAAAAAAATGAAACCGCACAACTATAGCGCTAAAACCTATTAAACTTATATGAACGCTAAAAAAAATGCACTGGGAAGAGGCCTGGGGGCGTTGATTGATGATGCCATACTTCCCAAAGAAATAGTACAGGCTGTAGAGGCAAGCAACGAGGTTAGTATCGACCTCATTGATGTAAATCCTTTTCAGCCACGGCAGGATTTTGATGAGGAGGCCCTAGAAGAGCTGTCTGCTTCTATTAAGCAACTGGGAATTATACAACCGTTAACCTTACGAAAGCTCGATAACGGCCGTTTTCAGATCATTGCGGGCGAACGACGTTTAAGAGCTGCTAAAATGGCAGGCCTTAGAACCGTCCCGGCTTTCCTGATCACCACCAACGACCAGGGCATGCTCGAGATGGCGCTAGTAGAAAACATTCAGCGTACCGACCTCAACCCTATTGAAATTGCCATAAGCTATCAACGACTCATCGACGAGTGCAATCTCACTCAGGAAACCCTTAGCGAACGGGTGGGAAAAAAACGTGCTACCGTTGCTAATTATCTTCGTCTTCTTAAGTTGCCTCCTGAAATTCAAGCTGGCATTCGGGAAGAAAAAATATCGATGGGACATGCCAAAGCCCTGCTGGCTATCGACGATGCAGAGCAGATGATAGAAGTTTTCCACCAGATAATCGAAAAGCAGCTGTCGGTACGGGAGGTAGAGGAAATGGTACGGGTTATCAATAATCCTGCTAACGAAGCAGAAGCCCCCAAACCTAAAGAAAAAGTTTCAAACGACCAATCCGTTGAGTACGCCGAACTTAAAGCCCAGCTAAGTCAGTTTTTCAATAGCAATGTAGAATTCAAACGCAAACCCAACGGTGAGGGGAAAATCATTATCTCCTTCAAGAATGATGCAGAGCTAGAAAAAATCCTTTCTCTGCTTGACTCGAAAAAAGACTAACCAAAGCGTTGTCCTGCAGGGGGAAACGAAAGAAATTAGTAAGGAAAACTGTTAGAATGCCAACTCATAGAAAGTTAATTATTACTTTTTTTGTCACACTACTCATGGGGATGCGGGGAATGGCTCAAATGCAGAGCGATTCCCTGTTTGTTTTTCGGGATAATCAAAAGTCGCCCCGGAAAGCTTCCTTTTATTCGGCTGTATTGCCTGGTCTGGGCCAGGCATATAATGGCAAAGCATGGAAAGTACCCATAATTTATGCTGGAGCTGCAGTATTGGGTTACTATTACAATTTTAACAACAACAAATACCACGAATATAAGGATAATTACCTGCGAAAAATAGCCAACGACCCAAATAATCCGGTCGATCCAAAGTTTAGGTACGCATCCAGCGAACGAATTTTATACTACATGAATTACTGGCGGCGCAATCGCGACCTGTTGGTGCTGGGAATGATCGGCCTTTACCTGGCCAATATTGTTGACGCTACCGTTGATGCTTACCTTTACGATTACGACATTAGCCCCGATCTTTCTTTGCGCATTACACCGGTTTTAGAACCCTTCTCACCCCAGGGAACAACAGGAATAAAACTTTCGCTAAGATTTTGATTTTTCCCAAATTCAACAGTAGGATTTTTGTCAAACCTGATATGTCGGGGCAATTAGCAAAGGAATACAGAAAATATAGACCATGAATGGTGTTCGGCTGTAGCCATTCAGAATGCTCCTGGGTCATGAGTCTGTCCAAATTTCCCATTTTGCTTTCTTAATCCCTTTGTTGGATGAAGAGTAGTTTCACCGTTAACTACTTAGGATTTAATTAATTTTCTTTCACAACTGAGCGCCGTATGTACACATTAGTTTAAAAAAACTTCAGCACATAATACAAGGGCGATAAATAGCTCAAATTATGCGATTATATTTCAACGTATTAGACTCTAAATGCTGGTAGGCTTTAAGGGAAAGAATGATTTGTCTGGCATATTCCGCAAACGTTTGAATAAACATGGTTTAGCGGCCAAAACCCAAAGAATTAAGACCATAATTTCATTATTTCCACCCGTATAAAGTATATAACAGGGCTTTATTTGCTATATATTTGAATTATTATCAACGAAGAGAAAATGGAGGGAAATTGTAAAAAAAAATAAAGGAAACGCGCGATGAAAAATAAACCAAATTTAACATTCTTTCAGCTCTGGAGCATGAGTTTTGGATTTCTGGGGGTACAGATAGGTTATTCGCTACAAAACGGAAATGCCAGTCGTATTTTGTCGGCCCTGGGTGCGCATGTTGAAACCTTGAGCTATTTTTGGCTGGCTGCCCCTCTCACGGGGATGATTATACAGCCACTTATCGGTCACTGGAGCGACAGAACATGGACACGCCTTGGCCGGCGCATTCCCTTTATTGTAGGCGGCGCATTTCTGGCAGCAGCCTCGATGTTTTTTATGCCAAACTCTGGGTCATTTGCCCATGTCATGCCCATCCTGCTATTTGGTGCGCTAATGCTGGTACTCATGGACACCTCATTCAACATAACCATGCAGCCCTTCAGAGCGCTGGTTGGTGATAAGGTAAACGACAGTCAGCGCAATGCAGGTTATGCTATTCAAAGTTTTTTAATCAACGTAGGTGCCATCATTGGGTCGTTGCTCCCCTATATCCTTGCCAAAGTAGGGGTGCAGAATGTTCCCGACCCTGGCAAGACGGTTGCTCCTTCCGTTATCTGGTCGTTTTACATTGGAGGGAGCATATTATTGTTATCGGTATTATTTACAGCCTTTACTACCAGGGAATATCCTCCTGAAACGCACGAGAAAGTATCGGATAGCATTGATGCCAAGGCCAACAAGACGAACTGGCTGAATATTTTAAAAAAACTACCGGCGGTCATGCTGCAATTATCGTTTGTACAATTTTTTTCGTGGTTTGCCCTGTTTCTGATGTGGGTTTATACTACGCCAGGTGTTGCACAAAATGTCTGGGGTACCGCACCCACCGATTCGGTATCGTCGGCATACAATGAGGCCGGCAATTGGGTGGGGGTAATATTTGCCGTGTACAGCCTGTTTGCAGCCATCTATGCCACATTTATGGCCCGACTTGCCAATCGTTTTGGCCGGAAAACAATATATGGACTATCCCTGACACTGGGTGGGGTTGGGCTGCTCTCCATGGTTTTCATCCATCAACCGATGGGACTCATATACTCTATGATTGGAGTAGGAATAGCATGGGCTGCCATACTGGCCATGCCTTATGCTATTCTGTCGAGCTCAATTCCAAAAGACAAAATGGGGGTCCACATGGGAATTTTCAACATTACCATCACAGTTCCCCAAATTGCAGCCGGACTACTAGGGGGGGTGATACTAAAGCTTCTGAGTGGGAAGGCCATTATGATGCTGGGCGTTGCCGGCATATCCATGTTAATAGCTGCATTAATGGTTATCAGGATTAAAGAAACACATGAATAGGATGACACAGGGCGTAATTTTCGATCTCGATGGCGTAATTGTAGATACCGCCAAGTACCACTTTCTGGCCTGGCAACGTTTGGCGCGCGAGCTAGGTTTTGAATTTACCGAAACCCATAACGAACGTCTCAAGGGGGTGAGCCGTATGGCCTCTCTCGAAATTTTACTTTCGGTAGGAGGTATTCAACACCTTTCAGAGGATAAAAAACGGCAGTTGGCTGAAAAAAAGAATCAATGGTATGTGGAATATATTGAAAAAATAACCCCTGCCGAAATCCTGCCTGGATTTTTACCCCTGCTGGATTTTTTAAAACGGCAGGGAGTGAAAGTAGCCGTAGGGTCGGCAAGCAAGAATGCAGGGACAATCCTTAATCGGTTGGGGCTTATTGAACAGTTCGATGCGCTGGTGGATGGCAATCGTATTACCGAGGCCAAGCCCAATCCACAGGTTTTTACCCTGGCTGCAGACGATATGGGAGTGCCCTATCGTGCCTGTGTGGTGGTTGAGGATGCTGAGGCTGGTATAGAGGCTGCCATCCGTGCAGGAATGAAATGCATCGGCATAGGAAGTCCAGCCATACTTGGAAAAGCTAATATGGTTGTCGAAACGCTTGAACAACTCAACTTTGAAGATTTGCTGAACCTTACAGCGTAAGTTAATGATAATAATGAATTTACCAAAAACTCAATAAATATACACCTATGAGAAAGTATTTGCAGGTACACCCATGGAAAGTGATTGAAGATGGTTTCGATGCAAGCAATGTGGAAGCATCGGAGAGTATTTTCAGTCTGGGTAACGGAAAAATGGGACAGCGGGCAAATTTTGAAGAGCACTATTCAGGGCATAGCCTTCAAGGCAATTATTTTGCAGGCATCTTCTACCCCGACAAGACTCGGGTAGGTTGGTGGAAAATAGGATACCCTGAGTATTTTGGCAAAATGATTAACTCAGTCAACTGGGTAGGCATCGATATTTTTATCGATGATGAGCCGCTTGATTTGGCAAAATGCAAGGTATTTCAATTTCGTCGTGAGCTCGACATGAAAGAAGGTACGCTTAGCCGAAGTTTCTATGGTGAACTTCCCTCCGGTAAAATGGTACAGGTACAGGCTAAACGTTTTATCAGCATGGCCAATAACCGGCTGGCAGCCATTCAGTATTCCATTACTGCTGTCAATTTTAAGGGTACCATTACGCTTCAACCCTACCTTGATGGGGATGTGAAAAACAGGGACTCGAACTACAACGAAAAATTTTGGGATGAGGTAGCCAAAACAACGGCTGAAAATCAGGCTGCGTTGATTGTTAAAACTAAAAAACTCGATTATCATGTGGGGAGCGGGATGAAAATTGTCCTGCACAAAAACAACAAACCCATCTCTATTGCATCAGAAAGTATAGAACGTAATAAATATGTAGGTCGGCGCTACGCTGTTGCAATCGAAAACAATCAAAGCATAACCATTTATAAGTATATATGTAACGTGACCTCGCTTGATGTGGCGCCCGACGAGATGTTTAAGGTTATTGATACTGAACTTAATGCCGCGGTACAAACCGGTTACGATAAATTGCTAAACATGCATCGGCAGGCATGGCTAAGCAAATGGGAAAGAAGCGACATTGTCATTGAAGGGGACGATGAGGCACAGCAGGGCATACGATTCAATATTTTTCAGCTCAATCAAACCTATACGGGAGACGATGAGCGCCTGAATATTGGTCCCAAAGGCTTTACCGGCGAAAAATATGGGGGCGGCACCTATTGGGATACGGAAGCTTTTTGCTTTCCTTTTTACCTGTGTACGGCCAACCAGAACGTAGCCCGTAACCTATTGCTGTATCGTTACCGCCAACTCGACAAGGCCATTGAAAATGCCCGTAAGCTTGGATTCACCGATGGCGCTGCATTATATCCCATGGTGACAGTCAACGGCGAGGAGTGCCATAATGAATGGGAAATAACCTTTGAGGAAATTCACCGTAACGGTGCTATAGCCTATGCTATTTATAACTATGTAAAACATACTGACGACAAAGAATACCTTGCCCATTACGGCCTCGAAGTACTTATTGCCCTTTCGCGCTTCTGGAGCCAACGCGTAAATTTTTCGAAGGTTAAAGGGAAATTTGTTATTCTTGGTGTCACTGGTCCCAACGAATACGAAAACAATGTTAACAATAACTGGTATACGAATTTTATTGCCCGCTGGACACTTGAGTATACGCTCGAAACCATTGACTTTGTGAAACAGCATTACCCGCAGGTATATGAAAAACTTACCCAGAAGGTTCATTTTCAGGAGGCCGCAGAAACCGATCGGTGGAAAGATATTATTGAAAATATTTACCTACCCGTAATTGAGGGCACCAACATCTTCCTTCAGCAGGAGGGATTTCTGGATAAGGAAATTCAGACAGTAGATGTTATACCGCGTAACCAGCGACCCATCAACCAACACTGGTCGTGGGATCGAATTTTACGCAGTTGCTTTATCAAACAGGCCGATGTACTGCAGGGAATCTACTTTTTTCTCGACAAATTTTCAATGAGGCAAGTAGAGGATAATTTCAACTATTACGAACCCATGACTGTACACGAATCCTCTTTATCCCCAAGCATTCATAGCGTAATAGCCTCGCACATCAACAGGATAGATAAGGCCTATGAGCTGTATCTGCGTACCGCCCGGCTCGATCTCGACGACTACAATCATGAGGTAAAGGAAGGGTTGCATATTACCTCCATGGCAGGCAGCTGGCTGGCCATCGTCGAAGGGTTTGCCCGTAAACGAATTGTGAATGGCAAGCTTAGCTTCGAACCCCTCATCGTACCCAAATGGAAAAGCTATAACTTTAAAATCCAGTACAGGGGGCAAATTGTAGAGTTACAGGTTAAAAACGAAGAGGTGGTAATAATTAACCACAGCGTTAAACCCCTCGAAATATACCTGTATGGGACACTATACACAATTACCGAAAACGGAGCTTTGCATTATAAAAAGCAAAAAGTTTAAGAGATACTGTTGCTTTAAAAGAAATATTTCTATTATTTCGGTAAACGTATATGAAACACCCATATTCCTGCGAACGCAAACACAATAGTGATAAAATTGTGAACATAGGTGTTTCATCATACCTTTAAAAATTAATTTTATTATGATGAAAAACATTGTTTTACAAAACAAATAAAACGCTTAAAATTGTACAGCTATGAAAAATATGTTATACGGAATACTTATAGTATTGGTAGGGGTTGCAGGTTTTCTTGTGGCATGCAAGCACAAACCTCAGGCAAAAAGGGAAGTTAGCGAGGTTAAAAATGTTGAATGGGCAAAAAATGCTGTAATATACGAGGTGAATATTCGCCAGTATACGTCCGAAGGGACCTTCAAGGCATTTGCGGCACACCTGCCCCGATTAAAAGCTATGGGTATTGATATTCTTTGGCTGATGCCCATTCATCCCATTGGTGAAAAAAACCGGAAAGGTCCTCTGGGTAGCTATTACTCGGTACGCGACTACCGGGCTATAAACCCCGAGTTTGGCACAATGGATGACTTTAAGCAGCTTGTCCGCGACATACATGCGCAGGGTATGAAGGTAATTATCGACTGGGTACCCAATCACTCTTCGTGGGATAACCCGATGACAAAAGCCCATCCTGAATATTATATGAAAGATTCGACAGGAAACTTCGTTTCACCGTTCGACTGGACGGATGTTATTCGTTTTGATTATAACAATCCGCAAATGCGTGCATGGATGGTTGAAACCATGAAATATTGGCTTACAGAAGCTGATATCGATGGTTTCCGTTGCGATGTCGCCCATATGGTCCCTGTAGATTTTTGGGATTCATGCCGTGCCGAGCTTGACAAGGTAAAACCATTTTTTTTCCTGGCCGAGGCCGACCAGCCTTTCCTGCACCGCAAAGCATTTGATATGAGCTATGACTGGCGTTTTCATCATCTGATGAACGATATAGCTGCCGGAAAAAAACATGCAGGGGACATTGAAAAACACTTTGCCTGGGTCGATTCGGTTTACCCTGCTGGGTCTATCCTGATGCAGTTTACCTCGAATCACGACGAAAATTCCTGGAGTGGTACCGAATTTGAGCGGCTCGATGGGGGTGCACAGACCTTTGCAGTGCTGGCTGCTACTGTACCGGGCATGCTGTTGATATACAATGGACAGGAAGCAGCCTTCAATCGACGGCTAAAATTTTTTGAAAAAGATTCCATCAGTTGGGATGGTTATGTATTTGAGAACTTCTATCGTCAACTTATTGGACTAAAAAAATCAAACCCTGCTCTATGGAACGGATTTGCTGGTGGAAGTTTTAGGCGCATTCGCACTACCGACAATCGAAATGTGATTGTCTATGTCCGCGAAAAAGAGGAAAATAAGGTGGTGGTGATGCTCAACCTCACCCCAAAGCCTCGCTCGCTAATGCTTCGTGAGGGTATTGATGGCAATTTTACAGAATTGTTTTCGCAAACCCAAACACAACTTAAACGTTATCAGAAATTCAGCCTATCGCCTTGGGCTTACTATATATGGGTTCAAAATAAGGAATAAAAGGATTAAAACAACTTTTCTAAAAAATCTTTCATACGGGGAAACAGCAAACGGAACCACACAGTAAAGTATTCAGGATTATTCAGTAGCTCCTTTTCAAGCTGAAGAGGAGCTATTGTTTTCCATGCCATCACTTCATGGGGGTTGATACGGGGCAGCTCATCGCAAAAGCCGTAAAATACATGATCGAGTTCATGTTCGGTAAGGCCATTATCGAGGTTGGCCTTGTATATAAAATGGAACGCCTTGTGCAAAGGCATGCATGGCATGCCCATTTCCTCCATCAATCGTTTACGGGCGGCATCCTCAACACTTTCGCCAGGTGAGGGATGTGTACAGCAAGTATTGCTCCACAGCCCAGCAGAATGATATTTTTCCAGTGCGCGTTGCTGAAGTATCCATTCTCCCCTGGAATTTATGATAAATACCGACACAGCCCGGTGCAACATAGCTTTCTGATGTGCCTCAAGCTTATCCATGGTGCCTACCACGTTATCGTGCTCATCGACCAGAATAACTTCGTTTCGCATAAACAATAGATATTTACCATATTTGTACAAACAGACAAGGATATCAAATGTTCAACCTTTCTTTTGTATGGCAATAAACATATAAAAAGCCCCCCATGCTGGAGGGCTTTTTTATTAATAAATCCATTTTCGGTTATTTTCCAGCCTTAATTGCGGCCTGAGCAGCAGCCAGACGAGCGATGGGTACTCGGTATGGCGAGCAGCTTACATAGGTGAGCCCGGTTTTGTAGCAAAACTCAACCGAAGCGGGGTCACCGCCCTGCTCTCCGCAGATACCAACCTTTAGATCGGGGCGAGTAGCGCGGCCCTTTTCTACCGACATTTTAATGAGCTGCCCAACACCATCCTGATCGATAGTCTGGAAGGGGTCGGCTGGTAACATTTTCTTATCGAGATAATCGTGGAGGAATCCACCAATATCATCGCGGCTGAAGCCAAAAGTCATCTGCGTAAGGTCGTTGGTACCAAACGAGAAGAATTCGGCAGTTTTGGCCATGCGGTCCGACAACAGAGCAGCACGAGGTATTTCGATCATCGTACCGTACTTGTAATCGATCTTGCTCAGGCCAAACTTAGCCAGCACCTCAGCATATACCTTATCTACTATTTTTTTAGTAAAGTCGAGTTCCGAAACGTCGCAGGTAACGGGTACCATGATTTCGGGCAGAGGCTTTTTACCTTCCTTCATCAACTCGGCTGTAGCCTCGAAGATGGCACGAATCTGCATTTCAGATACTTCGGGATAGGTGACTCCCAGACGTACCCCCCGATGTCCCATCATGGGGTTGGTTTCGTGAAGGGCTTCGCCTCGTTTAATAATTTTTTCAACCGTTATACCCAGTGCTTTGGCGAGCTCGGCCTGTTTTTCGGCACTCTGGGGCACAAATTCGTGCAAAGGCGGGTCAAGCAGACGGAATGTAACGGGCAGACCATCCATAGCCAGCAGGGTAGCCTTAATATCTTTCTTAACATAGGGGAACAGTTCATCCAGTGCCTTACGACGCTCGTCGGTAGTTTCGCTAAGAATCATCTTGCGGAGCAGGAACAGGGGTTCGTCGCTACCCTCGCCGTAAAACATGTGTTCGGTACGGAACAGTCCTATTCCTTCAGCACCAAAGTCGCGGGCTACCTTGGCATCGGCAGGTGTGTCGGCATTGGTACGTACGCCCATGGTACGATACTTGTCGGCCATTTTCATAAAGGCCTGGAAGTTGGGATTTTCAGAGGCGTCCATCAGTTTAATTTCGCCCTGATAAACATTACCCTTTGTTCCATTGAGCGTAATTATATCACCTTCTTTCAGCACAATATCGGTATCGGCAATTTTAGCCTTTTTGTTTTCAACGTCTACATGGATGGCACCAGCACCAACGATACAGCATTTACCCCAACCACGAGCCACCAGTGCAGCATGTGAGGTCATACCGCCACGTGCAGTAAGAATACCATCGGCAGCACGCATACCCTCTACGTCTTCGGGATTGGTTTCCTCGCGAAGCAGGATAACCTTTTCGCCCTTACGTGCCCATGCAACAGCATCCTCAGCAGTGAAGACAATCTTACCGGTTGCTGCTCCGGGACCAGCTGGCAAGCCTTTGGCAATAACCTTTGCCTTCTTTTCAGCCTCGGGGTCGCAAATAGGATGCAATAGTTCATCGAGCTGTGCTGGTTCAACCCGCAATACAGCTGTTTTTTCATCGATAAGGTTCTCCTTGAGCATATCCATAGCAATGTTGAGTGCTGCGGTACCCGTACGTTTACCTACGCGGCACTGCAACATGTAGAGCTTGCCTTCTTGAATGGTAAACTCGATATCGAGCATATCGCGGTAAGCCTGCTCAAGGATATTGCGAATCTCAACCAACTCTTTGTAGGTTTCGGGCATGGCTTCTTCCATGCTCTGCAGGTGCTTGTTGTTATCGTTTTTGGTGGCATTATTCAGCGGATTGGGCGTACGAATACCTGCTACTACGTCTTCACCCTGAGCATTGACAAGCCATTCACCGTAAAATTCATTGGCTCCGGTAGCCGGGTTACGCGTAAAGGCAACACCCGTAGCAGAGGTATCGCCCATGTTGCCAAATACCATGGCCTGAACGTTTACAGCAGTACCCCAATCATCGGGTATACCCTCAATACGGCGGTACGAAACAGCCTTTTTACCATTCCAGCTCTTGAATACGGCCTTGATACCCCCTATAAGCTGTTCCTCAGCATTATCAGGAAACTCTTTGCCTAAAACTTCTTTAACTTTCTTTTTAAAATCTTCGGCCAATTGTTGTAAATCATCGGCTGTAAGGTCGACATCGGACTTATATTTTTTCTTTGTCTTGTACTCATCAAGCATATTGTCCAGTTGCTTACGAATACCCTCACCCACAGGCTCAATACCCTCGGCTTTTTCCATTACCACATCGGCATACATCATAATCAAACGACGGTACGAGTCCCATACAAACCGGGGATTGTTGGTTTTCTTTATAAGACCCGGGATGGTAGCTGAACATAAGCCTACGTTCAAAACGGTATCCATCATACCGGGCATTGATTTACGAGCTCCCGAACGACAGGAAACAAGTAAGGGATTTTCCGGGTCACCATACTTCATTCCCATCACTTGCTCCACTTTTTTCATATTTTCCCATACCTCGTCCATCAAACCAGCAGGGAGCTCATGATTATTGGCATAATACTCGGTACATACTTCAGTTGTGATCGTAAAACCAGCCGGCACAGGTAGTCCTAACAAACACATTTCGGCCAGATTGGCGCCTTTACCCCCTAACAGGTTCTTCATATCGGCTCTCCCGTCAGCCGTCTTTGCGCCAAAAAAATACACTCTTTTTTTCTTTCCTTCTGACATTGTTTTACAAATTTTATTTATAATTAACTGATATTAAATAAGTTATAATGTAATTTTAAAAATTGAAAGATACAAATGTACTTAAAAAAATTATATTAAGAATTTGAAGCCATGTTTTTTTTCCCACTCTCTGACAGTTACTTCCGGTTGCGATAATTTTGGAACATTGTCCGAGACGAAAGATACAGACAAAAGGGATATATTATCCGACAAGGCCATGCTTACCCTACCATGTCCGCTGATTATATAAAAGTTTCCATCGACTCTTGTTATTTCTACCCTATCATCATTCATGTCATCCAGTCGGGTGGGAAACAAATTTTTAGGAGAAATCCATATAAACCGGTAGGGGGCTTCTTTCTGCCAGTTTTCAATGGACATCCATGCCCGGTCAAACACTTCGTTGGGGCTGAGAAATGAGGTATCAATAACCACATCGTAATTGTTTAAGTCGTCAATATCAACACCATATTGCTGCTTAAAGCGTTTAATCTCACTTTGCCGACGTTCAACCATACTCTGGTAGGTTTCCTCCACGTTACTGTATTTTTCATTTTCCCTCACTCCATCTTTGAATATTCGATCGGCGGCTACCTTTTTATGACATAGCAAATGAATTTTGAGCGAATGGGGTACAAAATGCCATGCTAAACGCGAGTCGAGAATTAACGGTTCGCTGGAACGACCATATTCGCTGACCATATTGTCGCATTCCAGATCAATCTCGGGATGAGTCTCCATGTATTTATTAAAGGTAGTAGTATCCATTCCGTATTTTTGAGCTAACCTTCGCTGAATACCTCCAACAGAAATAATCGGGATTCCGGTTTTTTCGGAAATTTTTCGAGCCAGAACGGTTTTGCCGCTTCCCAGATCACCCGATATGGATATTTTATTCTTTTCCATTTTTATCCTGTTTGTTAAGCCACAAAAATATGGGAAAAAAAGCAAAAGGCAGCACATTTTCGAAAATAGCTTCATTAAAAGCATCTTGCGAGATTAACCCGATTAATTAGTTATTAATGCGAAATTAACAAATGTCCAGAATGGATTTAACCTGGCTAAGAAAAACTATGAAGTACAAAATCCTAACATTGTAAATTATATTAGCTATATTGGTTTACATGTCGTAAACAATAAATCAAACATTTACAACATATTAGTAAAATATGTTACATTTTCATTAAAATAATTATCAAAGATTTTGGAAAAACAAAATTAGCTCTTAAACTTGCATATCAAAACCAAATAACCAATAAAATTTTATGTTTCAATCAAACCATGTTTAATCTAAAAACTTAGACACCTACTATGAAAACAAAACTTTTAGTAACATTTTTGCCGTTAGGTTTATTACTCCTGACAGCAAATTTACCTGCACAGC
>JBMFQE010000016.1:0-38879 GCA_049968755.1 Bacteroidales bacterium
GTGGCCGTCAACGTAGCGGTCTGACCTACCGTCAGGCTCAACGTGGTGGGTGATACCGTAACTCCCGTGACAGGTACGGTCTGACCGGCAACGGGTTCAGAACCAAATACCCGTACACCATCGACATACATGGGAATGCTTGGCATTTGCTTCAAGGTAGAAGTAATTCCCACCCATGAGGGATCGTTTGTGGGATCCCATGCCGAAGCAGGTGCATTGGGCAGGCTAATCCGCATTTGAGCTTCTTTCTTATCGTATTGCTGCCCACCTGGATATATTTCAGTACCCGGCTTAAAAGTTACTTCTGTATAATAAATGCCATTTGCCGCATCAGCAGGCAGCAGTTGGGTAAAGTTAACAACACCAGCATTATTGGTCTGTACAACGTAATTTGAGGCTGTATAACCTGCAGCGAGGCCTTCCGAAATATTTACATATAAACGGAATTTGTACTCAGAACCTTCGCGAGCTGGCCAGGCTGTATGATTGTATACCCAAACCGACCATTCAGAAAAGTTTGTTCCGGATGCATTCGATTTAGCCTCAACAAAATACTCATCCTTTGGTGTTTCGGGAACAGGGAAATTAGCCAGCGGTGTTCCACCATAATCAATAACAAATTTTGCAAGAAGGCCTGAAAATAATGCATTGTAATCGCAGGCCACCTCATTATTAGTATAGTTCGAGCGGTCGTCGGTATAAGCGTCATTGCTCCCTGGCCCCCCTACGAGTGCACCATAGAGAATATGTCGGGTTTCGGTTGGAGGCCCCTGCACATTGTTCGACCATGCACCATGCGCCCCTCGATGGTGAGGATTAACGGGTGGGTTATTACCAAAGCCACACACATAGCTTCTGTTGCTTGGGTTGGAACCCAGCGCATAATGTAGTTGCTGTTTGGCAAAATTGAGATATTTAGTTGTTTTAGCTGCAGACGTAGCAGCATCAGCATAGTAAGCGGCCACAAAAGCGGTGTTCATGGCATAACGCAGCGAACCCCAGATATCAAGGAAAGCTAGACCGCCAGGGGTATAGGTGATACGCGAGCCGTTATATCCGTCGGTCCAATAATCGAGGTAACGTTCGGCGTCAATTTTGTACTTATCCTTACCCGTAAGCTTAGCTAACAGGGCATAACAACCATAGGATTTATCGTCCCAGGCAATGGTCCACTTATAGGCCTTAACGGGTTCTTGCCCCTGGTTACCTAAATTATCATAGTAGGTTTCAGCTTTTGTCAGATAGGTTGCATCGCCCGTAGCGCGGTAAAGCCATATAGCGCCCCACACAAGTTCATCGTTATAACCACTCCAGGAATTATAGTAACCTGCAGCATCGGTAATAGCATCGGAATATTTACCCTTGTATGTTTCGGCAAAAGTATACAGCTGCTTGGCGTGATTAAGCAGGGTAGCACTATAGGTAGGATCATCTGTTTTGAAAACAATACTGGCGGCTGCCATAGCAGCAGCAGTTTCAGCAGCAAGGTCGGATCCAGGTTTAGTTGCATCAATTTTATAGGCAGGTCTTGCCATACGCATGACTTCGGGCGGTCCCCAGAAGGCATGATCGAGGCCCCCATTACCCACCTGACCATACAGTTCATTGGGTGCTGTATGACATTTTATAAAATAATCGTTTACATAACGTAAATTTCGCTTCAGATACTGCATCTGTCCAGAAGCTATGTACCCCTGGGCAAAGTCAATTGCACCCCAGGCCAGAGCCGTAGCAGTAAAGGCCATGGGAAAATTAAACTTCACATGGTCTCCTGCATCAAACCATCCTCCTGTAAGATCTTTTCCTACATCACTCCCATCATTCATAGCCGCATTGGCACGCCAGGTTACACGATTCCCCGGAGCGATTTTTGATTCCTGGCATTCATAAAAAAACATTGACTTCTGCAGTACCTCTGCATAGTTGTAAGTTTGTCCTGAAACCGAACCAAGTCTGAGGAAAAGACCTCCCCACAACAAAAGTCCCCATCCCACACGCCAACTCAGGGTGCGGCAGGACATCCACAGAAATTTGAAAGTTTTACGCATACACTTTAAGTTTTTGGGTTAATAATTCAGTTAGTTTGGCCCATACAGGCATTCTGATAAAATTGGTTAGATAAAACTCGGGGTAAAGATATTCCGCCATATATCCCAGCGGTGAAAATTTTTATGACAATAATACGACAATGGGTACGACAGAACTACGACAATAAAATTATAATTCCCTATAAATCAAATAAATAAAAAAGATACCACTAAATCTGTTTTTTTATATCTTGTTCAGAAATTCGGTAAGACTTTCTCCGGGTTGGAGATTAAAACGCTTGCGCAAGCGGGAACGGGCTTTTTCGACTCCTCTTGGAGATATATTTAGCAAAAATGCAAGTTCTTTTGTGCTTAAATCTAACTTCAAGTAAGCACACAATTTAAGGTAGGTAAGTCCGAGATCGGGATACAAACGCTTAAGGCGCTGAATAAAATCAGCATGTACTTCATTAAAGTGCTTCTCGAAACGTTCCCACTCCCGCTCGGTGGCAAATTCTTTCTCGAGAATACGGCCTATTTCTTCGATTCGACGTTTCACCTGTGTATCCTGAATTAACGGGGCATTTTGTTTGATAATATGATTGATTCGTTCTAAAATATCATTTTTGTGCGACAATTGGAGCACGAATGTGGTTAACTCTGAATTTTTTTGAGCAATCATTGTTTCCTGCCTATTTTTCTCGAGTAATAGTTTTTCTTCCTGCAACTTCAAATGGGCTTTTTCGGCCTTCAGTTGCTCTTCCGCCATGCGTCTTTCAAAATCAGCTTTTTGACGTTCCCAACGATTCAGCTGTTGATTGTACCAGCTATAAAAAACAAATAATATCAATAAACCCACTGCTAGCCTGAACCAAAAGCTCATCCAGAAGGGAGGTATTATTGATATATTGAGGGACGCCTCGCTGACAGGATTATTATTTTTATCTAACATTTGTACGCGAAAGCGATATGAACCGGGATCCAGATTGGTATAGGTAACCGGATTGATACCATAATTGGCATAAACCCATTCCTTGTTAAAACCTTCAAGCCGGTAACGAAATACATACATCCTTGAAGAATATTTAAGCGGGGCATAATGAATAGTAATCACATTATGCCGGTATTTAAGCTCTATTTCTTTGACGAACTCAATATCCCGGGGTAAAATTACCTTACCATCAATTTTTTGTCCGATTTCTATCTCCCTGTTGTACAAAAAAATCCTTGTAATTTTCACGGGAGCATATTGATAGTTCTGAAATACCTCTTCGGGCTTAAAGTATATCATCCCTTCCAGCGTTCCAAGATAAAGAAATGTAGAATCATTATATGCAGCATTCTCAAGGAAAGAAGGGCTAATAATTCCTTCGGCCCGACTGTAATTAAAAAATTTATAGTTTTTTATATCGAATAAAGAGAGACCATTGTTGGTAGCCAGCCAGAGATTGCTATCTCTATCCTGCAAAATACTATTGATGGTATTATGGGGCAAACCGTCTTTCATGAAAAATTTCCGGAAGGTATTCGTTGTTCTATCATATAAATTTAGCCCATTTCGCGTCCCCACCCAGAGATTTCGCTGGCGATCCTCAAAAATGGTCAGCACCAGGTCGTCGCTGAGCGCTCCTGTATCGGCAGAATTTGCATAATAATTAACAAACCGACGCTTGATGGGATCGTAGCGACTAAGACCATAGGAGGTAGCAATCCAGACAAAGCCATAGGAATCGGGGGTCATATATCGAACCCAATTGAGAGATAACGTATTCTGGGTATTCAGCGTTTTTTGAATGTGTTCCACCAGTTGACCCGTATTTCGATTGATTATATAGATGCCTGCACCATTGGTACCTACCCATAAATGCGATTGCTTATCCTCATAGAAACAACGAATATCATTGCTGAAGGTAAACATCCCTGCTGGGGAATTATTGAAATATTGACGATATTGTTTGGTTCGTGGATCATAAGAAAAATACCCCATCAAATAGGTGCCTATCCATATTTTCGATTCACTATCCTCGTATAAAGCAAGAATAGGCTTATCTTCCAGAATTTTAAGCAATGAAGCGGGAAGTAGCTTATGTTCCACGCGATTCCAGCTGGTATCGTAAATATTAATGCCTCCTCCATCGGTACCTATCCACAGGTATTTACGCCGATCGCGAATGATTGCAGTTACCATTTTATTGGATAGGGTATTGGAATAGCCGGGTATACAGCGTAAAGATTGAAAAACGTTGTTGGTGTTGGCATAGGAAATGCCCCCATGAAAATGTCCCAGCCACAAATTGTTTTCGCGATCAACAAATACCGTGTGAACATGGTTATTGCTGATGGTTGACTGATCAAAACCATGGTGTTGAAACAGAGTAACAGACTTATCTAAAAGACGGAAATAAGCGATCCCCCCTCCATCAGTTCCAATCCACAAATTGCCATGCTTATCCTGTACAACCGACCAAACACGGTTAGAGGGGAGTCCCTCATGAGTCGTAAAAAATCGGCTTTGCATCGTTTTCTTATCAACAATGCACAGTCCCATGCTATTGGAACCCAGATACAGATGAGTTTTATCGCCACAAATGCTTTTTAATTCTAATGTTCTATCGGCAGCAATATGAATTTTATCCCATTGATTTTTTCGTGGCAAGTATCTGAAAAGTCCTTCCACAAAATCGGCAATCCAGAAAGTATCAGGGTTTTCTGAATATATACAAGAAATCCGGTATAAACTACCTTTTAATTTTTTTACAACCGATCGGCCAAGCTGCGACCGGTTGACGATAAATTCAAACATTCCACCCCCATCTGTGCCAATCAGATATCGGTTTCTTGCCAACCGCCCTATTGCGGTCACCTGAAAATACCTGTTGCCCCATGGATCAGGAGGAAAATCGAAATGAAAAAACGCATCCCTTTCCCGATCGTAAAGTTCCAAGGTGTGGCGCGTACCAACCAATAAAGTAGAATCGATATCCTCAAAAATAGAAATTACTGCCTGATAGCCAATGGTACGAGGATAGATGTTATCGTTGTAAACACGAAAATATGTTCCATCATAACGAGTTAACCCATCCTCGGTGCCTATCCAGATATAACCGTACGAATCCTGATAAATACAATTGACATTACTGTTGGGCAATCCCTTCTCAACATCAATGCGTTCAAAAGCAAGCTGATGGATATTATTTCCGCTTAAAAAATAATAGCTGCAACTCCAAAAAAAGGTTAAAACAAAAAATCTTTTTTTTAACCTACCGCCAGCAAAATAACCCATATATACACATTTTTTGGGTATTTTTTTTACTTACAACACAGCTCAGCCCAATTTCTCATTCAAAAATATTAATATTTTCATTTACACAAGCTAATATATATGATTTTGTATCAAATATAAAAATCTATATATCTGATAAGGATGATAAATGTAAAAGATTTTACCGTTTTTTATCTAACAATATACATGAATTATTGCAATGTAAAGTCGGGATAAATGCAAATCAGGATTTAACTATGCGTTAACAAAACAAATTTCCTGTGTCTCCTGTTTGATTGAATGAATAGATTCTTAGCATAATTTTTTCAAATCTAACTGAGCAATATGGAGTGAGCCTAAACTTAAAATGAAATGGAAATAGGCTTATACAGTTTTGGCGATCGAACGATAGAAGTAGGTACGGGAAAATTGATTACTGCGCATGAGCGCATACAACGATTATTGGAAGAAATAAAACTTGCCGACGAGGTAGGGCTTGATGTATTTGGGATAGGAGAGCATCATCGCGAGGATTTTATTGTAACCAACCCGGTAGTCATACTGGCTGCAGCGGCTGCGATGACACGGCGGATAAGGCTAAGCAGTGCCGTAGTGGTACTTAGCTCCGATGATCCGGTAAGGGTATTTGAGCAATACACCCTGCTTGACCTTGTTTCGAATGGACGGGCAGAATTAATGGTAGGCAGGGGCTCATTTATTGAGTCCTTCCCTTTGTTTGGCTACGACCTTCAGGATTACGAGGCATTGTTTGAAGAAAAACTGGACTTACTTTTACAGCTGCGCGAGAAAGAAACGATCACATGGGAGGGTCGGTACAGACCTCCCCTTAATAATCAACGAATCTTTCCACGTCCAATTCAGGAAAAGCTACCCATCTGGATTGCAGCTGGAGGTACTCCGCAATCGGCTGTGCGTGCGGGACGACTTGGCTTACCGTTAGCCATTGCAATCATTGGCGGTATGCCCGAACGCTTTGCCCGATTTGCAGAGCTATTTCGCAAAGAAGCTATGGCTACGCACCGCCATGTACCTCCTTTAAGCATCAATTCGCACGGCTTCATTGCCAATACTGACAAAGAAGCTTACGATATAGCCTATCCGGCAATCAAGCGGGCTATGGATCAGCTGGGAAGAGAACGAGGCTGGCCTCCTATGACCCGCGAACAATTCGATTTTTCTGTATCCCTTCATGGGGCTAATTTTGTCGGCTCACCCGAACGAATTGTCGAAAAAATACTATACCAGCATAGCATTTTCAAGCATCAGAGGTTTCTACTGCAGCTAACGGTAGGCACACTTCCCCATAAACAGGTGCTCAAGGCTATCGAACTTTTTGGCACAAAAGTGGCACCTGCTGTTCGTAAAGAGCTTCATGATAAATAATCATATCGCCCTGTTCGGCTTTAACATGTTTATAACAATATTTTACCCAACCTATTAGGGAATAAGTTGTTTTATAATTGCCCAAATAATTACATTGCCCAGTAATTACTTTCGAAGCATTGGCTCGCAAAAAATTTAGAAAAAATGAAAGCAGTTACAAGTTTACTATTACTGGTATTCATAAGTATAGCATGCGCGAATGGCCAGACGCAAATTCCGGTTTATAACTTCGATCAGCTGGAACCACTATTGCACCAGCAAAACGATACCACATATCTGATTAATTTCTGGGCTACCTGGTGTGCACCCTGCCGTAAAGAACTGCCCGATATCGAGAAAATTGGCGAAAAATATGCAACAAGAAAGTTCAGCATACTGCTGGTAAGTCTTGATATGACAGAAACGATTGAAAGTACGCTGGTTCCATTTTTGAGAAAGAACAATATTCGATCAAAAGTGGTAGTACTCGATGATCCCGATAGCAATCGTTGGATTGACCGGGTAGATAGCCTGTGGGGGGGGGAGCATACCCGCTACCCTGATATACAGGAATAATGAAAAGATTTTTATTGAGAAACAAATAGATTTTGATTTTCTCGACTCAGTATTAACCCTTAAATTTTTTAAACCATGAAAAGATTATTGCTTATTACAAGTTTGATTCTCGCTTCATTATCAACTTTTGCTCAATTAAAGGTAGGGGATATAGCCCCATCATTTCATTTAAAAAATGTTGATGGCAAAATGGTAAGCCTCGACGATTACCGTTCGCAAAAAGGGGTTATTCTTATTTTTACGTGTAATCATTGCCCGTATGCCATAGCCTATGAGGATCGCATTATAGCGCTTGACAAGAAGTACAGGCCAAAGGGTTTTCCGGTGGTAGCCATCAACCCCAACGATGTTAGCATTGTGCCGGAGGATTCTTACGAAAACATGCAGATAAGGGCGAAAGAAAAAGGATTTACGTTTCCTTATCTGTACGATGCCACGCAGGCTACCGCTAATGCATACGGGGCCGAACGTACGCCTCACGTGTTTTTATTAAAAAAGTCGGGGAATAAGTTTGTGGTGGCTTACATTGGGGCCATTGACGACAACTATAAGGATGCTACGGCAGTAAAGACGCGGTATGTTGAGCAAGCCATTGAGGCCATAGAAGCAGGTAAAGAACCTAACCCCAGCACAACCAAAGCTATTGGTTGTACCGTTAAAAGAAAATAAAAGTTCCTTTGTCGTTGAAAAAAATTAGAGACGTTACATCAGCGTCTCTAATTTTTTTTATTGTATTGTGATTATATCAGACTGGCTACAAAGTCACCAACTTCCGAAGTAGTCATTCCCATTTTACCGGCTGCCAAACTTTTGATTCGTCCCGAGCCGAGGGCTTTACTGATAGCATTATCGACTGCTTTAGCTGCTTCGGTTTCGCCAAGCGTATCGAGCATCATGCCGGCAGCACCAATAGCAGCCAGGGGATTGATGATGTTCTGGCCGGTATATTTTGGAGCCGAACCACCCATGGGTTCAAACATGGAAACTCCCTGCGGATTGATGTTTCCGCCAGCTGCAATACCCAATCCACCCTGAATAATAGCAGCCAGGTCGGTAATGATGTCACCGAACAGATTTTCGGTAACCACTACATCATAAAATTCGGGCGATTTTACGAACCACATGTTGGCCGCATCAACGTGGTTATAATCCTGCTTAATATCGGGAAATTCGCTACCAACTTCCTTAAAAGTGCGGTTCCACAGGTCGCCACAGTAGGTAAGGACATTGGTTTTGTGAACCAGCGTAAGCTGTTTACGTTTGTTACGGCGACGTGTGTATTCATAGGCAAAGCGGATGCAACGTTCCACAACCGGACGCGAGTAAACCATCACCTGAGTAGCCACCTCGTTTGGTGTACCCACCTGAACTGCACCTCCAACACCCGTATAAATACCTCCAGTGTTTTCGCGAATAACGACAAAGTCGATATCATTGGGTCCCTTATCCTTTAGGGGTGTTTCTACCCCGGGATAAAGCTTAACGGGTCGAAGGTTAATGTATTGGTCGAGAGAGAAACGCATTTTCAGGAGTATTCCAACTTCCAGTACACCCGGTTTGACATCGGGATGTCCAATGGCTCCCAGATAAATTGCGTTAAATTGTTTAAGATCATTAATAGCGGTGTCGGGCAGCGTTTCGCCCGTTCGAAGATAACGATCGCCTCCAAAATCAAAATTCTGATATTCCAGCTTAAATCCAAATTTTGTGGCAGCAGCATTCAATACTTTTATTCCTTCACGCACTACCTCGGGACCCGTACCATCGCCGGGTATCACAGCAATCTTGTAAGTTTTACTCATGAAATTCTTTTTTAATTAGAACATTATCTTTCAGTTATTCAAAGAAAAGACAAATTTAGCAAATATCCAGTTGGAGCATTAACTTTCAGCATTTTATTTCGATAATATTGAGCATACGCAGGGTAGCTTTAATAGCAGCCACATTCTGGTCGGGGTCGAGGCCCCGGGTTTTGAATTCTCTATCTCCATCCTGCCAGGTTATGATGGTTTCAACCAATGCATCGGTACGGCCACCAGGTGGAATGGTAACCATATAGTCGGTAAGCTCGGGAAGTTTTTTACCCAGCTTGTGATAGATTTTGTGCAATGCCTTCATAAAGGCATCGTACTGGCCATCACCTGCAGCGCTTTCCTCGTATTCCTGCTGACCTATCTCGAGCTTCAGCGTAGCTACCGAATGCAGATTGTTGGCCACCGAAAGTGCATAATTCTTGATCTTAATCATATCGGCCACCCTTTCGCCTTGAAGTACGTCGGCAATGATGTAGGGCAGATCCTCGGGGGTAACGAATTCTTTCTTGTCGCCCAGCTCAATGATACGGTCGGTAACTTTTTTCATTTCTTCGGGAGTGAGCTCAATACCCATTTGTTCGAGATTTTGCTTAATATTTGCTTTACCGCTTAGCTTACCCAGGGCATATTTGCGTTCGCGACCAAATCGTTCGGGATACAGATCGTTATAATAGAGCTTGTTTTTGCTATCGCCATCGGCATGGATACCTGCCACCTGCGTAAAAACGTATTCCCCTACAATGGGTTTATTGGCAGGGATACGGATACCCGAGAATGATTCAACCAACCGACTAATCTTGTTGAGAGTAACCTCCTCTACAGATAACTCACAGCTAAGATGGTCTTTAAGGATAGCTACCACGCTAGCCAGGGGTACGTTTCCTGCACGTTCGCCCAGTCCATTGACGGTAGTGTGTACACCTTTGACGCCAGCTTTTACGGCCATATACACGTTGCCTGCAGCCAAGTCGTAATCGTTGTGTGCGTGAAAATCGAAGTGCAGCTGAGGATAACGTTCCACCATTTGCTGGCAAAAGCGGTAGGTTTCATCGGGATTAAGAATACCCAGCGTATCGGGAAGCATAAAGCGTCGGATAGGCAGGTGCTGCAGGGTATCCATCATGTGAAGAACATAATCGGGTGAGTGCCGCATGCCGTTGCTCCAATCCTCAAGATACATATTTACAACAATGCCCATCTCCTGGGCTTTTAACACACATGCTTTGATATCGGCAATATGTTCGTCGGGAGTTTTTCGCAGCTGTTCACGACAATGTTTGAGCGATCCTTTGGTAAGCAGGTTTATTACCTGTCCTCCTGCATCCTTAATCCACTGTAACGATTGTCCTCCGTCGACAAAACCCAGCACTTCTATTTTAGGCAAATGCCCGGCTTTTGCAGCCCAACGGGTAATAGTGGATACTCCTTTATACTCGCCTTCCGATACCCGAGCCGAGGCCACCTCAATGCGATCGACCTTTACCTCTTCGAGCAGGGCCTTGGCAATATTGAGTTTCTCGGCCTCGGTATACGACACTCCGGTCGTCTGTTCCCCATCCCGCAGGGTGGTGTCCATTATCTCTATTCTTGTGGCCATATGTAGTTATATTTTTTTAGACAGAGAAAACAATTCTTCCTTTTTCGTAGGCTTCGATCTTATCTTTCAAGCTAAGCAAGTAATCCACATCGTCGTACCCTTTAAGCAGGCACTCTTTCTTGTAAGGATTTACCTCAAATTTTTCCGACTCGCCCGTAGCCAGTATAGTAGTGGTCTGGTTTTCAAGATCGACCTTCAGCTCGGTACGTGGATCTTTTTCGATTTGTGAAAAGATTTTTGCAAGAAAGGCTTCCGAAACCTGCACGGGTAATAGCCCACAGTTCAGGGCGTTATTCTTAAAAATGTCGGCAAAAAAGCTCGACACTACCACCCTAAAGCCATAATCGTAGATGGCCCAAACGGCATGTTCGCGGCTCGAACCGCAGCCGAAATTTTTTCCGGCCACCAGAATTTTCCCGGAATAGGTTGGATTGTTGAGCACAAAGTCTTCTTTAGGCTGATTATTGGCATCGAATCGCCAATCGCGAAAGAGATTATCTCCAAAACCTTCGCGCGAGGTTGCTTTGAGAAAACGGGCAGGTACAATCTGGTCGGTGTCAACATTTTCCACGTTCAATGGAACGCAGCTGGATATAATGGTTGTGAATTTTTCCATAATAATAACTTTTTAATTGTTAAGAAATTCGCGTACATCGGCAATAGCGCCTTTTATAGCGCAAGCTGCAGCGGTAATCGGGCTGGCCAATATGGTTCGGGCTCCTGGTCCCTGCCGACCCTCGAAATTTCGATTCGAGGTTGAAACGCTATATTTGCCAGCGGGCACTTTATCCTCATTCATAGCCAGGCAGGCCGAGCATCCAGGTTGACGCAGGGGGATGCCCGCAGCTTCGAATATCTCCTTCAGACCCTCCTCAATAATTTGCTTTTCCACCTGTTTAGAACCAGGTACCAGCCATACGGTAACATTGTCGGCCTTCTTGCGTCCTTTGATTATTTGGGCAAAAGCGCGGAAATCCTCAATACGACCATTGGTACAGCTACCCACAAACACGTAGTCGATGGGCATTCCCAGAAGTTTCTGGCCGGGTTTAAAGTTCATATACTCGAGCGCCTTGGTATTGGGCTCATTGACAGGGATAGCCTCGGTAACCTTCATGCCCATGCCAGGGTTGGTTCCATAGGTAATCATGGGCTCAATGTCGGCTGCATCGAATGTATATTCCTTGTCGAACTGGGCATCGGGGTCCGAAGGCAAGGTTTTCCAGTAAGCCACGGCTTTGTCCCAGGCCTCGCCTTTTGGGGCAAACTGACGACCCTTGATGTATTCGAAGGTAACCTCATCGGGAGCAATGATTCCACCCCGGGCACCCATTTCGATGGCCATGTTACAGATGGTCATACGCGCCTCCATGCTCAGGCTACGAATGGCTTCACCGGCAAACTCAACAAAATAGCCGGTACCTCCACTGGCGGTAAGTTTTGATATGATATACAGGATAATATCTTTGGATGTTACCCCTCTTCCCAGCTTACCATTGATGGTAATACGCATGAGCTTGGGTTTGGCCTGAATGAGACACTGCGAGGCAAGCACCATTTCGATTTCCGAGGTACCTATCCCAAAAGCAATAGAACCAAAAGCTCCGTGTGTGGCTGTATGGCTATCGCCGCAAACAATGGTCATCCCCGGCTGGGTAAGGCCAAGTTCGGGACCAATGATGTGCACCACACCATTGAAGGGATGCCCCAGGCCAAACATGGTAATATTATGATTTTTACAATTTTCAGCCAATTGCTGAACCTGTTTACGCGAAAGCTCCTCCTTAATGGGCAGCTCCTGGTATAATGTTGGCACATTGTGATCGCAGGTAGCCGTTGTTTGTTCGGGACGGAAGACTTTTAATCCTCTTCGTTCAATACCCTTAAAAGCTACAGGTGAAGTTACCTCGTGAATGAAATGCCGGTCGATATAAAGTACAGCCGGGCCGTTCTCAATCTGGTGAACCACATGCCGTTCCCACACCTTGTCAAATAAAGTTTTTCCTTTAGTACTCATATTTAATCATTTTTATACTTCTATTACTTTCGTGCTGTTCAGGCTTTTGGATTTACCTTCAGGCAGTTCGACAGGGCGTCGATGAATGCCTCGACCGAAGCCGTAACCACGTCGGTGTTGGCTCCAAAACCATAATAATTAGTTCCCTTATATTCTATTTGAACATGCACCTTTCCGACATCGTCCATACCGCGGGTAACTGCCTGCACCAGGTACTCTTCAAGCTTTACTCTTGTTTTTACTATATTACGTACGGCAGTAAAGGCAGCATCGATGGGTCCCACACCAGTAGCAGACGACATGTATTCCTGTCCGTTGTACAAGAGTTTAACCGTAGCCATGGGAATGGCCGATTTGCCGCATACCACGTTGAGATATTCGAGCTTAAGGATTTTCTCCTTAGTGCGTTCTTCGCCCACCAGTACCAGCAGGTCGTCGTCGTTGATATCTTTTTTACGGTCGGCCAGTGCCAAGAACTGCTCGTACACCTCGTTGAGCCGGTCGCCTTCGAGTTTATAACCCAAACGTTCGAGCCTGTGCTTGAGCGCTGCCCGTCCACTGCGAGCGGTAAGCTTAATAGCCGATTCGCTCAACCCTATTTCACGTGGATCGATAATCTCATAATTTTCACGGTGCTTGAGTACGCCATCCTGGTGAATTCCTGATGAATGGGCAAATGCATTTCGACCCACAATAGCCTTATTGGGCTGCACGGGCATACGCATCAGCGTAGACACCAGGCGACTTGTTTGCATAATCTTTTTGGTGTTGACACCCGTAGTGTACTTGATATCTTTCCGACATTTCAGGATCATCACCACTTCCTCGAGCGAGGTATTACCAGCCCTTTCGCCAATACCATTAACAGTAACTTCGGCCTGTCGGGCGCCATTCATAATGCCTGCAATAGTATTGGCCGTGGCCATGCCCAGATCGTTATGACAGTGGGTTGAAATGATGGCCTTGTCGATGTTTTTAACATTTTCTTTCAGAAATCGGATTTTGCGGCCATACTCTTCAGGAATACAGTACCCGGTGGTATCGGGAATGTTAACGACGGTAGCACCTGCAGCGATAACCGCCTCAATTACACGAGCCAGATACTCATTTTCGGTACGTCCTGCATCCTCGGCATAAAACTCAACATCCTCAACAAACTTTTTGGCATATTTTACAGCCTCTACAGCCCGTTCAATGATTTCTTCCTGATTGCTGCGCAGCTTGTAGTTGATATGATAATATGAGGTTCCTATACCCGTATGGATACGAGGACGTTTAGCATACTGCAGTGCCTCTGCTGCCACTTCAATGTCCTTTTTAACCGCCCGTGTAAGCGCACAAATAACAGGCTCCTTGATAACCTTCGATATTTCCACCACCGAGTTAAAATCGCCAGGACTTGAAATGGGAAAACCTGCTTCAATAATATCCACCCCAAGTGCTTCAAGTGCTTTTGCAACTTCAATCTTTTCAATGGTATTCAGCTGACACCCTGGAACTTGTTCCCCATCACGAAGTGTGGTATCAAAAATGTAGATTTTATTGTCTGCCATAGCAAAAAAATTTTTTTAATTATTTTAGGTAAAAAAAAAGTGTAGGTTTCTTTTCCTACACTCTCCTATCAAGAGCGAGGAAAAAACAACTAATTGATAATTAGCAATAGATGTAGCATCCTATTCTTCATTTTATCCAATTTTTTGATATATTTACATTTTCATCACCCATTCCTGTTTTTCACGGATTCGAAGGATAAACATTCCAGATTATTTGTTAAAAGTCTTTGACTTATTTTTTTAATTTTACGCAACAAAGATAGTCAAAAAAAATTAACTTACAAAAATTTTTTATTTTTTTTAATTGTAAAAAAAACTTTACATACACAATGAGAAATCGGGTTAGAGCCGAACGAGAATTTCAGAAAATAACACAGGAACAGCTTTCGCAAATGGTTGGCGTAAGTCGGCAAACCATTAATGCGATAGAGCATGGGAAAAACATTCCATCGCTACTACTTGCCATGAAAATATCGAAAGCTCTGGGGAAAAAGGTGGACGATCTGTTTATCCTGGAAGAGTTCGATTAAATCTCAGCCATGTAGTTATTAAACATCCGAAAAAATGCATTTTTAAAAACGGTATGATATGGTAATTGCAGTAAACACGCGGCTTTTGTTGTGGAACAAGATGAGTGGCATAGGCTGGTATACCTACCATACGCTTAAACATCTGACACACATGTATCCCGAACATCGATTTATATTTCTTTTCGACCGTCCCTTCGACGACCAGTTTGTTTTTGGATCCAATGTAAAGCCCGTCGTGGTTTATCCACCTGCTCGACATCCGTTTTTATATTACATTTGGTTTAATTTTTCTATAGTTCCATTTGTGCGACATTACAAGGCCGATGTATTTTTTTCACCCGATGGCTTTCTTTCTCTTAATCTCAAGGACGTTCCAAGTATTCCGGTAATACATGATATCAACTTTGAGCACTTTCCCAAAGATTTTCCCTACTGGAGCCGACAGTACTACTGTCATTATTTTCGAAAGTACGCCCAGATAGCAAAAAGGATTGTAACGGTATCGGAATTTTCGAAGCAAGACATTGCTAATACATATGAGGTTTCACCCGACAAAATCGATGTGGTATATAATGGAGCCAACGAAGAATTTAAACCAGTGCCGGAACAGGTAAAGCAAGACGTACGAAACAGATATACGGGCGGTAAGGAATATTTTCTGTATGTTGGTGATTTGTTACCCCGAAAGAATGTTGCACGCATGATTCTGGCCTATGAAGCATTCAGAAAGAGTGCTGACACAGGAGTTAAACTTTTGATAGTGGGTAAGAGTATGCTATTGACCAACGAAATTATGGAGGTGTACAATCGTTCGGCATATCGCGACGATATAATTTTTGCAGGACGTTTGCCTCAGCATGAATTGGTAAATGTAATGGGTTCGGCCAGAGCACTTGTGTATGTTTCTTTGTTTGAAGGATTTGGACTTCCCATAGTGGAGGCTATGAGGGCCCATGTGCCGGTAATTACCTCGAATGTTTCGTCAATGCCCGAGATTGCCGGGGATGCAGCATTACTGGTCGACCCGCTATCGGTCGAATCTATCAAAAGTGCCATGGAGCGTATTGACAGGGATAGCGACTTGCGAAAATCGCTGATACAAAAAGGAGAACTACGCAGTGCCCAATTTACCTGGATGAATACCTCAAAAGGGGTATGGGCCAGCATAGAAAAGGCTTTGGATTCATTACCCAAAGCCTGAAAGCTGTTTTCTATTGATATTTAAATTATTCGAATTCTTTCTTGAGCTGTTCTACCCACTTCTTGATTCGGGGTGTATTGAGCTCGCTTTGATTTTCAAGGTCAATAGCTAACCCACAAAATTTGCCATTGCGATAAGCGCGTGACGATTCAAATTTATACCCCTCGGCACTGGTGTAGCCTACTACCCTTGCCCCCTGAGCCTCGACTATTTCGGCCATAATGCCAATACCATCCACAAAGTTTTCGGGATAATTAACCTGGTCACCGTTGCCAAAAATAGCGATATTCTTACCCGTAAGGTCGAGCGTCTCGAGTTCAGGTACAAATTCATCCCAGTAATTGGGTAGTTCTCCATCAAACCACGTTGGCACCCCCAGGATAAGATTGGTATATCTCATAAACGTGGGCCCGTCGATTTCTTCGGCATTAATTTCATCAATTTTTACAGCACTGCCAAAGTGTTTGATAATTTCTTTAGCTACATTCTTGGAATTACGCGTGTTAAAGCTATAAATAACAGCAATATCTTTCATGTGTCGACATTTTAGATCAACGCTATTTTTTTTCTAAGCAAATTTTTAGTATTCGAGCAATTCGATGGCTGCCTTATAAATTTTATCGGTATTGGGCAGAATGGCATTCTCGAGTATTCGGTTGAAGCCAATAGGGGTAAAGGTAGCCCCCACACGCATGATAGGCGCATCAAGGTACTCAAAAGCTTTATTGGCAATTATAGCAGCCACTTCGCCCCCTACGCCGCCAAATACCTTATCCTCATGTACTATAAGCACTTTACCGGTTTTTTTGACGGTAGTCAGAATAGCTTCTTCGTCCATGGGCAAAAGCGAACGCAAGTCCATCACTTCGACGCTTGCCCCGTGTTCCTTGGCCATTTTTTCAGCAGCCTCAAGGCACATGTGGGTTGTATTGCCATAGGTAATAATGCTCATATCGGTACCTTCGCGACGGATGCGAGCTTTTCCAAAAGGTACTTCAAAATCATCGGGAATTGGGGTAGCGGCTTTCGGAGCGTTGTACAATGCCTTGGGCTCGAGGAACATGGTTAGCCCGCGCGAACGCATAGCTGTACGCAACAGCCCGGCTGCATCATCAGCAAACGAAGGATACACAACCCGTATGCCTGGAAGCGTAATCAACGCCCCCTCTATGGTTTGCGAGTGGTACAATCCACCCCCTATATATCCTCCCGAAGCCAGACGAACCACAATATTGGGCGAGAATTTACCATTCGAACGCCAGTAGTCATGCGAGGTATCCACCAATTGTTCCATAGCTGGCCAGAAGTAGTCGGCAAATTCGGCTCCTTCGACGACTACCCTGATTTTATCGTTGAACCGCGAGAAACCATTAGCCGTTCCCAGGATAAAATCTTCGGCTATTGGGGCATTGAACACGCGCTCGGGGCCAAACTCCTGCTGCATGCCCTTGGTAACATTAAAAATCCCCCCCTTGTCCTTATTGGCAACATCCTGTCCCCAGAGGAATGTATCGGGGTTGTATCGAAATTCGGCTTTTAACGTTTCGTTTATACCCTCAATGAGCTTTTTGGGAGGACCTTGATAATTGTGGGTACCATCGGGATATTTTGTGCTCACATAGGGCTCGGGAATAACAAAGTTAAATATAGATTCGGGGGTGGGATCGGGAGCAGCCATGGCTTTGTTATGCGCCTGCTTAACTTCCTCTTTCACCTGTTCCTCAATGGCTACCAGTTCTTCCTCGGTAAAGCGTTTGTATCGCAGCAATAACCGGCGGAATTTAGCCAGTGGGTCATATTCTCGTACATAGTTGAGTTCGTAGTCATCGCGGTACAACTCATGACGGTCGGAGTTGGAATGCGAATGAATACGCACACAGTTGGCGTCTACAATTACCGGATGGCCTTCTTCCAGTACAATCTTTTTAGCCGCAATCATGGTGTTCATTGAATCGAACACGTCTTTACCGTTGCAATGTAAGATGGTAAGGTTTTTAAAGCCCCTAAAATTGTTGGCCACACGCCGGTTAGCTGTTTGGTCTTTTTTGGGCACCGAAATACCATAGCCATTGTCCTGAATAACGAAAATAACGGGTAACTTTTCGTTAGTTGCCCCATTTATAGCCTCATACACATACCCCTCCGATACTGATGATTCTCCCTGTGAGCAAATAACCACTCCCCGATGGCCATACTTTTTCATAGCGCGGGCTGTACCTGTGGCATGTTGAGCATGGTTACCGGTAGCCGATGACACGTTGTGAATATTCCATTCGGGTTTAGCAAAATGGTTGCTCATATGACGTCCTCCACCTGCTACATCATTGGCTTTGGATATACCGTTGCAAATGATCTCTTCGGCGGTAAACCCTGCCGAAATACAGGTGAGCATATCACGGTAGTAGGGATACAGGTGGTCGGTACTGCGATCGAAAACCTGTCCAATGGCCAGCTGAATACCATCGTGCCCTGCATACGGCGCATGATAGCTCCATCCTATGGCCTGCTTAAGATATTTGGGTGCGCGATCATCGAGCGCACGACCCAATACCATCAGATAAAACCACTTTTGAAGCGTGGCCTTGTCGGTAGTCAGGATGCTATGTACCCGATTCACTTTACCCGACGATGTATTGTTTACACTGGACTTTTCAGCACTATCAAGTACTTCTTCCACCAGCTGATTAATTTCATTCGATTTTAGCTTGTTCATAGTTGCCATTTTTGAATTTAAAAACCACGATTTACATCCCACTGTTCAAGGTAATCGGCAATACGCCTAAGGAAAGCTCCGCCCAGCGCCCCATCGATAACCCGATGATCGTAAGTAAGGGCCAGATACATCTTGTGACGGATAGCTATAACATCGCCAGCAGGCGTTTCAAGAACTGCCGGTTTTTTCTGAATCATACCCGTTGCCAGAATAGCAATCTGCGGCTGGTTGATGATAGGTGTACCATAAAGGTTCTTAAAAGTACCAAAATTAGTTATGGTAAATGTTCCCCCCGCAATATCATCGGGCGAGAGTTTATTTTTCCGGGCACTTTCGGCCAAAGCATTCAAGTCAGCTGCCAGTCCCAGCAAACTTTTTTTATCGGCATCCTTAATAACAGGGACGATAAGATTGCCCGAAGGCAAAGCAACGGCTATGCCAATGTTGATACGTTTTTTAAGAATAATCTTATACCCATCAACCGACGCATTAACCATGGGAAAGTCCTTCAGCGCTTTTGCAGTAGCCTCAATAAATGCAGGCATAAAGGTCAACTTGGTACCCTCACGCTTTTCGAAAGTTTCTTTCACCTTATCGCGCCACATCACCAGGTTGGTAACATCAGCCTCGAGTACATTGGTTACATGTGGTGACACCTGCTTCGACATAACCATGTGATCGGCTATAAGACGCCGCATCCTATCCATTTCCATGATTTCATCCTCGGGCGATACCGATACCGATACCGATACTGGCTGTGCTACCCTTGGAGCAGGCTGCGTTTCAGCAGTAGAAGTAATGGCAGAAGCAGTGGGCTGTGCAGTTGGCTTGGCTGTACGATTTTGTAAATACTGCAGAACATCTTGTTTGCGTACCCGACCGTCTTTTCCGGTACCTTCAATCGTTTCCAGCTCACTCATGCTGATATTTTCCTTCTGGGCAATACTCCGAACCAGCGGCGAATAGAATCGAGTGCCTTTCTCTTCTGTTTTTGCCTTTTCAATCGTTTTCCCAGTATCAGCTTTTGGTTCGGCTACAGTAGATTCAGCCCGTTGTTGTTCATTTACCGAAGCTTGTGGAGCAACTGCCGCCTTACCCTCCATATCAATGATGGCAATAGGCAACCCCACCGCTACCTTACTATCGACAGGATACAAAATTTTAGCCACCTGTCCAGCAACAGGGCTGGGTATTTCGGAATCTACCTTGTCGGTAGCAATTTCCAGCAAGGGTTGATCCTCTTCCACCCAATCGCCTTCCTTTACAAACCACCGGGTAATGGTGGCCTCTTCAACGCTTTCTCCCAGTTTGGGCATTTTTATTTCAAAAGTCGACATAAATGCATTCTTTTTGTTTGGCTCTAGTTATAACCGACGGTTGGAAAAAATGTTCATGACTTTCGTAAAGTTACTGATATTTTTTGAAGGATGCCAATAATTATCCACGCACTGACAGTTACAAACAACAAAGCAAACGCAATGTACAACTCCAGATTAAAGAGTATTATCTCTCTTAACCCCTAATTAGCTGGGCAAAATTTAACCAACTAATATCCCTTCACTTTCTATCCTTCTTCCGATCGACAGATCAGTCTACCCCCATTTCTGACAAAAGGTTACACTATATAAGCTGAAGACCATCCGACACAAAGCAAACTTTCTTTCTCAATCATATATATTCTCCCTGTGTTTTCTGTGTTCATTTTATTTACCACAGCGTGCACGGAGGGGCACAGAGATGCTCATTTCTATTATTTTCAACTTGTCGGCTGGGATAATTCTTAATTTTTTCATGCTACAAAAGTCTAAAACAGAATTTCTTTACACACTTTTTGAGGACTCGAATCTGCAGCAACATAAGTTTAGCTGCATAAAACAGCACTTACTCTCATGTAACCACGGAAGGATGTACATATCATTGGGAAAGCGGGTCTGTACCAGCAGATACCCTGTTGGCCTAAAAGCCCGATCCGGCAATGGGTCGAGAACGGATCGTAGCCTGGGGGCCTGGGCAAGCGACACTGTTGAGCCACGCCAAAGGCTGGGCGAGTTGTGTAGCGCACGCAGAGACGCTCTCGGGATACCCATCGAGTCGGGCTTTTGAGCTTGATTTTTTGCCTTTTCTGCATCAAGGCAAAAGAAGAGGAAAGCCTGTTGGTAGCAGGAGCGTAAAATCAGCTGGTGAAAACACTTTTTTAACCTTGCATTTGGAAACAATTTAACTGCTTACTATCATTTAAAATTCGTACTTTTTGTCAAACAAATTCACAAAAAATTACAATCAGACATTATCCTGTCGTTATAAAGCCAAGGATCGGGACATTTTTCTGAGTTTTCGAATGCCAAAACCTGTTCAAAAAATTGCATAATTCGAATAAAATGTTACTTTTGCAATGACACCATATTTTTTCAATTCTATCCACGGTAAAGCTCATACTCACTACATTTTACTAACAACATAAAACGATAAACTATGAAAAACTACACTACTGGTCAAATCAGGAATATTGCACTGATAGGCAACTCCGGATCGGGTAAAACCACCCTTGCAGAAGCGATGCTTTTCGAGGGTGGCGTTATAGAGCGACGCGGCACAGTTGAGCAAGGAAATACCGTATCGGACTATAACGAGATCGAACATCAAAATAAGCTATCTATATTTTCATCGGTGCTATATGCCGAATACAACGATGTTAAAATAAATATTCTCGATAATCCGGGGATGGACGATTTTGTGGGCGCAACCATCACCTCACTTTCGGTGGCCGACACAGCAATTATGTTGCTCAATGCACAGAATGGCGTAGAAGTAGGCACCGAAATTCAGGCCCGCCACTGCGAACGACTAAAAAAACCTCTCATTCTGCTGGTCAACCAGCTGGATCACGAAAAAGCCAGCTTCGAACGCACCATTGAAATGGCAGCTGAACGTCTGGGAAAAAATGCGGTAACAATAGTTCAGTATCCGGTAGCCGAGGGTGCCAATTTCGATGCCATCATAGACGTACTACTAATGAAAATGTTAAAATACCCCAAGGATGGAGGCAAACCCGAAATACTCGACATACCTGCCGCTGAAGCCGAAAAAGCTAATGCGCTACGCAATATATTGGTCGAAAAAGCTGCAGAAAATGACGAAGCGCTAATGGAACTTTTCTTTGAAAAGGGGAACCTCACTATTGAAGAAATGCGCAATGGTATTAAAGCAGGACTTCTTCATCGTAGCCTTTTTCCTGTCTTTATCTGCTCGGCCAAAAAAAACATAGGGGTCAACCGGGTGATGGAGTTCATTTGCAATGTGGCTCCCAACCCTACTGAGGTACCGGGCATGCTTACCACGCAAAACGAAGAAATAAAGATAGATGCTAATGCTCCCACCTCCCTCTTCGTTTTCAAAACTACGCTCGAACCACATATTGGAGAAATTATTTTCTTTAAGATAATTACCGGAAAAGTTACCGAAGGAATGGAACTTACCAACAACAACAATCAGGTAAAGGAACGTCTCAACCAACTTTTTGTTACTGCCGGAAAAAGCCGTGTGAAAGTTACCGAAATGGTTGCTGGCGATATAGGTTCAACGGTAAAGCTGAAAAACACCAAAACCAATCATACCCTTGTCCTGCCTTCTGTCAACTACACCTTTAAGGCCATCGACTACCCCGAGCCACGTCATAGGGTAGCCATCAAGGCTAAAAACGAGGCCGACGAGGAAAAACTGGGCGACATTCTGAACAAAGCCCACCAGGAGGATCCGACGCTCATTATTGAGCATTCAAAAGAGCTCAAGCAGACCATCATTTCGGCACAAGGCGAATATCAGGTCAACATCCTCAAATGGCACCTCGACCACGTGCATAAAATTGATACCGAGCTTTTCTCACCCCGAATTCCTTATCGTGAAACGATCACGAAGGTAGCCGCAGCCGACTATCGGCACAAGAAACAATCAGGAGGTGCTGGGCAATTTGGTGAGGTGCATCTGGTGATAGAACCCTATGTCGAAGGAGCTCCCGACCCCACGGGTTATAAGCTACCGGGCAAGGACATCAAACTCAACATCCGCGATAAGCAAGTAATTGACCTACCCTGGGGAGGTAAACTGGTATTTTATAACTGCATCGTAGGAGGAGCTATCGACGCACGCTTTATGCCATCGATTTTGAAAGGAATTATGGAAAAAATGGAAGAAGGGCCACTTACTGGATCCTATGCACGCGATATAAGGGTGGCTGTGTATGATGGAAAAATGCATCCCGTCGACTCCAACGATATTTCGTTCCGACTGGCCGGACGTAATGCATTTAAAGAAGCCTTCAAAAATGCAGGGCCAAAAATTATGGAACCCATCTACGAGGTTGAGATTTTTGTACCTTCCGACCGCATGGGCGATGTCATGAGTGATTTGCAAACCCGCCGAGCCATGGTGTTGGGCATGAATAGTGAAAAAGGATTCGAAAAAATTACGGCCAAAGTCCCCCTGGCCGAAATGGATAAATATTCCACCACACTTAACTCGCTCACGCAGGGACGCGGAACTTTTACCATGCGATTTGCCGAATATGCTCAGGTACCTGCCGAAATTCAGGCTGAGCTGCTGAAAGCCTATGAAGAAGCTGAAAACGAGGCATAACATAACAGCTTGTAGCCATGCAAACGCTTTGCATTTTAATAGATGCAAAGCGTTTCTGCATTATTTTTTACCCTCAATATGGGTAAAATGGACCCTATGCCTGATTTTTTTTCTATTAAATTTTCCATCCCGTGCTGAGTTTTCCATACACCCTGCCCTGAAAGCTCAGGCATACCTAACCAATCAGCAAATCGATTCCGCATTAATGATTATATCCCAATTGATTGAAAAAAAACAAAACGCCGAAAAATGGCTAATCGTGCGTAGCCAAATTTACCTAAGTCAGGGTCAGATACAAGCTGCAATTAACGATTTGTTGCAGGTCGAAAAAAAACGTCCGGCTATGGCATCTTTTCTACTGGCAGTGGCATATGCCAGTTTGCAAGATTCAACCCATACTTTTTTTTATCTCGAAAAAAATTTAAACTCGTCCTTTAAGGTTCCAAAAAATACTATCTGGCAGGAAAAAGCTTTCAAGTTTCTCTACAATACCCCAAAATGGAAGAAACTCTGGGAAAAAGAATGGTACAGCCACTATGAGTATTACGAAGGAGAAATGCGCTATCTGTTTGAGGCTGAAAACTGGACAGGAATAATTAATATGATGGCCGATGCAGGACACGATTCAAGGCGTCTTAGCGCCCATGCCTACTACATGACTGGAATAGCATATATGCAACTTGAGAATTACGCAGCGGCCCTGACTAATTTTAATATTGCACTGTCGAAGGCAAAAAAAGAAGCTCAATATTATGCTGCAAGAGGCCGTTGTTATTTACACATGAAAAATTATTCAAAAGCACTGAATGACTTTGCCACAGCCATACAGTGGAGCCCCGAATTACCAGCAAACTATCTGCAATATGCCCTGGCACTAATGGGACTGAAGAAAAACGAATCAGCTTTTGAGGTAACGCTGACGCTGAGTCAGCTTTTCCCAAACAATCGTGAAATTTTGTACACGCATGCCCGAGTTTCCTACCTGACTAAACGCTATCTTCAGGCGTTAACCAGCGTCAATCAACTTTTAAACCAGGTACCCGAAGATTCAGCCTACCTGCATTTGAGAGCTATGTGCTATTCACAAACTTCCATGTTTCCCCAGGCGCTGAAAGATTATGAACGACTGCTGCACAAATATCCTAATCAGCCCATATTTTTACTTGAACGAGGAAATATCTACTTTCAGATAAAAGATAAACAGCGGGCATGTAACGACTGGAAACAATCGGCCCAAATGGGAAACCTTCCTGCTTCTCAGCTCCTCTGGGAAAATTGTTCGCAATAAAGGTACGAGGGCTGCTTTAATTAGCAGCCCTCGTACCTTTTACTCAGCTTTTTGCTTCTCCTCTTCGAGAATTTCCAGTGCAACCTTTAAAATGGTATCATCGTCGAAAGTCACAATGCCTCCATCGGGTCCCTGCTCAATATGCACGCCCACGGTCTTGCCCTCACCATTACGATAATGAGTGCCTCCAAAAAAGTTGCGTACAGTATCTTCATCCAAATTAAGCCTTTCGGCTATCCTCCGCATACTACCCGAGGGAAGACTATCTTTAATCCTCCTCAGCTCGTTAAATGTCATTGCCATGGCTGTATATTTTTTAATTTAACGTTGATTAAATATGAATTTTTTCTTGTCGAATGTACAAATTTTTTCCGGAAAATCTGAACTTTTTTAAGAAAATTTAATTTTACAATAAACTGAAATCCAATATATTATAATATAACGTTTAAAAATAAGGGATATTGTCCAGACCCCATTAAAAAACCAAAAATATAAAGCATTAAACTCTAATACAGCTGGTTCAACATGTATAAAGTGATTAATCGCAAATTCACTTTTAATGGGATGGGAAGGTAATCTTATCTCCCACAAATAACTCACAAAAAAATGGCACAATGTATGCAGCAATAAAAGTAAGATTCTCAGATTTTTATTAAATAAATATAGAAATTTAATTTTTTTACTAACGGTTTAAAAAACTTGACAAAAAGACCCGATTCTTTGACAAACAGTATAAATCAAGTGATGAAAGTGTTTCCGAAAAGGAACCCAAAATAAAAACCTTTCATATATTTGGTGAGAAAAGAAATGCGGAAAGGCTATGATGAACTCGGAAATAGATTATTTTAAAATTGAGACAAACAATCTTACTCCTCGCAAGGGTCAGATATTGATAGCAGAACCATTTCTGAACGATATATACTTTAAACGTTCTATTGTTCTGCTAACCGAGCATGGACCAGAGGGGACCGTCGGATTTGTTCTCAATAAGCCTGTAAATATGCTTATCAACGAGGTAATTAACGACATGCCCAGGTTTGATGGCTATCTTTCAATTGGGGGGCCAGTAAATACAAACACTGTCCACTACATCCATACGTTAGGGCCCAAAATACCCAATAGCATTCCGGTAAAAGAGGATCTATGGTGGGGTGGTGATTTTGATGTTCTCAAGGAACTCATCCAGGAAAAACAGATATCCCGTCATCAGGTTATATTTTTTCTTGGCTATAGTGGCTGGATGCCCGATCAGCTGCGTAATGAGCTGATGCAAAATTCATGGCTGGTAGGAGAGCTCGATACCCGTACTATCATGCAACATAATAAAAACGACCTGTGGGTAGAAACGCTCAACAGGATGGGCAACCGTTATAAAATGTGGATCAACTGCCCCGAGGATCCCAGCATGAACTAACCCTTACAGATGCCGCGAAAATAGAGTAGTATTAAGTTGGTCATTTAACAAGGTGGCTAACTTATTGAAATAACGTCTGTGCTTATAAGCCAGTACCCAACGTATCCCTTCCACCGCATTGGTCAAAAAAATTTCATCAGCCGATAAAAGTTCTTCTTCGGTAAACCCTGGCAGCTCTATAATTTTTACTCCCTGCTGCTGCGCCAGTCGTATCAACATCTCACGCATAACTCCCATTACGCAACCCGATTCAACCCCCGGCGTGTATAGTACACCTTCTTTGTATAAGAAAACGTTAGAATGATATCCTTCTACAATCAAATTATTCTCGTTGATAATCAAACAATCATCCCAATGATTGTCCGCAGCATACATCCCTGCCATCACATTCAACAAAGCATTACAGGTTTTAAAGGGCGATAGATAATTGATTGGTTTTCGCAATTCGGGAAAGACACCAATTGTTAGCCCTCTTTCGTTAAGTTTATAAAATTTATTGGGCAGGGAAGATGCTTCGATCAGGTAGGCAGCATTGTTCGATGCTGGAGTGTATAATCCCGCAGCGCTGCGAAAAATGGTAAGACGCACCCTGGCTCCAGCAAATAGCTTGTTTCGCTTAAGCAAGCGTTCAATTTCAAAAAACAGTTGTTGTTTCTTAAATTTATCATCGAAAGTAAGACGCAACGCCTTCATCCCCGCCATCAAACGCTTATGATGAAAATCGAAAAGTTGAACCTGACTGCTAAAGGCATGCATCGATTCAAACAATCCGTCACCGTAATGCATTGCACGATGGGCAATAGCAAGTTTTTCCTCACCGGCTCTTTCGAGTTCACCATTAATGTTAATATATATCGACTTATTTTCCAATTTTTCCCTCAATTATAGCCTGACACACGGGTAAAATATTCGAATTTTTGGGCACTAAAATTCCCTTAATACCAGCATTTTCGGCAGCCTCAATATCGCGCTGGCTATCGCCTATCAGGTAGCACAACGACCGATCGAGATGAAAACGTGCAATTGCCTTTTCAATCATCAACCCCGATGGTTTACGACACAAACACCTCCCTGTATCGGGATGATGGGGACAATAATATATTTCAGCAATTCGTCCACCGGCCCTTACAACCTGCTCGCATAAATGATTGTGCAACAATTCTGTATCGGACATTCCATACAATCCCTTTCCAATACCGCCCTGATTGGATACGACGATTATCAGATAACCAAGACGGTTGAGCAAAGCTATCCCCTCCAGCACACCCGGATTGAGCACAAAATCTTTTTCCTTGTAAACATAGTATAAGCCTTCATCGCTATTGATCACGCCATCACGGTCGAAAAATACTGCCTTACTCATCGTTGCCATTGTGCATGTCTAACTTATAAAAAAGAGTTGCTGAAGAAACAGGTATAGCAAAGGAGGATGCAGGATAATGGGAAAGCTCATACCGTACAGCGCACCCCAGAAGTGAGCATCGTGATTTACCTGATCGGCTGCATGCCGGCTCATGTAATGAGAGTACCATAGATAAAGTATGCCAAAGATAATGCCAGGCACAGGTATCACCGCCCATAAAAGTAATTTTTGCCAGGGACTGAAGAAAATGCATGCAAACAGCACTGCCGACACTGCTCCTGAAGCGCCCACTGCCCGATAACCATAATGGTTCCTGTATCGCTGTATAGTAGTAATCGAAGCAATAGCAATTGCACTAAAATATAGTGCAATATAATACCAATTGGGATGAAAACGAACAAGACCATTCACATACAAATCGCGAAAGTAATACTCGATGCCCTGTCCAAACGAATATAACACAATCATATTGATGATCAGGTGCAACCAGTTGGCATGAACAAAAGCATGCGTAATTATACGCCAGTATTGCCGTCGATGTATAACCATCGACGGACTCAGGCTAAGTCGCTCAAACAGGGCAGGGTTGTAAAAACACACTATCGATACCACTGATGTGATTAAAACAAGCAAAAGTGTCATAAAAACTATTATTTTCTCAATATTACCATGGTAGCCCCATAACCATATTCGGCAAAGGAAGCATCCTGAAAATCAAGATGCGGATATTTACGGCGGAGTATCTTTTGAATTTCGTAACGAAGTTTACCGTTTCCAACACCATGAATAAATACAATCCTTTTAGTGCGAGCTTTGATAGCACTTTCAAGCGCAAAGGTAAAACGGTCGAGCTGAATCTCCAGGATCTGTGCTGCTGAAAGTTGGGTTAGCTGGTCGGCCGACACGATTTTATCGATATGTAAATCAACTTCTTCTACCTCTTTTACTACTGGCTTTTGGACGGCAATCTCGTCCTTGGGCAGGGACCTGGTTTCTCGTAACAGAAGTTCTTTCTTCTGCTGAATTTCGCTTTGCTGCTTAAGGTCAATAATAACAGCCGGTTCATCAAAATAATCATTGGGTTGAAACGAAGATGATGCCATCAAATTAAGCTGCGACCATTCCATAACCAGCTGAAATAACGGAGATACAGCATACGAGGTAACATTGTAAGGCAATATCCCTACGCTTAAGGCCGAATACTCATGAAGTAGTCGAACCGAAAAAGAACCAATTTTGGCCATCATCTGGGGCTCGAGCCGTCCATGACCCATGTTTTTCCTTTTCTGTAAAACATCGAGACCAAACGCATAGTATAGAAAATACTCTCCTTCATTGATTAGGTATATTCCGACCCGGCGCTCATCGGCCAGTGTAGAATCCACTTCCAACACAAAAGCAAGATATACCATGAATTTCTCTGCGTATTCTGCAACCGTCACGGCTAACTTTTCTTCAGTTTTTTCAACCTTCTGAGAAGGCTCATCTGCCTTAAATTCCTCCGCTGTATTCTCATCTTCCTTCACAAGGGCAGTTTGCTCGTACATATCACTGCCTGCATCAAGAATCAAATTCGACAAAAGGGTTGGTATTTCAAACCCATCCTCATCCTGAACATACGCCTCATTGCCTACGATACGGGTTACTGTACCGCCTCCCGGCTCGTTTAAAAATTTTACCCTGCTACCAATTTTAATCATAATCCTGATTTTTTTGCAAAGGTAGGTGAAATATTTTGAGTTGTCGAAATCCTCTGCAAGGTTGATAGGGGGCGAAATGCAAATCCTGATATATCGAAATTAAAATTTAACACCTCGTTATCTATTTACCCATCTTACATACTTCTTAATTGGTTCAGAAAAGTTGATGAACGAAACAAAATCTTTGACAAACGGAATAATAGTATTGACGAAACCTGCAGAAAATTACACCAGCAAGTATTTTATAGTCTCTAATCAAATTGCTGATTTTCAAAAATCAACCCAATTATTTGTTAATTGCTTAACAATGTCGTAACTTTAAAGATTGAGAATGTGAAAAAAAAATGTCAAATTTGTAATACTGCCTGATATCAAAAAAACAAAAACTATGAGTTATCTAAAATTTGATAAAAATCAGCTGGTTAATTTAGAATACTCGCTCAAAAGGGAAATATTGCGATCGAATCGAGCCGGTTCCTATTCCAGCACCACAATTGTTGATTGTAATACGCGAAAATATCATGGATTATTGGTATGCCCCATCGAAGAAATAGATGGAGAAAGGCATGTAATGCTTTCATCGCTCGATTTAAGTGTCATACAGCATAATACGGAGTTTAATCTGGGCATTCATAAGTATCCGGGCAATGTATTTCATCCAGCGGGACACAAATACCTGAGAGATTTAGAAGTAGAGCAGGTTGTGCGGCAACGTTACCGTGTGGGTGGAGTGGTTATTGCCAAAGAATCTTTGCTAGCATTCAATGAAGAGCAACTGATTATCAAATATACCCTAGAAGATTGCCATTCACCCACCCTGCTACGATTTAAGCCTTTTCTGGCTTTTCGAAACATCCATACCCTTAGCAAGGCCAACATGTATGTTAACACCAGAGTCGATTACGTTGCCAATGGAATAAAAACTCGCCTGTACAGTGGGTATCCAGCCCTATATATTCAATTTTCGAAAAAAGTTGACTATCTCCATGCTCCCGATTGGTACTACCAAATCGAATATCCTGAGGAACAGGCAAGAGGGTACGAATACAGCGAAGATCTTTTTGTGCCGGGATACTTTGAACTGCCCATTGAGAAAGACGAAAGTATTTACGTTTCAGTAAGCCTTAAGGAGGTTTCGCCCTCGGGCATCGCCAAAAAATTCAGCAGCGAATACAAGCAGCGAAATCCGCGAGACTCGTATAAGAACTGCCTCATCAATGCGGCCCAGCAATTCATTGTCAAAAAAGAAAAAAAGACCGAAATCCTTGCTGGTTTTCCCTGGTTTGGAACCTGGGGAAGAGACACTTTTATCGCACTACCGGGTCTTACGCTGGCCATTGACGAAGTAAAAACATTTAAGGCAGTTATCGATACCATGGTCGAAAAGATGAAAGATGGCTTATTTCCCAACCTGGGTGATGGACATCAGGCAGCTTTCAATTCGGTAGATGCACCGCTATGGTTTTTCTGGGCACTGCAGGAATATGTTAAGTATGGCTGTTCGGCGCTGGAGATCTGGGAGAAATATTCACGGCCCATGAAAAACGTGCTCGACACCTATCTCAACGGCGGTCCCTTCAACATTAAAATTCACGACAATGGGCTGGTATGGGCTGGCGAACACGGCTATGCACTTACGTGGATGGATGCTGTGGTGTATGGCAAACCTGTTACGCCGCGCATCGGTTACGATGTAGAAATATGTGCATTAGCTTACAATGCCATACAGTTTAGCCTTGAACTTGCCCGTCTGGCACGAGACACTAAGTTTATTAGCCGATACAAACATTTACCACCTATCATTGAGCAAAGCTATGTTGAAACCTTCTGGGATGAAGAAAAAGGGTATCTGGCCGATTATGTAGATAACGAACACAAGGATTGGTCGATGCGTCCCAATCAGATCATTGCGGCTGCTCTTGATTTTAGTCCCATCAACAACGACATCAAGCAGAAAGTAGTAGAGGCCGTCAGGAAAGAGCTACTTACCCCATACGGACTTCGAACCCTTACCCCCAACCATCCCGACTACAAGCCTGTTTATGAGGGAGATCAACCAACTCGTGACTACGCCTATCACAATGGAACCGTGTGGCCCTGGCTATTGCAACCCTTTTGTACTGCCTACCTGAGAATCAATAAAAAAGCCGGTTTACCTCTTATTAAAGAAATTTTAAAAAATTTTGAACCTGTATTAACCGAGTATGGCATAGGAACTGTAGGGGAAATATTTGATGGTGATCCACCTCACCAACCGCGCGGGGCTATTTCTCAGGCATGGAGTGTAGCTGCACTGCTGTATATTCATAAGCTGGTTGACGATTTTGAACAAAAATAACTAAAAACTATCGCCATGAGAGTACTTATGTTTGGGTGGGAATTTCCGCCCCATATATCTGGAGGACTGGGGACAGCCTGTTATGGGCTTACCAAGGGACTTTCAAAGTTTCCCGACGTGGAAGTCCTCTTTGTTGTTCCACGTGCCTTTGGCGACGAAGACACCACTAATGCCCACATTATTGGGGCTTCTGACGTATATGTAAGTCAACGAAAAATAGCCATAAAAGGTTTCGAGCAGGAGCTAAGCCTCATCGAAGTCGATTCCCTTTTGGTTCCCTACACCGAACCTGAGGAATTCTACCGACTTACTCGAAAATATGCTGGTCGCCCATATCGAACGCTTACAAGCCAGTATTTTGAAGGTAAAATACCCTTCTCGGGTGGTTATGGTCCTAATCTTTTTGAGGAGATACGCAACTATGCGCTGGTTGCAGCCGCCATTGCGTGCGACTACGAGTTCGATATCATCCATGCGCACGACTGGCTGACCTACCCTGCCGGTATAGCCGCAAAAGAAATATCAGGCAAACCACTCATTGTACACGTTCACGCAACCGATTTCGACCGTAGCGGCGGAAACGTCAATCCCAAAGTATATGAAATAGAAAAACAGGGCATGGAAATGGCCGATAAAGTAATCACCGTTAGCAACTGGACCCGCGATATTGTTATCAGCAAATATGGTATTCCTCCTGAAAAAGTGGTTACCGTATACAATGCCGTTGAACCTCTTGACGAAGCTGAAAAAATTAATATCCGCCGCGGTATCCCCGACAAAATTGTTACCTTCCTGGGGCGGATCACCATGCAAAAAGGTCCGGAATATTTCGTTGAGGCAGCCAGCAAAGTACTCAAAAAAATGAACAATGTTCGGTTTGTGATGGCCGGTAGCGGTGATATGATGAACAAAATTATCCTTAGGGTAGCCAAGCTCGGCATAGCCAATCGATTTCATTTTACTGGATTTTTAAATGGCGACGATGTCTACCGTATGTATTCCATCAGCGATGTGTATGTGATGCCATCCATATCCGAACCATTTGGTATATCTCCCCTCGAAGCCATTCAGTCCAACGTACCGGTAATTATTTCCAAGCAATCGGGTGTGGCCGAAGTGTTGAATCATGCCATTAAAATTGATTTCTGGGATATTGATGCCATGGCCGATGCTATCTATGGTATTCTCAACTACCCTGCCCTGTCGGTCATGTTCAAAAAATATGGTAAACAGGAAGTCGACAAGCTCAAATGGGAAACCTCTGCCAGCGAAGTGCGAAACATATACTACAGCTTACTTTACAGAAACTAATGCTTAACCTTCAAAAAAATTACAGGGATGAAAACTATATGCATGTATTTTCAGGTTCACCAGCCTTTTCGTTTTCGAAAATACAGATTTTTTGAAATTGGTAATGAACATTACTATTACGACGATTACGCAAACGAGAGTTTTATGCGAAAGGTAGCTTCAAAAAGTTATCTTCCAGCCAATAAGATACTGCTCGATTTGATCAAAGAGTACGGATCGAGGTTTAAGGTTGCCTTTTCCATATCCGGCACCGCCCTTGACCAGTTTGAGTTGTACGCACCTGAAGTACTGGAAAGTTTTCAAAAGCTGGCTGCTACCAATAGCGTAGAATTTTTAAGCGAAACCTATTCCCACACGCTGGCTTCGCTGATCAACAAAGAAGAATTTTTACAGCAAATTGCAGAACATGATGCTAAAATTGAAAAACTATTTGGAAAAAAACCAACCGTATTCCGCAATACCGAGCTGATATATAATAACGAGATTGGAGATTGGCTGACCGAGATAGGGTTCAAAGGGGTGATTACCGAAGGTGCACGGCATATACTGGGCTGGAAAAGTCCAAACTACGTATATGTTAGCGCTACTAATCCCCGACTAAAACTATTGCTTAAAAATTCCCGCTTATCCGACGATATTGCCTTTCGATTTTCCAACCAGGGATGGGATCAATTCCCGCTCACAGCCGAAAAATTCGTTGGCTGGATCAAAGCCATGGATGCGAAGGAAGATACGCTCAATCTTTTCATGAACTACGACACCTTTGGCAACATTCAGCCCAAAGAATCCGGTATATTTGATTTTCTGAAGGCGTTTCCCAGGGAAGTATTCAAAACCAACCAGCTCACCTTTTCCACCCCTTCTGAAGTAATTGAGCGTTTTCAACCCGTAGCACCACTTTCCATACAATATCCTATTTCATGGGCCGACGAGGAACGCGACGTTTCGGCATGGTTGGGCAATGAACTGCAACAGGAAGCTTTCAGAAAGTTATTCGCCCTGCGCGACAAAGTGCTTCAATGTAACGATCCCCAGCTTAAACTCGATTGGAAATATCTCCAATGCAGCGATCACTTTTACTATATGAGTACCAAATTTTTTATTCACGGAAGTCTTTACTCGTATTTCAATCCCTATAACTCACCCTACGAAGCGTTTATTAATTACATGAATATACTGAGCGATTTTGAAATCCGCATTCACCAATGTGCTGAATCATCCCATCAGCCAACAATATCAACATCGGAAGATGTACCAAAAACCAAAGCTACACCTAAACGAACCAATCGCAAAAAATCTACAGAAAGTGCCGAACATGCTTCAGAAAAAAAGGTGACCCGCACCAAAAACACAAGCAAACAAGCATCGGCAAAAGACCAAAAAAACTCTGACACTGCATCAAAAAAGAAAACAGGGGCTAAAAAAACAACCGCTAAAAATAAAAAAGCAGAGGCTTAATTTAGGAGGAGAATAGATTTTGGATATTTTTTAATGCTCAAAACAGATGCATTGTAATTAAACAGGTAATACGAAAATTAAGTTGTAACTTTGCAGACAAAATAATTAATGACCGCATGATGAACGAAACCAATAAAACTCCCGACTATTTGTTTGAAGTAAGCTGGGAAGTCTGTAATAAGGTTGGAGGAATATATACCGTAATATCAACCAAGGCCAATACATTAGTCAATGAACTGGGCAACAATTATATCCTCATCGGACCTGATGTATATAGGGATGGCGCATTTAATCCAGAATTTGAAGAGGATAAAAAACTTTTCAAACTCTGGAAAGATAAAACTGCAGAAGAAGGGCTACACATAAGAGTAGGTCATTGGAAAATAAAAGGGAATCCTATTGTAATTTTGGTAGATTTTACTCCTTTTTTTAGTCAAAAAGACCAGATCCTTACGCAATTTTGGGAAACCTTCAAGCTCGACTCTATCACGGGCCAATGGGATTACGTTGAACCCTGCCTTTTTGGCTATGCTGCGGGAAAAATCATAGATAGTTTTGTAAAGTTCAATCTAAGTGTTCGCGATAAAGTAGTAGCCCAGTTCCACGAATGGATGACTGGGGGTGGACTGCTGTACCTAAAAATGAATACTCCGCAAGTAGCTACCGTATTTACAACCCATGCAACCGTTTTGGGCAGGGCTATTGCCGGTAACGGGCAACCTCTTTACAGTCAGCTTAAACAATTTAATCCCGATGCCAAAGCTGCAGAGTTTAATGTAATTGCCAAATATTCACTTGAAAAAATTGCAGCCCAGCAGGCCGATAGTTTTACCACAGTAAGTGAAATTACCAATCAGGAATGTGCTGCTTTTCTACAAAAACCAGCAGATGTTATTACACCGAATGGGTTTGAAAATGCCTTTGTCCCCGACGAAACCATTTTTGATCAGGAAAGAGCTAAGGCCCGGAATAAATTAAAAGAAATAGCCCAGGCCATATATCATACCCCTGTCGACGACCACAGCCTGTTTATTGCCACCTCGGGCCGTTACGAATTTCACAATAAAGGAATTGATGTATTCATTGATTCGCTGGCTCAACTGAATGAAAATCCTCAGTTCAAGCATTCTGTTTATGCCTTTATACTTGTACCTGCTGGACACTATGGTCCCCGAAAAGATCTTACCTCGCAGCTTGACCCCAATGCAGCCCCATATCAGACATGCGTTTTAACCCACAACCTTCATTTTCCCGAACAAGACAGTATACTACAAAGCATACAGCGACATAACCTACTTCCCTCGGCCAATGGAAAAAATAAGGTAAAGATAATCTACGTCCCCTCCTACCTCAACGGTGATGATGGCATCTTCAACCTTACCTACTATCAATTGCTAATCGGGTTCGATCTTACTGTATTCCCCTCGTATTACGAACCATGGGGCTATACACCGCTCGAAAGCATTGCTTTCAAAGTTCCTACCATTACTACAACGCTGGCAGGTTTTGGTGTATGGGTTAAACAACAGGTTGATAATCTCAACCATAGTGTAATTGTTATTAACCGAAACGACGACAACCAACAAGAGGTAACCAATGCTATTGCAAACGAAATCCTTACCTTCTCGAACCTTAGCCTATCAGAAATAGCAGAAGCAAGGAACCTGGCCTATCAGATATCGCTCAAGGCGTTATGGAGCAACCTTATTTTTGCCTATTATACTGCCTATCAAAAAGCCTTAGAAAAGGCTACGCAACGATCGGGTATTCTTGTCGAAACTGAAAAAACGGAAATTCTTTCTCCAGCCGAAAAAATTTGTAATGCAAATTTGCCCTCCTGGAAACGACTTCTGGTACAAAAACATATTCCTGTAAAACTTCATGCGCTGGAAGAATTATCAAAAAATCTATGGTGGAGCTGGAATTATGATGCAGTAGAACTCTTTCAAAGTATCGATCCAAAACTTTGGATAGCCAGTGAGGAGAATCCCATAGCATTTCTCGATAGCCTGCCATACGAAAAATTTCTGGAGTTAGAAAAAGACAAAACCTTCCTGCAGCGTCTCGAAACCGTTTACGGTAGATTTTTGGAATACATGCAACAGCCCATGAAAGAGGGACCAAAGGTAGCATACTTTTCCATGGAATTTGGTCTGCACGATTCGCTTAAAATATACTCAGGAGGGCTGGGTATTCTGGCTGGTGATTACCTGAAGGAAGCCAGCGATTCACGTTGTAACATCATAGGCGTTGGATTGCTATATCGCTATGGGTATTTTAAGCAAATAATTTCGGAGTACGGCGATCAAATTGCACAATACGAGTCACAAACTTTCTCAAAAACCTGCGCCCAACCTGTTCGCGACGAAAACAACCGCTGGATCACCATTCACATTAACCTGCCGGGTCGCACTGTCAATGCGCGCATCTGGAAGGTGCAGGTGGGACGAGTTCCTCTATACTTGCTCGATACCGATTATGAGGACAATTCGCCCCTCGATCGCAGTATCACACACAATCTTTACGGTGGCGACTGGGACAATCGCATTCGTCAGGAGATATTGCTGGGTATTGGCGGTATCCGTGCCCTCGATGCCATGGGTATCGAATGCGACATCTACCATTGCAATGAAGGGCATGCTGCCTTCATCGGTCTTGAGCGGCTGCGCAAGTATATTATGAAAGAAAATCTGACCTTTGGCGAGGCTCTGGAAATAGTAAGATCGTCGCAACTGTTTACCACCCATACCCCTGTACCAGCCGGACACGACTCATTTTCAGAGGATATGATGCGAACCTACCTGGGACATTACCCCCAACGACTTAAAATTTCGTGGCGACAATTCATGGCCCTCGGCAAAGCCAACCCCGACGACCCGAACGAGAAATTTTCCATGAGCTTTTTGGCCGCAAATCTTTCACTGGAAACCAATGCAGTATCAAAGCTGCATAGCCAGGTAAGCAAGGATATATTCCATGCCCTTTACAAGGGCTATTCGCCCGAAGAACTTCATCTGGGGTATGTTACCAATGGCGTCCATCTGCCCACCTGGGCTGCCAAGCCCTGGCTCCAGATTTATGAGGATACCTTTGGTAAAGACTTCTTTACCCAGCAGACTAAATTCGAGGTATGGTCAAAAATACATGCGGTTCCCGATTCAACGATATGGAAAATTCGTAACAATCTACGCTCATCCCTTATAGAGTACATCAAAGAGCAACTAAAAGACGCCAGCGCCCGTCGGGTAGAAAATCCCAAACTGGCCTTTGAAATTGCCGAAAGACTTAACAAACATACACTTACCATAGGCTTTGCACGTCGTTTTGCCACCTACAAACGAGCCTATTTGCTGTTTACCGATCTCGACCGTCTGGCCCGAATCGTTAATAACCCAACCATGCCCGTCCAGTTCCTTTTCGCTGGAAAAGCACACCCCAACGATAAGGCAGGACAGGATTTAATTAAAAGAATTGTTGAAATAAGTAAGCGACCCGAATTTCTTGGAAAGATTGTTTTTCTCCCCAACTACGAAATAAAACTAGCCAAATTGCTGGTTCAGGGAGTCGACGTATGGCTCAACACACCTACCCGACCGCTTGAGGCTTCGGGTACCAGTGGCGAAAAAGCTGTGATGAATGGAGTATTGCATTTCAGTGTACTCGATGGCTGGTGGGTCGAAGGCTACAAAGAAGGAGCCGGCTGGGCACTACCCCAGGAAATTACCTATGAAAATCAGAGCTACCAGGACCAGCTCGATGCCGAAACTATTTACAGCATCATTGAAAATGAGATAACTCCTCTTTTCTACTATCGCAACGAGGAAGGGTTACCCACAGCATGGATCAATTACATCAAAAATTCTATCGAAAAAATTGCCTCACATTTTACCATGAGTCGACAGCTGGAAGATTATATCCGACTGTATTACCAGCCTCTTGCACAACGCAGTGCCCGTATGAACGCTAACGATTACGAGCTGGCTAAAGAGTTGGCTCGTTGGAAAAAGAAGGTGCGTACCAGCTGGGAAAGCATCGATGTAGTAGAGATAAAGCATCCCGATGTAAGCAAAGAAGCTGTTGAGCTGGGTAGCGCATATATCGCCGAAGTCACCCTCGACCTTAATGAGCTTTCGCCCGAAGATATAGGTATTGAAATTGTGCTTGCTGAACCTCAGGAGGGTGAACGCCCCCCGAAAATTATATTTACCCAAGAATTCGACCTGATTAAATCCGACAACCAGCTGGCTTACTACAAAACCGAAATTATACCCAAAAAAGCGGGAGCTTACGAAATGGGCATCAGAATTTTCCCCAAACATCCTGAATTACCCCATAGACAGGACTTTAATTACATCAGATGGATATAGAAAGGATGAATTAGCTCCATATTGCATAAAAAAATCTATAGCTGGCACAATTATATCACAACCCTGCAGGATATGAATTTTTTTCTGCAGGGTTTTTGATGAAAATTTCTATAGCTTCATTAGAAATTCTACCAGATTTTGCTCATTGTTCAATTGCAATTTTTTTCTTAGCCTATACCGGTGTACTTCCACACCACGAATCGAAATGTTGAGCAAGGAAGAAATTTCCTTGGTAGACAAATTCATTCTCAGATAAGCTGTATTATTAAGTTTCTTTCCTAACATTTTTTACATATTTGATAAATTTTAAAAAGGAAAGAAAAATGAACCAAAAA
>JBMFQE010000017.1:0-28452 GCA_049968755.1 Bacteroidales bacterium
AAAGTATAACCCGGGAAGTCGTTGGTAAAGCGGATGGCCGAACCAGCCACACCATCCTTAATGATGCAGCGATAAACCTGATGACCAGTACCACCAAAAATAGCAATTCCTCCGGCACGCCAGTTATTTTCAATGGTACAGTAGCGGAAAATGTTATTTCTTTCCTGGGGAGCGTTCATGTAGTTGTTGGGCCACATGGCCAATCCGTCATCCCCTTCATTGCGAATGCTGCTGTATTCTACTACCGAATTGGAAGTTCCCTGACAGAAGTTTACCCCATCCGCATAGTTATTACGAATACGAGCGCGGGAGATGACCAAACCATCGGTAACATCAATAGGGTAAGGAGGATCGTATCCGCCTATCCACATGCCGCATTCAAAATGTTCAATCCATACATCATGAATACGGGAATTGCTCCCATAGGTACCCATAAATCCCTTATAAATTTTATAGGGATCGCCAGGCACACGGGCATTGGTTTCATCATATTTAAACCGGTCGTTATTGGCGGTATTCATGTAAAAATCCGATATCTCGACATTGGTCGAACGGGCCATGATACCCCCGTAGAATTGCTTATCGGTGGAGAAATAAAGTTCGGTATACCATATCCCTGCGCCTTGAATTTTCATATTGCTTACGTTAACAATCCATTTGTCGCTGAGGATAAAACGGCCGGCAGGGATATATACATTTTTGCCCTGTGCAGCAGCTGCAGCCAGGCAGGCGTTAAAAGCAGCCAGATCGTCATTGTTATCATCTGGCACTGCTCCGTAAGCCGTTACACTAAGAGAATTAGCAGGGGCTGGTAAGGCTGCTGGCACATCTTCCAATTCTATAAAGTCTACCCCATAGGTGAGGTTATCGCCATTTTCTTTTACAATTTTTATCACGCTACCTGCAGGAATAGGATTATCAAGACGAAAATGCACCTCATCGAAACGCATAAAAGTTTTTGCACCCGACGAATAGGTCTGTACAGGCTCGTATTGTCCTGCAGGAAAATACTGGTAGGCCCAGTAGGAGGACAGGTTGATGACCTTAACCCGCGTGTTTCCCACATAAAAACTAAGTGAACCGGAGAGACCGTTACCAGCATTATCATCGGGCATTGTAAAACGCAGGGTCACCCCCCGGGCAATTGCACTGGTTGTCCATTGTACGTAAGAGCCATTGGTTGGCAAGCTGACATACTTCTGGTTAGAGGCCTCCGATGCAATGGAATTCTGATCAAAGGTTGGAGCCTGCTGAAGAGAAGCACCTCCACCATATTGTCCATTCTCGGACTCATAACGGATATACGGCAGCTGAGCGCCGCGAGGAATCCCATCGGACTGCGCAAACAAACGCCCGATGCCCATTAAAAACAAGGTTACCACCATCAGCATACGATGGGGCAAACATAAATAACTGAATAGTTTCATGAGCAAGCTGTTTAGTAGGTTAATAATTAAGTTAGCAGATTTAGCAGATGATGTAGTGATTAAGAATCATCCGTTATCCAAAATTAAGGACGTAAAAGTCCAAATTCGTACTTTGAGTTTTGAATAAAGAATATTTCAAGAAAAAGAAAAATGCTAAATATTTGTTTATTAGACACTTAAATGAAAGTTTTGCAACGAAAAATATAGACCGAATATGAATTTAAGTTTTGCTTGTTAAGTTCACAAAAATAATTATAACGTATTGAAAAACAAACACATAACATTTCATTTATAATCATTAACCTCTAATTTTTCCAGGTTCCCTGAATTAATTTCAAATCCATTAATTGAATTTTTGTGAAACCTGATAGCCAGTTCAATAGTAAGTGATTATTAATAAAAAGTAAATGAATGATGCTCTGAGCAGCTATCCAGAATATACAAAATACTCCATTCTGTTGCATTCATCCCTTCAGGGTGAAGAGTTGTTATTCTCATTGGGGGTTAAATAGTTGGCAAATGATAAGCTTGAATATATTTAATTGCAAAAGGCACGAAGAAAATGCAAAGGACCCCAAGTACGTCTGTGTATACATGCAATTCGACATTACCCCCCGATTATAAAATTAGCTGTTCAATCGTTTTTTGCCATAGAGAGCAAGGGGAACCACAGTATATTTTTTCTCGATTTAAGACATATGCAAATTCTGTTAATGTGGAAGGGGAGGTTGCATAAACCTCCCCTTGTGAAGCTATTTTTTAATTTTTCTCAATAAAATTTCGGTCTGAGCTTCATAGCCAGGCTTTTTGAGCAGGGCAAACATGTTGTTTTTGTATGCCTCCACACCTGGCTGGTCGAAAGGATTGACACCCAGCAAATAGCCGCTTATGCCGCAGGCTTTTTCAAAGAAATAGAAGAGCTGACCCAAATAATGTTCGTTGAGTCGGGGTATTTCGACGACAATATTGGGAACACCCCCATCGACGTGAGCCAGCAGGGTACCCAGCTCTGCCTTTTTATTTACCTCATCAATACGTTTGTATGCCAGGAAGTTAAGTCCATCAAGGTTTTCCTTGTCAAAGGGGATGGCCAACTGGTTGTCGGGTTCGGTGATGGAAAGCACGGTTTCGAAAATGATACGTTCTCCCTCCTGAATATACTGTCCCATCGAATGCAGGTCGGTGGTAAAGGTAACGCTGGCCGGGAAAATGCCCTTATTTTCTTTACCTTCACTTTCGCCATACAGCTGTTTCCACCATTCCGATACATAGATGAGTTTATTGTGGTAGTTGGCCAGAATTTCTATTTTTTTACCCTGTTTGTATAGGCTGTATCGAGTAGCAGCGTAGATGGCAGCTGGGTTATCCTCAAAACTTTTCTCTGGACCAGTAAGTTCTTCCATATACCGGGCACCCTCGACAAGCTTTTCAATATCAAAGCCTGCAATAGCAATGGGAAGAAGTCCCACTGGAGTAAGTACTGAATAGCGTCCTCCCACATCATCAGGAATCACAAAGGTCTTGTAACCTTCCTGCGTGGCAAGTTTACGCAAGGCGCCCTTCTGGGCATCGGTAATGGCAACAATCAGATCCTTGGCTGCCGCTTTGCCAACCTTGTTTTCCAGATGCTCCTTAAGAATGCGAAAAGCAATGGCTGGCTCGGTAGTGGTACCTGATTTCGAAATGCATACGATGCCGTATTTTTTGTCATTCAGCACGTTGAGCAGCTCGGCCAGATAATCTTCGGCAATATTTTGACCGGCGAAAAGTACCAGCGGATGCTCCCTTTTGCGCTGAAGCATATAAAATGAGTCGGAAAGTGCTTCTATTACTGCCTTAGCCCCCAGGTACGAACCGCCAATCCCAATGACTACGACAATCTCGCATTTTTTCTTAAAGTTTTCGGCTACTTTTTTTATTTCTTTCAATTGCGCTGACGTAATGGACGAAGGCAGATTGACCCACCCCAGGAAGTCACTTCCCTTTTCAGTTTTTTCGTGCAGGGCTTTATTAAATTTTTCGGCATCCGGGGCAAGCGCATATATGCTTTCCTTTCGAACAAAATCAAGTACATTTTCAATGTTTAGCTGTATGGTTTCCATGGTCAAATGTTGTTATGTTATTTTAATTTTTTAGCCAGTTCCTTTACCTCTTCGGCTGCATTTGCATTTTCGTAGAGGATGCGATATACTGTTTCGGCAATAGGGATTCGCACATTATATTTTTGATTAATTTCATGAATACATTTGGCCGCATAATAACCTTCGGCTACCATATTGAGTTCCATCATGGCCGATCGAACCGAGTAGCCCTTGCCAATCATATTACCAAAGGTGCGATTACGGCTAAACTGTGAATAGGCGGTTACCAGTAAATCACCCAGGTATACCGAATGAAACAGGTGACGTTCGCGTTCGAACAGTCGGGCTAAAAATCGTTCCATTTCCCGAATAGCATTGGCAATGTATACCGCCTGGAAATTGTCGCCGTAGCCCAGCCCATGGTTTATTCCTGCTCCAAGTGCATAAATGTTTTTCAGAACAGCACCAAATTCGATGCCATAAATATCAGACGAAAGGATGGTTTTAATAAAAGGTGTTTTAAGTAATTCGGCAATGCGTTGTCCCTGTTCCTCCTCTTCGGTGGCAACAGTCAAATACGACAGGCGCCCCATTGCAATTTCTTCGGCATGACAAGGACCCGAAATTACTCCCACCTGGCTGTATAGCAAGCTAAATTGCTCCTGAAAATATTCGGTTACCGTTACATTATCGTCGGGAACAATACCTTTTACTGCGCTTACCAGAAAACGTCCATTAAAATCGATATCCACCTTACCCAACAGACCTTTAATGTAGGCCGATGGAACCACAAAGATGGTGAGCGGGGCACTTTCAATGGCCTGTTTTACATCATGGTAGAATTCTATTTTTTGGGTATCGAATTCAATGGAACTGATGTACTGGGGATTGTGTTTATGTTTTTTAATATGGTCAATGATTTCTTTCTCATAAATATACCAATGCAGTCGTTTGACATTTCCCGATACAATTTTGGCCAATGCAGTAGCCCAACTGCCCCCCCCAATAATAGCAACTTCTTCGTAAGTCATGATTTTAGATTACAAGATTTACAATTTTGCCTGGAACCACGATAATTTTTTTAGGATTCTGGCCATTGAGCCATTTTTGCGTGTCGGCATGTGCCAGCACTTCCTTTTCTACTTCAGCCGGCGGCATTTCCTTTGGCAGTTCTATTTCAAAACGCCGCTTGCCATTGAAGGTAACAGCATAGGTAACCATATCCTCAACCAGGTAAGCAGGATTGGCCTCGGGGTAGGGTTCGTATGCTAAGGTATTATCGTGTCCCAGGATTTGCCATATTTCTTCGGCCAGGTGCGGGGCAAAAGGCGCAAGAATTTTGGCAAAGGTTTCCCCCGTCGAACGGGTTACTCTTTGTTTTTTAAGACAAAGATTAGTAAAAATCATCATTTGCGAAATTGCAGTATTAAACCGCAAATTTTCGATATCGTTAGCTACCTTATCGATGGTTTTATGAAGTAAGCGAAGTACCTCTTTATCTTCTTCGCCCTCAAAATAGTTGTTGGTATCGGCAAAGAAACGGTAGACTTTTGATAAAAATCCGAAAACTCCTTTAACTCCATTTTCCGACCAGGGCTTGGTAGCATCGAGGGGTCCCAGAAACATTTCGTATAGTCGAAGTGAGTCGGCTCCGTACTGCTTTACAACGTCGTCGGGATTAACTACGTTCTTGAGCGATTTCGACATCTTAGCAATGATTTGTCGGAGTTCCTCGCCGGTTTCCTTGTGATAAAATTTACCATTACGCTCTTCGACCTTATCGGAAGGAATTTTGGCTCCTGTAGCTGTTTCGTAGGCATAAGCCAGTATCATACCCTGATTAAAAAGTTTCTGGAAGGGCTCATCGGTCGAAACAATGCCAAGGTCGTAAAGCACCTTGTGCCAGAAACGGCTGTAAAGGAGATGTAGCACGGCATGTTCGGCCCCTCCAATATACAGGTCGACGGGCATCCAATACTGTTCCAGCTTTTTATCGAAAGGTGCCTTATCGTTGTGCGGGTCGATGTAGCGCAAATAGTACCAGCACGAGCCTGCCCATTGTGGCATGGTATTGGTTTCGCGACGACCCTTGCGACCGTTGGCGTCGGTTACGTATAGCCAATCGGTAGCATTGGCCAGGGGAGATTCCCCCTCACTGCCCGGCTGATATTTTTCCAAAATAGGGAGTTCAAGGGGTAATTCATCATCGTTGAGTACGGTAATTTCGCCATCCTCCCAGTGGATAACCGGAAAAGGTTCGCCCCAATATCGCTGACGACTAAAAAGCCAGTCGCGCAGCTTGTAGTTGATTTTTTCTTTTCCAAGACCTTTGCTCTCGAGCCAGCGAATAACCGTATTGATACCCTGTTCCTTATTCATACCGTTGATGTTAAGGCCTTTGGCATCATTGGCCGAATGGATATACACCCCATCTTCGGTCCAGCAGGCCTTCCCCTCGAGCACCTGTTGACGGGTTTCTGCATCGGCTGTCGTAGGGTCGAGGATGCACACGATAGGTATATTATATTGTTGGGCAAATTCAAAGTCGCGGGTATCATGAGCGGGTACAGCCATAATGGCTCCTGTGCCATAGCTCATGAGCACATAATCGGCAATCCAGATGGGTATCCGCTGGTCGTTAACGGGATTGATAGCATAGCTACCCGTAAAAACGCCAGTCTTTTCTTTGCTCAGACCGGTGCGGTCGAGTTCCGACTTGGTAGCAGCCCTTTGCACGTAGCTTTCTACAGCGTTTTTTTGTTCGGGAGTGGTAATTTCCTTAACCAGCGGATGTTCGGGAGCCAGTACCATGTATGTTGCCCCAAAAAGGGTATCGGGACGGGTGGTAAAAACACGAATGTTGTTGGGTTTGTCGGCTACCGCAAAATCAACTTCCGCACCACGACTTTTGCCTATCCAGTTGCGCTGCATCTCTTTTATCCCTTCGGGCCAATCGAGACCCTCAAGACCTTCCAGCAAGCGCTCGGCATAAAGGGGTATACGCAGCATCCACTGGTTGAGCGACTTGCGGGTTACAGGGTTGCCGCATTTTTCGTGGGTACCATCGGTAAGTACCTCTTCATTGGCACATACTATACGGCATTCGGGACAATACCAGACCTGTGCCTCACCATAATAGGCCAGCCGATGATCATCAATATACCGGCGTACGGCAGCTTTTCCCTGCTGCCGAATTTCTTCGGGAATAGGAAGTTCACTGATGGGGCGACCTTTTTGCTGCGATTTATCAAACCAGGTATTATAGAGCCGGATGAAAATCCATTGTGTCCACTTATAGTACTTAGGATCGGTAGTGTTAATTTCGCGGTCCCAATCGTAGCTAAGACCCAACATCTTAATCTGACGACGAAAATTATCACAGTTTTGATTGGTAATGATGGCCGGATGGGTTCCCGTCTGGATAGCATACTGTTCGGCTGGCAAGCCAAAGGCATCCCATCCCATGGGATGGAGCACGTTAAAACCCTTCATACGTTTGTACCGTGCAACAATGTCTGTGGCAGTATACCCTTCGGGGTGTCCAACATGCAGGCCTGCACCCGACGGGTACGGAAACATATCCAGAACATAATACTTGGGAAGCGATGGATTATATTCTGTTTTAAAAGTCTTGTTTTTTTCCCAATAAGCCTGCCATTTAGCTTCTATCTCCCTAAAATTGTATTCCATTACCAATTTTTTTGAGAAAGCAAAAGTAAAAAACTTTGAAATAAAGTTTTCTTACACACAAAGAAAATCGCAAAATAACCTCATATGTAACTGGATGCTTTTTTGAGAATAGTTTTGTACTAAGTTTTGCTACCAATGCCCTTTTTACAGGGTAGCCTTTCGGGTTCTGAATTTCAACAAATAGAATACAAATCCTGCTGGCATATTATAAAATAGCAACAGGTGAATAGGCTGCTAGCTTAAATTTAATGGTGAAAAAATGTTGGGCTGAATTGAACACTAACGAGCCACAAACTTTACCATTTTATTTTCAATCATATCGTTTAGCTGAGCCAGTAGCGCTTTTTCCTGGTTGTCGAGTACACCATCTTCCGTTGCCGCGTGAATGATCATATCGTATTCCTCGCGGGTAATCTCATGATCCTCTATAGCTTTAAGTATGAGTTCTTTAACCTTGCTTGCTCCACTTTCCATAGTTCTTTTTTCTATAATATGTTTTTGGCAGTTGGGTTTAAAGTTACACATATTATACATTTTCTATTGAATTTTGTTTGATATTTCTTGCATTGATTTTTGTTTTCATAATAATTTTTATATTTTTTTAAGCACTTCTTATTCGTCTTACAAAATTCTCTTTTTGTCCACCTTCTTTTGGCAGGAAAAATATTATTTTGTAAAAAATCAAGCGTATCGATTGTAAGACTTGATAGTATTCTTGAAAAACTTTATCAGGATGTACCGAAAATTTATTATTCTTCTGAGCCTGATGGTATGCATTGCCTTTAACATAGGGGGAAGTCAGCCACAAAGTTTTGAACTTGAACAGGTTAAAATTTTACCGGGCAGTGCATTTTATGAGGCACAGCAAGCCGACCTAAAGTATTTGCTGGCACTTGACCCCGACCGGTTGCTGGCACCATTCCTTAAAGAGGCTGGAATAGCGCCGCTTAAACCCTACTATCCCAACTGGGAGAGCATGGGGCTCGATGGGCATACAGCAGGACATTACCTGTCGGCCCTTTCGATGATGTATGCTTCTACCCAACAACCGGCATTACTCAGCAGGATACAGTACATGCTTTCGTGGCTCGATAGCTGCCAGCGTAAAAATGGCGATGGATATGTAGGAGGCATACCCGATGGTAGGACCCTGTGGAACGATATACGCCAGGGTAAAATTGATGCTGGGAGCTTTTCGCTTGGCAATCGTTGGGTACCCCTGTACAATCTGCACAAAACCTTAGCTGGCTTGCGCGATGCGTACCTGTATGCCCATCAAACTCAGGCCCTGGAGATACTGGTAAAACTTACGAACTGGTTTGAAGAGCTTACCCAGTCGCTTACCGACGAACAGGTACAGCAGATACTGGCTACCGAACATGGCGGACTTAACGAAGTATTTGTGCAGGTGGGGCAGATTACCGGGGATAGCCGTTATTTTGCGCTGGCACGCCGTTTTTCGCACCGGGCTATTCTGCAGCCTCTTGTCGAGGGTAAGGATTCGCTGGCTGGTCTTCATGCCAATACCCAAATTCCTAAGGTTATTGGCTATAAATGTGTAGCCGATGCTACTCGCGATCCTGCCTGGGATAGGGCTGCCCAGTATTTCTGGGATCTGGTGGTGAGTAAATACACCGTTTCAATTGGAGGACACGGCGTCCGCGAACATTTTAATCCGTCCAACAATTTTAGTGCTATGATTGAATCGAACCAGGGACCCGAAACTTGCAACAGCTATAACATGCTTAAACTCACCCGGCTATTGTTCCTATCCTCAGGTGAAAACAAGTATCTCGATTACTACGAACGCACACTATTTAATCATATTCTGTCATCCATCCATCGCGATAGCGGGGGCTTCGTTTATTTTACACCTATGCATCCCTGCCATTACAGGGTATATTCAACGGTCAACAACTCATTCTGGTGCTGTGTGGGGACAGGCATGGAAAATCATTCCAAATATGGCGAAATGATTTATAGCAAAAGTTCCGATATGCTATGGGTAAATCTGTTTATACCCTCCCGCCTTACTTGGACTCAAAAACAAATCGAAGTTGTTCAGCAAACTACTTTTCCTTACGAGAGTTCTACACGTCTTCAAATATTTACCCCTACTTCCGTGGGCCTGACGGTTCGCATCCGCAAACCCTGGTGGATAAATGAAAATTTTCTGATGGTGAGGATAAACCAGGATGAGCCCATGAGAATTCCGACAACAGCTGGCTATGCCGATATCCGTCGCATATGGAAGGATAAAGATGTCGTGCAGGTAGATCTGCCCATGAAGCTCGCTTACGAATATTTACCCGATGGGTCGCCGTGGGTTTCGTTGTTGTATGGTCCCATTGTGCTGGCAGCTGCCTGCGACACTGCCAATCAGGTGGGTCTGTGGGCCGATGACTCGCGAATGGCCCACGTAGCCTCAGGTCCCCTTTACCCCATCGACAATCAGCCCTATATTGATGCCGACGATAATGATTGGATCAAAAAAGTGAAAATCCTTGATCCTCAGAAATTAATTTTTGCATTGCCCATGCATACAAAAAATAATGAGAAAACCGACGTCATCCTTCGCCCCTTTTTTGAGCTTCAGGCCACACGGTACACAATTTATTTTCCGCTGCTGACACAAACACAATTTTTACAACGACAGCAAGAAATAAAAGAAAGGGAGAAGGAACAAATTACTCTACAGCAGCGAACCATTGACGAGGTAGCCCCGGGCGAACAACAATCGGAGGTTGGACATAATTTTAAGGGCGAAAATACCGAGTGGGGCATTAATCAAAATCGCTTCTGGCGTCATGCCTATGGTTGGTTTTCATACGATCTTTCCGATATGGCTAAACAGGCAAAATATCTTTCCCTTACTTTTTACGGACTCGACAGTCATCGTACCTTTGATGTTTGGCTCAACAAGATTAAAATTGGTACTATCCATCTTAACGGCGATAGGGGAGATAGTTTCTTTACCATTGATCTCGAAATACCATCGTCGATTCGCGAATCTAAGACCACTACCTATACGGTAAAATTTGTCCCTCATCTCGGTTCCCTTGCTGGGGGCGTATATTACATCAGGTTATTGAAATGAAGTCAATTTGAGCAATATATTGTTTCACTGCAAAATTAATTGCTATGAGCAACCGAACAGCCCCTTATGTTATTGCAATACTGTTCTTTATGAATAGCGTTTTACTTTTATCCCAACCGGTTGAAATAATTAGTCCTGATGGCAATATTCGTGTAAAGGTGGGTTTATCGCAAAATGGATCATTAACCTATAGCGTGACAGCAAATAATCAGTTGATTATCAAGCCATCGCAACTGGGACTCAGGCTAACCAGCACCGATTTTTCCGACTCTCTCACCATGGTGCGTATAGGAGAAAGTAAGCGGGTAAGTGACCAATATTCGATGCTTACGGGCAAAAGAAAAAATTGTAGCTATCGGGGATATGAGCAGATGGTTGAGGTTGCAAACCGACACAACCAGCATTTACAGGTGATTTTCAGGGTTTCGAACGATGGTGTAGCCTACCGTTACTATTTGCCGGCATCGACCAACGACACCGTCCGGATTGAAAAAGAGCATACGTCTTTTCATTTACCATCCGACGCCAGAGCCTGGCTACACCCCCATGCCGATGCGCGAACGGGCTGGAACTCCACACAGCCATCGTACGAAGAAAACTATTACATCGACATACCGGTAGGTACTCCAGCTCCACAGCAAGCTGGATGGTCTTTTCCGGCGCTGTTCTATGCCAACCAGCACTGGCTGCTGATTACCGAAACCAATGTGAGAGAGAATTATTGTGGTTCAAGGCTATCGGCCTTATCGCCCGATGGAGAATATTTTATAGCATTTCCTCAACCCCTTGAAACTACCAATGATCAGGCCCCTGTGTATCCTACCTCCAGCCGGCCCTTGTTTAGTCCATGGCGGCTAATTATTGTAGGGTCAACATTGGGTACTATCGTAGAATCAACGCTGGTAACCGACCTGGCCGACCCTGCTATAACCAGCGATGTGTCGTTTGTAAAACCCGGTCAGGCTGCCTGGTCGTGGGTTTTGCTTAAGGACGACTCCACTATTTTCCCGGTACAAAAGGAATTTATCGACTATGCAGCCCGTATGCACTGGCGCTATTGCCTTATCGATGCTTACTGGGACAAACAAATAGGTTACGAAAAAATTCAGCAGCTCGTGGATTACGCCCGGCAAAAAAAGGTAGGCATACTGCTGTGGTACAATTCGGCTGGCCAATGGAATACGGCGCCGCTTACCCCTCGTGACCTTATGTACGATCCTCAAACGCGCCGCAGAGAATTTGAGAAAATAAGCAAAATGGGCGTAGCAGGCGTAAAAATCGATTTTTTTGGGGGCGACGGCCAATCGATGATGGCCTACTACCATGAAATACTGAAGGATGCGTTATCCTACAAACTGCTGGTAAATTTTCATGGAGCCACAATTACCCGCGGCTGGAACCGTACCTTCCCCAATCTTATGACCATGGAAGCAGTTAAAGGTTTTGAATTTGTTACCTTCGAGCAGCACAATGCCGACCAACAGCCCGTACATTGTACGGTCCTTCCCTTTACCCGTAATGCTATAGGACCAATGGACTTTACACCAGTGGCTTTCTCGGAAGTACCCAATATTCGTAGGCAAACATCCAATGCCTTTGAACTGGCTTTATCGATACTTTTTCAATCGGGTATTCAACATTTTGCCGAGATACCTCGGGGTATGGCTGCACAGCCAGCATATGTCCAGCAATTTATGTCCTCGATCCCCGAAGTTTGGGACGATATTAAATTTATTGATGGATATCCTGGCAAATACGCTATTTTGGCTCGAAAAGGTAATGGCAAATGGTATATAGCTGGTATCAATGCCCAAAACAAAGAACAATCCGTATTTGTCAATCTGAAAGATCTTGATCCCAGGGCAACAGAAGTCAGCGTGATTACCGATGGTCAGGACCACCGGTCCTATTATCAGTTCAACACACGTCAGCCCAATATAGAGCTAAAGATTAAACCCCACGGAGGATTTGTGGCCGTAGTTGCCCCTTATTAGAGTCAAGCCCAGCAGGTTAAAATATTTTTTTGTACATTGCCCAAAAGATACAAAGCATTGGGTAATAAATACATTTCGTTAAAAATATTTAGGTAGTTTGCCTTTCACATAATTATTCCGTAATATTGCCTTCAGCGTAAGAATTAAATTTTATTTGCAATGAGCGAATCACTGGTCATCATTCCAACCTACAACGAAAAGGATAATATTGGACCCATGATACACAAGGTATTTTCGTTGCCTGTGTCTTTCGATTTGCTCATTGTCGATGATAATTCGCCCGATGGTACTGCGCTTATTGTAAAGCAGTTGCAGGAAAAATTTCCCGATCGCCTGTATTTACTATCACGTCCGGGCAAACTTGGTTTAGGCACGGCTTATATTGCTGGATTTAAATGGGCACTCGAGCATGGTTATCAGTACATTTTTGAGATGGATGCTGATTTTTCGCACAATCCCGAGGACCTGGTGCATTTGTATCGAGCCTGTGCGGAGGAAGGAGCCGACCTGGCTATTGGCTCACGTTATAAAACGGGGGTGAATGTAGTTAATTGGCCTATCGGTCGCGTTATCATGTCGTACTTCGCCTCGGTGTACGTGCGCATAGTTACAGGTATGGATATCCACGATACTACCGCCGGATTTAAATGTTATCGCCGTCGCGTACTGGAAAACATCAACTTCGATAAAATTCGTTTCAAGGGTTATGCTTTTCAGATTGAAATGAAATTTCTGGCCTGGAAAATGAATGCCCGAATCGTTGAGGTACCTATTATCTTCACCGATCGCAAACAGGGACAGTCGAAAATGAGTGGTGGTATTTTCAACGAAGCTTTTTTTGGCGTGCTTAAAATGAAGCTGGAAAGTTTTTTTAAGCAATATCCTCAGTTGAATTCCTAAAAAAACTAACATGAACAAAATACTAATCAAGGATGCATTAATTGTTAATGAAAATGAGACATTTCGGGGCAGCGTGATCATAGCAAATGAAGAAATTGCCGACATCTTCCGCGAAAACCAACATTTTTGCGATACAGATTTTTCTGAAATTGTTAACGCCGAGGACAAAATACTTATGCCGGGGGTTATAGACGATCAGGTACATTTCCGGCAGCCCGGCTTGATGCACAAGGGGGATATCTTTTCCGAGTCAAAAGCTGCTGTTGCCGGAGGTATTACCTCTTACATGGAAATGCCCAACACCATTCCGCAGACCACCACGCAAGAACTTCTGGAACAGAAATTTGAGATGGCAGAGCGGGATTCACTGGCTAATTTTTCCTTTTATTTAGGAGCAACGAACGATAATCTAAGCGAAATACTCAAAACCGACCCCAAAAGGGTGTGTGGGATAAAAGTTTTTATGGGTTCCTCTACGGGCAACATGCTGGTGGATGACGTTAAAACGCTCGAGGGTATTTTTAAGGAATCGCCCGTGCTGGTGGCTACTCACTGTGAGGAAGAGTCCATTATCCGCGAAAACCTTTCGAAATACACTACTTTGCTGGGCAACGAACTAACGGTCAAATATCATCCCCTGATTCGCAGTGTTGAAGCATGCTATGCATCTTCCTCTAAAGCAGTTGCCATGGCCACCCGGTTCAACACCCGCTTACACATTCTGCATCTTTCTACTGCCAAAGAAACTGAGCTATTTTCGGCCAGTACCCCCTTGTCGGAAAAACAAATTACCGCCGAAGTGTGCATTCATCATCTGTGGTTTACCGACCGCGACTACGAACAATTGGGAAATTTCATCAAATGGAATCCTGCTGTTAAATTCGAAGAAGACAGAGATGCGCTCTGGAAAGCTTTGCTCGATGGACGTATTGATGTAGTAGCCACCGACCATGCTCCCCATACGCTGGTAGAAAAAAACAACCATTACCTGCAGGCTCCGTCGGGAGGCCCGCTGGTACAGCACGCCTTGCCCGCCATGCTCGAGTTTGTGAAAAAGGGTAAGCTTACCCTTGAGCAACTGGTTTATAAAATGTGCCATGCCCCCGCCGAAATTTTCCGTATTCACCGCCGAGGGTACATTCGTAAGGGATATTACGCCGACCTTGTACTGGTTGACCCCAACCGCCCCTGGACGGTTAATCGTAATAATATTTTCTATAAATGTGGCTGGTCGCCTTTTGAAAATCAAACCTTCTCGGCAACCATTACCCACACCTTTGTGAATGGACGACTGGCGTACCATCATGGAACTTTCAACGAAAACGTCAGGGGGATGCGGTTGAAATTTGACCGCTAATTTCCTTTTCCTTTTTATCTTTGCTTTTTCAAAAAAAACAACTATGGCAGAACGGGAATTGAATGAAGCAATGGGTGCCACTATCAGTGAATCGTCCAATTTTCTTGAAGATATCATTCGTGAAGATATTGCACAGGGTAAAAACGGAGGGAGGGTACATACCCGATTTCCGCCCGAACCTAATGGATACCTGCATATAGGACATGCTAAATCCATTTGTCTCAACTTTGGTTTGGCCCAAAAATTTAATGGAAAGTGTAATCTACGTTTCGATGATACCAACCCCGTGAAGGAGGATGTTGAATACGTCGAAGCCATCAAAGAAGATATCAAGTGGCTGGGCTTTCAATGGGATGGAGAATACTATGCCTCCGACTATTTCGATCAGCTATACGAATGGGCAAAGCTGCTCATTAAAAAAGGCAAGGCTTATGTTTGTGATTTGTCAGCCGAAGAGGTAAGTGCTATGCGAGGAACGCCAACGGTTCCGGCTACCCCAAGTCCTTATCGCAATAGAACGGTGGAGGAGAACCTCGATCTGTTCAAACGGATGAAACAGGGAGAATTTCCGGATGGTTCGCGAACGCTAAGAGCAAAAATTGACCTGGCCTCGCCAAACATGCACATGCGCGACCCGGTAATGTACAGAATTATTCATGCCCCACATCACCGTACCGGTAACAAATGGTGTATTTATCCCATGTACGACTTTGCCCATGGGCAGAGCGACTACATCGAGGGTATTACCCATTCTATATGCACGCTTGAATTTGAAGTGCATCGTCCGTTGTATGACTGGTTTCTCGATCAAATACTCGACGACCCCAATGGTTACCGTCCCCGTCAATATGAGTTTGCGCGGCTCAATCTCAGCTATACGGTTATGAGCAAACGTAAGCTTCTGGAGCTGGTAGAGGGAAAATACGTTAGTGGCTGGGACGATCCGCGTATGCCTACCATTTGTGGTCTGCGTCGACGTGGTTATACACCCGAATCGATACGTATGTTTGCCGAAAAAGTGGGAGTAGCCCGGCGTGATAATCTCATTGATGTGGCATTGCTCGAATATTGCATACGAGAGGATTTGAATAAACGTGCCCCACGCGTCATGTGCGTTCTCGACCCCATCAAGCTGATTATCGACAACTATCCCGAAGGACAAACCGAAGAGCTGGAAGCCATAAATAACCCTGAGGACCTCGGTCAGGGTACCCGCATGGTTCCTTTCTCCAAAGAACTATATATCGAACGAACAGATTTTATGGAAAATCCTCCCAAAAATTACTTTCGGCTCTCCCCTGGCCAGGAGGTAAGACTTCGCTATGCCTATATCGTTCGTTGTACCCATGTGGAAAAAGATGCACAGGGGAATATTGTTGCGGTTCATTGTACGTATGATCCTGAAACCCGTGGCGGTAACACCCCCGACGGACGAAAAGTGAAGGGTACCATCCATTGGGTGTCGGTACCTCATGCCCTAACAATCGAAGCCCGGCTTTACGATCGACTATTTACCGTAGCCGAGCCCGACAATGTTGAGGAAGGCAAGTCATTCCTCGACTATCTTAATCCCAACTCGCTGGTGGTTGTAGAAGGTTACGCCGAACCTTCTTTGCAAAAGGCGCAACTCGAAGAAAAGTTTCAGTTCGAACGGTTAGGATATTTCTGTGTGGACAAGGACTCTACATCCGAGCGCAAAATTTTCAATCGTACGGTAACTCTTAAGGATAGCTGGGCAAAGCAAAACAAAGGTTAAAAACCTAACCCTAAAAAATGACTAAAGCAGCAAAAGAGGAAATGACTTTCCTCGAGCACCTTGAGGAACTACGATGGGTAATCATTCGTTCGGTGATTGCTATTGCCATTGCCGCTACTTTTGCTTTCTGGCAAAAGCATTTCATTTTCGACGAGGTCATTCTTTCACCCAGAGAACCCCATTTTATTACCAACCGACTTCTGTGCGAGGTGGGGAGTCGTATCGGTTCTGAAGGGCTCTGCATCAATCAACATCCGGCCGAATTGCAAAATATTACCATGGGCGGACAATTTAATATGCACATCTGGGTATCGCTTATTGCAGGGCTAATTATGGCATTTCCTTATGTTCTTTATCAGTTTTGGAATTTTATTTCGCCGGCTTTACTCCCAAATGAACGACGTTATGCCCGGGGCGTTGTGTTTTACAGCTCGTTATTATTTTTTGCAGGTGTGCTTTTTGGATATTTTATCCTGCTGCCATTTTCCATCGATTTTCTGACCAGTTACTCCGTAAGCGAGTCGGTAAAAAATAGCATCAACTTTATTTCCTATATTTCTAACATTACCATGGTAGTGCTAGCCTGTGGGTTGGTTTTCGAGCTGCCCATACTGGTATATTTCCTATCTGCGGTAGGTATTCTTACGCCACAATTTATGAAAAAATACTGGCGACATGCTACGGTGGTTATTTTTATCGTTGCAGCTATCATCACACCACCCGATGTTATCAGCCAGATTCTTGTATCGCTGCCCTTAATTTTGCTTTACTGGGTAAGCATACTCATTTCAACAGCGGTACAACGTAAACGAGAAAAAAAATTTAATGAAATACTTTAAAAATGATATTACGAACCGAAAATCTGGTAAAAAAATATAAGAGCCGTACGGTAGTAAGGGGGGTTTCGTTTCAGGTCGAGCGTGGTGAGATTGTGGGTTTATTGGGACCCAATGGTGCCGGTAAAACAACTTCATTTTACATGATAGTAGGGCTGATTGTCCCCAACCAGGGGCGGGTATTCCTTGACGATAAGGATATCACACACGAGCCCATGTATCGGCGGGCGCAAATGGGCATTGGTTATCTGGCCCAGGAAGCCTCTGTATTCAGACATTTGACGGTAGAGGATAACATCCGGGCGGTACTTGAAATGAAAAATTTACCGGAAAAAGAGCAGGAAGAGCGTATAGAATCTCTAATCGAAGAATTTGGGCTGCAAAAGGTACGTAAAAGTCTGGGTATCCAGCTTTCGGGAGGCGAGCGACGTCGTACCGAAATAGCCCGGGCACTGGCTATCAATCCCAGTTTTATTCTCCTCGACGAACCCTTTGCAGGGGTTGACCCTATTGCGGTAGAGGATATTCAAACCATAGTCAAACGTTTAAAAGAAAAAAACATTGGTGTACTCATCACCGACCACAATGTACACGAAACCCTCTCGATAACCGATAGAGCTTATTTGCTCTACGAAGGTGAAATCCTGCGTTCGGGTACAGCTACCGAATTGGCCGAAGATGAGGTGGTACGAAAAGTGTACCTGGGTAAAAATTTCGAATTGCGTAACTATGGTGTATGAGACATTAGTTCATTGCACTTTTGGGCCACAGCCATCACATCAATGTTTTGCATGCACTTAAAATGCCCCAGCGGACATTTTTTATACCCTATCTTTGAGCACGGACGACACCACAGCCCTTTAGTCTCAAAAATATAGCTCTTGTGGGACGGAACGTAAGGATACATCCCAAATTCGGGAATGGTATTGCCCCATAGCGAAATAATAGTTTTCTGAAATGCTGCGGCGATATGCATCAGGCCAGTATCGTGGGTAATAACCACTCCGGCTTGCCGTACCAGCGAAGCCGATTGTTGCAGGTTATATTTACCACATGCATCAAAAATAATAGGCTTGATGTCTTTTATCCCTGCATACTGGTGGGCATATTGTATAATTTCCTGAGCCTTTTCTATCGAATCGTTACCTCCAAGAATTATGATCGGATAGCGCAAGTGTGCACATAGCTTCCCCAATTTGTCGTTGGGCATTTGCTTGGTGCCATGCTGGGCTCCTATGACTAAGGCTACATAACCCTTTTGAAACACCTCGGGAAGCTGCAATAGATCCACCTCATTGGAAGGATCAATAAAAAAATCGAGTCCTTTCCCATCATTCACCACGTCAAAAAAGTAGCATGTATCCAAATAGCGGTCGACAATATGCTTGCGTGGAAGAATATCGATTTTTAGAACCACCCGTAACCATTTTTGCAGGTTTATTTTATTGAACGAAAAAGCATACAGACCCATCCGACGTTTTAGCAAAAAGCTACGCAGGTTGTGATGCAGGTCAATGATATAATCGCAATCTTCGTTTCGAAGTTCATTAATCAGGGCATCCAGGTCGTTGTCGAAAAGATGAATCTTGTCGATAAAGGGATTATTGGCCACCACCGGAAGAAAGGCTTTCTTTGTAACAAAATGCACCTGCGCATCATCGACTTGCGTCTTCAGGCCACGTATCACCGGTGTGGTAAGCACTATATCGCCTATCGAACTAAATCGGACCACAAGAAACTTAACCGGCATGTTATTCTTTTATTTGATTGAAAAATAGCAATAAAGAGAGCCAATATTCATCCTTCGAAGGATTATCTGGCCACAACGCCAAGGCACCATGTTTCCCGGCATGGTGAATGGGGGTGAATAGCGTTACGTAACGAGGATTGATTTTAGCAGTTAATTTTGTAAGGTAAGGCAGCTCGTCTTTGGTACCCCCTATCCACAAAGGAATTGTGAGATAAGACAATGTATCGCGAACATTCAGGTTGGGTTCAAAATACTCACCGGGGCTAAATGCAACTACAGCCAAGATTTGAGGATTTTTAGTTGCCAAAACCAGCGCAAGGGAGGCAGAATACGAACTACCCAGTACCACTATCGGCTTTCGGCTAATGTTGGCAGCATACTCAATCGCTGCCTGCATGTCGGGAACGGCATCAAGATAAGTAGCGGGCAAATTTTGCTCTCTTGCCCTGAGAGCAGTTTGATTTACCACAAAATTAATTTCATTACCAGCCCTTAAATCAACGGCCAGGCAATTATATCCGAGTTTCATCAATCGGGGTGCCGTTTCACGAAATTCGCCCCGGCTCGATCCTGACTTATGAAACAAAAGCAGGTAAGGTAAGGAAGTCCCGGCTTCATAAAGGTCGGCTGTTACTAAAAGTCCATCCTTGGCCGGAAAAGTAATAGTCTTCTGCGCAAAACCATTGAAGTTTGAACCCAAAAATACAAACACTATCAGCCAACTCATTAACCAGCGTTTCCACCCCTCTTTTTTTTTAGCATAATGGCTGTAGCGACGACACTGTAAATTCGCTGTATATTTCCCCTTTTGCTGCATGCTGACGTTAGCCATTATTTTTTTGCCAAAATACGAACTTTTTACGAACTACCCATATCCTGAATAAAAATTCAGACATGAATCAGCAAATGGGGCCTCGAGGTTCTGCTAATTTGTCAATCCATTAAATTGTAAGCGTATAAATTTATACTGGTCGTCCACGGCTGGTTTTTACAAAAAACAGGAGTACAATAGAACCCAGCGCAGCAGACGCAATGATTGCAATTTCAACCATTGGATGATCGAGGAAGAAGTAGCATGAAATAAAAACCATGACCCACATGAGTGCTGTTGCATAAATTTTAATGTGCAGGGGTACGCTACGGTTACGTTGAAAATTTCGAATGTAGGGACCCAGGTATTTGTTGGCCATAAGCCAATTGTGCATCCGCTTTGATCCTCGCATGTACAGGGCAGCCGTAAGCAAAAGAAAGGGTGTACCCGGAAATCCTGGTATAATAAAACCCAGCATGGCTATCCCCAGCGATATTGTGCCCAGCGTAATATATAGAAGTTTGAAAATATTCATAGAAAAGCCTTTTCCTATAAACAAGCTTCATTCAATGTTTGTTGTAAAAACGGGATATACTTGAGTTTCTATGCAAAAAATTTTTTCTCAGCCGAATTGCTAAGTCAATTTTATTTTTTAGTGACTTCCATTATACCACGGCGATTAGCCATGCAACAAAACATGCATAACAATGTTATATTAAAGTTACAAACAAAATATGCGTTTGATACAAAAGTTATTAATTGCTAATAGGGGAGAGATTGCGAGACGGATCAACCGTACAGCCCGAAACATGGGTATACACACGGTGGCGCTATGGATGGAAGGTGACAACGATTTACAATACATCAAAGAAGCTGATGAAGCGGTTTTCCTGGACGGGGATGCACTTTCGGACACTTTTCTGAATATCGAACGAATACTTGCCCTTGCCAGAGAGTGGGGTTGCGATGCTATTCATCCTGGATATGGTTTTCTGTCGGAGAGTCCCGAATTTGCTCGTCGCTGTATCGAAGCAGGCCTGGTATGGATAGGGCCTTCACCCGAAACAATGGTATTGCTGTCAAATAAGGTTGAGGCAACTCGAATAGCAACGTCGCTGGGCATACCCACCATCCCTACTTTAACCGGTGAAGTCGGGGATCTGATATTGCAATGTAAGGCAATGCCTTTCCCCTTGCTTATCAAGGCTGCCAGTGGGGGAGGAGGGCGTGGTATGAAAATCGTCCGCAGCAATGAAGAGCTTGAACGGCAACTGGAAACTGCGGCTTTCGAAGCCCAATCGTACTTTGGTAATGCACAGCTGTTTGTTACCCCTTATTTCGAGCAGGTGCGCCATGTAGAGGTACAAATTGTGGCCGACAAATGGGGCAACGTGGTGCATCTGTTTGACCGGGAATGTAGTATTCAGCGAAGGTACCAGAAAATTGTGGAAGAAGCCCCCTGCGTATCCGTTCATCCTTCGGTACGGGAAAAAATACTGTCCGATGCCGTAAAATTGGCTCAGAAGGCAGGCTATGATAATGTGGGTACAGTGGAATTCATTGTACTCCCCTCGGGAGAATACTACTTTCTCGAAGTAAATACCCGCATTCAAGTGGAACATCCTGTTACCGAGCTCGTTACGGGAATTGATATTGTGGAATACCAGATTCGCTCTGCACAGGGCGTAAAGTTGCCCTGGCAGCAAGACGACATTCAACTGCAGGGGCATGCCATCGAATGCCGTATATGCGCCGAAGACCCAGTAAACGGATTCCTGCCATCGGGCGGTGAAATACAGCTGTTTCATATGCCCCAGCAATCGTATATAAGACTGGAAGCCGATGTTAAAAATGGTCAGGAAATTAACCCAAACTTTGATTCGTTGCTAGCTAAGATAGTCGTAAAAGCCACCGACAGAACTCAGGCTCTGCAACGTATGAGTGAAACGCTCGATCAAACCATAATCCTGGGAGCACTCACCAACCTCCCCTTGCTACGAGTATTGTTCAAATATCCAGATTTCCAACAAAATGCTATATACACCACATTTCTCGAAAAACACTTGTTGCAACTGTTATCCGCTTTAAAGCAAGATTTTACGCTCGACGATACCTTCACAGCTGTTCTGACAACCTGTGCCTTTGTGCATAACGAGTTTCTAATTACCAATCCATCATCTTCATTGGCCCAATACCTTGGTCGATGGCGATTGTTCCCTAACCTCAATATAAGCGTGCACAACAAAGAACTTTCAATCCTGTATCAATATGACTTTCATCGCAAAATATTAAAGATGAATAGCAAAGAAGGCTCATACGAGGCTCATTTTTCCCAATCGGTTAATCCTCATTTTTTTAGAATCGATATTGTTGATGGACGTCGGGCATCTGACTTGAAGTCCTTTGAGGTGTACTATGCTATTGACCCATCGGGTCGAATTTTCCTCGAAACAGAGGGGAAAAGAGCTGAAGCCACAATTTTATACCGTTTTTTAAACACAAAAGAACATCGTTGGTTCAAGCCAGACGTCCCGATTCCTACAAATCCGGATACCAATCGTATAGTAGCTCCCATCCCGGGAAAAGTTTCGAAAATATTCATTGCGGAGGGACAAAAGATTCAGCAGGGCGATGTGCTGGCCATTATTGAATCGATGAAAACCGAAAATAAGCTAACCGCGTTTAGCGACGGAACAATCGAAAAAATATTTATACAACCAGGCGAAACCGTTAAAGTCAATCAAATAATGTTTATCGTAAGTACAAACTAAAATTTATAAATATGCAAACGATACATCATCCCTTGTTGAAAGAACAACACCATGCGCTTCGTGAGCAGATTCGTCATTTTGCTGAAACCGAAATTTACCCACTTGCTGCGGAGCTTGATGAGAAAGCCATTTTTTCAGAACATCTGACCCGCCGAATGGGGGAAATGGGATTATTTGGCATATGTATTCCCGAAGAATATGGGGGCAGGAATCTCGATACGCTTTCGTATATTATTGCGGTTGAAGAGCTGGCACGTATCGATGGCTCACAGGCTGTTACTGTCGCTGCCCATAATTCGCTCGGGCTGGGTCCCATTAATCAATACGGCACCCCCGAACAAAAAAAACGTTATCTGCCACAGCTGGTCGATGGCACTAAACTTTGGGCCTTTGGACTTACAGAGCCTAATGCAGGTTCCGATGCTAAAAACATCGCTACCCGTGCCGAAAAAACATCCGATGGCTGGGTAATCAACGGAGAAAAAATTTTTATTACCAACTCTGCCTCATCACTGGCAGCTGGTATGACCCTGCTGGCTTGCACTGGCGAACAGGCGGGTAAAAAAATGTACTCGACCCTGCTGGTTGAAAGCCATCTACCTGGTTATCGTAAGGAACCCATCCTGAATAAGATGATGTGGCGTGCCGCCGATACAGGACGGGTATATTTCAACAATTGCAAAGTACCCGCTGATCACCTACTGGGACAGGAAGGACAGGGATTGCGAATTATGCTCGAGACGCTCGATTCAGGACGGCTTTCCATTGCAGCAATGGGACTGGGACTGGCACAGGGTGCCTACGAAATGGCCGCTAAGTACGCTAAAAAAAGGGTGCAGTTTGGCAAAACACTCATCAACTTTCAAAATATTAGCTTTAAGCTAGCCGAAATGCAGGTTAAAATAGAACTTGCCCGCAATACGCTATATCATGCCTGCTGGCTCAAGGATCAGGGATTACCCTTCGGACGCGAAGCAGCAATTATCAAGCTATATACCTCCGAAATAGCCAAGGAAATAGCCGACCAGGCCCTGCAAATACATGGAGGCTATGGACTTATCAAATCGTCAGACATAGAACGCTTCTATCGCGACCAGCGCATACTGCAAATTGGCGAAGGAACTTCAGAAATTCTTAAGCTCGTAATTAGCAAATACGTATAGCCCATGATTGAAGGTTTTTCCAAATTATCAAAATTTGACCGACGCAAATATCTCATTGAACAGCACGTACTTACCCCCAAACAGCAAGAGCTGATTGCGGCATTTGATATAACCCAGCAATATCAGGCTGCACTCGATAGTGTTGCTGAAAATACCGTGGCCAACTATTATTTGCCTTTAGGTATAGTACCCAATGTGTATGTCAATGGCCGGCATTATTGGGTACCCATGGTAATTGAGGAAAGCTCGGTGGTGGCAGCTGCCTCTTATGCAGCAAAGTTCTGGGCGCGACTGGGCGGCTTTCATACCCAGGTAATAAGTACCACCAAGGTGGGACAGATTCACTTCTTCTGGGCAGGAAAGGCCGCACAGATAGAACCGTTATGGCAAAACCTTCAACTACAGCTGCTGAAAATTAGCGAATACCTTAGCGAAAATATGAAAAAACGCGGAGGAGGTATCACTGGCATGGAATATAACGACCTTTCATACCTGATTCCGAATTACCATCGAATTCATGTATATTTCAATACCGCCGATGCCATGGGGGCCAATTACATTAACTCTTGCCTTGAGGCTATGGCAAAAGAACTTACTTCGTTTATCGCTGCGCATTTCGAGCACGAGCTGGCCCAATGCGAGGTGAATATGGCTATTCTATCGAACTATACCCCCCAATGCCGGGTCGAATGTAAGGTCGAATGTCGTATTGAGGAATTGGAACCAGTATCGGGTGGGCTAGGCGCTGATAAATTTAGCGACAAATTTATAAAGGCAGTAGCCATAGCTAATGTCGATCCCTATCGGGCCGTTACCCACAATAAGGGGATATATAACGGCATTGATGCGGTAGTGCTAGCTACTGGCAACGATTTTAGGGCAGTTGAAGCATGTGGACATGCCTACGCAGCACGCAACGGACAATATTCTTCTCTCTCCCAATGTGTGATCGAAAACGGCTTTTTTCGTTTTAGCCTGTCGGTGCCCATGGCAGTAGGAACGGTGGGGGGGCTCACGCGTGCACATCCCATGGCTGCCCTTGCCCTCGAGATACTCGGAAACCCATCGGCCGAAGAACTCATGCAGATTGCTGTTGCCATGGGCATGGCCAACCATTTTGCTGCTATCAGAGCTCTGGTGACAACAGGCATTCAAAAAGGACACATGAAGATGCACCTCAATAAGATCCTTCAACACCTGCAAGCCTCGAGCCAAGAATATGAAGAAGCCTTGAAGCATTTCGCTACACACGAGGTAAGCTATAAAGCCGTAGCCGACTTTTTAAATGAAAGACGCATTAAAAAGCAAGGCCATGACTAACCCTGTTTTTCGATCCAATGGTAAACTGCTACTCACCGGTGAATATGCCATTATGTTTGGTGCTCTGGGACTGGCAATCCCTCTGAATCGTTTTCAGGAAACTCAGATTGCGAAAAAACGAGAACTGCACTCCCATCTCTACTGGAAGGCATACGATATCAACGGGTTGTGGTTCGAGGCCCAATGGCAACTGCCCGAATTTGCTCTACAAGCGACCACCGACACAGAAAAATCGACCTTTGTGCTAAACCTGCTACAGGCTATACGCGGAGAAAATCCGCTTTTCCTCATCGACGGATTTTCTTATGTAGCCACACATTTTTGCAATTTCAATATCCACTGGGGACTGGGAAGTAGTGCTACGCTGCTGGTAAATTTGTGTCGTTGGGCCAGGGTTGACCCCTTTCGTGTGTATTTTAAACTTTTTAAGGGCTCGGGGTACGACATAGCTGCCGTACAAACCAATACCCCAATATTGTACGCTATGCACAACCAAATACCAACCCTTGAACCCATTGTTTTTAATCCGCCATTTATCGAACAAATGATACTTATTTACAGCGGAAAAAAACAACATACGCAGGACGCTATTACAAAAATCAATACCTTTGACAATAAAGCCATAGAGCGCATCTCGCAACTCACACGGATATTTGTCAAGGCTACAGATATTAAGGAATGTAACAAAATTATCGAGGAACACGAAGCTATTATTGGCCAACAGATAGGCGAGCAGCCAGTAAAGGCAAAATACTTTGCCGATTTTCCAGGACAAATCAAATCATTGGGTGCCTGGGGAGGCGATTTCTGGTTAGCTGTGTCTGAAATGCAACAGAATGAGGCGGTTGCGTATTTCAAACATAAGGGTTACCAAACGGTATATCCCCTGAAAGAATTTTTATTATAAGTATTTTGCCAGAGAAATGTAAATATTGAAAAATAATAATATGATGCATACCTTTCAAGTAAAATGGAAAAGTCCAGCCAATATTGCCTTAATAAAATACTGGGGCAAAAACGGGCATCAGCTGCCTGCTAATGCTTCGCTGAGTATGACGCTATCGGAAGCTACCTCTACAACAGAGGTTATTTTTAGTCCTCTGCAGCAGGATCAGGGACCATTGGTGCAGTTTAGTTTTGAAGGCCATGCCAATGAAGCTTTCCAGCAAAAGATAGAGCATTATCTGCAGTACTTAGCCAATCATGAAATGCCATTTTTGCGCCAGTATCATCTGGATATTCGGAGCAGCAACAGTTTTCCACATTCAGCTGGTATAGCCTCGTCAGCAGCGTTTATGAGCTCACTGTCCCTGTGTCTGTGTAGTGTGGAGGAACAACTGCAAGAGGGTATGGGATACGCTTTTTTTGAGCGCGCTTCCTACATAGCCCGGCTGGGGTCGGGTAGTGCATCCCGATCGATATATGGAGGCTATGTGAGCTGGGGACGAAGTAGCCACGTTCCCCATTCATCGGACGAGTATGCAACCCCGGTAAATAAAAGGGTACACCCCGCATTCATGAACTATGTCGATGCCATTATCATTGTTTCGGAGCAACCTAAAGCCATATCCAGCTCTGCCGGACACCGATTGATGGATAATCATCCCTTTCATTTGGCCAGATATCGTCAGGCCGCTATACATCACGAAGACTTGCTGCTGTGTCTGCTATGCAACGACCGCGAACGATTTGTCGAGATTGTTGAATACGAGGCCTTGCAACTCCATGCCCTGCTAATGACTTCCAAACCTTCGTACATACTGATGGAACCAGCTACATTATACGCTATACAAAAAGTACGAGAATTCCGTAAATCAACTGGAATACCCATTTGTTTTACACTTGATGCCGGCCCCAACATCCATCTATTATATGCAAATGAATATAAAGATGCAGTCGAAGAGTTTATTCGCAACCAGATTATTCCTGGTATGACTCAAACCGTAAGGATCATGTTCGATAGGTTGGGTAACGGTCCCGAGCAGCTCTTTTTTAAAAATATTGGTTAAAAATATGACACCGGCCAAAATATTGCTTTTCGGAGAATATACCGTGCTGGTTGGGTCACAGGCCTTAGCCATACCCTTTACCGATTTTTCCTGTCAGCTAATGCAGCAGCCAACTGGATATGTCGCCAACAATGGATTAGCCCCCTTTATTACATATCTGTTATCCCAGTCGTACGATTTTATTGATTTAGAAAGGCTTAGTAGCGACTGGCAAAAAGGCTTGTACCTGAAATCCAATATCCCAGTACAGTATGGTGTAGGAAGCTCGGGAGCCGTTACCGCCGAAATCTATCGTCATTATGCCTGGACTGTCCAGAAAGACCTTACTCAGGCTAAAACAGAGCTGTCAACTATGGAAAAGTTTATGCACGGAAATAGTTCGGGTATTGACCCGCTGGTTTGCCTGTGCCAAAAACCCCTGCTTTTTTCACACGAAGGGACAGTACAGTTAATCAATCGCCCCTTCTCAACACGCATTGATGTCTTTTTGATAGATTCGCAAGTAAAAGCGCCTACCCGCGACTATGTCCTAAGGTTTTTAACCAATTTCAAACACGATAGCCATTTTAATCTGCAAATTCAACAGCTTACCGAACGAGTAAACAGCTGCATTACGACCTTTCTAAACGTGGATCCACAATTTATTGAACAGGTAAAAGAACTTAGCCAATTGCAGTTACAGCTGTTTCCATTCCTCTTTCCCGAATCCATTGTAACCCACCTAACATGGGGGCTAAAACATGATTTGTTTTATGCAAAACTATGCGGATCGGGCGGCGGAGGTTTCTTTCTTGGCTTTACCCTCAATAAGCATGCTGTTCAACAATATTTTAATGTGCATCAGATTCCTATTCGATGGGTAAGTTTATCGATACCTTAACTCGATATTGTTCCGTACTATTGTCAAAAATATTTTGAGTTGACAGGATGGTGAATAAAAAGATTCATCCTGGCAAATAAAAAGTTTTTTTCTGCAACTAATTTCCCGCTGCTGCTGCCAACAGGCATCCCTCTTCTTTTGCCTTGATGCAAAAGAAGCAAAAAATCAAGGCTCAAAAGCCCTACCCGATTGGGTACCCCGGTAGCGTCTCTGCGTGCGCGACACAACTCGCCCCGCCTGCGGCGTGGCTCAAACAGCACCGCTTCCTTTGCCCCACGCAACAACCCGCCCACGACCCATTGGCGGGACAGCCTTTTATGCCGTTTTTTTTGCATAACAGCGGTAGTAGTTGCACGGCATACAAACCGGCGCGCGCGGGAGCTCCTAGGCCACAAAAACTATAAAACCGTAGATATACAAGCAAGTATCGGCCCAATGAATAAAACAATAAAATTGCCCTTTGATGATTTATAAAAAAATACTACTTTTGGTATTATGCACCTTTGGTATACAATACATCCTAAAAATGGAGCTATTAATAAACCATTGGTGTACAGATAAGTAAGTTGGCAACAAGCAAAAAGAAAAAGACACCGATAATCCAATTGTG
>JBMFQE010000018.1:0-25703 GCA_049968755.1 Bacteroidales bacterium
CGTTATGTATTTTTGCATAGGGCTTATCGGTGTAAATCACCACGCTGTTGCCCTCGATGCGGTAAGCTATGCTGTTCATCAGCTCGTTTTGCCGGCTAAGCAGTGGACCATACCGGGCAGCCGCATGACCCCGCTCGTTAAATCGTTTAGGCGGCTGCCATCGCTTGAGCCCGCCATCGCGCCAGCCCCCCTGCCGGAAGTTATCCTGAAAAAAGTCAACCGCCATTTTGCCAACATAGCGGGGTAGCTTACCCTGTAAAAACTGTTTCAGCTCTACCGATTTTTTTAACAAATTTTTTGAGAAATTTTCAGGGGTCATGGTGGCTTTTTTTAAAATGTTGTATATTTGTGTATGAAGTTATCTGATGTCATTCGCGCCGGCCTCTACGCCGGAATAGACGTTTTCAGGTAACTTCATTTTTTTAAAGGTATACCATTTATGAGTTCTCGTTCATGCATGGGTACAATGCAATACAATATCTCGCCAAAGTGTTTATGTATTAATACCTCTATTAATCTCTCTTTGCTTCCGATTTTTGCCTTATAGAATAGCATATACTCTGCAAAAGTTTTAGAATGCTTAACTGGTTCATAGCCCAAATATTCCCAATCCTTTACTTTATGTTCTATTTTGGGCAGGTATAGGATATCCCTCCAGGTGGCATTATGCTCTTTCACTTCATCCACACTTCGTCGTAGGATGGTTAGTTTTCCGGTAATAAGCCTATCGGATTCCACCCTCAATCCCTTATATGGATGAATGCTATTACGCCAATCTTTGAGTGCTTTATAGGCTCTTTCGCGTAATTCATTATCAATGGTTATAAGGTATTTTTCCACCGCCTCGGCTGCCCCCACGTAGGCCTTGGTTTTATAGGGGTGCGTATCGGTATTGAACAGCTTACCGGTAGCCGGGCTTACGTCGAGCCCTGGGGCAGGCTGGTAGGTGGTGGTGGGGGTGTAGCTGGTGGGCTTGTCGTCGGTGTTGGTAATGCCGCACTTGCAGTTCCATATGTTGCCCGGGTAGTGTAGCTTCCAGAAGGGGTCGTCGAGGGGTTTCACCAGGCCGTAGAAGGCTATATGTCCCTCCCGTTTATCGATGCTGGTGCTGGGCAGCCACTTGAGGTTGGGGAACAGGTCGGCATCGCGTTCGAACTTTCTGAACTTTGCTGCTGTACGGGCGCGCAGTATAGCCGTTGAGTATTCGGTTTGCAGCCAGCTGGTATTGTAGTGGCTGGCTATGGGCAGCACCTCCTTTTTCCATTGGGCAAATGGTTTTAGCCTTCCGCCATCGTCGAGCATCCGGGAAGCCAGGTCGTTTTGCTGGCGGTGCACCTTGAATGCGGCAAATACGCCGGCATTCTGTCGCAGCTCGAACAGGAAGTCGATATCGGGGCTATTGTAGTCGATTTGCCCGTACCCCTTTTCGATGGCCAGGTTAAGGGTATTCCATGTTGCCTCAAAGAGGTTGGGTTCAATATCGGTTATAACGTTAACCTTACGGTTGTAGATGTTGCGCAGGGCCTTTTCGATAATGCTATCGTCCCAGGCCTGGAATGATTCATCTGATTTGGACGTGCAAACATGTGTGGGGGCATAGAGGGTATCAACTACCAGTCGGATGCCCCGCTGCCCTGCGGGGCGTGGCCGAAAAAACCCAGCTGTGTTTGGGCAAGCCTGCCGCGTATGGGCACGTTGTACTTATCGATGAAGTACTTCTCGTCGATATCGAAGTGCGTGAGCAGTAGGTTCTCAAATGCCAGCTGCTGTTCGGGGGTATAGTCTTGCGCGTAATCCCACTCGAAGGCGTGTACATTGGGGTCGATCGGGAAGCCAAAATCGACCAGCCGTGGCAGCAGCTTGTTGTTGATGGTATCGCGTACGCGGTCGGCCTCCTTCTCGATGAGAAGCTGTAGCATGTCCTGGTGCACCTCCGACTGGCTGCGCGAGGATCCGTCGTCGGTGGTCATGGTCACGGTAAGTATAGCCTTGCTCATCTCGGAGTTGGCCCGCTCAATACGCTTATCGTACACGTTATAGGCATCGCCGCGGCTGCTCTCTTTGATATCTATATCCGTGCCATCGGGGAATAGCCCCCAGGCGGCCGAACCCATCTCGGAGAGCATTCGCTCTAGCCGGGTGCGTTCCTTGGGGTCGGTGGTGCTGGTACGGGCAATGCGTATGGGCATGCCGAATATCTCGCCGAACTGGTCCCAGAAGGCCAGCATGTTCTTTTTACTGATGCACTGCGGCGCAACCTTAAGGTATAGCCCAAGTGGGTAAGGGTAATCTATCTCTATAAGCCACCTTGCAATTTTTCCATCGCGGTAGGGGATGCCCGCGCTGATGTCGTCCCATATCTGCCTTAGTATTACACCGTACTCCGGTATGACGTGCTCGCGGGGTATCAGGTCAACCCTGTCGAACCGCCGGCCGGCAGGGGTAACAATCAGGTCGCCAAACTGTACCAGGGAATGGCCCCAGTAGCGGGTGTCGAGGATGTATTTTACAAGGGTTTTAAACCATTCCGTCTCAAAGAGCTCCGTGAGCTCCGGCACTTCCTTTTTCTTCCGTTTATCGACGATTTTAAACGAACGAGCCAGTATGGCACCGCTTAGCTGGTCAATGATACCCGATAGGTGGTTATCTATCTCGATATCCCTGTATATATCATACAGTGCCTTACGGCGGGGATTATCCACGTTAATGGCCATCTGCCATGCCTGCCTCCAGGCGGCAATATCTTTTTTGGTGAGTGCCTGGGATTGTATGGCAAGCTCAACGACCATCTTTTTCAGCCTTTCGTATGATTCAGCAAGCTGCAGGTCGCTTTTCATAGGTATTCCGAATCTGTCCACCAGGTTTACCATTCGTATATGTTTTTTTCGTTACTGCCATAGCTGATCAGGCCTGTGTTTATGCTGATATCCTGCAATGGTGGCAGGTCGGGCTGCACGATGCCGGCCTGTACGTCCTTCAGCCAGGCTATAGCCCTATCGTATCGTTCCTTACGTAGCTTCAGGTCGATGCAAACATTATCATCGTAAAGACGTAAACCATGGCGCTGAATAACATCATCTTTCAGAAGCAGAATGGTGGACTTGCACGGCCGTTGCCTGGAGAGGACCATATAAGCGCCTTGCTGGTAATGCCTGCCACCCTATCAACCTATCCGCAGGGCATGAGCGACTCCAGCTGGGTTATGCCGCTGGGGTCAGTCGAGGACCTGGAAGCACTTGGCTTTAATCCAGATGGTACCGACAACGAAAAGTACTGCCATTACCACGTGTCGGAATTTTTCCGCATGAACCCGGGGGCCACCCTGTGGTTTGGTTACAAGCAGTACAACGCAGCCGGCGGATTTAGCGAGGTTGTGGATTTGTGCCGCGCGGCTGGCGGCCGGGTGAGACAGGTGGCCGTTGCCTGCCCCGACCTGGATTTTGCCGATGCCCAGGTAGGGCTGCTGCAATCGGTAGCCAGCACCCTGGAACAGCAGGACATGCCGGCGGTAATACTCTATACTGCCAATGTAACCAGCATTGCCTCGCTTACAACCGACTTGCGTACGCTTAATGCGCCTAAGGTTTCGGTGGTAATTGGACAGGATGGCTCGGCTGTCGGGGGAGAGCTATTCAGCCAGCAGGGTCGATCCATTAGCTGCATAGGGAACGCCCTGGGTTGCCTGTCGCGTGCAGCCGTGCACGAGAGCATAGCCTGGGTGTCTAAATTCAACGTGGCCAACGGAGAGCTTGATGTGCCTGCATTCGTAGATGGCTCGCTATATAGCAATACCGCCACCGGTGTTATAGACACGCTCAACAGCAACGGCTACATATTCCTACGAAAGTACAACGGCACCGGCGGCACCTACTACAACGACAGCCACGTATGCGCCCCCATAGCTAACAACGATTTTGCCTACATCGAGGCCAACCGTACCATGGATAAGGCCATCCGCGGCGTAAGGGCATACCTGCTCCCCCAGCTCAACGGGCCGGTTAAGGTGGATGCCACTACCGGCAAGCTCGACAGCGCTTTCATTGCCGCACTCGAAACCCTCGGGGGGCGGGCGCTGGAGCAGATGGAACGCGATGGCGAGCTATCGGGATACAAGGTGGTAATCAACCCCGATCAGAACGTGTTATCAACCGGGCAAATCGTGATCAGCATCACCAATGTGCCCCGTGGGGTTATGCGACAGATTATCGTAAAAATTGGATTTGCAACTAAAATAAGCTGATATGGCTACCACAGTACCATTAATTAACGGTCAGCTCTTCGACTGGGCATCGATCACCTGCATCATCGGTACCATACCGGTGCAGGGAATAACCGCCATCAAGTATGAGGAGGAACAAACCATAGAGGACCACTACGGGGCAGGTAACAGGCCTGTGGGTCGCGGGCGTGGACAGATAAAGACCACAGCCAGCATCACCCTGATGGCCGAGGAGATTGAAGCCCTTCAGGCAGCCAGCCCCGATGGCCGATTGCAAAGCCTGGGCATGTTCGACATCATCGTATCGTTCGCAGGCGCCAACGGCATCATCAAAACCCACAAGCTGCGCAACTGCGAGTTCACCAAAAATGGCCGCGATGTAAAATCGGGGGATACCAAAATTGAGTATGAGCTGCCGCTTGCACTTTCGCATATTGAATGGAAGTAGTTTAACCAGCATTTAAATGCCATAAACATGGAAGTTAGCAACAAAACAAACCAGCGAATTGGCGAGGCCACCCCGCAACAGATAGCGCAGTGGAAGGCCGAGCACAAGGTGGTGAAGGAGGTGGAGGTTGATGGCCATGTATGTTACCTGCGCCTGCCCGACCGCAAGATACTTGGCATGGCCAGCTCGCTGGGTACCGACCCGGTTAAGTTCAACGAGCTCTTGCTCAACAACTGCTGGCTCGGAGGCTCTGAGGCAATCAAAACCGACGACCAGCTTTTCTTTGGGGTGAGCCAGGTGCTGGCCGAGCTGGTAACCTTCAAGGCGGCCACCATAAAAAACTTATAGCCTCACCGGGCACCGCCCCTCCCCTGGTGAGGCAGGTGGATATTATACTTCAGTATGAGCTGGGAGTTAACCCGGATGAGCTAACCGACGAGGAGTGGGCAGCTAAATACAACGACCTGGTATGGTATCTTACCCTACGCAACCGAACGGGCTAATCAACCCCCCGGGGTTTAGAGAAGTAGCGGGCATATACGCCAACAAGAATAAGGATGGCATATACCAGTGCCCCAATCATTATGCTTTCGGCGCTTGCGTTTTTATTGAGCAGCATGTAGAGCGGGATACCAACAAGTAAAAGCGTAATAATAGTTCTGATTATTCTCATGGCCGAGGTTTCAGTTATATACAGGTTATACGATCTGGTTAGCGGTTCGGTTACCAATATACAAAAAAGTATTGGTTCGCTCAACACTACCATTACCCGGTCGATGGCCTACTTTGACGACCTGGGACGCCGCGCCTTCGTCTTTAACCAGCTTTCACAGGCTGCCTCGGGGTTAAGCCAGCAGCTTACCGGCATTACAGGGCCGGCGCTGGAGTTCCAGCAGCAGCTTGCCGATTTGCAGGCCATCACGGGCATTGCGGGTAAGGATCTCGATAACCTGTCGCAGGCTGCCAGGAAGGTGGGCATAGCCAGCGGGCTTGGGGCTTCGCAGGCCGTCGAGGCATACAAGTTGTTGGCCTCCAACATCGACATATCCAGCATAGGCGGAGTGGAAGGTCTTAAGAAGCTATCGAAAGAAACCATTACCCTGGCGCAGGCCTCCGGGGTTGACCTACCCACGGCGGCCAACACCATGGCCTCGGCCATCAACCAGTTTCAGCTCTCGGCCGACCAGGCCGGCCGCGTGATCAACGTACTTGGTGCCGGAGCCAAGTTCGGGGCAGCCGAAATACCCGACCTGGCCGAATCGCTCAAGGTTGCCGGTACCACCGCAGCCCAGTCGGGCATTAGCATCGAGGGGGCAGTGGGGGCGCTGGAGGTGCTCAGCCAGAACGCCATTAAGGGCGGTGAGGCCGGTACCGCCCTGCGTAACATCATGCTCAAGATGCGTAAGGAGCTTGGGTTCGATTTCAGCAAGATATCGCTGGCCCAGGCGCTCGAAAGCCTCAAGCCCAGGCTGGCCGATGTCAACTTCCTGACCCAAACCTTCGGGCTGGAAAACGTGAATGCCGCCCAGGTGCTCATTGCCAACGCCGGGGCGGTTGACCAGATGACCCAAAAGGTTACCGGCACCAACGTGGCCTACGAGCAGGCGGCTATCCGCACCGATACCTACGCCGAGAAGATGAAGCGCATCCGCGCAGCCATCGATGGAGTGAAGATAAGCATTGTAAACGCCACCGGATCGGTGCTACCGTTCGCACAGGTGTTCACGGAGTACTTTGCGGCCTTCTCGCAGCTTGCCCCGGGTATTATCCTTGTTAAGGATGCCATCACCTGGTTGTCGAACGCCCAGAACCTGATGAGCATAGCCACCCGGATAAGCACCATAGCCACCAAGGCTTTTACCACAGCCCAGTGGCTGCTGAATGCCGCCTTTGTGGCCTCACCCATTGGCTGGGTGGTGCTGGCCATTGGCGCCCTGGTGGCAGGCATCGCCATGGCCTGGAAAAAGTTTGCCGGATTCCGCGAGGCGGTCATGGGGCTCTGGTACGCATTCAAGCAGGTGTTTACCAATATAGGCAACTTCTTTAAGATGATATTCGGGCCCATATCCAAGGCCATTGCGGCTATCAAGGAGGGGAAATGGGGAGAGGCCGCCAAGCAGACCGGCCTGCTGCTATACAACCTGTCGCCCGTTGGCATGATTGCCAACACGGCCAAGTTTGCAGCCGAAGGGGGGTTCACCAGGGGGGTTGCCGATGCCTTCAGGCAGGGGAAGGAGTACCAGCGCGCCAAAGATGCGGCCAAAAAGCAGCAGGAGACACAGGCCAATGCGGCTATGACTACTGCAGGCGGTGCAACAGGGATAAATGCCATTGCTGCCTCAACCGCTACTGCCCCTGCCGTGGCCGAGGTGGCCGCCAGCTCGGGATCAAAGGTGTTTAACATCAACATCAATAAGCTCGTGGAGCGACTGGATGTGGTAACCCATACGATCCGTGAAAGCCCCGAGCAAATCAGGGAGCTCATCACCAAGGCGCTGCTGGAGGCTGTTAACGACGCAAACGCTGTAGCACTATGACCAACTTTCTGGCAGAGAACTTTCCGGGATTACTTCCCATTAAGGTTAACGGGGAAAAGCAGATGAATGCCCGGCAGTGGGGTTTCTTGCTGCAATCATTGGGCATGCACTGGGCTAAAACCTTCCTGTTTTTCCCAAAAAAACCGCTTAACACAGGTAATTCCGATTTTAGCGGTATTGAGCTTACCGATATCAACAGCAAGCAAACATTTGTGGTATCAAGCCAGTCAAAAAGTGCTCTTATTGGCGTACCTGTGTTCTGCGATCTGATAATCACATCGGCCAATGATGCTACCAGAAAGCTTAATATCATTAACCCACAGATTACTATTACGCAAACCCGAAATATTACCCGCACCACGGTACAGGGGAAAAATGGTACAGTTAAAGAGTTTATCTCGGATGGCGACTACGATATAGAAATAAACGGCGCTCTTTTTACCAGCGACGGAACATACCCGGAGGATGACGTAAAAATGCTGATTGAGCTGCTGAAAGAACCAAATGAGCTCAATGTTGACAGCGTGCTACTGCAGATGTTTGATATACATAGCGCAGTGGTAACAAACTACAAGCTTTCCCAAACTATTATGAATGATATGCAGCTATTTTCAGTAACCATGGTAAGCGATGAACCCTATGAAATTAAAAATGCAAATACTATTTAATGCCCGGAAATGCATCGACAAATTGTATCGTAAAATCGGGGTCAATGTCAACAAACTGTATGGTAAAATCTGGCGAATGTTCTACTATTTGCCACTGGCCGCACGTTTGAGGGAGAGCATCAACCACCTTAACCCTAAGGTCGGGGAAGGCCTTAACTACCCTCACCCTGAAATCGGCAAAGGCATTCACCACCCTTACCCTACCATACAGGGGTATGCCCTTGCATTTGCAGTCTTTATCGATGGGCTTATCCTGCATAAAGGCAAGGCTTACGAGGAGGAATATGGCCGAAATAAGCTTTTTCATGGCATAGGTTTTTACGAAAGATAGTAAAAAATGTTCAAGCTGAGCAGCCAGATAGAATTTTTCGACAGCCCCACGGCCAACAAGGCCAAATGGGTAGGCCGTGGCGTTTGCGAGGTCGAAATTAACAGCTCTGTTGGCTCGCTAACCGATACCTGCACGGTTACCATCCCTAAGCGCATTATTTGGAAGGATAACGATAGTGTAATCATAGGAGCCGACCGGGTGCTCAGGCGTGGAGGCAAAGTGGTAATCAGGCTGGGGTACGACGATGTCCTACACACCCGTTTCATCGGCTACATCCGGGAGGTATCAAGCGGAATCCCTACAAAAATTACCCTGGACAACCCCATGTGGCTACTGAAGCAAAACACCATCAACGACAGCTGGGAAGCAGAAACGCTCGGTGGATTCATCAACCGGGTTATCCCGAAGGGGATCAAAACGCACTGCGACGATGCAAGTGTGAAGCTGGGAGCATTCCGCATAAGCAATAGCACGCCGGCGCAGGCTCTCGAAAAGCTGTTGCAAACCTACCCCTTATATGCCACATTCCTCATTGTTGGGGAAGAGCCGGTGCTGCACGTTGGTTTGGCTTACCCCAATCTGGGGCGTAAAGAAATAGCCTTTAAACAGGGTGTAAACATGATTAACACCGACAACCTGCAGTGGCGCAACGCCGACGAGGTTAGGGTGAAGGTGCTGGTAAAGGTTAAAAGGTACTCCAACGGCACCGAAAGCGAGGAGCAATACGAGCTTGGCGATACCGATGGCCAGCAGGTAACATTCTACCAGCTGAACATCGATAAGGAGGCTGCCCGCAAGTATGCCGAGGCTAAGCTGCGTCAGCTGAAATATACCGGGTTTTACGGCACTTTCGAAACCTTTGGCCAGGTGCCCGTTAACAAGGGCGATGTGGCCAGGTTAGAGCTTGAACAGGGATCGGGCAGCTACCTGGTGAAATCGGTCAGGGTGGAATTCGGACAGCGTTATAAACAAACCATCGAGCTGGGAGGAAGTATCAATGTCAATTAAGAAGGCAATAAAACAGCTGGCCATGGCAGGCGAGGAGGTATACCTGCTACAGGGCACGGTTACCGCTGTGGACACACAGTCGCGCACCTGTACCGTTAGGCCGGCCAATGGTGCCGATATACCCAGCTGCCTGCTACAGGGGGCCTATGGCAGTACCAGGGGCTGGCTGCTGGTGCCCAGGATAGGCAGTAAGGTGGTGGTGGGATTCCTCTCCCCAAACGAGGCTGCCGTGCTGCTTACCAGCGAGATTGAGCGGATACAGCTCACCGCCGCAGGCGAAAGCCTGCAAACGCTGCTGATTGACCTGTGCGCTGCCATCGAGCAGCTCACGGTGAGCACACCGGCAGGCCCCAGCGGAACACCCCTGCCCCCCACCATAGAGGCAGTAACACAGCTCAAACAGCGCATTCAGAACTTTATAATGAAGTAGCTATGCTAGTTAAAACAACACTTAAAAATGATTTAAAGGCTGTTTTCGACGCGTTGAAGGATTACGACGGAAGCGCAGGACAAAGCCAGGACGAGGCCATCGACAAGCTGGCCACCGACCTGGCCAACGCCATCGACAGCTACATCAAATCGGCCACCATTACCAGCGTGCCGGCGTTAACAAGCCCTGCTGGGCCTGTTACAGGCACAATAACCAACACCATAAGCTGATATGGCACAGGATATATTGCTTAACGATAATTATGACCTGCTCATTACCCATGGCGACCTTACCATTGGTAATTCCGACATGCAGCATGTGGAAGCCATTCTGCTTGCCTACCCTGGCGAGTTTAAGAATAGCCCGCTTACTGGAGTAGGCATAGGTCAGTACAGCAACGGCATGATGGATCGCACCATTGAACGTAAAATTAAGGTGGCCCTAGCTGCCGATTTTAACCAACTATCGCTGGCTATCGATTGTAACTTAGAACCGGGCATGCCCGATTATGGAGCCATATCGGGCATCGGTCTAAATCTTATGCCGTATGATATTCCGCAATGCTTTATCTCATTGGCTATAGAATCTAACTACGAACCGGCTATCCCTGATATTATCAGCTTTTCGAGCATCGGTCTAAGCGTAATCACTAATAATTTACTCGATACGTTAATATCACTATCCATACAAACGACTGGCAGTGGCAGTGTAATGGTCATCCATAATAACATAACCTACTATCAGTAATAATTATTTTTGTACATTTCGTTTTAAATTTTTTGAAAGGCAGGGAAAAAGGATTATACAAAATGAACAATAGTTCATTATCTTTGCAGCGAACTATTGATTAATATAAATATGTCTCCAAGAATAAAAGTGCTAAGAAAAGTTTCAAATCCTCCATTAATTAAAGGATTTAAGCCCTATGGCTCAGAAGCTGGGAAACAGAATCTGGAATTTGTTAACTTATTATATGAGGAGTATGAAGCCATTCGCCTAAGCGACTATGACATACTTAATCATCATCAAGCATCTGTTATGATGGGTGTTTCCAGACCCACTTTTACAAGAATATATGCTTCTGCTCTTCAAAAAATCGCAAAAGCATTTGTTGAAGGCAGACAAATTTGTATTGAAGGAGGCAAAGTTTATTTTGATAGCGACTGGTATCATTGTCGTTCGTGTGATTGTTATTTTAATAATCCAGAAAAAGATAAAAAAATTGAATTTTGTCCCCTGTGTAAAAGTAAGGATATAGAAAGCTATAATAACGAACCATCAGCATTGAATTCAACTAATCCATATGATATTTGTATTTGCCCAAATTGTGGTTATGAAGTCCACCATAAATTAGGAAAACCTTGTAGAGAGGAAAGATGTACTCAGTGTCATTCTTTTATGCATAGAAAACCAAAATAAATTAATGATGAGAATCGCTATAGCATCTACAGGAAATAGTTATGAATCATTTGTAAATAAGCAATTTGGTCATTGTGCTTATTTTGTTATTTATGATACTGACAGTAAAGCTGTTGAATTTATTCCCAATCCGAATAAAGATTTAGATGAAAATGCAGGAACAGCTTCGGTTCAACTCATAGCATCAAAAAATGTAACTAAAATAATTTCCGGTGAATTTGGAATGAAAATAAAACCGCTGTTAGACAGCTTAAAAATTCAAATGATTGTAGTAAAAAATCCAAATTTAAAAATAAAAGATGTTATTGAAATGTTAAACCATTAAAAAAAATAATATGCCAAAACTTGATGGTACAGGACCGGACGGACAAGGTTCCGGAACCGGTCGAAAATTAGGCAAATGCAGCGATTTGCCGGATGAACAAAAATTACAAAAACTCGGCAAAGGAATGGGGAAAAGAAGAAAATCAGGAGGTGGAGAAGGAAGAGGAAACCGCTTAAAAAGCGGTAAACAATAATAATAACATTTTAAAAAGGAGGTTATTATGCCAGGATTTAATCAAACAGGTCCTATGGGACAAGGTCCTATGACAGGCCGAAGAATGGGACGTTGCACTAATTTCGGAGCAAATCTCAAAAATCAATCTGCCGAACCCAACTCAAACCAAGCTAACGAAGATTTTCCCGAAAACTTTCAGGGAAGAGGTTTTGGCTTTGGACGTGGAATGGGTTTTGGACGAGGACGAGGACGAGGCGGAAGAGGTTGGGGAATGGGAAGACAAAACCGTTTTAGAGGAGGTTATTAAAAAACAGTTAAAAAAAATGATTTATGAAAAAGAAAATTGCTATCCCTTTAGAAGGAAATGTATTATCTGCTCATTTTGGGCGTTGTCAGGCTTTTGCTTTTGTTGAAGTAGAAAATAATGAGATTAAAAACATTACGGTATTAAATCCGCCCGAACATCAGCCCGGCACTTTCCCTCGTTTTGTTGCGGCTCATGGTGCTACGGATGTAATTGGTGGTGGAATGGGACCTCAGGCTATTTCGCTTTTCAACGAAGCCGGTGTTAATGTTTTTATTGGTGCTCCGGTTGAAACGCCTGAAAATTTAGTAAATGCTTTTTTAAACGGTACACTTCAACTTAGTGCTAACTATTGCGACCATGACGGACACGACCATGAACACGGTCATCACCACCATTGATGAGCGATGTAAAGATTGCTTTTTAAAAACCTATCAGCGATTGTTCCATACGTTTGACGTTGACCCTGTGCAACGTCAAACGTTTCATGATTTTTTTCAAAAAACCGTAAGAAGCTTTCAACATCTTACCAGTCCTGAAATACAACGGCTCTTGAACCGTGAGTTTTGCCGTATGGTAAGGGTGGATGATCTGTTTGCAAAAGAGAAAGCGCAAAGCAATGCCATAGCGCTAGCACTGTATGATGAGTGGAAACCAAAGGTGTTGGCATCAAATAATCCATTTGATTTAGCACTTCGGCTTTCCATTGCCGGAAATATTATGGATTACGGTGCCAATAATAATTTCGACTTGCATCAAACCATACAAAAAGTTTTGCAGGCAACCTTTGCTATTGACCATTCAAAATTGCTTTATGATAAAATTAAAAAAGCACAAAAAATTTTGTATTTGGGCGATAATGCCGGTGAGATTGTTTTTGACAAATTGTTTATAGAAACCTGCCTATTCGATAAACAAGTTTATTTTGCCGTAAAAGATGCTCCTACATTAAACGATGTAACCATAAATGAAGCAAAAGAAGTTGAAATAGATAAAGTTGCTACAATAATATCCAATGGATTTGATGCTCCATCAACGGTATTAAGCAGTTGTAACAAAGCGTTTCTCGAAATCTATCATTCGGCAGATTTAATTATTTCAAAAGGTCAAGGAAATTACGAAGGATTGATGTACGAAAATGACCCTCGTATTTTCTTTCTGCTGATGGCAAAATGCGATGTCATTGCCGAAAAATTAAATGTTACCAAAGGAAGTTTTATTGTGTATCATCAAAATGAATAAAATATGAATATAGTCATTATCATTACAGCTTTGTTTGTAGCCAGTATAGGTTGCTTGGCAATAGCCGGATTGATGCTTTTGTTGAAAGATGAAAAATTAAACAAGGTATCTCCGTATTTTTTATATGTTGCAAGCGGAATATTGTTGGGCGCTGTTTTTTTAGGCATGATACCCAAAGCATTAACACTAACACAACCTATTAATGTTACACGTTTTATTTTATTAGGTATTTGGCTGCTTTTTATTCTCGAAAAAATAGTATTGTGGCGAAATTGTGGGAATAAGGATTGCGAACGGCACAGCCATGCTTCATCTTCGGTGGCTTTGATTGGCGATGCTTTTCATCATGTGATTGATGGTATTGTTATCACTTCTTCATTTTTGGTTTCCAAAGAAGTGGGCATCATGGTTAGTATTTCCATCGCTTTTCACGAGATACCCAAATCAATGGGTGATTTAAGCATTTTAATTAAAAACGGACTTTCTCGAAAAAGAGCATTCTGGTATAAAGTGCTTTCGGTTAGCACCGCCCTGATTTTTGGAATTTTGTTTTTTTTCGTATCCAGCTCGCTTAAAACAATCGTGCCGTATGTACTTGCCTTTTCGGCAGCTAGCTTTTTATACCTATCCATGGCACACCTTATTCCCGAAATGCACAGCAAAACAAAGCTGAGCGATTCTATCAGCCAAATTATGCTGATTTTATTGGGGATAGCTATTATTTATGTGAGTTTGCATTTAAAATAAATGATTATGGAAAAAATTAAAATCGGAATTATCATTTGCGACCGCTACCATACCTGTGCTGGGGGTAAATGTTTCAGAGCACTTCAAAATAGAGAAGGAGCTTTTGAAATGTATAAAAATAAAGAAGTAGAAATCGCTGCTTATACTACCTGTGGCGGTTGCCCGGGCGGAAATATTGAATATGCCCCCGAAGAGATGAAAAAAAACGGGGTTACCCATGTTCATTTTGCTACCGGCTTTTTGGTAGGCTATCCGCCTTGTCCTTATATGGATCATTTTGAGAAATTTATCACTGAAAAATACGGGATGAAAGTTATTTTTGGCACCCATCCTATTCCTCAGAAATATTTTATACCTCACAGCAAAATGAAAACATGGGATAGCGATTTTTTAAAAAGAGCCATAAAATTAACGTTAAATGATGAGGAAACACGATTGAAATATGATTAAACAAAAATCATTTACTATTGCCATCGCCAGCGGAAAAGGAGGAACCGGGAAAACCACACTTGCAACAAACTTAGCTGCTTTTATTGCTGAAAATAACAAAGTGGCCTTGGTAGATTTGGATGTAGAAGAACCTAATTCCGGTTTATTTGTTTCAGGGACATTGAGACAGGAACAGCCCCAGTTTAAAATGATTCCGCAATGGGAAGAGGATAAATGTACGCTATGTGGTATCTGTCAGAAATCGTGTAATTATCATGCTATACTACAATTAGGTAAAAGCATCGTTGTTTTTCCAGAATTGTGCCATAGTTGCTTTGCTTGTTCTGAACTTTGCCCTACGCAAGCCTTGCCCATGCAGGCAAAAAAAATGGGGGTAGTAAAAGAATTTAATGATGGTAATCTTCACTTTATCGAAAGTCGTCTTGAAATAGGCGAAGAGCAGGCTGTTCCCCTCATTAAAAAAACAAAAAAGCTGGTTAAAGAAAATTATCACAACGTTCGATATGTAATTTTTGATTCTCCGCCGGGAACATCCTGTCCAATGATTGAAGCCACCAAAGATGCCGATTTTGTTATTCTCATTACCGAACCTACACCCTTTGGGCTTCACGATGTAAGTCTTGCCGTAGAAGTTGTACAAAAATTAAAAAAACCTTTTGGTATTGTCGTAAATCGTTTTGGTATTGGTGATGATAAAATTTTCGATTATTGCCATGAGAAAAACATTCCTATTCTTGCTAAAATATCCAACAGCAAAGAAATTGCACAACTTTATTCAGCCGGGGAGCTTATTTACGATAAAGTTCTTGAAGTTAAAAAAGCCTTAGAAGAAATATTAGGTAAAATACTGGAAATACAAAAACAATTCCAATGAAAGAAATCGTTGTTATATCAGGAAAAGGAGGAACAGGTAAAACTTCCATCACTGCGTCGTTGGCTGTTTTAGCAGGCAAAGATATTGTGGTAGCCGATTGCGATGTGGACGCTGCCGATATGCATTTGTTGTTAAAGCCCGATTTTGCTTATGTCGAAGATTTTTACAGCGGGCAACTCGCCATCATTCATCAAGATAGCTGTATCGCTTGCGGAAAATGTATGGAAGTTTGCCGTTTTGACGCCGTATTATTTTACAACAATAGTTATTCCATCGACCCCATTAGTTGCGAAGGCTGCGGTTATTGCAGCAAAGTTTGTCCGGTAGATGCCATTGAAAATCTACCCCGATTGTCGGGTAAGTGGTTTATCTCGAGCATTAAAACCGGGAGCAAAATGGTTCATGCACGATTAGACATTGGTGCCGATAATTCCGGTAAGCTGGTAGCAAAAGTGAAAAACGAAGCCAAAGCCCTTGCAGAAAAAGAAAATAAGGCGTTTATTATTGTTGATGGTTCGCCGGGAATTGGTTGTCCGGTGGTATCTTCTTTATCGGGAGCAAATTTTGTGATATTGGTGGTAGAACCCACCGTCTCCGGATTACACGACTTAAAGCGAGTATATCAAGTGGTTAAAAAGTTTAATATAAAGGCTGGTTGTATTATAAACAAAGCCGACTTAAATCGTCAAAAAACAAACGAAATAAAAGATTATTTAAATGACGAAAAAATCATGCATCTGTGCGATTTGCCATACAACGAAGACTTTACCAAAGCGATGGTAAATGGGATGACTATCGTAGAATACCATCAAGGCGAATTACAGCAAATCATAAACAGTACATGGGAAAAAATTAAAACAATCGTATAAATTAAAATTTAGTAAAAATGAAAATTGCATTTACATCAACAGGAACAACATGGGAATCGAAAATGGACCCACGTTTTGGAAGAACAGAGTATATCGTTATTTACGATGAAGAGAAAAACGAATTAACGGCTATTGATAATAGCGAAGTTAAAAATGAAGCACACGGTGCCGGAACTGCTACGGCTCAAAAAATTTTCGACTTAAAGCCCGATGTTTTGATTACGGGTAATGGTCCTGGAGAAACTGCCGGAGCTGCATTAAAACATATAAACATGCAAATATTAGTGGGAGCTCATGATATGACTGTTAAAGAAGCATACGAAAATTACAAAAACAATAAACTTCAAAAAGCATAAATTATGAACCATCATCATGAACACGGTAGGGGACAAGGCGGAGAACACCGTCATGGCGATAATGGTTACTGCGTATGTCCGCAATGTGGATACAGTGTTGCTCATAGAGCAGGCGTACCATGCCGCACGTTAGCATGTCCAACCTGCAAAACAACACTTGTAAAAAGCGAAACAAAAACAAGTTTTGTTGAAAACCGAAATAATTCAACCATTTCAACTCAAGAAGTTAAAAAAAAGGAAGAGCCTATGGAACGAAAGATTATGTTCCCAAAAGTTGTAGAAGAAAAATGTACCGGCTGCCAGAGTTGTATATCGGTATGCCCACGCGATGCCATTGTGCTTAAAAACGATAAGGCTTTTGTTGAAACCGATAAATGCAGCAATTGCCGCGTTTGTATGCGGGTTTGTCCCGAAAATGCTTTTGTTCTTGAATAATTAAAGATTAAAGTATATGGAACGTAAATTATTCAAAAATGAATATGTATTAGCACCATTAAAACTTGGATATTGTGCTAATAAAGATGGTAAAGTCAACGAGAAACACTTAGATTTTTATCGTCAACGAGCCGAATATTTAGGAGCACTCATTCCCGAACCTTTTTATATTGATGCCGGATTACGCGAAAATCCTTTTCAACTGGGCATTGACACCGATGATAAAATTGAAGGCATTGCCAACATATCTGACATTATTCATCAATACGGTGGTAAATTCATTGTACACATCAATCATCCCGGACGAATGGCTAATGCAGCCATTCCCGGTAATTATTTTTGGTCGGCTTCGGCTGTTCCTTGCGAAAACGGTGGTGCTACCCCCATTGCAATGGATGAAAGTATGATGAATACTGCCATTGAAAAAATTACTAATGCATCAATAAGAGCCCAAAAGGCCGGTGCCGATTATATCGAATTGCAATTTGGATATGGGTATTTGCTTTCACAATTTCTTTCGCCACAAACCAATCAACGCACTGATGAATATGGCGGTTCTTTTGAAAATCGTGTACGGTTCCCTCTAAAAGTTTTAAAATCCATACAGCAACATGTAAATTTACCCATCATTGCAAGGATATCGGCTACCGATTTTCAGCCCAATGGTATAAGCATCGAAGAAAGCATCTTATTAGCTCAACGATTAGAGAAAGAAGGGGTTGTTGCTTTTCATATTACAGCCGGTTCGGCTTGTTCGGCTCCTGCCTGGTATTATCAGCACATGTTTACACAAAAGGGAAAAACATGGGAATTGGCCGATAAAATTCAAAAACAAGTAAGCATTCCCGTAATTTTCCATGGACGTATTCATTCAACTGACGACATTGAATTTTTAAGAAAACACTATCAAGCACAATATTTTTCAATAGGCAGAGCACTGGTGGCCGACGAACATTTTGTAGCAAAATTGCTGGGCATAAATCCCGAACCCATTCGTCCCTGCCTTGCATGTAGCGAAGGTTGTTTGGGTGGTGTTCGTGGAGGGAAAGGTCTGGGCTGTGTAGTTAATCCACGCATCAATAATGATTTGCCGGCTATCGAAAAAACAGGTAATCCTAAAAAAATTGCTGTTGTGGGTGGCGGCTTAGCAGGTCTCGAAGCTGCTATTACCCTGAAAAAACGAGGGCATGAAGTAGTCCTTTTCGAAAAAAATCAAATTGGCGGACAATTTCAATATGCCTATTTGCCCCCTAAAAAAGAAAGTTTGATTGAAATTGTAGAATATTACAAAAAAGAATTAAATCGCCAACAAATTGTGGTAGAACATAAAGAAGCTACTAACGAAATACTTGAGCAAAGGCATTTTGATGCTGTAATTATGGCTACCGGTGCTACTCCAATTCTTCCTCCAATTAAGGGACTTACAAATTACTTCCACTATGAAATATTAAATAATCCAGAAATTTTACAAAACAAAAAAGTGGTAATTATTGGAGGAGGTCTTATCGGTGTTGAAGTTGCTTCGAAATTATTAGATTATCAAAACAAAGTAATTATTGTTGAGATGCTCGATGAAATAGCAAAAGGGCTCGAAATGATTGAACGTAACATGACACTTGCAAAATTCAAACAACACAATGTGGAGATACGTTTAAAATCTAAGGTCGTTGAAGTGAGCGATAAAACGGTAATGATGCAAACCGAAGACGGTTCTAAATCATCTATTGAGCAGGTCGATGCTATCGTTGTAGCTGTGGGCATGAAGTCGTACAAGCCCTTTGAGACTAAAATACCTACCTACTATGTAGGCGATGCCTTAAAAGTAGCCAAAGCTCAGGAAGCAATAAAAGATGCTTATGCGTTAGCGTTAAGTTTATAATTATTAACTATAGAAAAATGAAGGCAGCAATATTTATTATTACATTTTTGGGGCTAATGTTTAAAGTTTATTTTTTAAGTTCACAGATTATACAATCGACTAAATTCTCTAAAGGAAGCATTAGCGATGGGCAAAAAATTATGGCGGCTTATTTGCTACCGGTGGAGCAATCGTTTAATGCTATTAATCGAACAGGGTTGCTTTATGCAGAGTCTCCTGATAAAAACAAAAAAACTTCATTCGCTATTTTTATCGATATGATGGCGGTTATTACTCCAAATTCCGACAAAACCTATGATGTAAACGACCTTCAACTTACCGAATTTAAACCCTCGGATCCTAACAACACCGTAGCACAAACTTTTGCCGGTAGCGAACAAACCATTCAACTCGAATCAAAATCAACGTATAAGGTACCGTCCACATCGTTTCCTTTTTACACCACAAAACCTATTCTTACTTTTAATACACCCAAAGGTATTAGAAGCACTATTCCTTTTGCTATTATTGGTTTTTCATTCAATACGCCATCGGTTTCGGTTGCTTTTAGAGGACTGCCTCCCCTTTCCTTGCCCGGTACAGATGGAAAAGTTTCGCAATTAGGAGCCGTTGCTCATACAAAATTGAATAATGCGATACCATTCTTATCTACTATTCCCTTTGACATTATTCTTTCGGGTGGTTTTCAGTACCTGCAATTAAACCTGAATCCAAACCTAAAACCAGATAATTCAACCGACGAAGATTACAACAATCAGAAATTTTATATCCATTCTATCAGTGTACCGTTACAGTTTATTTTGAGCAAAACCATAAAAAATCGATTTAATGTATTTGGCGGAGCAGGATATAATTTTGCTAACTCATCAACGGGTTTGGTAGGAACTTATCCTCTTTACAAAAGCGACCCAACCGATTCATATTCTATCACTATTGATAAAATTAAAGACCCTATCAAATACAATCGAGATAATTCTGCCTTGTTTTTGAGTCTTGGGCTAAATTATTCTTTTAAATGGATAAGTTTTGGTGGAGAATTTATATGGGCTAAGTACAAAAGCCTCAATCTTCGAATGAATGTTTTTCTGTAAAATATGTTCATACAGTAATGACAACCAAAGGATATATTCATCTTTATACCGGCAACGGGAAAGGCAAAACCACAGCAGCTCTGGGCTTAGCCCTTAGAGCTGTTGGTGCCGGCAAAAGCGTCTTTATAGGTCAGTTTGTTAAAGGAATGCATTATGCTGAGCTGGATGCATTGAAACGTTTCCCTGAAATTATGCTAAAACAATATGGGCTTGATTGCTTTATTGTAAACAAACCTACGGAAAAAGACATAGAGGCTGCTCGTAATGGCTTAAACGAAGTAACTAATATTATTCTGAATAACAAATATGAAGTTGTGATTTTGGACGAAATATGTATCGCTCTTTACTATCAATTATTTACAATTGCTGAACTAATTGATGTTATAAAACAAAAGCCAGAACCCATGGAGCTTATTTTAACCGGCCGTTATGCACCCAAAGAATTATATGAATATGCCGACCTTATTACTGAAATGAATGAAATTAAACACTATTATCATCAAGGCATTCAGGCACGAAAAGGAATTGAATTTTAAAGATATGGAAAATAAAATTCATCACATTGGACTACAAATAACAGAAAACGATTTAAACGCATTCTATATAACTGTTTTGGGTTGTAAGATAATCAGAACGTTTGAAGTTTCGAGCCAAGATGCATTATCCATTTTTGGCATACCCAAATCCGTAAAAATTGTTTATACTCAAATGGGAAATATTGAATTAGAGCTTTTCACGGATGATACCCCTAAACCTGTCATTTTTAACCATACGTGCATTCTCACCAATCAAGCCAATGAGATTGCAAACAAAGCTATGGCAAGCGGTTATCGTGTGTATGTTCGCAAAAAAAGCGACAACACTCAAACCTATTTCGTTAGCGATTCTAATAACAACATTTTTGAAATTAAAGCATTTTAGTCATGATAAGTTTTGGACCCATACCGTCGCGTCGTTTAGGCAAAAGCCTTGGAATAAATAATATTACAGAACAAAAAATATGTTCGTATTCCTGTGTGTATTGTCAGGTTGGATTGACAAGGAAATACTGTGTTGAGCGAACCACATTTTACGAACCCGAAGTTATTTACAACGAAGTCAGCCATCATTTAGAAAAGTTAAAACCTTCCGACCAACCTAATTATTTGACCTTTGTGGCAAATGGTGAACCTACCTTAGACATTAATCTTGGTAAATCTATTGCCAAACTTAAAACTCTGGACATTCCTCTTGCCGTAATTACCAATGCTTCGTTATTACATGTACCCGAAGTTCGCCATGAACTCCAACTTGCCGACTGGGTATCGGTAAAAATTGATGCAAACGATGAAACTATATGGAAAAAAATTAACCGACCCCATAAAACAATTCATTTTTCTGATTATTTGGACGGATTACACCTATTTTCATCGGAATACAAAGGGAAATTATGCACAGAAACTATGTTAGTAGAGGGTTTGAACGATACAATCGAAATATTAGAAGCAACAGCCGCACTAACCAAGCAAGTAAATCCGGCAGTGGCTTATATCTCCATTCCTACCCGTCCGCCAGCTATAAAAACCATTAAACCACCCCGTGAGCAAAAAATAAACGAAGCCTATCAATTTTTTTTAAATGTCGGCATAAATGTTGAACTTATCCTTGGTTTTGAAGGCACCAATACCGGATATACAGGTAATGCTTACGAGGATATCCTCAATATATGTGCAGTTCATCCCATAAGAGAAGACACCATGCAAGAACTTTTAAAAAAAGATAATGCTGATTTTAATTTGGTAAAATCATTAATTGAAAATAATCTAATTCAACAGATTGAATATAATTCAAACAAGTTTTACTTAAGAAAACTTAATAATTAATAACATTTAAAATTAAACAAAATGAAAACAACAGATGTATTAATCATTGGAGGCAGTGCAGCCGGAATGGTAGCAGCCATAACAGGTAAAGCTCATTGGCCTAATAAAGAGTTTATCCTTGTAAAAAAATATAAAGAAGTAATGGTACCCTGTGGCATTCCTTATATTTTTGGAACGCTTGATAGTATTGATAAAAATTTGATGCCCGTCGATGCTTCAGCCGAAAAAGCTGGAATTACATCATTAGTCGACGAAGCCACTGAAATTGATACCAATAATAAAATAGTAACTTTTGCCAGTGGCAAAAAAATCGGTTATCAAAAACTAATAATTGCTACAGGTTCAACTCCTGTAAAACCAAAATGGCTTTATGGTGCTGATTTGGAAAATGTTTTTGTCATCCCTAAAGATAAAAATTATCTTAATGACATGAAAACCAAACTGGGGCAGGTTAAAAACATTGCTATTATTGGTGCTGGTTTTATCGGGGTAGAGCTTTCCGATGAACTTGCAAAGCAAGGATATAAGGTTACCCTGATAGAGAAACTACCTCACATTTTAAACCTTGCCTTTGATGCTGAAATTGCTGAGAAAATTCTTGAATTGCTTGTAAATAATGGAGTCAACGTTATCACAGGCAGAGGGATAAGCAAAGTTTTAGGAAATAATAAAGTTGAAGCTATCGAATTGGAAGACGGACAAACAATGAAAATGGATGCCGTTGTGTTATCAATTGGATATAAACCCAACAGCGAATTAGCCAAAAAATCGGGTATTTATGTTGATGAAGATAATTTTATTGCAGTGGATGAATATATGCGTACCCATGTTAAAGATGTATTTGCCGTTGGAGATTGTGCCCAAAAACGCGATTTTGTAACCCGCCGAAGAGTACCTACTATGCTTGCGTCAACAGCTTGTTCAGAAGCAAGAATTGCAGGAATGAACTTATTTAATCTCCATGTTGTCAAAACGTTTAGTGGAACAATTGCTATTTATTCAACAGCAATAGGCGATACAGGTTTTGGCACAGCAGGGGTAACTGAACAAAGAGCCAAACAGGAAGGTATTGCTGTAATTACAGGCACTTTCGAAGGGGTCAACAGGCATCCTGGAAATTTACTCGATGCACATAAACAAATTGTTAAGCTAATAGCTGCACAGCATTCGGGCGTTATTATTGGCGGCGAAGTAATTGGTGGAAAAGAAACCGGCGAATTAATCAATGTAATTGGTTTAGCTATACAAAACCGCATGTCGGTTAATTCGTTTTTAACAATGCAAATTGGCACACATCCTTGCCTAACAGCATCTCCCGCTACCTATCCGCTGATAAAAGCTGCTGAAATTATTGCAATCAAAATGTTAAACCCAAAAGCATAATAAAATTATGAATATTTTTGAAAAAATTAATTTGCCCGATGTAAAAAATATTATTGTTGTTGCCTCCGGCAAAGGAGGCGTAGGCGAATCAACCGTTGCAAGCAATCTGGCCATAACACTGGCTCGCAATAATGGGTTAAAAGTTGCACTGGTTGATGCAGATATTTATGGCCCCTCAATTGTATCCGCCCGGGCACAAGCATCTTTAAAGGCAGCAGAAGTTGTTGCATTTTAGCGAAAAAAAGAAAATGATTACAGAAGGGAAGCGAGCAAAAATGCAGACCCTGGCCAGTGACTGGAGGGAATCAGGGATGACCCAGCAATGTTACGCAAGGAAAAACAACATCTCCATCCATACAGTGAGATATTGGCTGTACAAAAAGGGCGCAATAAGGAAATCAACCGGGAGTTTTATACAGCTTAAGAGTTATACGGTACTCCAGGAATATATAATCAGGTACCCCAACGGAGTGGAACTAAGGGTACCTTAGGTATGCCCCTTGAAAATATCCGCACATTGCTAAACCTTTAAGGGATGTTTTCAATAACAGCTCCAAGGTATTTTTTATATACCGTACCAACCGATATGCGCATGGGTTTTGATGGGCTGAGCGGACTGATCATGTCGCAACTGGGAGAAGACCCGCGCAGCGGAGACCTTTTCATTTTTGTCAACAGGCCCCGTAATCGAGCCAAGATGTTACGCTGGGAACCCGGGGGCTACGTATTGTTCTACAAGCGATTGGAAAGAGGCACATTTGAACTTCCATTGGAAGAGGGTACAGGGAAAAAACAAGTAATCGAATATGGTCAACTGGCGATGATGGTTACTGGTTTTTCGATGAAATACGCAAGAAAAAAACGAAGATTTTAATAACTTTTTTTGTTGATAAAAACAGGAAAAAAATAGTGTAATAAAGGCTTTCATGATGTAATTTTAGATCATGACAAGCCAGGAAACCATAACTATATCAAAAGCGGAATACCAGGAACTTTTAAGGTTCAAATCCGAGGTAGAATGGTTAAAACACCAGCTTTGTGAGTTAAAACGTCTTGTTTACGGGTCAAAACGTGAGCGGTTTATAGCGCCCGACCCATTGCAGGGGGTATTGTTTAATTTACCCGAAGCGGATGTACCCGTCAAGGAGCAGGAAGAAATCACATATACTCGTAGAAAACCTGAGTTCTCAGAGAAGAAACACCCGCTGCGTGCAGAGCTTCCTGCCCATTTACCTCGCAGGGAAGAGGTTATAGAGCCTGAGCACATTCCAGAGGGGTCGAAGAAAATAGGGGAAGCTGTAACAGAAATTCTTGAGTATGAACCGGCCAATGTATATGTTCGTCGCATAATACGTCCGAAATACATTGTTGAGACAACAGATGAAGCGACGCGTATTGAGATTGCCCAACTCCCATCACTTCCGGTGCCAAAAGGCAATGCAGGCGCATCAATGATAGCCCACATACTGGTCAGTAAGTTTGTTGATCATCTTCCCTTCTATCGTCAAAGCAAGATTTTCAGGCGCCAGGGTCTCCACATAGCAGATTCCACCCTGGGAGGCTGGGCAAATGGGGCCATCAGAGACTGGCTTCTACCGGTATATGAGAGCATGAAAAAGGAAATCTTAAAGGCAGATTACCTGATGGTTGATGAAACCCCCATACCGGTACTTTCGGAAGATAAACCAGGGTCGGTTCACCGGGGATACTACTGGGTATATTATGACCCGGTAAACAGACTTGTATGTTTTGATTACCGGCAGAGTCGTGGACGTGAAGGTCCAAGAGACTTTCTGAAAGACTTTTCGGGTTATTTGCAAAGCGATGGCTACAATGCATACAATGATCTTGGCCCACCGGGCAAAATTACCCAACTGGCTTGTATGGCACATGCCCGAAGGAAGTTCGAACATGCCAGAGAGAACGATCCTGCCCGCTCTGAAAAAGCGTTAACCCTGATAGGAAGGTTGTATGATATTGAACGCAGGGCAAGAGAAGCTCAATTGTCCTACCAACAAATTAAAAACCTGCGGCAGGCAGAAGCGTTGGATATTCTTAAGGAAATGGAACAATGGCTCATTGACCAGGTACCGGTGATTTTGCCCAGAAGTGCTATTGGAATAGCGGTGAATTATAGCCTCACATTATGGCCCAGGTTAAAAAAGTATACCGATGATGGCCGGTTCTATATTAATAACAATTTAATCGAAAACAGTATCAGACCAGTGGCTTTGGGAAGAAAAAACTACCTCTTTGCCGGTTCGCATAACGGGGCCATAAATGCCGCAGTAATTTATTCGTTGTTGGCAACTTGTAAAATCAGACAGGTTGAACCATATCAATGGCTGAAGAAGGCATTGGAAATCATCCCTGATTATCCGGCCAATCAACTGCAAAAGCTATTCCCTTCCGAAGTTAGCAATTAACCCCACAAAACATAGATGTAATTCCCAGGAGGGATACGACTCGGGTGTGCTAAAAGATGAAGAAATCATCCTGTATTATGGCGAGAACAAGAAAGAAGAACACCGTGCCAGGCGGATAGTTTACCGGGATGATGAAAATAAGAGGTTGTTTGAGTTTATAACTAACAATTTTGAACTACCAGCTGAGAAAATAGCACTGATATACAAGAAACGTTGGCAAATAGAG
>JBMFQE010000019.1:0-25461 GCA_049968755.1 Bacteroidales bacterium
ATCATCATCATAGGTAAGCTTAAACCAGCCCCCAAAGTTAGGATCTCCCGCTGCTCCATTAAGAGCAGGTACTACCTTGCTAATACTTGTCCACGTGGCCTCATTGCCAATACCATCAATGGTAATGGTACCCTGAGCTTTTTTAATAACCAGAGGTTTGGAAGGCGAAGTAGTGTTTGCATGCATCCATCCAACAGCTGCAATTGCAGCTACAAGAGTAAAAATTGTCTTTTTCATAACTTTAACTTTTAAAATTTTATGCGAATGTAAAATGGTAAAGCGACAGGTTCTGTCGTTATATTTTTTTTGGGCAATTTTTTTTGGGGCAAAGGCTAAGGTCTAAAAAAATATTTGTTCCTACGGCATCTTATCGGCACAAACGAACATCATTGGATACTTTTTACAATTAGTTTGTTTCTTTCTGCTGGATAAATAAACTTACAAATAGCCCGCGCAGTGGCTTAGGAATAAAAAAAGGGCCACTCAATGAGCGGCCCCTATAAGATTGGGTAAAGTTTTTTTCTACTGTTTAATGATGCGCTGAATAATCTGTCCATTGGCAGTTTTTGCATTTATAAAATAGATGCCTGGGTTGAGATTACTCAAATCGAGCTGTGCATCATTAGAGCTAAGTTTGTATGTGCTTAAAGCCTGACCAGTGATGTTGTAAACCGTTACCTGGAATATTTGAGCACTGCTTCGCAAATTCAGTATGTCGGACACAGGATTGGGATATAGCGAAATAGCTGTACCTACATGACTAATAGCGGTGGTAGTAATGGTTACACTATTCGAGCTGGCCGATGCGGAAGTATTGCCGTATAGGTCAACGGCTACCACTTTAAAGGTATAGGTTCCATCGGCCAGATTGCGAAGGGTGACAGAGTTAGTAGCTTTCGAGCAGTCAGCTACAACGGTATCGATAGGAGTATTCCCATTGAAAATAACGTATGCCTGTACCACAATGTTGTCGCTCGCTACATTCCAGGTAAGTTTTACGTTGCTGGTGTTAACAACTTCAGCTGTAACGTTGCTGGGAGCCGAAGGTGCGATGTTATCATCAACTTTAACAAACTTTCCATTTTCAGCTAAAACAATGGTTGCCCATGAAGCTGCATCGCGGTATATGGTGGTTACTGGAGAATGATAGGAAACCTGATTGCGTACGGCTGGATTGGTATCGTCGTCACTGGCAAGGATATCGAATCCTATCGAATCGCCAACAGCCAGGTTAACGGTCGAATCGAGTGATTTAACGGCAAAGCTGATGTAGAAATTATAACCGTCGGGGGTAGTTTCGTATCTATAATTTACTTTAACGTCGGGATATGCAGCATTGAGTTCATCCCATGTTTTGCCCGGGGATACCCTAAATTGATACATGCCATAATTGCTTTGCCAGATTGGAGGCCATGCCGAGTTGTTACGTGGACAATCGGGGGTTTTGAGATTCTTCATATCAAAGTATATTTCAATATTGTCGACCATCCACGGATCTCCTGGTTCAAGCACGATGGTATCGTCTTTTACCAAGAGGGTAAGGTATAATGAATCGGCGTCCCACGTAAGAATACCTTTTACGCTATAATCCATATCATCGGTAATACCAGGGGCATCGAGCTTATTGGCTACCACAAAGGTATCGGCAGGTACAATTACTTTGGCAACAATTTTTATATTGTCGAGATACAGGAAAGTATCCACACTGTTTTGAAAAGCAATTTGTTTGTAGTCAAATGCGGTTAATGATGAAATGTCAAAAACTACATGCTGCCACGAACCGCCGGTAATACTTTTAAATTGGGTAAAGGTAGGAGCGGAAGAAGGGGAATTATCCATGTAAAGTTGAATACCCCCATTGACCGGGATAAGCACATCGGCTTCGATTTTAATGTAATCGGGGGTCAGAATTCCGCTATTGAACCAGCGCGCCACTCCGCCCCACGTTTTGTTGGCATTGTAAATTAAAACCTTTGAGGAGGAATTTACCGAATCGGGCGCAGGATTGTCAACCACTGCCAGGCTATCGCCAGCCCACATATTAAAGCTGGAGTTGCCATCTTCAAAATCACCCAGTATAATGTCACTGGCTGCATACAATTGACCTGTTAGTATTAAAGCACAGGCTACAAATAGTAAGTTTCTTTTCATAGTAGTTAGTTTTAGTTGTTAAAGTATGCAAATGTATTTTTATTCATAAAACATTTGGGGTAAATTTTTTGTAAAAAAGGGGATAAAAATGTTAACATATAATACCTAATTATGATTGTGCCTTCCCCCCCCTCATTAGGCTGGAAAAAATTTAGCTGATATCTGCCAACGATTCTCTAAAATGGGTTCAAATTTTTAAACTCATCAATGGAAATTTCGTTTTTTTATACAAAGGGCACGGAGGAGGCATTAATAAATATGAATGCTCTTGGGTCGAATAATCATTCGCCCCAATATTTTAAAGATTCCTCCGTGTTTCTCTGTGTTGTCCGGGGTTAGATTTTTATCGCTGCTGACAGCTTGGGTTAACTATAAAAGCCCGTTGATAAAGTTTGCTATCAAAATAAAATCTGAAACAGAAGTTTATGTAGCATTTTTTATTGCAGAGAAGTCTTTTTTTTGCTGTATGAAATATTGCCACACCAGGCTTTTTTTGTGGATGAGATGGGAAGCGGGGAATTTTTTGGAAAGATACCCTTGTTGCTTTCTAAATTTACGCATTTCTTTCATTGAGCGCAAAAAATCGCGATGGGCTTTCAGTAGCGAGACAAAGAAAGCAAATTTTCCCTGAGCTATAAACAGGGTAGCTGCCACATAATCGAGTAGGAACCGCTGTATAAATATAGCCAGGAGTGAACATGCAGGAAGGTTTTTATAGAGTAAAAAAAGGTTGTTGCGGAAGTTAAGATAAATTTTAAAGGGATTTTCTGCGGGCAGGGCACCACCTCCCACGTGAAACACAGTGGATTGTGGTATACAGTATAATTTGTGGCCTTTCCAGAGCATGCGCCAGCAAAGGTCTATTTCTTCCATATGGGCAAAAAACGATTTGTCAAATCCGTGGCAGTCATGAAACACCTTGGAACGAATCATCATGCAGGCGCCCGTTACCCAGAATACTTCCGAAGTTTCGTCGTACTGACCCTCATCGGCTTCGATGGTATTAAAAATCCTTCCCCGACAAAAGGGATAGCCAAAGCGGTCGATAAATCCACCTGCAGCACCAGCATGTTCGAAATAACTACGACGGTGCCATGAGCGTATTTTGGGCATCACGGCAGCGACCTCGGGATGTGTTTCCAGAAATTCGAGTAATGGTTCAAGCCAGCCAGAAGTAACTTCCACATCGCTGTTAAGAATGACGTAGTAATCGGCGTGGACTTGCGATAACGTCCGGTTATATCCTTCAGCAAAGCCATAATTACGGTCAAGCTGAATGATTCGCACCTGAGGAAAATGTTTTTTTAGCAGGGTTACCGAATCATCCGTTGAAGCATTGTCGGCAACCACTATTTCCACCCATGGATAGTGCGTGTGCGCAAGCAGCGGTGGCAGGAATTGTCTTAAAAAATGTGCACCGTTCCAGTTGAGGATAACTATGCTAACCTTCGACATTGGCAGGTTTTTTGTGTTTCCAGCGTCGGTGGGTCCAGAGCCAGTATTCAGGTCTCTCGCATATCAATTTTTCCAGCTCGCGAACATGGGCCTCGGTGATCTCGTGATCATGCACCTGGCTTACATCTTCAAAAAGCTTTACCACTTCAATCTGATAATACCCTCTTTGGGTACGCAAAATTTTCAGGAAAATGACAGCTTGCTGAAAGGCTCTGGCCAGTTTTTCTGCCCCCAGATACATGGGGGTATCCTGGTTCAAAAATCGGGTCCAGTATTGGATATGCGAGCGCAGAGGTGTTTGGTCGGCTATAAAACAGGCCAGCACGCGAATGCCCTGCTGTCGATACCCCACCATACGCCGCATGGTTTCGTTAATGGGTACCAGATGGGCCCCAAACCGGGTACGTATACGGGTTAGAACTTTCTCAAAATATTTATTACTTAACGGCTTGTAAAGCGACATGTTCTGGTAGGGTGTGGCATTGGATACACCGCTCAACCATTCCCAGTTACCATAGTGTCCGGTAACAGCAATTATGTTATAGCCTTTGGCATACAGGTCGCTTAATATCTCAGGATTTTTAAACTTGATACGTCGTTTGTACTCCTTTTCAGAAATATGCAACAGCTTGATGGTTTCGACCAACAGATCGCAAAAATAGTGATAAAATTTTCGGGCAATTTGTTGGCGTTCGCGTTCGCTTTTTTCGGGAAAAGCATTGCGCAGATTTTCAAAGACTACCTTTCTCCGATAGCGGATAACATAATATACCAGGGGAAAAAGCAAATAATCGGATATGAAATACAACACCCTGAGGGGTAGCAGCGAAAACAGCCAGAGCAATGGGTACGATAAAAGAAAACCGATCAGGTGCATCAAAGAAATTGCTTTAGTATAGCCACAAAGTTATCATGAATTTTGCCATTTGAAGCAATCATCTCCATACCAAAGAGAAAATTTTTTCCGCCTTTGAAGTCGCTAAGCTGTCCACCGGCTTCTTTGACCAGTATTATACCAGCCGCAACATCCCACGGATTTAGGTTATATTCGTAAAATACATCGAACCGACCGCAGGCCACATAGGCCATATCTACGGCAGCCGAGCCCAAACGTCGTACCCCATGTGAATGTATGAAAAAATGACTTAACGACTTCATGAAACCTTCCATACGATGAAAAGCAGTATAAGGAAAACCCGTTGCAATGAGCGCATTGGCAACAGTAGTAGTTTCCGATACATGGATGGGCTTTCCATTGAGGTAGGCACCACCGTTTTTCCAGGCATAGAAACATTCGCCCGAAACAATCTCGTACACTACCCCCATCAAAATTTCATGGGTTTCATCAACCAGTCCTATGCTTATAGAATAAGGAGGAAGTTTATGAATAAAATTCGTGGTTCCATCCAGGGGATCAATGATCCATTGCAATTTTCCCTCCTCGGCAGCGGTGCCCTCCTCGGTAATAAAGCCCGCCTCAGGAAATATTTGCCGTAAACCCTCTACCAGTTTCTTCTCTGAGGTTTTATCGACATAGGTTACAAAATTATTGATGCCTTTTATTTCCACCTTATCTTTTCCTAAGCTTTCGGCCTCCTGTCGTATCCACTTACCTGTTTCGACGGCCAGTCTACACACTTGCTGGCACATACCTGCTAAGTCCATATCGTATAGCGTTTTATAAAATTTTCACCCTGCAACTTTCACTGCTGTTCATTTCCCCAATTTCCACCCGACTTATTTTTCCAATCAATTCCTGACGATAAGGGGCTTCCACTTTTATATAGTTGGAAGTAAATCCGTACATGTGATGCTGCCTTATTCGGGCCTCAAAAATAACGTTTTCTGTTCTGCCTGCGTTACGCTGATAAAAGTTTTTTCGTTTTTCCCGTGAGAGATCCAGCAATTTTTTGCTACGCATTTCCTTTACCCGAGGCTCTATCTTATTTTGCATGTCAAAAGCCTTAGTATGGGGTCGGTCGGAAAAGGGGAAAACGTGCAAATAGCTAATGTCGAGATGCTGAATAAAACGGTAGGTTTCGTCAAATAGTTCATCGGTTTCGCCGGGGAAACCCACAATCACATCGGCTCCTATGCAGGCAAATGGCATTACCTTCCGAATGTAATTAACCCTCGAGGCAAACACCTCACGCCGATAACGACGTCCCATAGCAGCCAGGATCTGGTTCGACCCCGACTGTAGCGGTATATGAAAATGGGGCACAAACCGTTGTGAGGTTGAGACAAACTCGATGATCTCGTCGGATAGTAAATTGGGCTCGATGGACGATATACGGAAACGATCTATGCCCTCGACGGTATCGAGCTCGCGGATGAGCTGGAAAAAAGTTTCTCCGGTAGAATGGCCAAAATCGCCAATATTGACACCAGTAAGCACAATTTCTTTTACTCCCTGGGCAGCAATGGTTTCCGCTTGTTGCCGTATTTTTTGTACCGAAGTATTGCGGCTAATGCCCCGTGCCAGGGGTATGGTACAATAGGTACAGTTATAATTGCAGCCATCCTGTACCTTCAAAAAGGCACGCGTACGTTCGGTAATCGAATAGGAAGCATCAAACGATTCAACGTCGAAAATATCGCACGAATGTATTTTGGTAGTGTTACCCGAAAAGAGTGCCTCGACATGGTCTATCACGCGAAACTTTTCGCTGGTGCCCAGTACCAGATCTACACCCTCGATTGCAGCAATTTCTTCGGGTTTAAGCTGGGCATAGCAACCCATAACCACTACCCGCGCCCCGCGGTGTGCAGCTTTTTTGATAGCCTGTCGGCATTTTTTGTCGGCCACATGGGTAACCGAGCAAGTGTTGATAATGTATACATCAGCCTCATCGTCGAAATCGACCGTGCGATAGCCTTGTTCACGGAATTTTTGCATCAGCATGGCCGACTCGGCAAAATTTAGCTTACAACCCAGCGTATGAAAGGCTACCTTACGTTCTGCCAGCGGAGTTAACAAATCTTCTACCACCACATTATCCTTTTTGGGAGCAAAGTTAGTGCGATTATCCATTTTTAAATTCTATTTCTGCATAACCTGATTAACCTTTCATAACAATCATCTAAGGGGAAAGTTGTCAGTGGATATGTCTTTAAAACTCAATGCCTGGCTTCAACAAAATACTGTTTTAACCACACAGCAAGCAGTATACTGCAGGATGGCATTTAGGTAATATAAAAAAGGTTTACCGCTGCACAATTATAATGCGCCCTCTACACTTGTTTACAAAATTTTAGTTCAAATTGGTTAACAGAAAATTGATCCCTGCTGAAAAGTTTAATCATCGAATTACCCCCTTGCCCACCGTAGCTAAAATAACCAACGCCCCCACAGCATGGACTTTTGTAGTTTTATGATAAACCTAATATAAATGTACTTGATGCTGATTTACTTGAACCTAATCTTCCAGTAGGTTTATGCTTTTGAGATAACGGGTAATTTCTGCTGAGTGTTTTTTAGTCAGAAAAGTTTCCGTTTCCTGCTTTTCACTTTCCCAGAAAATGAAGGATTCTGATTTTTTAATGATGCGAGCCACATTCACATCGGCGCCGTTTTCGATAAGAAATTTAACCATTTCCACCGATTTTGCTTCAAACAGAGCAGTTGTGAATTGCTGATTCTCATAACCCTCCCAGCGATAATTCACATCGGCACCCAGAGCAAGGTATTTGCGTGCAGCAATAATATCATCAAACTTTACGGCTTCTATGAACAATTGACATACGCGAGGGACATCCACTTCATTCTCCACAATTGTGAGGGTAGGAATTTTTTCCAGCTCTTTGGGCAGTTGTTCAAAAAGATTACGCCATATTTTGATGGATTGCAACGATGGTAGTTTTGAGAAACTGGGTGGTAGAGTTGCCAGCTGGTTACCTGCAATATCAAGTTCTTTGAGCGAAACCAGATATTTAAATTCTGAAGGAATCTCACTAATCTCGTTAAAAGCCAAATTGAGTGTTTCGAGATTGATAAGGTTGGCGATAATGGCTGGTACCTTACGTATTAGATTTCCCTCAAGATTCAGCGATACCAGGTGCGTATGCTTGCAAATAACACCCGGTATATCCTGTAAACGGTTATGAGAAAAATTGATTCGTTTCAGTTTCTTTAAAACGCCAAACTCCCACGGAATATCACTCAAATAGTTGTAAGAAGCGTCGATTTCTTCCAGATTGACCAAAAATTTTATTTCCCGGGGCAACTGCTGAATTCCTCTGAATCGCAACGACAAATGTGTAACTTTTTCCAGATCCTCGGGTTCGGAGGGAAAGTCAATCTCATGATGTTTCGCCCAATTTATGAGCGATTTCTGACGTTTCCGGGTTATGTTAAACAGGATCATAGGGTTTGATTTTTGTAAATTTAATGCATTCTATTCACTCCTACCAAATTACAGATATTTTTTTATTTTCGAACAAAAATTTCATTATGCTATACCCCATATCATGGAACATCCGAAAAAAAATTTTTGTCAATTTTCTCATTACCAAAACTTTTACGTAAGAAAACAAAAAAAGTTTGATATTTTATGCTATCAGAAAAACCACCAAACATCACTGTTGGAAAGGCCTGAACGCAAGACGAATTGGGCTAATGAATGACAATCGTGAGGTAATCCCACCAGCTGTTCGGCCCAATGGGGTTGTGTTTCGATAAAAGCATGCACAATTTTACCTTTTTCTACCTCCAATTGCAGCGTACCCCAGGGTGTTGACTGACGTCTAAAAGTATATGGAGGAGAATAACCCCACACCCAATCCCAACCTCTAAATTTTTCGCTGGCAAGCTGCTCAATGATATTTATTTCGGATTCTGTAAAACCCGTAACAGGGCTCTGTATAACTTCGCTGAAAGTGTGCACCAGCCGCTCTATGCTAATATCCGAACGAAATTGGATAAGATTGGCCACCTTAGCCCGTACCGATTTAACAGCTTTATCAATATAATGCTCTTGCTCTCCCTTTAAGCATGCCGACAGCAGCTGCAAATTGGCATTTACCAGCAATGTTCCATGATGTAGGGCAATATTTTTGAAGACGTGTCCGGCATTCCCCGAAATTTTAAAACCCTCAACCCGCAGGTTGTTCTTTCCCTCAAATACTGCAGATATACCAAGTTTTTCGAGCACCAATATGACCCATTGCAGATATTTTTGAAAATTGACCTGGTTCCCCGCCGTCGAAGACGAAAAAAAGGCATAATTAAGGTTACCATGGTCATGAAATACAGCCCCTCCACCAGTGATACGTCGGGCGATACGAACATTGTGCTCCATTACAAAACGATAATCGATTTCCGCAAGCAGATTTTGATGTTTACCCACCACCACCGAAGGGTCGTTGACATAAAGAAACAAAAGCTCTTCCCGGTAATTTCGCAACAGGTACTCTTCGGCTGCAAGATTAAAGTATGGATCGTGTGTTGAGCTATAGACAAGTCGCATAAAAGCATATTTGTGGGTAAATATAGCCCAAATTATGCATTGAAACCGCATGGATCTACTATCTATCTGTCAGTTAGCTTCGTTGAAGAAAATTTTTTGGCAAATATCTGATACCTAACTGCACGGTGTGGCTAAACTCAAAATACAACCCCAACCTATCTTCGAGGGTGAGAAACCTGTCAAACTTGGTTCGGTAACTCTACTTATTACTTTATGGGAAACACCATGCAGAAAATTAAGCAATGATGCATAACAGAGTGATTTTTTATGGCAAAACGGGTAAGATTTATTGCCTTTCGGGGTAAGATTTATTGCCAAAATGTACGATTTGTATCCAAACCTGTAAGATTTATATCGCAAGAACAGGCGGCTACATGGCTATTTTTGAATGCAAACCGAAAGCCATGCTGACGAAAGAAAATATCCATAAACGTTTATGGAACCGAATTCTGACACACCGGAAAGAATTATTGCTGAGCATAACCATAGTAATTATTATCATGGGCATGCTGCTGTTGCTCATACGGGATATTTAAAAAATACTATACCAACTATTACTAAACCAAAACCAATTGGCAATGAAAAAATTTCTGATTCTATGCTTGCTAACAGGCAGCTTTTTTAAACTCAGTGCTCAGATACTTACCGTTACGGGCCGGGTTACCGACGCCACTACGGGTGAAGCGGTAATTGGGGCCAGCATTGTAGTTGAAAACACTACTAACGGCGTTGTATCCGATGCGGATGGGAAGTTCAGCATTCGGGTCGATAAACCCGATGCGGTGCTGATATGTTCGTTTGTGGGGTATGCCACACAGCGCCAACTGTTGAATGGTCGGACGCAGATTGAATTTGCGCTCGAACCCGAAGTGAAATCGCTCGATGAGGTAGTGGTTATCGGGTATGGTACAGTCACCCGACAAAACATTACCACGTCGGTAGCCAAGGTTAAAACCGATGAGGTACCGAAGGCAGCCAACAACAGTGTCAACCAGCTACTTTTTGGTCGGGCTGCCGGATTGAAAACTACCCAGCAGAGTGCTGAACCGGGTGGACGAATCGACCTATCGATACGTGGTCGCGGAAATCCATTGGTGATTATCGATGGGGTAGCCTATCCGCCCGACGAACTTAATCCCTCCAGCGGCGTGGTTTCGCTCAACAACGTGAATCGGGGTGGCATTACCAATATTAATCCCGAGGACATTGAATCCATCGAAATACTCAAAGACGCCAGTGCCTCTATTTATGGGATCGGGGCTGCCAATGGCGTGGTGCTGATAACTACTAAAAAAGGTAAGGCTGGAGCCATCAATGTTACCTACGATGGCAGCCGATCGCTGGTGCAAAATATGCCCTACCTTGAACCCCTTTCGCCGGTCGACTACATGACCCTTTACAACGAATTCAACAAGGAATTTTATTGGGCCAGTCGAAATATGCAGCCCTTTGGTAGTCTAGAACCACGAGTACCCCGTTCCATTTTTCTTTATTCCGACTCGGCTATCGCCAATCCTCCACAGGCTACCGACTGGCTGGGCATGGTACTGCGGCAGGGTAGCGTAGATAATCACAATATCAACGTTTCGGGCGGTAACGAACGTATCGTTTACTATGCTTCGGGTAATTATTTCCGTCAGGTGGGTACCATTCAAAATTCGGACCTTACCCGCTATCTGGGCAAACTCGATCTTACCCTTTTCCTGTCGAAATCGATTAAGCTCAATGCCGCTATGAATGCCAGCCGCTCGAACTATACCAATGGAATGTCGGGCTATCAGCTAGCCGGGTCAGGATCGCAGGGATATGGTGCCCTTCAGGCCGCAATTGCCTACCCTACGTTATTGCCCGTTAAGGATGCCGATGGAAATTATTCCCGATTCCAGCTTATTGGAAATCCTGCTTCACTACTTACCATTAAAGATAAAACCCAACAATCGACACTGTTTGTCAATACCTCGCTCGATGTGGATATTATCCCCAAAATACTTTCAGCTCGATTGCTGTATGGCAACAACTACGAAACCGCAGTACGCGACTTTTTTGTCCCCTCGACAGTCTTTTACCACCAGCTTTTCCAGGCCAGAGGAGCTATTGACAACAGTCAGCGGCAGAGCCAAACCCTTTCGGCTACCACAACCTTTACACCCCGATTGGGCGATAATCTGCAACTCGATGTACTGGCTGGATATGAACAGAATACCACCGAATATCTTTCGAACGGCCTGTCGGCCTCGGGTATGCTCGATGCTATGGCCAACTACAATATGGGAGCAGCCCCCAACCGCGACCAGCTTTCCTCATCTAAGTCGGTCAACAAAAAACGCTCGTACTTTACCCGGGCCAACCTCAATATCCTCGACCGATATCTAATTACACTCACATACCGCTACGACGGCATCGATAAGTTTTTCCCCGACAACAAGTATGCTTCGTTCCCCTCAGCAGCTCTGGGATGGAAGATTTCCAAGGAATCGTTTATGCAAAACCTGACCTTTATCGACCTGCTAAAAATCAGGGCCAGCATTGGTATTACGGGCGATGCATCAAACGTTATCAATGCAGCATACGGTGTATTCAGCCCCGATGTACGTGACCAGGCATATTTCGACAATGGTAATACCGTGTATACCCCCTATTATCTAACCTCTATCGATTTACCCAACCTGCAATGGCAAAAAACCCTGAATACCAACCTGGGAATTGACTTTGGGTTCTTCCGCAACCGTATCTCAGGTTCGTTCGACCTGTTCCGCGACCGAATCACCAACCTGCTGAACAGCAAAACTACCCCACAGCTCTCGATGCTTACTACCATATATGCCAACGGCGGCCAACAAATACGCCAGGGATGGGAATTATCGCTCAAAACCGTGAATATTAGCACAAAAGATTTTCAGTGGGACATGATTTTTAATGTATCGCATTACCTGTTTCGCTGGGAAGAACGCTACTCCAACATGGGACTGCAGTCGTATGTAGGAGAAAAGGACCCGGTAAATGCCATATATGTATTTCCGACCCAGGGGATTATTAAGATTGGCGATAGCATACCTGCCTCGCAATATACCGTGGCTAATGGTATGGCAGCCAAACCAGGTTGCCCCATATTTGTCGACCGCAACGGCGACGATTCTATCAACAATGCCGATGTGGAAATGTACAATACCGACCCGAATTTAATCATAGGGTTGGGCAGCAACTTCCGGTACAAAAATTTTGATCTGGGCATTTTCTTCTATAGCCAGTTTGGGGCAAAGGACTTCAACAATGCTTATGCCTGGGGCAATGCCAAAAATTTCGGCAGCGGTAACCTCAACGGTACCACGGCCGCCATTAAAGATGCCTGGCGTATCGATAACCCCAACGGAACCTTACCCGGTGCCTCGTACGACGAAGAATCGCTGGGTATGACCGCACGCAGCGATGTGTTTGTTCAGAGCAAGGACTTCATCCGATGCCGCAATATTACCCTGGGATATACCTATAAACCTGCCGTTAAAAAGTATTTCTCGAGCGTGAGGATCTATGCTGATGTTCAAAACCCATTCATCATCACTGATTTTAAAATCATCGACCCCGAAATACAGTACATTTCAGTAAAAGGTGGTTCAGCCCCTTATCCCATGGCACGAACCTATTCGGCAGGTCTTACGGTTAATTTTTAAGCAACCCCTCAAAATATGAATATAATTATGAAAAACATAGCTATCAACAATAATTCCGCTAAAGCTACCGTCAACCCCACGGGTCGCCTGCGGATGAAAATGGGAACCCTCGTTACTCTATTGGTGTTTTTTGTAACAGGCTGTACCAAAGACTTTGACCCGGAATTCTACGGGGTACTCTCACCAGCCACCTTTCCTTCCACTCCAACGGAATACGAACTGTACACCATGGAAGTCTACGTTCCTTTTGAAGGGAAATGGGGTTATCCTTCTTCCAACCCTCAGGGATGGGAATATGGTTTTTTTTCGCCCGAACTGGGACATATAGAAATTTTCGATATGTCAACCGACCTGATGCCTACCTTTACCCTGTGGGGAGGGCATTGGCAAGCCGTAAGCTCGGGCAATTTTGCCGCCATGCGGTCGATGGATGCCATGCGGCACCATATCGAAAAACTTCGTTTTATCACACGTTTTACCAAGATTATCGACGATCTGGAAAAAGCCACCATACTTACCGAAAGCATGAAAAAACAGCTGATAGCCGAAGCCCGCATGGCTCGCGGCTGGACCATGTTCTATCTCCTGCACATCTATGGCCCACTGCCTGTAATCATCGATCCGGCAAAAATAGGTACCGATGCTGAAGCTCAACTAACCCGTCCCGATCGCAGCATTTTTGTACAGTATATTATCGATGACCTGACCTATGCAGCCAATAACCTTCCCGTTAAACCGGCCAACTATGGGCGTTTCAATAAAGGCATAGCGCTGGTTGTGCTCATGCGACTATATTTAAACGAAAAGGATTTTGTTAATGCCGAAAATGTTGCACGCCAGATCGTTGCCATGAATCAATACCAGCTGGTTAACGATTACGCAAGTCTTTTCCGCGAAGCTACCGAGGTCAACAAGGAAACTATCTGGGCAGTATCGTGCGTAGGGGGTAAGGAAACCGGACAAAACTTTAATGCGCTGGCCTACTATTGCTACCCTACCGACATGGATGGCATAAAAATTACCGGCGGAGGCTGGGGAGATCAGGCAGGAGGAGCCATGAGCGCTACCTGGCAGTTTTACCGATCGTTCGACTCAACCGATGTGCGCCGTAGCTTACTGATTACCTCATACATTTCGAATTCCGATAAAAAAACCGTAAAGGATAGCACCAAGCTACGCGGTGCAGTTATTCGCAAATACCCCGACGAGGGTGCAGCAAACTCGCTACAGGGCAACGACATAGTAATAGCCCGATATGCTGAGGTTTTACTAACGCTAGCCGAAGCTATCAACGAAAATGCTGGTCCTACCACCGAAGCCATCGACCTGGTCAATCAAGTACGTGCCCGCGCCGGCCTACCGGGGTTAAGTGCCAGTGCTACGGCTACAAAAGATGCACTACGCGAGGCCATCTTCGTGGAACGAGGACACGAGCTCTACTTCGAAGGCCTGCGTAAATTCGACCTTGTGCGTATGGGCAAATGGAACAACAGCTATATGAATGCCTATGGCAAAAATGTGGGACCCGCCCTCTGGCCTATCCCCGATTATGCCATCATCAACAGTCAGGGCCAACTTCAGCAAAATGAAGGATACTAATTTACCTAACATTAATCACTAAAATTTTACAATTATGAGAAAAATTACTGCCTTACTTGTTGTGTTATGCCTGGGTTTGGGCGCTATTGCACAAAATGTTAACGTAAGCTTTAAGCTTAAGGCCATCAATGCCGATGGCGTTGCCGTCGACACCACTGCAGGCGTGTATTTGGTAGGCGATGTTACCAGCTGGAACTTTCGTCCCATGGAAGATTTAGGGGATCATATCTACATTTTCGACACTACCCTGCATGTGAACGACACATTGAGCTTTTACTTTATTCTGGTAAATAGCTGGGACAGTGCTGGTAATCAGGACTGGAACTACTACAAGCGTTATCGCGAGTATCCCGACACGGCCGATGTAATTTGCAACCCCAGCTGGGCTAAATGGAAAGGTGATCGTTGGATGATCGTTCCCAGCAAAGATACCGTAATCTACGTTCAATGGGGCCTCTGCGGCAGCCTCAATAGTACGGCTGTTGCTGGCACTTCCACCTTTGCCTTCGACGTATATCCCAATCCTGCCAAAGACCGCATTACGGTTACGCTTCCTGGCACCAGCTCAAAGGTCGATATTTACGACCTGACCGGAAAACGCATAAAAAGTGTTGTTACCAGCGGAAAATCGATTAGCATCGACCTCACAGGGCTCCCCGCAAGTATGTATATCCTCAAAGCTACCAGTGGCAAACAAACCTTCTTGCGTAAGGTACTGGTGGATTAGTTAGTGTTGTGTTTTAATCCTCCCCGAACCAAAAGTTCGGGAAGGATTTTTAAAGTTTCCTGCTAACTTTACTTTGCCCCTCTAAATGCAGATATTTACAGCAGGCAATTAAAAATCAATAATCATGAGAAAACTAATCATACTCATTGGGTTGACAGGGATCAACCTGGCCATGGAGTCGCAAACCTTTTATTTTGGCAACGATCTGTCGTACGTTAATCAGATGGAGGATTGCGGAGCAGTGTATAAGGAAAAAATGCAACCCAAAGATCCCTTTCGCATCTTTGCCGACCATGGAACCAACCTGGTGAGAGTGCGCCTATGGAACGACCCCTCGTGGTGGCAGGACTCGTTGGTACAGCCTGCTGGTGTTAAAAAGCATTATAACGACTTTGAGGATGTTTGTAAAACCATCCGACGAGCCAAACAAAATGGCATGCAGGTCATGCTCGACTTGCACCTGTCGGACTTCTGGGCTGATCCATCACACCAGTTAGTCCCCAAAAACTGGCTGGCGGTAGCCCGAAATGATACATTACTGGCCGACTCGGTATATCAATTTGTAAAAAGAATACTTATTCAACTAAGCCTTGACACGCTTATGCCCGAGATAGTAAAGGTAGGCAACGAGTCGAACCCCGGCATGATGATCCATACTACCCTCAATAGCGACTATTCGGGCAGCGGGGTAATAAGCTATAGCTGGACACGCCAGGCCAAACTTTTTAATGCAGCTTTTAAGGCCATTCGTGAGGTAGGCAATCAGTCGTACATCAATCCCAAAATTTGCCTGCACTATGCTGGATTAAAAAATCTGACCGACTGGTATCAGAATGTCATTAACTACGGAATTACCGACTTCGACATTATAGGTTTTTCGTACTACTATGCGTGGCATGGTTACAGCATTAAAGCGCTGGGCGATGCTATCCGTAACCTGCGAACTAAATTTCCCCAATATCAAGTGATGGCAGTTGAAACGGGTTATCCCTGGTCTACCGCAAACTTCGATGCCATGCCCAACATTGTTACCACCCCCGACCCGCAATATCTCCCGGTATGCCCCGAAAAACAGCTCGAATACATGGTCGATTACACCCGCACAGTTATGAAGGCTGGTGGTATTGGGGTTATTTTCTGGGAGCCCGCCTGGGTATCGACACCCTGCCGAACCCCCTGGGGCGTTGGAAGCTCCCACGACCATCTGGCTTTCTTCGACCCCATCAATACTAACTTTATGGAAAATGGTGGTGGACGCTGGACAGAACCCATTTTTTACCAAAACATCGACTCAACCTTCAAGGTAACTTTTAAGGTGAAATTTACTGCCAGCTCTTCTAAAGCCTTCCTATGGTTCTCCAGTTCACACACCAGTCGCATACAACCCTTACTTTCACTTGGAAATAATGAATTTAGCTATACAACCTGGCTAAAACTGGGCGATACAATACAGTACCTTTTCCTGTCCGATTCCCTCTTTTCAACCGCTGAAAATATAGCTGATTCATGTGGAACTTCATATCGCCTTTACATTGTACAGGCAAGAGATACCATCCTGTATTTCCCATTTGGTTCGTGTTCCCTCATTATCCCCAAAACCAAATCGAAAGTAACCTTCAAGGTCGATATGACCGGACAGGATGTTACTCGAGGCGTATTTATTACGGGAACGCTTACCAATTGGACTTTTGCCCGGATGAGCCTCGATAAAGACATGATTTATTCCTACACCACCACCCTACCCATTGGCGATACTATTGCCTACTACTTCACCCGTAACAACAGCTGGACAAATTATCAGGACTATCGCGAAAAAGTCCCCTCTTCATGCGCCAAAGCCTGGGGTAGCGACCGACAGCTTGTTGTCCCACAAAACGACACCCTGATAAAGCACGTCTTCGGCTCGTGCGATAGCGTCCGTTTATCGGTTCAATCAAGATTCATCAATCCCTGGAAAATTATACCCAATCCCACCACGGGTAAATTTTCGATTAAAACATCCATTCCTTTCTCCGTCGACAGCATTGAAATTATTTCATTAATGGGCCAAAGAGTAAAAATATTTTCTGCGAATACCATCGAATTTGATATTTCTGATTTACCTTCGCAACTATATGTGGTGAAAATTGTAACCCAACAGGGAATTTTCCTGAACAAGCTATTATTGACAAAAAGTTAAATTACCAAATAAAGAGTTATGAAAAAATTACACATTTATCTTTTAATAGCACTTGTGCAGCTGCTGATTAGCGAGGGGTTATGGTCGCAAAAAATGACCAAAAATTTTTACAGCATCGATATTCCTTCCGAATCGAAAGGGGTCAAAAGTGGGCACTTACGATTAGGAGGAACCAATTATCTGGGCGAAAGTTATATGGTAAACAATTACTATCTGGTAAAAAACGGTCAACCCTACATTCCGGTGATGGGGGAGTTTCATTTTTCGCGATATCCTGCCCAATATTGGGACGAGTCGATTAAAAAAATCAAAGCAGGAGGTGTAGATGTCATAGCCACCTATGTATTCTGGATCATGCACGAGGAAGAAGAAGGCGAATTCGATTGGCAGGGCGACAAAGATCTTCGGCATTTTATCGAATTATGTTCGGCCAACCGGATAAAAGTAATCGTTCGCATAGGTCCATTCTGCCATGGTGAGATACGCAACGGAGGACTACCCGACTGGTTATTGGGCAAACCTCTTTCTATTCGCTCGAACGATAGCCTTTACTTACATTACGTTGCACGCTGGTATCGACAAATAGCCCATCAGCTCGAGGGTTTGCTTTTCTATGACGGAGGTCCGGTAATAGGCATTCAGCTCGAAAACGAATATCAGCATTCGGCTTCCCCATGGGGTCTTACCTATCCGGGACAACCCGACGACTGGACAGCAGCCGAGCAGGATAGAAGCATTACGCAGGCTGGCGTGGGAACTGCCACAGCCCTTCAGAATTCTTTCACCGAATATGGCAATCGGCACATGCGCATACTCAAGCAACTTGCCCTTCAGGCAGGTCTGGATGCCCCCATTTTTACGGCTACCGGCTGGGGATATGCAGCAGTAATTGAGCACGAAACAATTCCCGTAACCGGTGCATACCCCTACCCTACCTGGGCACCCCGGAGCCTATCCCCATTTTTCCTTTACAAAGACCTGCACCACGAACCCGATTACTCGCCCGTACGGTATATTCCTGAAGATTATCCAAACATGACGGCCGAAATTGGAGGCGGTATTATGGTACGCTATGAGCGCAGGCCTACCGTACCCCCACAGAGCCTCGATGCTATCATCAACCGGTTTCTGGGCAGCGGCTCCAACGGCATTGGCTATTACATGTACCATGGTGGCTCAACACCCATGGGCAAAAACGTGTGGTATTCCGACGAAGCCTACGGCTATCCCAAAATTTCTTACGACTTTCAGGCCCCCATTGGCGAATTTGGGCAGATACGACCCTCGTATTTCCGCCTGAAAGTCCTCCATCATTTTATTCACGCTTTTGGTAACCAGCTAGCCACAATGACCTACGTACCTACAGGCAACGAGGGAAAAATTTCGCCCGATAACATACAGCAGCTCCGATACGCTGTACGCAGTAATGGTAAATCGGCCTTCCTGTTCATGCTCAACTTTCAGGACCATGCCCAAACGAAAGACATCCAAAATATCCAGTTTAAAATTAATATAGCCGGTGAATCAACAGTATTTCCACAAAATCCATTTACGCTAAAAAGTGAAGAAAATGCCATTTTTCCCATCAACCTTCGTCTGGGCAACAGCATACTAAGCTATGCAACTGTTCAACCCCTTACCCATTTTCGGCAGGGCGACACCACCATCTATGTATTTTTTGCAGTCAATGGCATTACCCCCGAATTGCTCATCAACCAATCCTACGAAAAGTTACGCCAATACAATGCATCCCTTACCCGACACGATAGGGGTACACTGGTTACCGTCAATCCCAGCATGCTACCCGCTCTTGTAAGTCTACCCGACGACAACATTAAAATTTTAATTATCAGCAGAGACATGGCCGAAAATACCTGGATAGCCAGACGCGGCAATGATACCCTGCTCATTTTCTCCAAAGCACTGGTACTCGACCAAGAAACTAATATCCAGCTACATCAAAGGGCCGATTCGTCCATTAATTTTTCGGTGTTTCCAAAAATAGGAGCACGGCCCCGGATTAATGTTGGTAACATTGAAAATTTTGCCGGCAGTGTACTTACTGACAATTATGCAGTTCGTTTACCCGCAGCTTCTGCAAGCCTGCATACCGAAAAAATCGCCGACAATAAATTTGCACTGCAAGTGAATGTTGAACGCAAGCCCTACGTTTCAGATTATTTTCTAACCATCAACTACACAGCCGACGTTGCTATGGCTTTTATCGATGGCAGGCTGGTAACCGACGATTTTTACTACGGTCAGCCCTGGACTATCGGTCTTAAAAAGTTTATGAAAGACTCTTCCACCCAGATAGTACTGTATTTCCGACCCCTATACCCGGAAGCAAAATTTCTGAACGACCTGCCTGCCAGCGCTATTCCCAATTTTAAAAACAAAAGTAACGTTCTGCAGCTGAAATCGGTAAACATTGCCGCAGAGTATAGTGTAAAAGTGAGTTTTTAGTTAGCCAGGCTGCCTGCTACTTTTAGCGGGTAGCCTGTTACTACAACCTAACCCTTCCTTTTCATTAACCAGGCCCACCCATTAACCCAAAAATCATAATTGCTTTGGAAAACATGCGCGACCTGCAAACCCTTAGGCGGATCATCGAGGAAATTGAAAAAAACCTCGAAAAACCTGATTTTAGTATAAGCGATCTGGCAAAAGCGGCCAATACGAGCCAGCGAAATTTGTTACGAAAGGTAAAATCGCAGACGGGATTCAATCTCATAGAACTGAAAACCATGGTGAAGATAAAACATGCCATGGAATTGCTCCAGCAAACCGATATGACTATAGCAGAGATTGCATTTAACCTGGGTTACAACGATCCCCTACATTTTTCAAAAATTTTTAAGCGTGTGGTAGGTATGCCTCCGGCTAATTACCGCAAAGCCTGCCAGAAGTCCAAAAAAACATAGGTAAATGTCCGAAAAACACGGGTAATAGAAGGGTGATGATAGCTAATTTTATCGTGGATTACTAACCAATTAAAAACCATAAATATGAGAACAGAAAAATTAATGTTGATTGCAGTGGCTACCCTGGGGGCAGTGCTGCTGGGAACACGTCCTTTGCAAGGGCAGGTAAAGGGTGCCGACGTAAGTTGGGTAACACAAATGGAAGCCTCGGGCTACGTTTGGTACAACAGTAGCGGGGTTAAACAGGACGTATTTACTATACTCAAAGGGTTGGGATTCAATGCCATTCGTCTGCGGGTATGGGTTAACCCTTCTGGAGGATGGTGCGGCAAAACCGATGTGGTTAATAAGGCTAAACGTGCTAAAGCTGCAGGTTTCGATGTCATGCTCGATTTCCATTACAGCGATAGCTGGGCCGATCCAGGAAAACAAACCAAACCAGCTGCCTGGAGCAGTATCACCGACATCAGCCAGCTGTGTACACAGGTTTACAATCATACGCTCGACGTATGCAATGCGGTTAAAGCAGCCGGTGTTACCCCCAAATGGGTACAGGTAGGCAACGAAACCAATAATGGTATGCTCTGGCCCGAGGGTAAAGCCTCGACCAACATGAAAAATTTTGCCTGGCTGGTCAATAGCGGTAACGATGCCGTCAAGGCCGTTTTCCCAAACGCCATTGTCATTGTCCATCTTTCGAATGGTTACGACAATAGCCTGTTTCGCTGGATGTTCGACGGCCTGAAAGCCAATGGCGCCCGTTACGACTGCATAGGCATGTCATTATACCCCTCACCCTCCGACTGGTCGACCAAAAATACCCAATGCCTCAACAACATGCAAGACATGAAATCACGCTATGGTAAGCAAGTAATGATTTGCGAGGTAGGCATGTCGTGGGATCAACCGACGGCCTGCGGCAACTTTCTCAAAGACATTATTGCCAAAGCCCGTTCGGCAGGTGCGCTGGGCGTTTTCTACTGGGAACCTCAGGCCTACAATTGGCAAGGCTATACCCTCGGAGCGTGGGACTGGAATACCAAACGACCCACCGCAGCCCTGAGCGTAATTGCCTCGGCCAAATCTCCTGTTGCTGTCGAAAGCATTGAAAAGTCTTCTTCGTTGACCCTGTATCCCAATCCACTGCATCAAAACCAGCAGCTTGTGATCAAAGCCGCAAACGGAACGATTATTAAGAAAGTAAGCATCTTGACCATTAACGGACAGGTCATCGGTGAATATAACCCTGTGCAGAATGAAACGATTACCCTCAGCCAGCTTCGTTTGACCTCAGGCACCTATTTCGTGCAAATAGAGGGCCAAAACCTGCGAACAGTACAGACATTGATTGTAAAATAGCCGTTTTAAAGAATGTATGTAAGTGAATTTATCTTTATAGATACTTATTGGCAAAACTCTTTCAATGTCTTTAATAAGCTGTGTTTTACCACCAGCCCACTTTAAAAAAGGTTTTGCTATTCTGTCTGTCATTATCTACATTATATTTTTGAGTGAGACAAATTTACAATTTTCATTCTTTTTCACTATCGTCTAAAAAACCTCGCCCCTAACCCCTCTCCTTTTTTGAAGGAGAGGGGAATCCAAAGGGGTGAGGTTCTTTAGGGGAGTATTTTTGAGCAAAAAGGAAAAATACTTCATAACACATTGAAAATCAAGTATTATTTTTTATTCTATTTATTTTGGACAATAGTGATTCTTTTTATTCTCCATATCGGTTGGTTAATTTTCAGTCATTATCACGTTTGCCCGATGTCTTTGAGTTGCACACAGCTCTTTATTACCTTCTCATAAACCAATCAGGGTGGGCACCGCATTTTGTCATTATTTTAAAAAAATTCTCTCCCAGATAATTATTTAGCCTACTAATGTATCAATTATAGGCTACAATTGATAACTTTCCCCATTTTCCGCATAAAAATCTATGTAAATTAAAGTAAAATAGCGTAACTTTAAGGTTTAAAATCATTCTCCATTGAATTTTTGCTCGATGCAAAAGTATAAACCTATTTTTTGAAACATAAATGACAGTCCTATGAAAAAGGCAGATTATTCAGCAGCCTCCCGATTTTTTTGGGATAGACTTTTACTTTTGTGTAAGACAACAGGCTTAGCACGGGTAATGGTGGGTATTATGCTGTTTCTGGCACCCCCCAAGGTAGTGCTATCAGGTGATCTTTGGCTTCCGGCATTTTTTACCGATCACATGGTATTGCAGCAGCAAATGGAGGCTCCCATCTGGGGGAAAGCAAATCCGGGCAGTCCAATCACCCTTACCGCCAGCTGGGGCAGTACGGTTCAAACAAAAGCCGATGCCACAGGTAAGTGGAAGGTAAAAATTAAAACTCCAAAGGCTGGTGGACCCTATTCGATGACGGTGGCTACCCCGCAGGAAGAAAAAATACTGCAGGATATACTGATTGGCGAGGTATGGATTTGTTCCGGACAATCGAATATGGAGATGCCCCTGGGGGGCTGGCCACCTCGCGACACCATCGAGGGAGCCACCAGGGAAATAGCTCAGGCCAATAATCCCTATCTGCGAACGTTTACTGTGACCCGGGCTTATTCCATTATCCCTGTAGATTCTTGCATAGGACAGTGGGTTTCCCTTAATCCTCAAACTGCCGCACAATACAGCGCTACAGCATACTTTTTCGGAAAAAAACTGTACGAAACGTTAAAGGTCCCGGTAGGCCTTATACATACCAGCTGGGGTGGCACCCCTGCCGAAGCCTGGACACCCCAGGAAGATCTGGCCGCATTTCCCGAATATGCCGAATTGCTCAGCAAGCTACCCACCGCTACCTCTGAGTACTTAGAGCTTTGCAATTGGATTAAAAGGCATCCGCAAATGGAAGTGGATAAAGCTAATCCCGATTTCTGGAAACAACTCAATTTAAATGATTCGGCAGTTAGAACCACAGGATTTAATGACTCCTTTTGGGCGACCATGAAATTACCTGGCCTGTGGGAACAGGCAGGATTGGGTGAATTTGACGGAATCGTATGGTTTCGCAAAACCATTAACATTCCTTCCTCCTGGGAGGGAAAAGAGTTGGAACTTTCGCTGACCATGATCGATGACATGGACGCTACCTATTTCAATGGTGTCAAAGTTGGCGGTTATGAGGAAGCAGGTTTTTGGCAAACACTTCGTAAATACAAAATTCCGGCAGCACTTGTAAAGGCTGGAACGGCAACTATTGCTGTCAGGGTAATTGACACCCAGGGGGGTGGCGGCATATGGGGCAATGCTAACGATATGTATGTAGCCCTGGCAGATGGCAACGAAAAAATATCGCTGGAAGGTAATTGGAAATATATGCCAGCAGGCGAATTTATGAGCGATAAAATTTACGTTTACGATATGGAAAAGGGAGATTTTTCGCAGCGACCCAAAGTAAGCATAGTCCCTGGTCCCTACCAGCCTTCGTTCCTATATAATGCCATGATAAACCCATTGGTGCCTTACGCTATCCGCGGCGCTATCTGGTATCAGGGCGAATCCAACGTAGGACGTGCTACACAATATGCTAAGCTATTCCCTACCATGATTCAAGCGTGGCGACGGGTATGGCAACAGGGCGATTTTCCTTTTTACTTTGTACAGTTGGCCCCCTGGGAATATTCAGGAGTCGACAACGACGAAAGCGGATGGCTCCGTGAGGCCCAGCGACGGACTTTATCCCTGCCCAATACGGGCATGGCTGTTACCCTCGATGTAGGCAATGTGAAAAATATCCATCCACCCTACAAACGTGAGGTAGGTGAGCGATTGGCCCTGTGGGCTCTGGCAGGTACCTACAATCAAAAAGTAGAGTACAGCGGCCCACTTTATCAGGGAGCGACCGTCAAGGGCGATAAAATGTACGTTTCATTCGCCCATGTCGACGGTGGCCTTCAACTGAATACCAACCAGCCTGAAGAATTTGAAATTGCTGGCGAGAATCAAAAATTTTTCTCAGCCATAGCACGTATCGAACGCGACCGGCTGGTAGTGTGGAGTCCTTCGGTAAAAAATCCTGTTTACCTCCGATATGCCATGCGCAATGGCGCTAAAGCCGAACTTTTTAATAAAGCGGGCCTGCCAGCCTCGAGCTTTTCTACGCAGGATATGCAAAAATGAAATATCAACAAAACCTCAAAAAATGACAAATTAACTATGGAACACCCATGTTCCTGCAAACACAATAATGATAAAATTGCGAACATGGGTGTTCCATCATACCTTTAAAAATTAATTTTATTATGATGAAAGCAAACTTTTTCCAATCGGTGCAGCCAGCTAAATTTTCGATACACGGCAACTTTAAAAAAATTATGGTTTGTGTTATAGCAATGTTCATGATGTCACCCTTATTTTCGCAGGGAAAGATTCTGGAAAGTCAAACCATCGATAGTAAAATTTTGTCGCGGCCAGTGAAATATTCGATATACCTTCCTGCCGACTATGAAAATTCGCAGCGTTCTTATCCGGTTCTGTACCTTTTGCACGGATACACCGACGACGAAACGGCCTGGGTACAATTTGGTGAGATAGGAAGAATAGCCGACCGTGCCATTCAATCGGGCGATGCTGCGCCCCTGATCATCGTCATGCCCGATGCAGGAGTAACCTTTTACATCAATGCTTACAACGAAAAGCAGGGTTACGAAGATATGTTTTTCAACGAGCTCATTCCGGCCATTGAAAAAAAGTACCGGATCCGCTCGAAAAAAGAATTTCGTGCTATAGCTGGTCTTTCGATGGGTGGTTATGGAACGCTTGTATATGGTCTTAAACATCCCGATATGTTTGCAGCCGCAGCACCCCTGAGTGCTGCAGTATTTACCGATAACGAAGCTTATAATAACTTAAAAAACAATACGATAGGACTAGCTAATATTTTCGGCCCACTGGTCAATGATTCGTTGCCAGCATATTTTAAGCAACATTCACCGTTGTATCTGGTGAAAACGCTCCCAAAAGAGAAAATCGAATCGGTTCGCTGGTACATCGACTGCGGCGATAAAGACTTTTTGATTGCTGGCAACTGCTATCTGCACCTGGCACTTCGTGAACGAGATATCAAGCACGAATTCAGAGTACGCAGTGGAGAGCACAATTGGACCTACTGGCGTACTGCAATGCCTGAAGTGCTAAAATTCATCAGCGAATCCTTTCATCGATAAACAACTGAAAATTAGACTACAAAAACACCAAAGGCTCCCTTTTGAGGAGCCTTTGGTATGTTTGCCTGGCAACGCTTCACGAAATTTTCACTTCGCG
>JBMFQE010000020.1:0-23672 GCA_049968755.1 Bacteroidales bacterium
CTTTTAATCGAACCATAGTGGAATTGAAATTTATTTTAAGAATAAGCGCAATGCATTAATTAAAAAAAGATTGGAAGATGAAAAAAGAAATTTTATATCCATTAGGATATTATATATCTTACTTGAGACCCATATGTATTTAACCATGCCACATGTTTTGCTAATTATAATGTTTTTGTTATACCTTTATAGGTCAAATTTTGATTTAGGTATATGATATGAAAAATTAATTGGCAAAAAATAGAGGCTATGGCATACGTTCATAAAAGCTTTTATTCGAACCTTAGTGGACTTAAAATGCTTTTCACCTTTTTTAGAGCAGTATTATGATTTTAACACCCAATGAAATAAAAATAAAAGAAGCAGAATATTACAACCCCGAAGGGGCAGAATAAAATTATTGTTGTTTTTTCATATTTCTCATCTCAGCGGGGTAATGTTATTACGTATTATTAATAATCCAGGAGCAACACCATCAGAGATAAACATTCCGGTATAAATATCTGCAATGGATCCATAAATTTAATGTTGCATATGATCACAAATGCTTATTTTGAATGGATTGAATAATATTGCTCCTTCGGAGCTTATTTTCGGCATACAAAAACAATAAGACCTACAGAACAAACAGCTTTTCGGTTTGACCGAAGCAGAAATAATACCGTCAATAAAAAATTAAAATAACGATCTACTCGACGAGGGTTTGGTAAATTCCATTGAGGTATTGGTAGACATCCCCTTAAGCATTTCGCAGCCGCTGAGCTGCTTCATCGGGCATAACAGGATTAATGATATTTCCACCACCCGACTCAAACCCGGCCAGATATTTCATTTTGTCTGGTGCCCGCAAGGGAGGATAAAATTCAATATGAAAGTGAAACAATGCATTATTGGGATTACCATCGCAAGGGGCATTCTGCAACATGGTAATATTAGGAAACGACATTTGATAAAGCCGGTCAAACTTAGTCAACATTATCTTATGAATCTCGGCCAGGGACTTTAGTTGCTCATCTGTCAAAGCAGCAATATGGGGCACCTGCTTGCGGGGAACAATATAGGTTTCGTATACAAAACGTGCAAAGAATGGCACAAAGGCCACAAAATGCTCATTTTCGTACACGATTCGCTTGCCATGCTGTAATTCTTCCTGCAACAAATCTTCGAGCAGGTGGCTCCCCTGCTCACGATAATATGTAGCAAAAGAATTACGCTGCAGTTCTACAATTCGTGGCACATAATTAGTCGCGTAAATCTGCCCATGGGGATGGGGATTGGAAACTCCGATAACTTTGCCCTTGTTTTCAAATATCAATACATTTTCAATTTTTTCGTGTTTCGACAAATTTTCGTACTCCGATTTCCAGAGCCGCACAACTGCCTCCACCTGCTCAAGCGGCAGCTGTGCCAGGGTAACATTATGACGAGGAGTATAGCAAATTACCCTACAGGTGCCATGAACAGGCCGTACCTTCTGAAATCTGCTATCGTAATGCACATCGGGTGCCTCGAACGAAAAAGATGCAAAATCATTGGTAAAAGCCCATGGACCCGTATAATCGGGATTTTTTACGCCCGAAGCCCGAACAACTCCCGGACACAAATAGCAGCTCGGATCAAAATCCGGCCCTTCCTCGCCCAAAGCCTTTACCGTCTCGCCCAACCACGGACGCTCGCTGGTTACCGCTGCCAATATTACCCATTCCTGCAGCAAAGGATGCCATCTTCGCTCCCATTTTCCGCTTAAATTCATATCCTTCTATTTTGTTTTTACCCGAAATAAATATATTTTTCGGCTGCAAAAATATTACTTTTTTTTGATAAAGTGTTTAAAATACATTTATATTGATTCTATTTAGGTTTAAATGAAAAAGTTTTCAGCATATTTCTCCATTGGAAATGTTTTTTTTGCATTGTATGCTGTATTTTTTGTAGGACTTGCCATTATACTCCTGCTCGTTTCTAAGGCAGAATTGCACCTATGGCTGAATCGATGGAATAATCCCTTTTTGGATAAATTTTTCTTTTACGTAACTCAGCTGGGTCATGGGTTGTTTGTGATGCTCGTGGTGGTCATACTATTGTTTAGTCGCTATCGGTATGCTCTGGGAGTATTTGTAACTTTTGCGCTATCCGGGATCATGGCCCAACTCCTTAAGCATATTTTCGATTTACCTCGTCCGGTAAAATATTTTGAAAAGATGGCCGACCTCCACCTGGTGGAAGGAGTAAAATTGCTTACTTCACATAGCTTTCCATCAGGACATGCGGCAAGTGCCTTTGCCTTATGTCTGAGTTTAGCCATTATCCTGAAAAAATGCGGGTGGCAGGTATTGATGTTTTTGCTGGCCCTGGTCATTGCTTACAGCCGGGTTTACCTTTCCCAGCATTTTATGGTTGATATTTGGGTGGGCTCAGCCATTGGTATACTTGTTGGTGCCTTCTATTGGTACTATGAGTCCAAACTGCAATGGCATTGGCTCGATGATTCACTTCTTCGAAGAAAAACACAGAAACAATCAAATAATTGAAACCTATGAATCGAGAAAAACTGAAATTGTCTGAGAAAATCGGCTATGGTTTTGGCGATGCTGCATCGTCGATGTTTTGGAAGCTATTTGGGATGTATATCATGTTTTTTTATACGGATATATTTGGTATTCCCGCGGCTGTTGTTGGTACAATGTTTCTAATTACACGTATTGGCGATTCTTTCTTCGATCCGTTGGTGGGAATATTGTCGGACCGTACCGAGACTCGCTGGGGTAAGTTTCGTCCCTACCTGCTATGGATGGCATTGCCTTTCGGAATTATTGGTGTACTTACTTTTACTACACCTCCCTTCGACACTACAGGAAAAATCATTTATGCCTATGTGACTTTTTCCCTGATGATGCTGATATACTCGTTGATAAATGTACCTTATGCCTCGTTGATGGGCGTAATGACTGCCGATGGTAAAGAACGCACCACGCTGGCAACCTATCGTTTTATCTTCGCATTTGGTGGGAGTTTTCTGGTATTGGGGCTATTTCAGCCTTTGTTTGATAGCTTTGGCACCAAAACGCTATTTGAGCAGTCCCAACCCAAAGAAATTACGCTTTCTCAAATCGATTCATCGGCAGTTGCTACTGAAAAGGCCTATGTATGGGAAAGTAAAGCATTACCCACAGAAGGGACGCTGGTCGATTCATTTATATACGTAACTGTCAAAGTAAGTACCCGTTCCAATGAAGCTTTTAAGCTGGGAATCTACAACGCCAAACAAAATCAGATCTCCTGGGTACAATTCCCCGCCAATATAGATACGCTGGGCCTAATACGCGATGGCTCGTGGAGTAAAGTGCAGCTTAATCTGAAACGATTAGTGCCCAATTTCTCGATAAACGAGTTAAGCAGCTATCGGCTTGCGTTTAGTGGATCGAATAATATTAAGATTGGCAAAGTAGCTATTCAGGAAATTAATTACCAGTATGGAACGCAAAAAGCAGTAATAGTTATTGCGGTGATAGCTGTACTGATGTTTTTGCTAACCTTTTTACTTACCAGGGAAAGAATAAAACCATTAGTTGAAAAATCCTCGCTAAAAGATGATTTAAAGGATCTTATGAAAAACACGCCCTGGTTTATCCTGTTGGGCGCCAGCATTTCCACCATCTTTTTCAACACCATTCGCGACGGAGCTGCGGTATACTATTTCAAATACTACTATCAAGGCACAGGAGAAATACTATTCAATTCGATAAATCTGAGCTTAGCCATCAGCACGGTATACCTTTTGTTAGGGCAGGCAGCTAATATTATTGGCGTAATCTTAGCCAAACCGGTATCCGATAAGTTTGGTAAAAAAAGCACCTTCCTTGTAGCCATGTTGACGGCCACAGTGCTTAGTTTCCTATTTTATGGCCTCGATAAAACAAATCTGACCCTTATTCTCATTTTCCAGCTGTTCATCAGCATATCGGCAGGTATTATCTTTCCGCTGGTATGGTCGATGTATGCCGACACTGCCGATTACTCCGAATGGGTTAATGGACGCCGAGCTACAGGCCTCGTATTCTCGGCAGCCTCCATGTCGCAGAAACTGGGAGCTTCTATTGGCATTGCTCTGGCAGGTTGGTTACTGGCGCTCTTTGGCTACCAGGCTAATGTGGCACAAACCATTGAAACCCAGAATGGTATACGTATGATGCTTAGTTTCTTCCCGGGTATTGGCGCTCTGCTGGCTGCCATATTCATGTATTTTTATCCGCTCAATGAAAAGAAGCTGAAGCAAATTGAAGAGGATCTCGAAAGACGAAGAAACGGATAATATATTACATTTCTTATACAATGGGGCAATGCGTTGCCCCATTGTTGTGTAAAATAATACGCTTTGGGAGCAGAAAGCCTCTGGTTCGAATCCAGTTGCTCCATTTTTTTAGAATAAAGACTCACATCGGTATTTGAAAGCCTGCCTATTCTCTGCATTCAATGTGGTTATTGTTTTCACCACAGAGTGCACAGAAGAGCACAGAGATTCTTGTTTTTATTATTTTCATCCTGTCGGCCTTGATAATTCTTAATTATTTTATGCTAAGAAAGTTTGCAACTGAACTGCTTTAACATTCTTTTAGGACAGCCTTATCAATTAAAATAACAGATTCGGACATAAATTTTTACCATTCTGACCATTTTTTTCTCCCTATGAAATTAAGATGTAGGCTGCAGTTTCAACTACATGGTGTCGTCCGGACAATTTTCCAAAAAATTCGGACAAATTTCCATGCCTTCCCTCCAAAGCCGTAATAATTTTACCATTGAAAATTTCACTAATTACTAACCAATTAAAATTTTCACAAACTATGAAAAATGCAAACTTTGTTTCACAGGCTCAAAGCAATGCAATTAAGCTGTTGGGCATGATGGCAGTAGCCATGTTGGTATTTGCGGGGTGTTCAAAAGATGAAGATGCGGTTGCTCCTGATGCTCCCAAGAGTCATTTGAAAGGCTACACTTCTGGAACCAACAACGGTTATTTCTACTCCCTTTACTGGGAAGGAGGGTCAGCCAGCATTTCGTTCCCCAACGGTGGTGGAAATTTCCAGATCAATTACTCCAATGTAAACGATGTAGTTGGGGGTAAGGGATGGAATCCTGGGGGAACCTGGACAATAGGGTACAACGTTGGTTACCTGAGTGGCAGCTACAACTTTGTAGGGGTATATGGCTGGACCACCAATCCGCTCATTGAGTTCTATGTGGTTGAAAAAGGTAATGTTTCTGGTTCCACGCGCATAGGCACAATGAGCAGTGATGGCCACACCTATACGGTATACAAAAATCAGCGGGTAAATGCCCCATCCATTCAGGGGACAGCTACCTTCTGGCAGTATTTGAGCAACTGGGGTGGTGCACCTACCGGCAGCAATCAAAAAATTACCATGGCAAACCATGTCAACTACTGGAGAACTTACGGTGGTCAGGGGTTTGGTAGCTTTAACTACATGGTATTTGGACTTGAAGCATGGGGTGGCAAGAGTGGTGCCATCAACGCAACCGTATGGCGACAGTAACACTTGATCACATCGTAAAAGGCCGGTCTATTTAGGCCGGCTTTTTTATTTACATTAGGAAAAACAAAGACGAGCATTAAAAAAAAATTGAATAATTTTGGCTTTCGTGTGAATATACCTGTTAAACGGCTTTTAAAGTCCTTTTTCGACATCTACAAAAATTTTTTAATAGGTTTCATTAGTTAGCCATGCATTGTACTGGAAAAACATACAACACAATGAAAAAAAGGAAAAGTTATTTATACCTATCCATTGCTTTTATGATTTCGGCCTGTACTGGAACTGACCATACAGGTAATATGGTGCAAGTTAAAGGGGGATATTTTAAAAATAAGAACTCGGCTTTTTACCGGAAAGAGGTAAAGATGGATGACTTTTATATGGGGCGCTACGAGGTTACCCAGAAAGAATGGGTAGCAGTAATGGGATATAACCCTTCAAAATTTAAGGACGATAACCGGCCGGTGGAGATGGTAAGCTGGTACGAATGTATCGAATACTGTAACAAACTTAGTGAAAAGGAAGGATTACAACCCTACTATAACATTGACAAGGAACACAAGGATTCAAGTATTACCAATCCTTTTGACAGCATTCGCTGGACAGTAACCATAAATGTTGGAGCCAATGGCTATCGGCTACCTACCATTGCCGAATGGGAGTATGCCGCAAGCGGTGGGCAAAAAAGCCAGAACTTTGAATACAGTGGTAGCAACAACATTGATACGGTAGCCTGGTACTGGCGTAATAGTGGCAAAAAATTTCTAACCGGGCAGTGGGTATGGACGGACATAGAAAACAATAAATGTTCAACCCACCCTGTGGGGCAAAAGTTACCCAATGAGTTAGGGTTGTACGATATGTCGGGCAATGTGAGGGAATGGTGCTGGGATATGCGCCAACCTACTGGTCCGGATGACCTGCAGGGCCGAACGTGGAAAGGAGGAGGATGGATGGGCGCCGAATTTTGCTGTGTAATATCCTTTACCGGCAGCCTCGAAGGCAGCGGTAAAGGCCCCGATCAGGGATTCAGGGTTTGCCGTAGTCGTTAATTCCACTCGTTAATAGCTAAAAATGCGGGACCTTCAAAGAAGGCATCCCGCAATTTTTTTTTCAACAACAGGTATTTATTACTTCCACAACTCAATATTCAACTCCTGCTCGGGTTGATTATTGCCATAAGCAATACCTACCTGCCGGGCAGCCTCGATGCGTTGCTTTTCCAGATCAACTGCCGAGTCGAAGGCCTTCATCTGAAAATCCCAGTCGCGTTTTTCCAACTCTTGAATTTTAGTTTTTATTTCATCTACCAGGGCATTAACATCGGGCATACAGGCAGCCTCAGGATCGACGCCACCAAGAATTTGGGCAACCTTTTGTGCACCATCAGCATTGGGTTGTCCAGCCCATGCAGCTTTAGCAGCATTGAGTTTCTCCACACAAGCCTTGTCGGCATACTTTTTATAAATGGGTACTACTGCACTCATGGCATTGTGATAGCAATCCTTGCTCACGTCGGGCACCGACATTAGCTCAAATAAGGCCTCTTCGTATCGATTCTGGCTAGCCAGCGTTTCTGCCTTCTTCAGAATAAAATCGCACTGGGAATTGTAGTATTCAATAATTTTTCGTTTACCCGTTTCCACCATGTTTTTAAGTTCAGGAGCAGAAGGCCTAATGTTTTTGATGCACTCAATGTAGGCTTTCGTCTCGTTGGCACCTACTCCTTTAGCCTGAATCGAGGCCGATGCATATTTTGTCTTGGTTTGTGCATCTCCCACAAAAAAGGTTACCTCGAGGGTCATGGCTGTCATCGGCGGGGAAGTGGCAGTTATATCCTTCGAGAGCACGGTAACATTGGCCGTAATGATGAATCTTGGATTAACGGCATTACCTCCTGCCCCCGTTTGTGTGGCAATCTGTTCCAGCTTGTTTCGCAGCATGTTTCGTGCTGCATCGGGCATCCCTGCAATGGCAGGTACATAAGCATGCAGTGCAATACGGGCATAGTCATCAGCCTTCGACTCGTAATTCTGAGCCATAAGACCTTGAACAGCATACCCTACAAGGATAATAAGAAACAACTTTTTCATCATAATAAAATTAATTTTTAAAGGTATGATGGAACACCCATGTTCGCAATTTTATCACTATTGTGTTTGCGTTCGCAGGAACTTGGGTGTTTCATAGTTACATAATTTTTATTCCAAAGGTCGGATGGAACCCACCAATCCTGGGAATGGGTTTTACAGCAATCTGTTCAGGATTATATTTTGCATCCGTCCTTTGATACAGTATCATGTGGGTTCAAAAATTTAAGACTTTGTTCAACATTTTAGCAAGTGACAAGGTATAAAAGGCCGTTGCAACAACGGCCCTTTATCATCAAACATTTGTATGTACGATAATGCTTCACCACCTCTACCTATTTTTCTCCGATAACGAGGGTAGCCTGCCCTAACCCTTTAATCATCAGCTTACTGGTAAGGTTGTAGGGTGGATTTTTTAGGTAGTTTTGAAGTCCTCGCAGGAAGGAACGCGCATCCATAGCTTTTCCGTTCGCATCGTAAATGGGGATACGCACCTGTTCGAAGAGCATAAAATTGGCCGTAGCATCGGTGGTATTAAATCGTCCCTTAACGGTGTTGTTCTGGAACCATTCTTCGATGATCTGCCCCAGCTCTTTTCCATCATATTCGGTTTCGAAGTCATCGGGCCAGCTGTCGAATTTTTTAATTCGCACGATTATCTCACGGCCATTGGCAAACATGTCGTCGAAATGGGCTTGTAGCTGGTTATTGAAGTTGTCGATATGGGCCAGTACCGCTTCTTCGAGCAGCACAGGCAGTTCGGCCGAGAACGAGGGTGCACCGGTTCCCGATGCCGAAGCAATCTGTTTGCCGGTATAGGCATCAATACCTTGCAAAACAAAGGTGACGGATTTTTTGGGTCCAGTGGTATTCACCGACCATGTGATTTGCAGGATAATGTCGGCTTTGGCCGATTTGTAAAGTTTATCGATTGGGCTTTCTGACACCCCGCTACCGGTTTTACTGGTCAACATAGCATCCTCGGCACTTTCCTGCGACAGCTTTTTTAGTTCCTGCTCCAACAGCTTGCAGGGGAAACCTCGGTCGGCCATCAACTGACTGATTTTGGCAATGACAAGGATAAGATCGCTACTGCCCTGCAGCGCTTTTTTATAATCGGGTAGTTCTTCCACCGTACCCTGGTTGTCGAATTTTAGCATAAAACCATTCTGCTTACACCAGTTATCGCTGGGTACCACCATAAGGGTGGGTTTTTTGGCCTGGCCAGAAAGCATCCCTAAGCTCAAGATTGCCGATGCAAATAACAATAATATTTTTTTCATTTTCCTTAATTTTTTGAGATTAATAAAATTGCATTAAAAACCAGCATCAAGTGCCTTAATAATCCCTGCTTTTTCAAGGTCTTTTCGCAATTGATCTTTCATAACCGAGACGACTACGCCAATTTTATATTCTTTCCCTACTTTAAGACGATCCTCTGAGTCAATGGAACCATCGTTCGAGAGGGAAACGTACTTCATATAGTCGCCTCCATCGGCAAAAAATTTATCAAAAAATTCGCTGTGTTCGTCTTCCACAGCTGGTGAGCTTGCGAGAGGTTTTTGAGAGGTACATCCACGTCCTCCGCCAGCAAAGCCTTTAAAGATAACGCCATGTACAGCATTCTTTTTCGCTTGCTCAATAGCCACCTTAGGTTTTTTCGAATAGGTCCATACTTTAATTAAGTAGGTTCCCTCAACGCCGGTTCCTACGCATTCTATTTCGTATCGAAATGCTTCCATGTCGCGCATGGCCTTTTTCTTAGCCCTTGCCTGGGATAGCACGGGCGAAGCACTCATAAAAAACAACATTGCGCTTAATGCTAAATACCATCCTGTTTTTTTCATAATTGCATGATTTTAAGTTATTTAATTTTAGAATTGGAATCTCAGCCCTATAGTCAGCTGTCCGGATTTACGCTGATCCTTAAACAAGTCCATCTGGGAGGAGGTTAAACTATGTACATCATTCTTGCTTTCGTAATCGGTACCTATTATTGGATTGAGCGTATAGGTAGCCAGCAATTGGATATTGTAGCGTAAGTTTACACCCAGCCGTGCGCCCACCTCAAGGAAGGTTGATTCATATTTATCCTTTTCCATTGCAGTGGCAACATTGGTATAGGTTTCAATACCATAGCCTACAAATGGAATCAGTACAAAATTACGGAAAAAGTTAATATCCTTACTTATCCCCACAGAATACGAATAAACCATAAACTCAGGATTGTTGGGATCGGCAGGATTCTGGTTAATGTCGAGCACGAAGTTACTGGTTGCCAGGTTGGCCATTCCATAAATTTTAATGCCCGAAGGATAGGTATGGGTAATCTTACCAATATAAAGGGAAGTGTTAAGCTCGAGCATAATGCTTAATCCTTCGCCCACTGTGCCAGCGGTAGAACCATATCCAAAGGTTAGCCCTATACCCCAATCGGGATTTTCCTGCATGAGCATCCCCTGATAAAGTTTACGGCCAGCCACCTGATAAAATTTCGAGGGCTCTGTTTGCCCGGTTGCTATGCCACGGTTGTCGGTAATTTTGTTGGTTGCTCTGACCACACCTTTACGAACAGCAACTTTTTCGCCCTTAGCATTAATTTCAAATTCGTACACAAAGAATCGTTTATCGACCGAAAGTCCTTCTTTCAAGCCCACTTTGGCCAGAATGGGCTGGGTCGAAAAGATGGGGATTTTTACCTTAAAATCTTCGTTACGCTGTGCCAGCTGGGTATCGGCTTCTTCGACTACTTTCGAGAACAGTCGAGCAAAAAGTTGATCGTCGGTAAGCGACCCCAGAATGTTGCGCGAATGATCCTTATATTGGGTAGATGATACATAACCAAAGGCAGTGCTAACCTTATCGACAAAGACGATAGGAAAATTTGTTTTATTAAAGGCTTCCACGCGTGCAGGGTCAAAACTTGAGGCATCGTTCCACAGGGTATTGTAGAATACTGCAGCAACCGAATCGGTCCAGTCGAGCTTAAAAAGATAGCAATCGTACCAGGCATAATACCCTTCTTCATCAGCGATTCGGCCCCTTGAACGGTCGAACTCCTCGGCCGTCATTATCTTTTTAATATCATATACCAGGATATAGCTTCGATCGAGCAAGTTTTCGCCAGCATCCTGCAAGAGAGCCATTTTACGCTCCGAAGCTTTTGCCTTGATCACCTCTGCATCGGTGGCATTATACATCCCTCGGTCGGCAATGAGATCCATGCTAAACTCACCCTTCTCATTACGGTTGAACCATTTGGCCACCACCTCGCGCGATACCCTATTCGTCAGAAATTCTTTCAACTGCCGTTCACTTACGTTACCATTAAGCTCATTGAGCCGAATGGTTCGCGTAGCCACGTTGTGATCGTTGTACTTGGCAGGCACAGGAAATTTTTCGAACAACACCTGCATTCGATCGTTCAAGTCCCCCCCCCTGTTCAAATAAATGATAGTAAGTGAGGGTCGCATGTAGCGCCTACCTGGATTATTGTCGCGATTGTTGGCGCGTGTACTTTGCACATCCTGGCCTATTGCCGCACCTGTTGTAAGGGTAAAAATAAGGAGTAAAAATAATTTGGTATTCATTTTCATCATAGTTTGATTTTTAGTGTTTTCTTAATTATTTCACAAAACAAATCCTTAATTTTAAACTTTACTATATCGCAAAATTAAATTACCCCAGAAAATACTTAATTTGCCCCTTTTCAATTGCATAATTTCTTCGTTATTGGGTCGAAACCACTTCATACACTCGTATTTTCAATATGAAAGTCGGCAATTTTTTTTTGAAATGATATTTTCATGGATCAAATACAAAACCTCAGACAATACCATTTTTTTCCAGGGTCTCAAGCAGTACGAATTTAAGTATTTTTGTTGAGATAATACCTAAATGTAGTCTCAATTTTTCGCCCAGCTAAGAGTATGTTCCTCTTTCCTTTGTTTTGAACGATAATGATAGAGGATTGATTTTATGTCAGGGTTTGCAGCATGCAAACCGTTGTAGCGCAGCAATTCGAGGCTGGCACTACTCAGATGCACTCTTGATAATCCTTGTTGATGGGCAAAACGGATGAACTGCAATGCTTTGAGGCCATCGAACCAGTGCCATATCCTTTTGATGAAAGTGTGTTCACTGCCAGCATTTGTCCGGGCCTGATTCAAAGCTGAAGTCCACTGGTTTTTCTCAAGAAAATTAGTTAGTATGGGATGAAATGAAATTTGAGCATCCCGAGCATACAAATCAGGCAAAACAGTGATAAAATCTTTTAGTATAGCAAAAACTTGAGGGTTCCAGGTATAAAGATATTCTTGAGAACCTGCGGCAATTTTGTGTATAGCAGCGCCAGTTCCAAAAGGTACTCGGTCCGACAATCGAGGTGCGGGGTAAACTACCGTTGTATTCAGCTCGCCATAACCGCCAAGTAGCATCATTTTATTCAAAAAATAAAAATCTTCGCCGGCCTTACGACGGTTCATTCCGCCCTGTTTAACATACGCAGCTGCTCTGACAGCAAATGCCGATCCAATGGTATGGAAAGCAAAGGGGAAACCAGCAAAACGCAAGCCTTCGACATGATACCGTAAATACAATTCATAGATAGCAATAGCCTCGTATAGCTCACGGCTGTATTCTTCGCCCTCCAGTGGATGTTCAAAATAAATAGAGCAAGTATTAAGATGGGGATGTTGCTGAAAGAACGTATATAGTTCCTGCAAATAATTTTTTTCGCAAAGACAATCGGCATCCAGGCCTACTATAATTCCTTGCGGTCTATTTATTTTAGAAAAACGAAATACAGCCTCATCCATCAATATCTTTCTTGCCAGTCCCACTCCAGCCTCGGCTGCTGGCAATGCCATAATCACCGGATAAAAACGTAAGCATGCGCTGCTATTCTGCTCAGCCCAATTCCTAATTAGATAATACTGTTTTTGATAAAATGAATCTGTAAGCTCCAGATCTGGATAGTTGATGAGGATAATTATCTCTGTAATTAGCGGTGGGAGCTCACATTTGAGCAAACTTTCGAGTGTGTATAACAACTTTTCTTCCCGGTATGCTGGAATTGTAATGATTATAAAAGTATCAGGGTCAGGGTCGTTAGCTATAAAGCCTTTGTCCCGATACACATAACGCTGCAAATAACTGGCAGCAAAGTTCACCGTTATTTTCTGCTATTTCTGTATTTTTCGTTGAGGCCTTTAATTACATCGGCAGTAATATCGAGTGAATCATTAACATACAAAAGATTGCCCCCAAAAACATGGCTCATGATATACACATACTTGCCATCCTTGTTGTACTCTTTCAAAAACTCTACAATATTATTGCCTAGGCGGTTGTTTAGCACTCGAGTTTCTTCGGCCAGCTCATTCTGCATACTTTCGCCCAGACGCAATAAATTCTGCTGATCGGCATATAGTTGCTGCTCAATTCGTTGCCGTTCGGAGGTAAGCAATAATCCCTTTTGCACCTTATCCTGATAATCCATCACCTTTCGTTCGTACTGGCTTTTTTTGCTGTTCAACTCATTTTCCATCTTTTTTTGTTTATCAGCAATCTGAGCCTTCAGGTCTAAATATTCGTCATAATGTGCATAGAGCGTATCCATATTCACATAGGCAATACGTACATCTTTTACTGAGACCGATGAATTAGCCGTTTTAGCAATAGTTTTCACCTCCGACTTAAGCGAAAAATAAAGAAAAAATAAAACACCTATTGCAATTGCCAGCACAATATTGATAATGAAAGAAATGTTTTTCATATAATGATGTATTTACGTTTTTGCAATTCTACTTTTTTTAAGGAACCGACGCAAACATAATAGTTTTTTTCCAATATACCAAGTAAAGAGGCCCGACAACTCCGCTATTTAATCCCGGCAAAGTCAATTTTTTTCAGTTCTACAAAACTACCTGGCTTATTTTTTGGAAAAATGTTGGCACAGTCCCCAAAAAAATGTTATTTTGAGCCAACATTGAAACAACGTATTTTCTGCAAACAAAATGAAAGTAAAATTGTATAAATTATGTCAAAGTAAAGATTGGAACCTTAAAATTTATTGCTTTCAAAATCAATTTATTACAAAAGATTTTTACCGTTAAAGTGAGAAAACACTAACATAATAGCACATCGAGGCATGAAAATATACACAAAAACTGGCGATAGAGGCGATACATCGCTGATTGGTGGTAGACGGGTATCGAAGGCCGATATACAGATTGAAGCCTATGGAACTGTAGACGAACTAATTGCTTTCGTAGGATACTTGCGAGACATGATTCATGATGAGCATGATGTTACGTTTCTCATTCGGATTCAGGACAGGCTGATGGTAGTAGCTGCACTGTTGTCGAGGGATGAAAGAAACCCCCATGTAGTCCTGCCCCAGTTAACCGACGACGATATAGCAATCCTGGAAAAAGAAATTGATAGCATTGAGAGTAAAATTCCACCGCTTACGGCATTTATTTTACCAGGTGGCCATTCAGCTGTATCCCTATGCCATATAGTACGCACGGTTTGTCGTAGGGCCGAGCGCAGTGTTATCTCAATGGCATTGAATTTGCAGGTAGAAGAGGCGGTAATTCGTTATCTCAATCGGCTTTCGGACTATTTCTTTGTACTTGCTCGCAAATTGGCAAGGGATTTGAACATTACCGAAATCGAATGGCACCCCGACTTGTGAGTGTGAAAAATTTTAATATTTTTGTAAACTTTTTTAAAAAAGCAAAAATTAAAAACCATATAGCATATGTACTGGACATTGGAATTAGCCTCAAAACTTGAAGATGCGCCGTGGCCTGCAACTAAAGAGGAGCTGATTGACTATGCCATTCGTTCCGGCGCACCCCTCGAAGTTATTGAAAACCTCCAGGAAATTGAGGATGAAGGGGAAGTGTATGAAAGTATTGAAGACATCTGGCCCGATTACCCCAGTAAAGAAGACTTCTTCTTTAACGAAGACGAATATTAACAAATCCCACCCCGTGTGGGATTTGTTGTTTTTTTCCACTATTGTCTAAAAAACCTCTCTCCTAACCCCTCTCCTTCCTTGAATGAGAGGGGAATCCAAAGGGGTGAGGTTCCTTAAGAAGAGTGTTTTTGAGCAAAAAGATAAAACACTCCATAACGAATTGAAAATCAAGTACTATTTATTTTTATTCAAATTATTCTGGACAATAGTGATTTTTTTTCTTCTGGCAATTAATATATAGAAAACATACACTCGCAACCCTTTCATCTTGTAGCAAGGAGGATAATTTGTTTACTTGCCTTCTGCTGCAAAAGTCCAATGGAAAGGTTACCTTTGCCAATCTTTTAGTTCGTTTTTTTACAAAATTTAATGAAGAAACAACCTAAAGCTAATTCGTTTGTTATTTGGTTGTACAATTTTTTAAAGCACTTATGAGACTTTCTGAATTAAATATGGGCGAATCGGCCGTAATTGTGAAGGTATTGGGTACCGGTGCATTTCGTAAACGCATTACGGAGATGGGATTTGTGAAAGGCCGAAAGGTAACCCCTATAAAAGCTGCCCCTCTTAACGATCCTATTGAATATTCGCTTTTAGGATATTCCGTTACCCTTCGAAAAAATGAAGCCAGCTTCATAGAGGTGGTAAGCCCAAAGGAAATCGACCCACAATTATTAACTCCCACGATCAATGGTTTTCATACACTCGAACAAACTGAGGAAGAACTATTGAAGCAAACGGCCAAAGAAAAGGGTAAAAATATACAGGTAGCCCTGATTGGTAACCCCAACTGTGGCAAAACTACCCTATTTAACTTTGCCAGCAACTCGAGGGAACATGTTGGCAACTACGGTGGGGTTACCGTTGAATCCAAAACAGCTGTTTTTCATCACAAGGGTTATACCTTTCATTTGACCGACCTACCCGGTACTTATTCTTTATCAGCCTATTCGCCCGAAGAACTTTTTGTTCGAAATTTTATTTTCGAAAACACTCCTGATATTATAATAAACGTTATCGATGCTACTAACCTGGAACGAAACCTGTATCTTACCACCCAGCTAATCGATCTAGATGTAAAGATGGTGGTAGCACTTAATATGTACGATGAGCTTCAGGCAGGAGGCGATAAGCTTGACTATCCATATTTAAGTCGAATGTTGGGGGTCCCTTTTGTACCTACCATCAGCACCAAAGGTTATGGTATACGCGAACTTTTCGACAAGGTCATCAATGTATATACCGATAAGGACAAAACCTATCGGCATGTCGATTTAAATTATGGCGACGAAATAGAACAATCGATTTGCAAGATTCAAAAACCCATCCGGCAGAATACCGAACTCACTGCTGTTATTTCCTCACGTTTTTTGGCCATTAAACTTCTTGAGAAGGATAAGCACGTTAGTTCGCTCATCGGAAACTTTAACAATGCTGACGATATTTTATCCATTACCGCAACAGAAATTCGTCGTCTGGAAACCTTGTATGCCGAGGATACGGAAACACTGATTACCGACACGCGGTATGGCATAATTGCAGGTGCGCTAAAAGAAACCTTCGTGCCCGGTAATTTGCCCAAACGACGGTTGTCCGAGGCTATTGATACCATACTTACCAATAAAGCATTGGGATTTCCAATATTTTTCATATTTCTATTTTTGATGTTTCAGGCTACTTTCAGCTTGGGGGCCTATCCACAGGAATGGATTGAGAGTCTGATTGGATTGATGGGACAGTGGGTACACCAGCTCATGCCAGCAGGCCCGCTTACCGATTTGATAGCCGATGGTATCATAGGAGGCGTGGGGTCGGTACTGGTTTTCCTTCCTAATATTATCCTGCTGTTCATGTTTATATCGTTCATGGAAGATACCGGCTACATGGCAAGGGTAGCATTTATAATGGATAAGCTCATGCACAAAATTGGGCTTCACGGCAAATCATTCATTCCACTCATCATGGGCTTTGGCTGTAATGTGCCAGCCATCATGTCGACCCGAACTATTGAGAACCGTAACAATCGGATACTTACCATTCTCATTACGCCCTTTATGTCGTGCAGCGCTCGATTGCCAGTATATATCCTGTTTGTTTCGGCGTTTTTCCCAAAATATGCAGGCACGGCTTTATTTCTGATCTATCTTACGGGCATTGGATTAGCTGTAGGCATGGCTTTGTTGTTCAAAAAAACCCTTTTTAAGGCCGATGATTTGCCTTTTGTCATGGAGCTTCCGCCCTACCGCATGCCCACTCTGCGTTCAATCCTCAAACACATGTGGTTTAAATCGCAGCAGTACCTACGCAAGATGGGTAGTGTCATTCTGGTAGCCTCCATCATTATCTGGGCACTGGGTTATTTCCCCAAAAATGTAAAATACTCGCGCGACTATGCAGCTGAAATGAAAGCTGTTGAGGCACATTACAACGCCCTACTTGCCACCGCTGGTAACGCTGATGAGGTGCAAAAAGAAAAAGAAGCCCGAATCAATGAGTTAGTCCTGGCACAGCAAAGCGAACATCAGGAAAAATCGTACATCGGACGTATCGGAAAATTCATTGAGCCAGTGATGCTGCCCCTGGGTTTTGATTGGAAAATTAGCGTATGCTTGCTGTCGGGAATTGCTGCCAAAGAAGTGATTATCAGCACCATGGGTGTAATATTTCAGGCAAATGACGCAGACAACGAGGGTAATTTCTCACTCCAGGAAAAATTAAAACAACATACCTATAGTGTAGGAAAAAAAACGGGACAACTTGTTTTTACGCCATTAACCGTCATCGCCTTGCTAATATTTGTGCTCATTTACTTTCCCTGTGTTGGGGTGATGGCTGCTATTAGCAAAGAAACAGGCAGCTGGAAGTGGGCATTTTTCGTAATATTCTATACCACCGCGCTGGCATGGATATTGTCCTTTATTATATATCAAACTGGCTCATTATTTTTATCGCTAATATAAATATAGCTATGAGCTGGCAGGAAATTGGGGTTTACATCATCATTGCGCTGGCTGTGGGTTATACAATCTACCACATTGTGAGGGCTTTCCAGCAAAAAAACTATAGTCCGGGTTGCTCACATTGCAATGGAAGTTGTCAGGTTAAACCGGTAAAAAGCAAAATACTTCATGCACCAAAATAAAAGAGAGCTCTGTCGGCTCTCTTCAGGGTGGCATCATCTAGTAAAGCAGGAATATTATTATTCGGCCTGTGTATTAGCTTTGTTAACTTTGACATTTCTGCCAGCAAGTTCTTTACCATTTAAATTCGACATGGCTTCGCTTGCATCGGCTTCGTTGTCCATTTCAACAAAACCATAACCCTTTGACTTTCCCGTCCGCCTGTCGGTGATAATTTTTACGGAAAGTACCTGACCAAATTTGCTGAATGCCTGCTTGAGCTCCTCTTCCTTCATTGAGTAAGAGATGTTGCCAACATAAAGTGTTACGCTCATAAAAAAAAGTTTTGAAATTTAAGACTTTAAACAAAGATATGCCAATAAAATTGTAAAACAAGGATTTGTTAAAAAAAAAATCATCATTCCCAATTGTTTAAAAGAATGTTGGCAACTCTATCACGATCAGGCCAATGTAGCAACCATAATGGCTTTTATGGTGTGAAGACGATTTTCGGCCTCATCAAAAACAATTGAATGTTTCGACTCGAAAACCTCTTCGGTTACCTCGATCCCATCCATGCCGTATTTTTCATAAATTTTAGCTCCAACCTTGGTTTCACGGTTGTGATAGGCTGGCAAACAATGCATAAATTTCACGTTTGGATTACCGGTAAGTTCCAGCACCTGCCTGTTGACCTGATAGGGTCGCATCAATCGAATGCGTTCGTCCCAGGCAGCTTCTGGCTCACCCATGGATACCCATACATCGGTGTAGAGAAAGTCGACTCCTTTTACGGCTTCCTCAACATTATCAGTAAGGGTAATCCGGGCTCCGGTTTCCCTGGCTATTTCCATACAAGTTTTAACCAGATCTTCCTGCTGGTGAAACTGTTTGGGAGCAGCTACCCTGAAGTCCATCCCCATTTTGGCGGCACCCACCATAAGTGAATTACCCATATTATTGCGGGCATCGCCCAGGTAGCAGAAGCTAATCTTACTAAGTGGTTTATCGCTATGCTCCTGCATGGTAAGCAAATCGGCCAATACCTGAGTTGGATGAAACTCGTCGGTTAGGCCATTCCACACAGGAATACCTGCATATTTTGCCAACTCCTCTACAATCGACTGCGAAAAACCTCGGTATTCAATAGCATCGTATAGGCGACCCAAAACCCGGGCTGTGTCCTTAATAGATTCCTTATGGCCTATCTGACTACCCTCAGGACTCAAATAGGTAACATGAGCCCCCTGATCGTAAGCAGCAACCTCAAAAGCACAACGGGTACGGGTAGATGTTTTCTCGAAAATGAGCGCAATGTTTTTCCCTTTCAATCGCTGCTGCTCTGTACCTGCCCTTTTGGCAGCCTTCAGTTCCTTCGACAAATCAAGTAAATACCGAATTTCCGAGGGGGTAAAATCGAGTAATTTTAAAAAACTACGATTACGTAAATTCACCGACATAGCTAATAAAATCTTATTGTTACAAATATAGGTAAAAATCAAAATGACACACAATATTTAATCGCTACATTCTTTCTGGCATTTCGATACCCAGAAGATTCATGGCATGCTTCAACACCTCTGCAGTAGCAGCCGATAAAGAAAGACGAAACATCCTGCGCTCCTCATTGGATTCTTTGAGTATGGAAAGTTCGTGATAGAATTGGTTAAAGGCTTTAGACAGTTCGTAGCAATAATTAGCTATTACCGCTGGGCTCAGTTCTTCCACGGCCTGGGCTAAGGTATTTCGATACTCGTACAATAGCTGTATAAGTTCTTTTTCTTTTTCCTCAAGAAGAATAATTGCATCGACCTGTATCGGTCGTATCGTCAGATTCATTTCTTTGGCTTTTCTAAGCACCGAATGAATGCGCGCATGACTGTATTGAATAAACGGTCCTGTATTTCCATTAAAATCAATAGATTCTTTGGGGTCGAATACCATATTTTTTTTCGGGTCGACTTTCAGGATAAAGTATTTCAGGGCACCCATGCCAATAATGCGGATGATATTATTTTTTTCCTGTTCCGATAGCCCATCGAGCTTACCCTGCTGCTCGGATATCTGACGAGCCGTTTCAATCATTTCGGCCATCAGGTCGTCGGCATCGACAACGGTTCCTTCTCGCGACTTCATTTTACCCTCGGGCAATTCGACCATGCCATACGACAGGTGCACAATTTTGTCGGCCCACGAAAAGCCCATTTTTTTAAGAACTGCTATAAGCGCCTGAAAATGGTAATTTTGCTCATTGCCAACCACATAAATATGCTCGTCGATGGGATACTCGCTAAAGCGCTGATGGGCAGTCCCGATATCCTGGGTCATGTACACTGAGGTGCCATCGGCACGAAGCAACACCTTGTGGTCGAGACCATAATCGGTTAAATCGGCCCATACCGAGCCATCTTCCTTTTGGTACAAAATACCTTTTTGCAATGCATCGAGTACCAGCGACTTTCCAAGCATGTAGGTTTCGGATTCGTAATAGATTCGGTCGAATTGAATGCCGAGCTGCCGATAGGTCTCGTCAAAACCCTCGTAAACCCATCCATTCATCATCTTCCAAAGAGCAATAACCTCGGGATCACCGGCTTCCCAGCGACGCAACATTTCCTGTGCCTCGAGAAGGATGGGGGCTGATTTTTTGGCTTCCTCGGGCGCAACACCCTTTTGAATCAGCTCATCTATTTGGCGCTTATACTCCTGGTCGAACCGAACGTAATAGTCGCCCACCAGATGATCGCCCTTGATACCTGTAGATTGAGGGGTAGCACCATTACCAAATTTCTGCCAGGCCAGCATCGACTTACAGATGTGGATACCGCGGTCGTTGACCAAATTGACCTTGATAATTCTGTGGCCTGCTGCCCGAAGTATCAGCGATATGGAGTTCCCCAACAGATTATTGCGAATATGACCCAGGTGTAAAGGCTTATTAGTATTAGGCGACGAAAACTCTATCATCACATATCGGGCATTGGGTACCCGATAGGTATGATTTTGGGGTTCAATAGCAAAATCTCGTAAAAAGCTTATCCAAAACCTGTCATTAATCACAAGATTGAGAAATCCCTTAATAACATTAAAATCCTTCACAAACCCACTATTTTCCAGCAAATATTTTCCCAGATCTTGCGCCAGAACGTCAGGCGACTTCTTTAGCTGTTTGGCCAGCGGAAAAACAACCAGGGTAATATCTCCTGCAAATTCTTTCCTTGTTTTCTGAAAAGTAATTTGACTTTTGTCAGGATTATTTTGATATAGCGTCGATAAGGCCTGTTGAACTTCGTAGCTTAACTTTTCTTCGAGTGATAACATAATGTTTTTTGTATTTTTGTGTGCAAAGATAAAAGATTATGATTTTGTTTGTACCTTTGAAATTATGTTAATCATCAATCCATGATAGAAGAGATAAAGAAAATACTGAACCACGAGGCAAATGCCATTTTGAATATCCCGGTAAACTATTCGTACGAAAAAGCTGTAAACCTAATATATCAGCACGTACATGAGCTTCATGGCAAGGTGGTAGCCAGTGGAATGGGAAAAGCGGGACAAATAGCACTGAATATTGCAACCACCTTAAGTTCGACCGGTACTCCGGCTGTGTTTATGCATCCGGCCGAAGCTCAGCACGGTGATCTGGGAATGATTCAGTCGAACGATGTACTGCTTTTAATTTCAAATTCTGGCAAGACAAGAGAAATTGTTGAGCTCATCGGGTTAGTTCGTAATTTGTATGCCCATATACCCTACATTCTCATCACCAGTAATCCCGAAACCGAGTTGGCCCAAATGGCCAATGTGCTGCTACCTACCGGAAATCCTAAGGAAGTATGCATACTCGGCCTAACACCTACTACCTCGACAACCGTAATGACGGTTATGGGGGATATTCTGGTAGTATTGCTGATGAAAAAAATTAACTTTACCCATGAGGACTATGCAAAGCGGCACCACGGTGGTTATCTGGGACACAAATCAAGATTACTGGTAGAGTCGAAAAACAACCCCAAGGAACTCTAACTTCAAAACAAATGAACACAGAGATCCTGCTCATAGTATTCGGTGCCATTGTGGTGGTCAACACCATTGTTACCTTGCTATTCGTTCGAATGTTTCTTAAATACAATGAAAAAGAACGAAAAGCAGAGATACTGCTAAAGAATCACGAAATCATACTTCCTCTTAGACTACAGGCTTATGAACGATTAACGTTAATGCTCGAACGAATTTCTCCCGAATCGTTACTTACCCGTCATAATCAAACCGGACTTACAGCAATGCAACTGCATACCCTTTTACTTACTTCAATACGTAACGAGTTTGAGCATAATCTATCCCAACAGGTATACGTTTCGGCCAAAGCCTGGGAACTGGTAAAAAATGCCCGTCATCAGATAACCGTTCTTATCAATGGTGCTGCCCAGCAGACCAATCCTTCGACTCCCGCCCTCGAGCTTTGCAAAAAAATTCTTGAAAATGTTGGGGAATATGAAAAACTACCTACTACAGTGGCTATAGAATTTATGAAAAAAGAAGTACAGACACTTTTTTAACCCCATCAAAATTTTTTTCCGTATCTGGCCGAAAAATAGGGTAACATTGGATTTTGAATGCAATGACTTCCCTACCCCTCCATACCAGAGTAGAATTAAGTTATTGCCATTGATACTTCACCTAATGTATCAGGGGATATACTCAGATTTTTTGTAAGTATATCCCAAAAATATAATCAATCATGCACTAGATTTTTTAAAATTGAAAATTTTCGTGTTTTGTTCAATTGAAATTTTTTACTATCTTGCGCATGTTAACCCTAAAAATATTAAACCTATGAGAACACTTATCTTATCTTATCTTATCTTATCTTAGTTTCTTCCTGCCAGAAAGAACAAGAAACAAACTCGAAGCTTCAAGCCCACAACGGCAGTAAAACAGAAAACCTCACCCTGATAGCCAAAACGCTTGCCAGTGCCATGCGAGAAAGCCTGCAGCTAAGGAAGCTTATTTACACAGAAGCAAATAAACAGTTCGATTTTCAGCCCGATGTCCTTTTCGAGGCCATAAAAGATTACCCCATTGAAGGAACTACGGTAAAAGAATACCTTCGGCAACATGCCAGCCGCGTAGCACCAGGTAAAAACCTGGATGCGGCAATTTACAGCCTGCATTATTTACAATTTTCTGTGCCTGTACACCTGAATAGGTGGAAGCCAACAGAGGCCATTCCTGTTGCAGTGTTACCCGCAGATTGGGACGAGGCTACCCTGCAATACCTTTGGGCCTATACCCCCGAGGGTAGTGAAATTCAACTGAGCGCCAAGGATGCCCCCAATTTCCCGGTACTGGTAGTGAGTGAGGCCGAAAGAATAGATGCCCATGGAAATCTTTGTGTCGATCAACGAGGCATAGTGCTAAGTGAGGAAGCCCGCATTCACTACACCAAAGCCATGGCTCTGGCCGAAAAACGTAGTACCCTTAAATCGGCTCTTAAAACCGAACCCTTTGTTATCGTACTGCCTGATGATTCTTTTGCAAGAATGAAAGCACAAATTCAACAGGCAGAAGCTATACAACTCCAAAATGAACAAAAGATACTCGAATTATTTAAAAAAACAACACAAAAACATTTAAAAAGCACAACGAATGCAAACGTGAAACAGATTAATTTGAGGGGATTCTCAGAGTTTGCCCAAAAAGTCCATTTAGAGTGGAATAATCCTACTAATTTAGGGTTGCTTTTTAACATTTACGCCACAGGTTATTTTAATGTAAATGGAGCAAAGGTGCTCAAAGATAAGCAACTAATCATATCTTCCAGTAATTTAAAAGAAGTAATCACGCTAGATTATCCTTACGAAACATACATTTTGTGGATTGAAGGTCGGTATTATCAAAATTCTTTGCAAGCCAT
>JBMFQE010000021.1:0-21740 GCA_049968755.1 Bacteroidales bacterium
GGGCACATAATACGGGCTATACGGCTCGTTTCACTCGCCCAAATCCCTTCGGGACTTCGTATAGCCCGAATACGTTATACGCCATTTCTGCTGTACTAAAAACAAGGAGGTATGAACATGGATTTAGGAAAAACAAAGAAGAAAAAGAGCAGGCCAATATACCTTGACTACAATGCAACAACGCCACTTGACCCAGAGGTTATTACTGCTATGCGACCATATTTGGGGAATATTTTGGTAATCCATCTAGTTCCCATTGGTATGGCATTCAAACCAGAAATGCTGTAGAAAATGCGCGGAGACAGGTTGCCTATTGAATTGTCAACCTGATGAGATTGTGTTCACCAGTGGAGGGACAGAATCGAATAACTATGCCATTAAGGGGATAGCCTTAGCCAATAGAAATAAAGGTAACCATATTATCACAACCCAGATTGAACATCCTGCTGTAATAGAGGTATGCAAAAATCTTGAAGAAAATGGTTTTGAGGTTACCTACTTACCAGTTGATTCGTCTGGAATGGTAAAAATTTCTGACATTGAGAAAAGTATCAAGCCTGAAACCATTCTGATTACAATAATGCATGCCAATAATGAAGTTGGAACTATTCAACCAGTTGAAGAGATTGCCAGGGTAGCCAAAGAGAGAGAAGTTATTTTTCATACAGATGCAGCCCAATCAGTTGGCAAGATTCCGACCGATGTGAATCTCCTTGGGATTGATCTTTTATCTATTGCTGGACATAAATTATATGCCCCGCAGGGGATTGGCGCAATTTATATTCGCCGAGGGGTTAAATTGGCGAAACTCATTCATGGTGCTTCTCATGAGCAAGGAAGGAGGGCAGGAACAGAAAATGTTTTAGGAATAGTTGGATTAGGGAAAGCCTGTGAAATTGCCAAAAGAGACATGCAAAAGAATATATTACATATGAAGGGTATGAGGGATCGTCTCTATTAGAGGATTGAGTGAGAAATTAAAAACTATAAAACTCAACGGGCATATAGATAAATGTTTACCAAATACTCTGAGTTTAAGTTTTGGTGGTATTGATATAAATATACAAATTTATTTCTATAAAAACAATAAATATATGAATAACCTAATTGCAAAAATTGACCAAAAAATTGCCCGATGGATGAGGCGCTGGAGTATTCCTGCAATTCGAATTTCTTTTGGAATTATTTTTATTTGGTTTGGGATATTGAAAGTTTTTGACGTTTCGTCAGCCGAAAGCTTACTTAAAGCTACAGTAGTTTGGTTACCTTTTGGTACGCCTGAATTTTGGTTAATAATTATTGGCTGGTGGGAAGTTGCCATTGGAGCCACATTTTTATTTTCGCGAACCACTAAAATAGCCATTGCATTGCTTTTTCTTCAGATGTTTGGGACTTTCATGCCCTTGGTTGTATTGCCTGAGGTAACATTCCAAAATGGAAATATTTTTACACCATCCCTTGAGGGACAATACAATATAAAAAATGTAATGATTATTAGCTGCGTTGGTATTAGGTGGTAAATTTTATAAAGAGAAAGTATAATGAATGGCATTTTATCAATTAATTAAGCCTAAACAATAATTTAACCCCCTATTTTCTGGACATTTTTTGTAAAAAAGTTTAGGACAAATTCCTTGTCATCCTGCCCGAGCAAAGATAGCCAACGTTAAATTTTGTCCAGCTATTTATAGGGATTAAACAGGGTCCCATCACTTTCTAATTTCGACCAGTCGTTTGTAACTTAATGAACTGATAGCTGATCTGGACTCAAAAAAAATTAGCTATTTCGCTGTCGTATTGCCTCAAAAGTAATGATGGCCGTAGAAACCGACACGTTGAGTGAGTCGGTACTGCCTTTCATGGGTATAATAAGATGAATGTTGCTATGGTCGAGCCAGAATTCTGAGAGTCCCTGAGCTTCTGTTCCAAAAACCAATGCCAGTGGAATTTTAAAGTCGAAAGCATAATAGGGAATTGCCGAAGAGGTGAGGGCTGCCGATGCAATAGTTAGCTGATGTTTTTTCAGCCATGCATATACCTGGGCACTGTCGGCTACAGCCAGTGGGGTGGTAAAAACGGCTCCCCGGCTCGAACGAATGACATTGGGATTATAAATATCGGTCTGTGTATCGCAAACAATCACGGCATCTACACCAGCAGCATTGGCCGTACGCATGATGGCACCCAAATTTCCCGGCTTTTCAACCCGCTCGAGGACAACAATGAGCGGCATTTTCGATTGAAGATGTAAATCGTCAAGCAGTCGTTCCTTCGCATAAAATACCGCCAATATTTTCTCTTTATCCACCCCATAGGTTATTCGATTATATACGACTTCGTTTACAAAATATTGGGGTACATTGAGTTGTTGAATAGTAATTAAGTTATCGCTGACACTATTAATGAATAACGAATGTAGCTGAAACCCACCCGCTATAGCAGCCTGTATCTCCTTGCATCCTTCAACCAGAAACAAACCCTCACTCTTACGTTCCGAGGCTTTGTGCAGACGTAATAAATGCTTAATTTTAGGATTGCTTGTGCTGGTAATTTTTGCTTCCATAGGGGTAGAGGGCATGTGTTTTCAATAGCTATGGGCTATTCTAACATTTTCCGACGAATTACCCGAGTATAGCTTCTATCAACCGTGAGGGGAACTTTTTCTACAATAACGTTCGAAGCGTCGAGTCCGAGATATTTTACATCGCTGATGCCCAGACGGCGAAAGATAGAGTAAAGTTCCATCATCAGCTTATCATGCGGCGAGAACTCGTAGTCGTAATTGGGTACGCGATCGATGATAACAAATAGAAAGTCGGCATCAATGTGATATTTTCGCAGCGATTCGTAACGGCTAATCAGGTCAATTTCGTTAAAAGCTTCCATATCGTCAAGCACCTGATGGAAGTATAGATTGACTCGTGGTTCTATCTTAAAACCCAATCGAAAGTCGATACGGATGATAGTCCCCGGCACAATTTGTCGTACCTCATATTCGAAAGTATTGGGATCGTCGAGCATATCCACATGAAGAAACCAGTACACATCGGCACGTTTGGGTTGCTTATTGATGATGGAATAAATAACTTTCGATTCAATTTCATCGGGCATATTGGCACGGGTCATATACACCAGATTGGTTGCAAATTTGGGAACACTTCTGTCTTTACTCAAATCGGTCAATACTTGAGCATAATCGGTTAACCGGGTAAAAGAAATGTATCGATTCCGAATTTTACGGGCATTATACCAGCTGTATTTAACCACAAAAAATCCGCTAGCAAGAAGCATGGTAAGCCATCCGCCTTGCGAAAATTTCTGCAGATTGGCTAGTAGGAAAGTCCCCTCGATTATCAGAAAAGTAAATAAAAACAGGGCAATCAGGTAAGGATTAACTCGCTTGGAATTGAGGTACAGGGTTACCAAAAAGGTAGTTGCCAATAGGGTAATATTTACCGAAAGTCCATAAGCAGCCTCCATCATAGCCGACTGCTTGAAGAAAAGAATGACAAATAGTACACCTACAAAAAGAAACCAGTTAACGAAAGGGATGTATATTTGACCCTTTATGGTAGTAGGATATTTGCGTTTCATGTTGGGCCATACGTTCAGCGAATTAGCCTCGCTGATAAGGGTAAAAGAACCAGATATTAAGGCCTGGCTGGCTATAATGGCAGCCATGGTAGCAAGAACAATGCCGGGCAATACAAACCATTGGGGCATAATGGCAAAAAAAGGATTTTCACCATGATAGCCGTTATGAAGGATATAAGCTCCCTGCCCAAGATAGTTGAGAATTAATGCTGATTTGACAAAAATCCAGCTAATGCGTATATTTTTAAGACCACAATGACCCAGATCGGAATAAAGACCCTCAGCCCCAGTAATACATAGAAAAACAGCCCCCAGTACCAACAGCGCAGAGGGTGACTCCATAATGAACTGAACCGCATAGGATGGATTAAATGCCCTAAAAACAAGGGGAACTTCTATTATCTGATTAATACCAAGTACTGCAAGGGTAGTAAACCACACCAGCATAATGGAGCCAAACGAACTCCCTATAAGCTTGGTGCCAAACTGCTGAAAAAAGAATAGAGCAGTAATAATTGCTATTGCAATGGGAAGCACAGGAATGTCTCTGTATAAAATTTCTAGTCCCTCAACTGCCGAGGTTACAGTAATGGCGGGAGTAATAATTCCATCTGAGAGCAAAGTACTACCGCCAATGATAGCAAATATATAAGCCCAGGGCTTTTTACGTCGTATCAGGGCAAATAGCGAATATATTCCCCCTTCCCCCTTATTGTTGGCACGTAGCGTAATAATGACATATTTTACGGTAGTTTGTAGGGTCAATGTCCAGATGATGCAGGAGAGTGCCCCCAGAATAAAATTGGTATCGAGGGTATCAGTGCTGTTGGCAATAGCTCGCATCACATACAATGGCGAAGTACCAATATCGCCGTACACAATACCCAGCGTTACTATAAGGCCTGCCAGTGTAACCCGCGATATACCACCCGCCTCTGCTTTTTTCATCGCATTATCCTTTTGAAGCCACCAATGTATAGCTATTCTCGTGCCAAACTATTAATTACCTATAATCCAGCGAAATAACAAAAAAAGACCCCCCGACATGATAATGGAAACCGGTAGGGTGAGCACCCAGGCAATTAAAATATTTCTAACGGTTTTTTTTCGTAAATTTTTTAATCCTTCTTTTGCAACCATGGTACCAGCGACCCCCGACGATAAAACATGAGTAGTACTAACCGGCAAACCCAGATGAGAGGAGAAAAGAATAGTTGAAGCAGCCACAATTTCTGCACTTGCCCCTTGCGCATAGGTGAGAGGGGTTTTGCCTATTTTTTCGCCCACTGTTACTACTATCCTTTTCCAGCCAATCATGGTTCCAATTCCAAGTGACAAAGCTATAAGAATAATTACCCAGTAGGGAGCATATTCGACGTATGATTTCAGATCATTCATTTCGTGGCGAAGCATGGTAAGCTGGGTTGCTGATAGCGTCACGGGATGCTCAATAGTAGCCGTAATAAGCTTTTTATATTCCTTGTTGAGCGACAGCACATTTTTTCGAATATCAACAATTTTTTCTTTGCTTATAGAATTAAAACTGTGAGCTTGCAATAACACAGGTTTGATATTTTGAATTTTCTTAATCATAACTTCACGAATGGCCTCATCCTCATCCGATAATTTGCTAGTATCGATCCCTTTCAATACGATCTCGGTACGATAAAGGTGAGTAAGCATTTCCTGCGGATTTTTCGAAGCATCCAGGGCAAATCGGGTAGGAAGTAATGCAATTAAAACAATCATCACAAGGCCAATTCCCTTTTGTCCGTCGTTAGATCCATGCGAAAAACTGACGCTGGTACAGGTAAAAATTAGCACCGCCCGTATACCCCAGGGAGGACTTTTGCGATGATGCTGATGCTCAAAGAGTTCATTCCGTTTTTTAAGTATCTTTCTTAGCACAACCATTAAAAGCAAAGCCAGGCTAAAGCCCACCACAGGTGATATAAGTAGCGATAATCCTGCATCCTGAACTTTTGTCCAGTTGAGCGCAGCGGCAGTATTCCCGGGCAATAGGATATAGGCCAATCCTACTCCAAAAATTGAGCCTATAAGGGTATGCGAACTCGAGCAGGGTAGCCCCAGATACCACGTGCCCAAATTCCATAGTATAGCTGTAACTACCAGCGCAAGCACCAGGGCAACAGCATGATATACATTCTGGTCGGTAAGGGCCGAAGGAGGTAACAAATTTAAAATCCCCATTGCCACCCCAACACCGCTAACGATTACACCCAGTGCATTCCATATCCCCGACCATATAACCGCAATAGCTGGTTTCAACGACTTTGTGTATATTACCGTAGCCACCGCATTGGCCGTATCGTGAAAACCATTGATAAATTCAAATGCTGCAGCTGCCAATAAGCATAGCAGCAATATTAGCGTCATTCCTGTGCTGAGTCCAAACATGTAAAATGGATTTTTATTGCGTAATAAAAGTTTATTTGCGTAGCGTTACCCCGTGCCTGATGAGTCATAAATTTTTCACTAAAGCCATGCAAAGTTATAGAAATATTTTTTGTATTTGGCAGGCCTTGCATATCTGCATTTTAAAAGTATGACAGTACAAAGGCAGTAATCGCAAATCCAACTGATAACCCGGCATATACCTGTTTTTCGGTATGAGCTTCGAGCCATAGTCTTGCCCAGCATACCATGCCAGCAATAAGAATTACAAGATACAAAAGCGTAAAATTGGTAGCCTGCCAGCGTAAAAACAGCACAAAACTTAGCGCTAATAGTCCCCCAGCGCCCATCGCATGGCTGCTTATTTTCCAATAAAATAAAAAAATAATATTTACGCCTATCGCAATGCAGGATGAAAGTATAATCTTGTCCACTACATCGGGGATAATTAAATGTCTGATCATAAAGTAAGTAATCAAAAAAATAATCAGAACCAGGGTATAGGGCAATATTCTCTCTTTCATTCCATTCATGCGCAGATCCGTGATGTACTGAAATTGCTTTAGCAATTGTAGGACAACCAGTGGCAGCCACAGCGTACCCAGGCTAATAACGAAAACAATCCAGGCAACAACGGTCGATGGCCATAAATTAAAAATATTCCCCGCATGGAATATCATAAGGGTGCCAAGGGATGGGATAACCAGGGGATTGAAGAGTACGGAAATAAACTGCGCTATAGCGTGCAAAATTGTTTTGTTCGAGCTCATCTGGGTCGTTTCTCTTTCAAGTAAAATAGGTTATTGAACTGCCCTGCAATGTTACGAAAAAAAGCAATATTATAAAGTTTCTAATTTTTTGCACTTCTTGTATGTACGAAAATACACAGAGTCAATGATATGACTTATGCAATATTTTTCGAGAATTATGTGGATAATTGTATGCAATGGCTTATTGCTTTCTTACTGTTATGATGAAAAATGATTCAATAGTAATAATAATATTTTTCACTGCAAGGCGCAAAGCTTATTCGCCATACACGCAAAGAAGTGTTTTAGGCGTTCTTTGTATTTTCTGTTGACCTTTGCAGTTAATCATTGCTTGCAGTTTGCCAGCTTTTGATAAAAGGCCTGTTTCGGTAAGCTCAAAGAACGTTACCTCTGGTAGATACTTTGTAATAACGCTTTACATTTTAAAAAACATATAGCTTTTAACATGTGCTTCCCGACAGGGTTCAACGGTCATTACTTTTGTCATCTCCGAAGATTAGATTTGACATGATTGGCAAAAAAATGCTTTTTTTACAGTTTTGCTAATATTTTTTGAAATCGGTACTATAGCTTTGAACAAAATTTGACATACAATTGTCTTAGCAAAACAATCCAGCTCAACAGCAAGAAAAATTTAGACAAATTTGGATTAAAAATATTGTTACCCATGTTTTCCAATTATGTAGCTACCCATCCTGCTCTGGTAGTAGAGCGCTTAATAAGCGATTGGATTGAAACGGTCAATAATCTGTTAGCCGAACAGCAGGAGGTTACCATCGCCCTATCGGGGGGCCATACGCCTCAGCTTATGTTTCAAATGATAGCGGAGTATTTTCCAGGCTCTTTTCCCTGGAATCGCATGCATTTTTTCTGGGTCGATGAGCGATGGGTACCTCATGAAAGCAGTGAAAGTAATTTTGGCAATGCAAAGCGTTTGTTGTTCGACAATGTTGTAATCGACGGCTCTCGCTTACATTCTGTTCGTACCCAAAACATTAGCCCACAGGACGAGGCATTGCGTTATGCTCAGGAAATTCAGCAGTATGTTTCACAAGCCAATAATATCCCGGTTTTTGATATAATATTTTTGGGGATGGGAGACGATGGGCATGTAGCTTCCATTTTTCCGGGACAGGAATTGCTTTTTGATGCGGATGCGCTTTGTGCGATATCCCAACATCCGCAGTCGCAGCAGCAACGCATCACCCTAACCGGAAGAGTTATTAACCATGCGCGTCATATTGTATTTTTAGTCACGGGCAAGCAAAAGAGTTCAATTTTACAAATGGTTTTTGAGGGAAAGGAAGTCAAGTATCCGGTTCAGCGGGTCAACCCGTTATCGGGAGAGGTTTTCTGGTATCTCGATGCTGATGCTGCCAGCCTCATTCCACGTGAGAAGCTTTAGCCTCCCGGCCTTATTTTGCAATGTCGACTCGCATGCCATCTTCGGCCATAAGGGTAGCGGGGAAAATTTGTTGAGCCTGCTCCAGAAAAAGTTCCTCGTGATTATAGCGTGAAGAGAAGTGCCCGATAATAAGCTGCTTTACCCTCGCCTGCCTGGCAAGGAGTGCTGCATCGGCAGCAGTCGAATGGTATGTTTTGTGGGCCAGATCCCTGTCTTCCTCAAGAAAAGTAGCCTCGTGATAAAGAGTATCGATGCCCTCGATATGCCGAATAATGTCATGAAACGGACGCGTATCGGAACAATAGGCATATGCCCGGACGGGAGTAGGGGGTAGGGTAAGCTCTTCGTTTTTTATCATTTCCTTGCCATCGAAATAGTCGTCTCCGTTTTTTATGGCCAGGATATCCTTTATACTTAGATTGTAACGGGCAATACAATCTTTCTTTATTCGACGGGGCTGAGGCTTTTCTTTAAAAAGAAAGCCCACACAAGGGACCCGATGTTTTAAAGGAATAGTAGAAATGGTAAGCCGTTCATCCTCGTACATTAATTCGCTTTTCCCTGGCTGAATGGGATGAAAAATTAGCGGGAACGACCATTCTTCGTAAAAAAAATTGCGATGGTTCGACAGAAATGTTTCGAGTCGGGGCTCGGCATACAGGTGCAGGGGACGGGTACGACCCAGCACCGAGAAGGTGGAAAGCAAACCTGGCAACCCCATTACATGATCGGTGTGCAGGTGGCTGATAAAAATATGGTTGATACGGCTAAATTTAATGTGGAATTTGCGCAGTTGTATTTGCGTACCTTCTCCACAGTCGATCAAAAAAAGCCGCTCAAGATGATTGATCACCTGAGCGGCTAAATTTCTTTTCGATGTAGGAATGGCTGAGCTGCTTCCGAGTATGGTTACATAAAAGGACATTCAACAATGGACTACTTTTCCTTAATTAGCTCAACCGCCTCGTTTACGGTTTCCGTAATATTTAATACCGTATCGAGCTGGGAAATGATTATCAGGCGTTCTACGGCATCATTTAGACCCGTGAGTACAAACTTTCCCCCTGCATTCTTGCAAAGGCGGTTGGCAACAAGAATGGCACTTAAACCGGAAGAATCACAGTAACGGCATTTACTCAAATCCAGAATAATATTCTTCTCCCCATTGCCCGAAACGAGCACCAGCTCCGACTTAAGCGATGGAGCAATATGGGTATCAAGCTTTTCTTCCAGGACTTGAATTAACGTGTAATTCTCCAGTTTGTCAATCTTGAATTCCATTGTTGTTGAATTTAAATTTGCAACTTATTCGCCCTTTTCCTGCTTATTTTTCAAATTCTGCTCCATTTCGGATTTTAAAGCTGCCAGTTCACTAATATCCCCCAGGGTTGTTTTTTCAATTTCCATTTTTACTTTTTTGCTCTTCTTGTTCGAGGAGGTTTCATCCTTTTTCGATTCAGCGGCTTTGCGCTCGTCCTCATGCACCTTGGTGTGCGACACAACAATACGTTTAGCACCCTTGTTGAATTCGATCACCTTGAAGGGCAACTTTTCATCTACCTGAGCCATCTGACCATCGGCTTTTACCAGATGCTTGGGTGAAGCAAAACCTTCCACTCCATACGGTAAAGCAACTATAGCACCCTTGTCGTGCAATTCAACGATAGTACCCTCATGAATCGAATCTATCATAAATATCGTTTCAAAGACTTCCCATGGGTTTTCTTCTACCTGCTTGTGTCCCAGACTCAAACGCCGGTTTTCCTTATCGATTTCCAGCACAACTACTTCCAGTTCTGCACCTATGCTCGTAAATTCGGCCGGATGTTTAATTTTCTTGGTCCACGACAGGTCAGAAATATGTATCAAGCCGTCAACCCCTTCCTCAATTTCTACAAACACACCAAAGTTAGTAAAATTCCTGACTTTTGCAACATGTTTGCTACCAATGGGGTATTTTTCAAAGATATTTTCCCACGGATCGGGTTTAAGCTGCTTGATACCCAAGGACATTTTCCGTTCTTCACGATCGAGGGTGAGGATTACGGCTTCTACCTCATCGCCTACCTTCAGAAATTCCTGGGCGCTACGCAGATGCTGCGACCACGACATTTCCGAAACGTGTATTAAACCTTCTACTCCGGGAGCTATTTCTACAAAAGCCCCGTAGTCGGCCATTACCACAACTTTCCCTTTTACCCGATCGCCTACCTTCAGATTGGGGTCGAGCGAATCCCACGGATGCGGAGTAAGTTGTTTTAGACCCAGTGCTATACGTTTTTTTGCCTCGTCAAAATCAAGGATTACAACGTTGAGCTTTTGATCGAGCTGAACAATTTCTTCGGGATGATTTACACGACCCCACGACAGGTCGGTAATATGTATCAAGCCATCTACGCCGCCAAGGTCGATAAATACCCCGTATGAAGTAATGTTTTTAACTGTACCTTCGAGTATTTGACCCTTTTCAAGTTTGGCAACAATTTCTTTCTTTTGCTGTTCAAGTTCGGCCTCGATAAGTGCTTTGTGCGAAACCACAACGTTTTTGAATTCGTGGTTAATTTTAACCACCTTGAATTCCATGGTTTTGCCTACAAAGGCATCGTAATCACGAATGGGTTTCACATCAATCTGTGAACCCGGCAAGAAGGCTTCGATACCAAATACATCTACAATCATACCACCCTTGGTACGACATTTAATGTATCCGGTAATAATTTCGTCTTTTTCGTAAGCCTCGTTAACACGATCCCACGAGCGCAGGGCACGTGCTTTTTTGTGCGAAAGTATTAGCTGTCCTTTCTTATCCTCCTGGCTTTCGACGTAGACTTCTACCTTGTCACCAACTTTAAGATTAGGATTGTAGCGAAATTCATTCAGACTGATAACTCCTTCGGATTTATAGCCAATGTTAACAACGACTTCGCGTTTATTCATTGCAATAACAGTACCCTCTACCACTTCGCCTTCGGCTATGGTCGAAAAGGTCTTGTTGTAAATTTCCTCGAGCCTGGCCTTTTCTTCGGGTGTGTACTGCAAACCTTTGTTTGTTACGGTGTCCCAATCAAATTCTGCCATTTCGGCTTCATGGGTTGCTTTCTTGATGGCGGCCAGCTGTCGGGCATGATCATCATCTTCGTCATCCTCTACCAGTACATCTTCTTCTGCTGCCAGTTCTTCATCCTCAACAGCAAGATCCGCTTCTTCCGTGTACTCAAGTTCATTCAGGTTCTCTACCTGCTCAAATTCTTTTTCTTTTTTTGCCATTTAATCAAAATTAATGGGTTCGACATTATGTTGACTTACAGGAGTTGCAAAATTAATACTTTATTTTATATGACTTAAAGATACAAAAAATTATTTTTATCCGATGCCTTGCGGGCATATTTTTTTTACCTCAATTAGCTAATAAAAGGCAAACACTGTTTCAAATCTTTACCAAGGTTATTCTGGATTGAACTACCCTAAAGTAAACAGCATGTTTTTGATAAGAAAAATTTTACCCAAAATCTTTATTCATAAAGACTGTTAAATGAATATGAGGGGGTCAAAATTACGTTGCAAAATAACACTACCTGACATGATTAGATTGCATGGTCTATCTTTTTAAAATTAGAAATTAATTTCTAAAGGCGATTGTAGGTAAAATGGACAATAAGGTATAACTTTGAGGATTGTCTGTGTAATTTGCTGACAATATGAAGTTTTCTCATTTACATGTACATACGCAATTTTCGTTGCTCGATGGGGCATCGGATATAAAAAAACTCTATAAAAAGGCATTAGCCGATGGTATGCCTGCGTTGGCCATTACCGATCATGGCAATATGTTCGGGGTATTTGAGTTTGTGGCCGAGGCATACAATCACCGGCTCAACCCCGACGACCCCTCGGACAAAAGGGTAAAGGTCAAACCCATTGTAGGATGCGAGTTTTATGTAGTGGCCGATCGTTTTCGGCATTCGTTTACTCGGGGCGAAAAAGACCTGCGGCACCATCAGGTACTGCTGGCCAAAAATCAGGTGGGTTATCGTAATCTGGTCAAGCTATCGTCGCTGGGATATATCGAGGGGTACTACTCAAAGTATCCTCGTATCGATAAAGAGTTGATTTTAAAATATCACGAGGGTCTGATAGCTACGACCTGCTGTTTGGCTGGCTATGTTCCCAGGGCCATACTGCAAAAGAGCGAGGAAGAAGCTGAGGCCGAATTTAAATGGTGGCTCGAGATATTTGGCGAAGATTATTACATAGAGCTTCAACGACATGCTATCCCCGACCAGGAACGGGTCAATCAGGTTCTGCTCAAGTGGGCACAGAAGTATAACGTAAAGGTTATTGCTACCAACGATAGCCATTATACCGAGCAGAGCGACTACAATGCCCACGACATTTTGCTGTGTGTTAATACGGGCGAGAAAAAAAGTACACCCATTGCCAAGGAATATCTCGATGACGATGAGGTCAACCTAAAAAACACGCGCTTTGGTTTTTACAACGACCAGTTTTACTTTAAAACAACGGCCGAGATGACGCATCTTTTTCGGGATATACCGCAGGCCATTGATAATACCAATGAAATTGTAGATAAGGTTGATCTGCTTAATTTGCAGCGCGACATCATGTTGCCCCATTTCCCAATTCCCGAGGGATTTGCTAATCAGGATGCTTACCTGCGGCATCTCACCTTCGAGGGTGCCCGGCGTCGTTATCACGAACTTACGCCAGCCATAGAGGAACGTCTCAATTATGAGTTGCAGATTATTGAGCGCATGGGTTTTGCGGGTTATTTTCTTATTGTGATGGACTTTATCAAGGCCGGCAGAGAGCTGGGTGTGTTTGTTGGCCCGGGCCGTGGTTCGGCAGCTGGTTCGGCTGTCGCCTATTGCATAGGCATTACCAATATCGACCCCATCAAGTACGATCTGCTCTTTGAACGTTTCCTCAACCCCGACCGTAAGAGCATGCCCGATATCGATACCGACTTCGATGATGAGGGCAGGCAAAAGGTGATAGATTACGTGGTGAAGAAATACGGCCGTAATCAGGTAGCGCAAATTATTACCTATGGTACCATGGCGGCTAAAATGAGTATCAAGGACGTAGGTCGTGTGCTGGATTTAAGCCTTAGCGAAACCAACGAATTGTCGAAGTTGGTACCCGAACGACCGGGCATTACCCTGCAACGACTCTTCGAGGCCACTATTGATGGTGAAAACGGGCTTCGCGAAAAAGAGGGGCTTAATGCCGACGAAATATCCGATGTGCTTAAACTGCGCGAAATACTTAAGGGCGATGACCTTAAGGCGCAGGTTTTGCGTGAGGCTCGCAACATTGAAGGCTCGATCCGCAACACCGGGGTACATGCTGCAGGTATTATCATTGCACCAACCGATCTTACCGATATTGTGCCACTGGCCGTGTCGAAGGATGCCGACCTGTATGTGACCCAGTTCGAGGGCAAGGTTATCGAGCAAGCGGGGGTTATCAAAATGGACTTTCTGGGTCTGAAAACCCTTACCATCATTAAAAATGCGATAGAACTTATTCGGCAAAACCACGACATCACCATCGACATCGACAATATCCCACTCGACGACAAAAAAACCTTTGAGCTTTACCAGCGGGGCGAAACCAATGGTACCTTCCAGTTCGAAAGTCCGGGTATGCAGAAATACCTGCGTGAGCTTCAACCCGACTCGTTCAACGACCTGATAGCTATGAATGCGCTATACCGGCCTGGTCCGCTGGAGTATATTCCTAACTACATTGCCCGTAAGCACGGGCGCGAACCCATTACCTACGACCTTCCCGAAATGGAAGAATATCTGAAAGATACCTATGGAATTACCGTGTATCAGGAACAGGTGATGTTGCTTTCGCAAAAACTGGCTGGTTTTTCGAAAGGTGATGCCGACCTGCTACGAAAGGCCATGGGTAAAAAGGACCGTAAAACGCTTGACAAGCTCAAGCCTAAATTCATCGAACAGGCTTCGCAGAAAGGGTACGACGTTAAAATTCTGGAAAAAATATGGACCGACTGGGAAGCTTTTGCTTCATATGCCTTTAACAAATCGCATAGCACCTGCTATGCTTTTGTAGCCTATCAAACAGCCTATCTTAAAGCGCATTACCCTGCCGAATACATGGCTGCCGTCCTCAACAATGCCTCGAGCATTGAAAAAATTACCTTCTTTATGGAGGAATGCCGACGGTTAGGTATTGAGGTGCTGGGACCCGATATCAATGAAAGCCGCGAAGCCTTTACTGTTAATAAAAAGGGAAACATTCGTTTTGGCTTGGCTGCTATCAAGGGTATTGGCGAAGGGGTAGTTACAAGCATCATCGAAGAACGTGACAAGAATGGACCCTTTAAGGATGTTTACGATTTTTTCAGCCGTATAAACTATACCTCGGTGACCCGTAAGGTAATAGAAAATCTTATTATTGCCGGCGCTCTCGACAGTTTTGGCATTAAGCGTTCGCACTACTTTATTACCGACGGGCAAACGAATTTTATTGAGCAACTAATCAAGTATGGTAGCCGTATGCAGGAAGAGAAACGCTCACAGCAGCAAACGCTTTTCGACCTGCTCGATAACGGCAACGGATTACAGATACCACCTCCCAAACTCCCTGTGGTAGAAGAAGATTGGACAATAATTGAACAGCTCAATCGTGAAAAAGATTTGATTGGCATTTACCTGTCGGGGCATCCGCTCGATCCCTACCGGTTCGAGTTTGAACATGTATGTACCCATCAGCTCAATGAGCTGACCGACCTCACCCCCTTGAAAGGCAAGGAAGTAGTCGTGGGGGGGCTAGTAGTGGAGGCACGCCCCGGAATTACCAAAACCAACAAACCCTACCTTACAGTTACCCTTCAGGACTACAATGGTACGTTTAAATTTAATCTCTTCGGGCGAGATTTTGACCAATTTGAGCGCATGTTTCGCAAAGATTGGATGGTACTGGTACGAGCTAAAATTCAGCCCCGTGAGTATGGCAATCGCGACGAGCTTGAATTTAAAATCAACCGTGTGATGCATCTGGCCGATGTGCGCGAGGAGCTTTTGAAAAGCATACAGCTGGATATCCCTTACGACCGCATAAATGACGATTTTGTGCAAAATCTCGTGCAGCAAGTTAAGAATAACCCCGGTAAACTTACCCTCAAAATTATGCTGATAGACCCTGAAAATAACCTCAAGATCAATTGCATTTCGCGTACCTATAAAATTAAAATTTCAAATGATTTTCTTAATTTTATCCATGCTTATCCATTTGTTCAATTAAGCATAGCTTAAACATTTTTTGTTTTAAAAGGTTTCTAATGAAATAATAATTAAAAAATTTTAAAATTATGGCACTCGAACTTACTGATAGCAATTTTGATGAAATGGTTCTTCGATCGGACAAACCAGTGATGGTTGATTTCTGGGCTGAATGGTGCGGCCCCTGTCGGATGATTTCGCCTATCGTTGAAGAACTGGGGAAGGAGTATGCCGGGAAAGTAGTGGTAGGCAAGGTAGATGTTGATAATAACAACACAATTGCCATACGTTTTGGTATACGAAACATTCCTACTGTTCTTTTCTTTAAGAACGGACAGGTGGTAGATAAACAGGTAGGAGCGGTATCAAAAAGCGTTTTTGTGCAAAAGCTCAATAAGCTGCTGGAAGGGTGAAAGCCCTTCCTTTTTTTGAGGCATATTTTTGTTTCCTGTATTTGTAAAATGAATTGTTATCTTGTGGTTCAATATTATACCTGAAATTTTCCTAAATAAAATTTAAAGGTACGCTGTTATTTTACCCCTTCTTTTTTCCTCCTTACCCATATTCATGGTCTTATAAAATCAGCTTTGATGGGTAAGAAGGAGTTAATTTGCCCGATAATTCTTTACTTTGCCAGGATATGTCGTTCGGCATGATATGACGATCGAACCAGCGGACCGCTTTCAACATAGCTGAACCCCTTTGAAAGGGCTATCTGGCGGTATTTTTCGAAAACATCGGGGTGAACATATTCCACAACGGGTTTGTGCAGCTCGGAGGGGGGCAGGTATTGCCCAATGGTAAGGATTTTAACCCCTGCCGCTCGAAGATCATCCATGGTTTGAAGCACTTCGGTTTCGGTTTCGCCCAATCCAAGCATAAAACCCGATTTGGTAATTACACCCTTATTCGACAGATAGTTGAGCATTTCGAGGCTTCCGTGGTAGGTTGATAGGCTGCGGATACGAGGGCTGATACGTTCCACTGTTTCCACATTATGCGAGATAACTTCGGGGCCTGCGTCGATGATTTTATCGAGCCATTCCAGTTTGCGCCTGAAATCGGGGATAAGTACTTCCATGGTAACGCCGGGATTTACCCGCTTGATGGTTCGGATAGTTAGTGCCCAGAAGGCTATACCGCCATCCTCCAGATCGTCGCGGGCTACCGAAGTAATCACACAATGTTTGAGCTGCAGAATTTTTATAGCCTGTGCTACACGTCCTGGCTCTGCCCAGTCAACATCGGCGGGTATAGCTGCTCGTACATTGCAGAATCGACAATTACGAGTACAGGTATCGCCCAGAATCATAAACGTAGCTGTTCCAGCATTCCAGCATTCTCCCTTATTGGGGCAATTGCCACTGCTGCAAATGGTGTGCAGATGGTATTGTTCTGTTAGTTGCTTTACCTTTGAATAATTTTCTCCCCTGGGGAGCGGCACCTTCATCCAGGCTGGCAAACGATGAGTCCTTATCTGTTCCATATCACACGCTTTCTCTCCGATTATTCCTGTCAACTTATAAGGGCAAAATGATTTGATTAAAACATTTATGGATGGTTATTGTTTAATACAGGTGTGTATAATGCTAAAATTTCTTATATGGCTGTGGCAAACACTACTTACCGTAAGGGTGAACAATTGTGCAGGGTGTTGAATATCCAGTGGCTTACCGACTCAGCCTATCTGTTACGTTTTGAACGTAACGATACTGTTTTTGTCCCCGGACAATATCTTACCATCAGCCGTGCCGATTGTCTTACCGCCAGGGAATACTCCATTTATAGCGGCAAAGACGATGGATACTTCGAGGTGTTGATCAAGGTTGTACCTGATGGGGTTGTATCGCAGCAGCTCAAAGAGGTAAAAGCGGGCAATCTTTTGCGTGTTGGTGGTCCGCATGGAAATTTCTGCTTACCTTCTCAGGCGCCCGAAAATTTTCGCTATTTGTTCATCGCAACGGGTACGGGTATTGCTCCTTTCCACAGCATAGTACGTTCCTATCCGGGGCTTAACTATACAATACTACATGGAGTCCGTTTTACCAATGAAGCTTATGGCGCCAACGATTTTGATGCACAACGACATATTCTTTGTACCTCTAAAGACCAGGGTACCTTTCGGGGTAGGGTAACCCAATATCTCGAAAGCATGGACGTTCCTCTCGATACACTTTGCTATCTGTCCGGAAATAGCCAGATGATTTTTGAAGCGTATGGAATACTCAGGAAAAAAAACATTCCGGTAAAACAGATTTTTACGGAAGTGTATTTTTAACTCCAATACGATAAATGTGTAAAGCATTAATTTTCAATGATAAAAACTACTACTAATGCTTAGGTCGGTCGTTAGAAATTTTATCTAAATTTTTCATCTTCCAGGCAAATAAATATGTCGTCAACATTTTTAAAACATGTATCAACAATATTTTAACCCCTAATTAGCTGGACCAAATTTAACGAATTAAATTTGGACAGTAAATTGGCAAAGTTATGAGTAGAAACAAACGGAAATTTGGGTTAGAAGAGCAGCTCCAGCTCCTTCGGGAAGGGGAAACCCAAGGAGTAGATGTAACCTGCCGCAAGTACCAGATTGCCCGTAGCTTGTACTACAGCTGGAAGAGTAAGTTTGACCGCCAGGGTCCTGATGGTTTAGCTCCGCAATACCACCGGGTAGATCCTTGTATTAAAGCGCTGGAAAAGGAGAACGAGAGGTTGCGTAAGATAATTTCCCGTCAGGCATTAGAGCTGGAAGTAAAGGAAGAGCTTTTAAAAAAAACGAAACTCCTCGGCAAATGAGAAGGGAAATTTTGCACGCTTTTGGTCAACGGGCAAGCAAGCGTCAGCTGTGCCAGTGGGTAAATTTGCCACGCAGCAGCGGCTACTATAAACCCAGAAGAGGCAAGCGGGGGGTCAGGCCCTCAACACACACCCTTACCCATAAGGGGGAGGTGGGGCCCAATGAGCAGGTGGTAAACACGCTTATTGCTGAGGTTTTCAGCCAGGAGTTCAACCTGTATGGCTATCAGCTATGCACTGAGGAGCTAAGGGCCATGGTATCATCAACGCTAAAAAGACCTACCGCCTGATGCGCGAGAATGGCTTACTTTTGGAACAGGTAAAACGCAACCCATCGCCTCGCCAATGGGTCAGGTGGCGAAGAATAAAGGATGCTCAACCTTTTGAATACCTCTGCATGGACATCAAGTATGTGTACATCCACGGGGCAAAGCGTAATGCCTATCTTTTAGCCATTATTGATGTAGCTACACGGTATGTGGTGGGCTGGAGCCTTTTATACTCCATCAAACATACCGATGTAATACTCTGTTTACACGGGGTAATGCAGGGTTTTCGGGCAAAGCATGTTATGCTTAGCACCGATAACGGTAGCCAGTTTATTGCGCAGGGCTTACGCAACTTTTGTCTTCAAAATGGTATCACACAGGAATTTACCCATGTGGCTACCCCACAGGAGAACTCCTATGTGGAAAGCTTTTTTTTCCCTACTGGAAAAGGAGGTAATCCGGCGTTTTGAGCTTGAAAGCCTTTACCATGCCCGCGATGTCTTGGAACGATATTTTAACTGGCATAATCTTAAAAAACGACGTCATGCGTTGGGTAAAATTAGCCCTGCAGATTACTGGCATACAGATATTCCTTGATATCCTGTTAAGCCACCCAAAGCCGTAAGTGGAGATTTTGTCAAGGGCGATGAAACCTTTGAAAAATCAAACAGCTTATCATCGCTTGTTTTACCCTTGACAAATTCGCCAGCGTGAGCTATCTTTGCTCGGGCAGGATGACAAGGAATTTGTCCTAAACCATTTTTTAAAAATGTCCAGAAAATAGGGTGTTAAACCATTTTGGGTCTGATGGCAAACCAATGGGAACCAAAGGTATAATTATGTGATTCCGGAAGCAATCAATTTTTGTTGTACTATATTTTAAAAATTGAGGAGTATGAAAAAACTTGCTGTAATTGCACTCTTATTGTTAACTTATTCAGTTGGCATGAATGCACAGACGGATAGTACGGTCCAGGAGCAAAGATTCAAACCGCGTTTGGTCATCGGATGTGATTTTATTTTACACAACGCAATCTGGGGAGGGACTGTTCCCGCTCAACCGCAGGAATCATCTGTCTACATTGGAGGAACACCTTTCATTGCTCCCGGCTATGGGATTATTTTCAATTTCCGTTTTATGAAAAACCTATCCCTGTTTTTTGACGGGAATATGTACACCCGGAAAACTCCTGTTGCTTATTCGGGAGGGTATGCTGCCAGCCCTTGGGTAGCCGAACAAAATGATTACAGCACCAATCTGATAGGCCCTTTTGATGAGGATGCCTATTATAAGGTGAATACAACCGGTTTCAGAATAGGATTGCGTGGCTATTTACATCACGACAAACCTATTGATCCATGGATTGGATTGTACTGGGGTTATTACAGTGTGAATCATGGTGTATTTAATAAAAGCAGTAGCAAAACATGGGGTAATGCCTATGATTATGTTTCAGGCATTTCCCTCCTGAATGCCGGAGTTGATTTCTGGAATAAATCAAGAACTTTTGGCTTCAGCGTTTTTGTTGAACTTGGTGCACCGGTTGATAGAAATTATAAAATTGAAAACTGTTTACATTCCGGCTGGACTTTTATTGATTACGGGGAAGGCGAACCGATTTTCGGATATTACCGACTTGGTTTTGCTCTGTTGTCTGCTAATTCCAGAAAGAAATAAACCCTCCATTTTGTGTATCAGATGATTATGGTATGATGTCTATCAGGTAATACATGCTTCATTCATTCATGGAATTACGTATTTAAAGTTTTGTCGCACCTCGGTGTATTCCTTGTAAACTGAGTTTGTTTTATCCAGCGGGTCTAATTTGTTATAGGAAATGCTGATAGAGCATGATTCATTCTCCCTTCACCAGTTGTTACGGTTTGGGTTCCGGGGAAGAAGACTCCACGGAAGGCTGATCAATTTCAGGATATATTGAATCGGTGGATCAGGGCCGGTCAAAAAGAGGTAGAAAACAGAATTCAAAATGATATGCCCCTGAATGTTGTTTTCCAAGTTCAGGAATGAAACCCTTTGCATCTTTCTGAGCCTGTCTGACTGCATTCTGAAGTCAGGTAAGATTTTCCTGATTCAAACGATACATAGCCATTTTGTTTTCCTTTCTCGCCAACTCAAGAGCCTCTCTTATTTTCCTAATTCTGCAGGCTGAGAAGGGCTTCATCCAGAGATATCCGAATATCGTTCCTTATTGCGTACATATTGCTATATATTGATTCTTTCCAATGGCTTCAGGTTTTGACTGATTTTCCGTCATTTCCTTGTTATTTTCTTCAAAGTTTTCGACAAATTCCCTGTAATTATTCCTTTCCTTCCATCATGCTGTCATATTCATGCATTCTGGTCTGGTCCCCTATTAATCGGACTATTTTATAGAGGGTTAGACATACAAAATTATTTTGGTTTATATTTGTCAAAGCAAGGAACGACCGAAGGTGATTATTAAACCGATGGTTGTGGAAGTGATACGGCGCCGTTCATTTCCTTACAATACACCTTCTCCAGCCTATCGAGGGCTGTCGAAGGTGAGCAAGGAACTTCCCTCAGGTTCATATTACCCGATAATTGATGATAAGGAACCATGAGTTTGAATTTTATTTTTCTTTCCCTTTCATTAACAATTCTTTGTATCAGGCCCTGTTCCCAACAATTCCAAAAGACCATTGGTGGCAAGAAGCATGTTGAGCTATGGAGCCGGTGGTTTGTGTACTTTTCATAGAACAGGATCAGAGATTCTTCTAATTCACTCAGTGACCAGAATTGCTGCCGGGCAAGTCGTTCCGAGAGAATTGCATGGAAACTTTCAACATGGCCATTCTCTTCAGGAGTGTATGGGTGAGTGAAGACTTGTGTGAGCTGATTTTCTTTAAAAAATGCTTGCACCGTTTTGGCGATAAACCGACTGTCATTGTCATTACGAATCTCAATCTGCATCTTTTTCCCCAGGCAATTGTATGGCTGAAGATAATTTTCAATGATGTACTCCCAGATGCTCTTGATCTGAGCCTGTATATTTAAGTTTCTTTGTTTACAAATTTAAGAATATTTTCAATAGGTTTTTTACCCATATTGCGGTACCCTTGATGGGGTCTTTGGTAGTTATAGAAATTCAGCCATGCATCTAAATCTTTTTGAAGTTCGTCGATTTGCTCATAAATTTTTTCTCTAAACTTAATACGGAAGAATTCATCCAAT
>JBMFQE010000022.1:0-15254 GCA_049968755.1 Bacteroidales bacterium
CTGCATAAATTGTATGATTTTACGGGAATAATTGAAGGAGGGAAATGAATCAATATAACCCCAACCATCATCATCGCCGTTCCATCCGATTGCGTGGATTCGATTATTCACAACAGGGTGCGTATTTCGTCACCATTGTCACCCAAAACCGTGCACATTTATTTGGCAACGTGGTGGATGGGGAAATGAAATTAAACGATGCGGGGAAAATTATCCAGAAATGCTGGTTGGAAATCCCGGAACATTTCCCCAACGTTGTATTGCACGCATTTGTAATCATGCCCAATCACGTTCATGGTATATTATTTTTAACGGATAATGAAAAAACGAAATCCCCATCGTTGGTGGTCAAAATGTAGGGGTTCAAAATTTTGAACCCCTACAGGAACCGTCGCACGACATCCCTCACGAACCGCAACCCAAACCATTCCCAAAACCCCAACAAAATCGATTTCAAAAAATTATTCCCCATTCCATTGGATGCATTATTCGTGGTTTTAAAATTGATGTAACTTTTTCTACCAAGATCCTGTAAAAAATCCTATAATTACAAAGAATATTTTGAATGCGAATATAGATGCTATACGTCCGCTGGATTTTGGTGTTTCTCATTGCAGGGTGGGGGCAAATAGGGCTTATTTGCCAGATAAAAATCAATGAAATTTTTCTGACCAATGGCTCGGCCGATATGGTCGTGCCAGACTATAACTATGTCAACTGGATTGAATTGTACAATGCTGGCACTACAAACGTTCGGTTGTCGGACTATTATTTATCCGACGATTCTACCAATCTGCGCAAATGGGCTATTCCAGCTACCACAATAGCTGCTGGGGGTTTTCTGGTGATTTATGCCGATGGTGAAAATACGGGTTATCATACCAATTTTAGGCCCGACCCCGATGGAGGGGTTTTATGGCTCAGCCGTTTTAGTGGTAAGGTAGCCGACAGGGTAGCCTATGGCCGGCAGGCATACAACATTTCTTATGGCCGATACCCCGATGGGAGTGAACATTTTTGTTACTTTCGAATCCCCTCGCGCAAAGCTGCTAATCCTGCCGATACGGTACATGGGCAGGCATTGCCACCCCTGTTCAATCTCAGCGGTGGATTTTACCATTCGCCCCTTAAAATTGAAATCACAAATCTTACCCCTGGCGGCACTGTGTACTATACCACCGATGGTTCAGAACCTACGGAACAGTCGACTGTTTACAGCGAACCCCTGGTAATTTCAACAAACACCGTGTTACGAACCCGCTGTTTTGCAAAGGGCAAAGCTCCCAGTACCATCACCACAGCATCCTATTTAATCCAACGCAAGCCTCAAATGGCTGTAGTTTCTTTGGCAACGGCTCCCGCCAATCTCACCGACAACCGCATAGGTATATACGTGGTGGGTACCAATGGCATTGAAGGGAACTGCTATGGTCGAGCCAACTGGAACCGCGACTGGGAACGGCCTGCCAATTTCGAATTTTTCGACAAAAATTTGCAGCCACAGCTTAATCAGAATGCCGGCATTAAGATTGCCGGAGCCTGTAGCCGCACTCAGCCCCAAAAATCATTGCATGTTCATGCTCGTGGCAAGTACGGAAAAGGTCGATTCGAGTATAAATTTTTTCACGACCGAAGCTACAATAATTTTAACTCGCTCTTTCTGCGCAATGGCGGAAACGATATCGATAACACCATTTTTCGCGATGCCATGTTTCAGAAGCTCACCGACCGCACAATGAACCTCGATCATCAATCGTTCGAGCCGGCTGTGCTATTCATCAATGGTCAGTACTATGGTATTCAGACGCTCTATGAACGGTCGGGCACCGATTTAATCGAGGCAAAATATGGTCTTACCGAGGATCAGATCGACATGGTGGATGTTTGGGGTACCGTTATAGCGGGATCTGCAACCGATTATCTTTCGTTGATGGACTATATTTACCCCCGAAGTCTTAGCAATCCTTCCTTCTACAAATATGTGACCGACCGTATCGATATCGATAATTATATCGATTACCTGATATTTGAGATTTTCATTGGAAATCACGACTGGCCGGGTAATAATATAAAGATCTGGAAAAAACGCACTTTAGGTAGCAAATGGCGGTGGATAGTGTACGACACCGATTTTGGATTTGGGTTATACAGCAGCGTGTACGACGAAACGGTTCCATTGGTGTTTGACTCTACACGGGCTGCGGACTGGCCTAATCCTCTCTGGGCTACCCGCCTGCCCCGGAGATTGATTGAAAATCCCCAATTTCGACAGACGTTTCTCAATCGCTTTTTTGCCCATATCTATTCCACTTTTAATTCCGAATTGGTTATTAAAACTATCGACAGCATTGCAGCGCTTTATAAGCCCGAGATGCCTTATCATTGCAACCGTTGGGGCAAAAATTACAATAACTGGTTATCTAACGTTGACAACTTAAGAAATGCTGCCCGCCAACGACCTGTCATTGTTGTGAATCAGCTCATACAATGGTTTGGACTCAATCCCCCTGTAGCAGTATCGTATCACAATCGTTCACAGGCCAGAGGAAGCATAGCTTTCGACGGGGTTATTGCAGCCGATACGGTTTTCAACGGTGCTTTTCCTCAGGGTACTGTTGTTAAAGTTCGGTTTGTACCTCCACAAGGTTATAAATTTAAAAAGGGTTACCGCATGGGGCAACAATCGTTTATTCCTATTTATCTTATCAAATCGGGTGATACATGGAAGTACTGGGATCAGGGTGAGTTAGCAAGCACCAACTGGTTCAGCAACACCTACGACGACTCGAGCTGGTCCGAGGGGATATCGGAACTGGGCTACGGCGATGGGGATGAAAAAACTACACTTTCCTTTGGCCCCGATGCCAACAATAAATATCCTACCTACTATTTTCGAAAACAATTCGTTTACGATACCACTCAGCAGCTGCACTCGTTTAAGTTACGCATCAAGTACGACGACGGGGCAGTGGTGTATGTAAATGGAACTCGTCGGCTGGTACTGAACTTTACCACCGATAACATCACCTATAACACATGGGCTAATCTGGCTCCGGACGAAACAACCTTTTACGAATATCCCGTTGATAGCAGCTGGCTGGTGCCCGGCATCAATACCATTGCTGTGGAGATACATCAGAATAGCCCCACCAGCTCCGATATCAGCTTTGATATCGAAATTACGGGTTATGCGACCTCAGGCAGTTCGACACAACAGTTTTTAAACAAACAAGAATTTACCGACACATTAAATTCAGCAGTAACCTATCTGGCCGAATACGAACCTATCATGCAAGTCAGCCCGCTGATTATCAACGAAATTACGCTCAACAATGCCGGTTATGCCGACGAATTTGGGGAAACTGATCCCTGGATCGAATTATACAATGCCGGTAATGACACCCTGTTTTTGACCAACTTTTATTTTACCGATTCTCTTGAAAATTTGGCCAAATACCAGATACCCCGCTGGTATGCGAGTGAGGCAACGTTACCCCCTCGCCAATATCTCTTGCTATGGGCCGATGGGCAGCCCTGGCAGGGACCTTTGCATTTACCTTTTAAATTGAACCCTGAACAAACTTTTGCTATAAGTCAGCTTGTGGGCAGTCAAATCAAAACAGTAGATCGGGTAACGATTATAAAACAATATGGTCCCTATGCTATGGCACGTTATCCCAACATTACCGGTAATTTTACACTACATTGTAATCCAAGTCCTTTGGCCGAAAATAGGCAATGTGATGAGACTTACGTCGACAAGGCTGGAGACGTCCCGCGGGCTACCCTATGGTACAATCCTTCAACCCGCATGCTTCAGGTTATTTTACCAGCCGAAACATCCCACGCCGACGTTCAAATTTACGATATCCAGGGCCGGATAGTGGCTATGCACAGGATATATGGGAAGCAGACCCATATACCTATAAATATTTCGAAAACAGGAATTTATATCGTTCGCGTGCGCTACGACATTTACCTGCAGTCCGAAAAAATTATCGTTTGGTAATCGATTTTTTTCACGTCGGGGTTTTGTAACTTTGCAGAAATAAATGACAGGAGCGAATGAAACAATTGTTTCAGACGATGGGGTTTGCAGGGGCTATCTTGTTTTTGTTCATACTGATATTTGTACCCAATATACCGGGCAAATCGAGTGAAAGCTATACCAATTATTCGGTAAATGCTATCAGCGTTCCAGTCAAATTGACCTTTGCCGGTGAGCCGGTACCGCTCGAATACTTCGACGTACGTGAATCGCTCGACCGTGAAATTCAGGTTAATACGTATTTTCATTCGCAAACCATTTTGCTTATTAAACGAGCCGCTCGTTTTTTTCCTGAAATTGAGAAAATTTTGCAGCAGGAAAATGTACCAGATGATTTTAAATATCTGGCCGTTATTGAGAGCGGATTACAGAATGTGATATCGCCGGCTAAGGCAGCGGGTTTTTGGCAATTTTTAAAAAAGACAGCAACCGAGTATGGGCTCGAGGTCAATGATGAGGTGGATGAACGCTATCATCTGGAGAAAGCCACACGAGCCGCTTGCCAGTATCTAAAGTATGCTTACAGTGAGCTGGGAAGTTGGACCCTGGCTGCTGCAGCCTACAATGCTGGTATCAATGCCATAAAACAGGCCATAGCATCACAGCGACAACAATTGTATTACGACCTACAACTCAACGAAGAAACAACCCGCTATGTATACCGTATCCTGGCTATAAAGCTTATCCTTACCAATCCTGCCCAATACGGCTTTCATGTTGATTCCACGGAGCTTTATCAACCACTTCCATTTACCGAGATCAAAATCGACACAGTAATTAACGACCTGAGCCAATTTGCCATCCAGCAAGGAAGCAACCTGAAAGTGCTTTTACTGCTCAATCCCTGGATTCGCAGCAATACGCTAAAACCCAATGGACAAAAATCGTACGTATTGCGCATCATGAACAATGAGCAGCGAAAGTTGTTTGAAAATAATGAGTTACAACATCCATGAAAGAAAAATATATTTCGGAAACTTACCTCGAAGACCCAGATCACATTCGCGTGTATGGCGCCCGTGAGCATAATCTGAAAAACATTGACGTAGAGCTGCCACGCAATGCCTTGGTGGTTGTTACCGGACTGAGTGGAAGTGGAAAGTCTTCGCTGGCCTTCGATACCATTTATAACGAAGGGCAGCGCCGGTATATGGAAACTATGTCGGCCTATGCCCGTCAGTTTATTGGTGGGCTCGATCGCCCCGATGTCGACAAAATTACCGGCCTTAGTCCCGTCATCTCCATCGAGCAAAAAACCACCAACAAAAATCCCCGTTCAACCGTTGGCACTATCACCGAGATATATGACTACCTTCGTTTGTTATATGCCAGAGCCTCAATAGCATACTCGTACCACACCGGCGAACCCATGATCCGTTATACCGAGGAACAAATTATTCAGCTCATTCGCGATCAATATGCGGGCAAAAAAATAATGATTCTGGCGCCAGTAGTCAAGGGCCGGAAAGGACACTACAAGGAACTATTTGAGCAGGTACGTAAAAAGGGGTTTTTGCACGTGCGTATCGATGGGGAAATAAAGGAGTTGATGCCCGGTCTGAAGGTCGACCGGTACAAAACTCACGATATCGAGATAGTTGTCGACAAATTTACCCTTAACGACGACACGCAGAAACGATTGAAGGAGTCGGTGCAAACGTCTATGAAACATGGCAAAGACGTGATGCTGGTACTTGATGTAGAAGCCAATCAGGCGCGATACTTCAGCAAGCGGCTCATGTGTCCGACAACGGGAATATCTTACAATGAGCCTGCACCGCATACTTTCTCGTTTAATTCGCCCCATGGTGCCTGCCCCAAATGCAACGGACTGGGATATATTGCTGTACCCGACGAAAAAAGACTTTTCCCTCATCCAGAGCTTTCCATACGAAAAGGTGGAATAGCCCCCCTGGGGCCATACAAAAACTCGCTTATTTTTTATCAACTGGCTGCCTTAGGAAACAAATATGGCTTTACACTCGATACTCCCATCCGCGACATTACAGAGGAAGCCATGAATGTGATCCTCAACGGTATCGACGAACCACTGCATATTCCCGGAATTTATGATCAATTTGGTTATGTGCTTAATTTTGAAGGTGTTGTAGCCTACCTGCAGCGTATTAACGAACGTGACGATGAGAATACAAAAGATGATTTTTACTTTACCCAGGCTACCTGTCCGCAATGCAAGGGTCAACGGCTCAACATTGAAGCCCTGCATTTTAAGATCGATGGCAAAAATATCGCCGAGGTTTCGGCAATGGACGTCGAAGTTTTTGCGCAATGGCTCGATCAGCTTGAGAATAAGCTAACTGCCCGACAAAAGGCCATTGCCGCGGAAATACTTAAGGAAATCCGGACCAAGGTGCAGTTTTTGCTGAATGTGGGACTGGGATATCTTTCGCTCGATCGCCCTGCTTCTTCCCTGTCTGGAGGTGAAAGCCAACGTATCAGGCTGGCTACCCAGATTGGTTCTCAGCTGGTCAATGTACTTTACATCCTCGACGAACCCAGCATAGGTTTGCATCCGCGCGACAATCATCGTCTTATCGATTCGCTCAAAAACCTTCGCGATGCTGGCAATTCGGTCATTGTTGTAGAACACGACCGGGAAATGATGGAAGCCGCCGATTACATTATCGACATGGGGCCCCATGCGGGTAGGCACGGCGGCGAAGTTGTAGCCAGTGGAAAATGGCCGGATATCCTGTCCAGTACCTCGCAAACAGCATTATACCTCAATGGCAAAAAAATTATCCCTATCCCGGCAACCCGGAGAAAAGGAAATGGACATTATCTGACGATTAAAGGTGCCCGTGGCAATAATCTGAAAAACATTAAGGTGACCTTTCCTCTCGGAACTTTCATCTGTATCACAGGGGTTTCGGGTAGCGGCAAATCCACACTGATAAACGAAACGCTATATCCAGCCCTGGCCAGCCGCTTGCATCGTGCCAAGGTAAAACCCTTACCCTTCGACAAACTCGAAGGTATTGAACACATCGACAAGGTTATTGATGTCGACCAGCAACCCATTGGCCGTACACCCCGATCAAATCCTGCTACCTATACCGGATTGTTTACCGATATACGAAAACTTTTTGAACAAACGCCCGATGCCAAAATTAGGGGTTTTAAGGCTGGCCGCTTCTCTTTTAACGTAAAAGGAGGACGCTGTGAAACCTGCAAGGGTGCTGGCGTAGAGACCATCGAAATGAATTTTTTACCCAATGTATATGTCCCTTGCAAGAGCTGTAACGGTAAACGCTACAACCGCGAAACCCTTGAGGTTAAATACAAGGGAGAATCCATCAGTGATGTGTTAGATATGACCATCCACCAGGCTGTCGAGTTTTTTAGCCATCTTCCCGCTATTCATCGAAAATTAGTAACCTTACAAAAAGTGGGGCTCGGCTATTTAACCCTCGGCCAACCTTCTACCACCCTTTCGGGAGGAGAGTCGCAACGCTTGAAATTGGCAGCCGAACTTGCCCGAAAGGACACCGGCAGTACCCTCTATATCCTCGATGAACCCACAACGGGACTGCATTTCGAGGATATCCGGATACTGCTCGACGTATTACATCAGCTGGTGGACAAGGGAAATACAGTTATCGTAATCGAACACAACCTCGACGTCATTAAAGCCGCCGATTATCTGATCGATTTAGGTCCAGAAGGTGGAGAAAAAGGGGGATACGTGGTTGTAACCGGCACTCCCGAAGAGGTAGTAAGCTCGGGTAAGGGGCACACCGCACATTTTCTGGCCAAAGAAATAACCCCAAAAAAAAGTAAGCGACGGTGATTGATGGTAACAGGTGGATAAAGTGATCGATGGTAAGTAGGTTTAAATCGTTGCTACAAACATAAAACAGCCTGGTTAAATTATTATGCTCGTAAATCGTGTTTTCGAAATTGAAGTAAATGCTACTGCACCTGTCGAACCCTTTATTTCCTATTTTTAATGAACTCCGCCAAAATCAACATTTTTTGGTTTCGTCGCGATCTTCGACTCGACGATAATCATGGCTTATATCGTGCACTTGGAGCAGGTTTGCCTGTACTGCCCATTTTTATTTTTGATGAGCATTTTTTCCAGCAATTTGGCGAAAATGACAAACGATTCAGCCTGATATACGATCGGTTGCTAATGTTGCAAAAAGAATTACAGACTTACCAGAGCGGTCTGCTGGTATTCAGGGGTAAACCCATCGAAGTTTTTGAAAAAATTACCGAAGCATATCGGGTCAATGCAATATATTGTAACGAAGACTATGAGCCCTATAGCATTGAACGTGACAACAAGTTGGCTGCCTGGCTAAAAAACAAGGATATTCAATGGTACGCTTATCCCGATCATGTCATATTTTCTCCTTTAAGCATTTTGAAAGAAAACAATGCCCCTTATACCATTTTTACCCCCTACAAACGAAAATGGCTCAGCCGGCTTTCACAAGAAGATTATCAGGCATTTCCATCACAGTCGATTGCACACAATTTTTTCAAATTTATTCCAAACAAGTTTCCGGCTTGCTCGGATCTTGGTATCCAGCGTCGGGCGTATATATTAAAACCGCTTCAGACCGAAAACATCAAGGATTATTTGCAGTATCGCGATTTTCCTGCATTGCAAAAAACAACCTCGGCTTCAGTACACCTACGATTTGGTTTTGTAAGCAAACGTTTTTTGGTGCGTGTTGCCATGCAATTGCGTAGCGAAGGGTATTTAAGCGAGCTTATCTGGCATGAATTTTTTACCCAGATTCTGTATCATTTCCCTGCTGTAGTGAGCGAAAATTTTAACCCGCGATACAACAAATTGCAATGGCTTAACAACGAGAACGACTTTGAAAGGTGGTGCAAGGGACAAACGGGATATCCGCTGGTTGACGCAGGTATACGCGAACTCATTTCTACGGGATATATGCACAACCGTGTGCGGATGATTGTGGCCTCTTTCCTGTGCAAGCACCTGCTAATTGACTGGCGATGGGGGGAGCTATTTTTTGCCCAACATTTAATGGACTACGACCTGGCTGTAAATAATGGAAACTGGCAATGGTGTGCAGGCACTGGCTGCGATGCTGCCCCTTTTTTCCGCATTTTTAATCCCATAACCCAGCAAAAAAAATATGACCCCGATGGTCGGTATGTGGCAACCTGGTTGACCAGTGATACTCCGATAGCCCCGATTATTGAGCATCAAATGGCTCGCCAGCGAGCACTCAGCTGGTACCGTGGTGCACTATAGGGTTGGGTAAAACCCGGAAATATCCACCTGCTTTTGACTGCAATTGTCTTTTATAAATTTTCTGCAAAAATTTACCGAACAATCGCAAAAAAATTTTTTTAGAAAGGATTTAATCAGGTTGCGGTAAAAAAATATATTCGGGTTGGCTATTCAATGGCAGCATTTTTTTTAAGGTTGTAGAAAGTACCCCGAACCGTCATTTTCATCTCCACCAGGTCGAGACAAAGGAGATTGACTAGAAGATTCTCGGTTTTACGATAGGTAAGACGGGAGAACTTTTGCAAGCGGCCAAACGACACATCCCGGTGCTCGGCCAGGTATTGGAGGAGTTTTTTCTCGTCGTCGGTGTATTTCAAAAATATGCCCTTAACGTTCTTTTTCTTTTGCAGGTAACGTATATAGATTTTATTGGCTTTGATGTTCTGGTCATGATTGCGAATGTAGGCCATCCAGCGGTTGGTTTCATCCTTCACGTAACAAAGCTGCTCGCTTTTTTCAACTTCTACCTCAATAACAATTTTGCCATCGACATGCCATTTTTTGATGGAGTATGCTACGGGTGGTTTGCAGTAAAGGCTTGCGGTTTCAATCATGTAAATTTCTTCATCGCTACGTACCCCTGCGATGGCGCCATTATCTTTAACGCCTATCAGCAGCCTTCCTCCATCGGTATTGGCAAAGGCAACCAGGGTTCTGGCTATTTTACGGGCATCGCTGATGGCAAATTTAAAATCGAGCTGCTGGTGTTCTCCCTGAGCTATTAGGCCTTTTATGTAGTAAAATCCTGGTTGGGCACGTAGTTCTTTGCTCATGGCAATTTATTTACCAAAAAAATCTATACTGGCTATCGGGTAGCATTTCCGTCGGACAATACGTCGCCACCTTGTCAAGAAAATGTTGCCTTGTGTCCAACGAAAAGCAGCCAGCATTACAAAGTTAGACTTTTTTCAGAAAATCTGCAGACTCAGGAATAGCTGCTTAGCACGCCAGTTGTATCCCAGAATGGTGTTATTAACCATAATACCAGTAATAATGTCATGCAATGATAAAAGCGTAAGGGAAATAGAAAGGTTTTTGATCAAGTGGGCATTGGCCGAAATACTCCATTGCTTTTGATTGAAGTAGGGTTGCCATTCGGCCGGTATCTTGTGGGGTATGCCTGTTCTGAATCCGATATAATACCGGGGAAGCACATGATACCCAATCGATAGTCCAGCTACCGGTATCATCCGATAGCTACCGGTGAAGTTATTATGGGCAAGATAAATAATTGGGGTAATCTTTAGTCCCCAACGTCGATTTTTAGCCCAGGCAGTTTGCCAGGGAAAACCCACATAAAAAAGCTGTATATTTTTGTTAAGGTTTATGCCAGTAGCTACTCCCAACCGGTTGTGGGGGACATACAAAATATTGGTTTGAAAAAATTGCTGGCCTGCCATGGTTTCCCATCCAATACCTGAAAAAATCCAGCGTGTATTGGGTTTGAAATCATCGGGGTTGTAGCCATAGCCTGGTGAGAGGCTCTGGAAGTAATAGTTTGGGGCTATCCGAGGAAAATTTATGGGGAGCAAGGTGTCGTTGTGCAGAAAATTCATAGCAGCCCGACGTTCGTCGCAGAATTGTTGAATGGCCTCTGGCTTACGGGACAGACCTCTAAATCGGCCTGGGTATTTACTGCCAGCATCGTTTAAAAATCGGATAAAGGCAACCCTGGCCGAGTCGTGCATACCCAGTTTTTGCCAGGCATATCCCTGTACAAAGTGGATATCAGAAAAATACGACATATTAGCGTAGCTATGGCATAATTTATGCGTTATATCCAGCGTCTGCACATAGTTTTCGTTGCTAATGCTCATCATTGCGCTGTCGTATAATTTTACCAATAGCTGGTCGGAGCGCGAGATCCACAGGTCATTTTCGGTCATACGCGACTGCAACAGGTAATTAACCTGGGCCATCATCAGAAAGGTATCGATGTTGTGCGAGGTAACAATCCGCCCATCGGGCAACCGCAGGGGTATCCCTTTGTAGTAATACATATCGCAAGTGCCGCTGTACGACAGATGACGTGTCTGAAAACATCCAGTCATCAGGAATATCATCGGCATAAAAATCACATATACTCTCACTGCAAGGCAGCAAGTGGTCACCCTTTTTCCTATGTTGCTGCTAATTTTTAGCAAAGATTGGCGTGTGATAATTATTCAAGAATTTTAAACAGCTCATCGAGCTTGGGGGTAAGGATGATTTCCGTTCTGCGGTTTTTGGCACGTCCCTCGACAGTTTTGTTAGAAGCCACGGGTGAAAATTCGCCCTTGCCGGCAGCAGTTAGCCGTTTGGGGTCGATTCCTTTGTTTTCGAGCAAAATACGTATAATAGCCGTGGCCCGCATCACGCTCAGATCCCAGTTGTCCTTAATGTCGCCCTTACTTTTGTAGGGAACGTTGTCGGTATGTCCTTCAATGGTGATATTGATGTCGGGATTGCGTTCGAGTACCTGTGCCAGTTTTTTCAGTGCATCTTTGCCACGTGCATTTACAGTGGTACTACCCGAGGGAAACAACAGGTTTTCCTCGAGCGATACATATACCTTGCCATTGCGGATGTCGACGCTCAACCCCTCGCCCTCGAAACCCAGTAAGGCATCGGAAACCACATTGCGAAGCGCACGCACTACCGAGTCTTTTTTAAATAAAATCGATTCCAGTTCCTTCAGTCGGGCGTCGCGTTTGTTAAGCTCGGCTGTAAGACGGTCGAGATTGATCTTTTTTTCGTTCAGGCTTTTTTCAAGGGCGGCCAAGGAGGCTTCCTTCTTCTTAAGCTCTTCCTGCGTTTCTTGCAGTTGCCGCATCAGCTTAGCCGATTCTTTTTGAGCTCCTTTTAGTAGCAATTCATGTGCATCCTGCAGGTTGGCATGTTCGGCATATAGGCTGTCGTAGGCACGCGACAAACGTTGCCATTCGCCCATCCGTTGAAGGCTATCCTTTATCATATTAGCCATGCGATTCTCGTATTGTTGAAGCTGGACTTTCATCTCAGCATTTTCAACCTTGAGCTGCTCGTTTTCACCTTTCAAACGGCTCAGTTGCTGATTCGCCTGCTGGAGTTCACTTTCCGTAGCCCTGTATTTTTGCAGGGGAACACACGATATCCCCGTTAGCATGAGTATACCTGCCAGGCATGGATATAACTTTACTTTTCTCATGGCCATATGGTCTTAGTGTTTGGGACAAATATAGGGTAGTTTTTTGCAAATTGGTAGGTTATCCCCTTTTTACAGGATAAATGCGCACATATTATCGCTTGCGTGCACAATCGGTAATATTGACGTAAAAAAGTAGTAGGGTACAACAACGCTTTCCCTGCTATGTCGTATTAACTTCGCTAAAAAAAGTTATGAAACACCCATGTTCCTGCGAACACAAACACAATAGTGATAAAATTGCGAACATGGGTGTTCCATCATACCTTTAAAAATTAAATTTTATTATGATGAAAAAGATATTTACATTGTTTTTTGTGCTCATGGCATTGACGATAACAGGTCAGGGTCAAAGCAAAAGCATCAAGCGCGGGGTTGCCTACGGTTATCATACCGAGGCCGATTTTCAGACGATATCTCCCTATGTATCATGGTGGTATAATTGGAGCGTCAAACCCGACAATGGGGTAGCAGGGGTTTACGAAAATTACGGGATAGAATTTGTGCCCATGGCGTGGAACAATAATTTCAACGAGACAGAGCTTCGGGCTTTTCTGGAGTCGCATCCGAATGTGCACTATCTGTTAGGATTCAACGAGCCCAATTTTCTGGATCAGGCTCGTATGACGCCCAGTCAGGCTGCCGCAGCCTGGCCTCGCCTGGAAAAAATTGCAGCCGATTATGGGCTGGAACTGGTGGGTCCGGCAGTAAACTGGTGCGGTAGCTGCGTAACTGAAAACGGGGTTACCTATACCGACCCTTATAAGTACCTCGACGATTTTTTTGCGGCCTGCCCCGATTGTAAGGTCGACTACATTGCCGTACATAACTACATGTGCTACAGTGGAGCACTGAAAAGTTATCTCGATGGATTTAAAAAGTACGGCAAAAAAATATGGCTTACGGAATTTGCCTGCTGGGACCAAAGCAATATTACACTGGATATGCAAAAGAGCCTGGTCATAGGTGCGCTCGATTTGCTCGAGAACGACACCATGATTTTCCGCTATGCCTGGTTTAACGGCAATCGCACCGGAGCATACCCCTACCTCGATTTGTACAAATCGAACCCCGGACAGCTTACTGACCTCGGAAAACTTTACATGACGTACGATGCCAGGCACGATACTTCGGTATACGTAGCGATTCCTGCACGCATTGAGGCCGAAAACTATGCTACCATGTCGGGAATATCGCTCGAGGCCACAAAAGATGTCGATGGAGGTGCCAATGTTGGCTGGATTGATGCCGGCGATTGGCTAACCTATCGCCTGGAAAACACCGAAAGGCAGCATTATTATCTGTATTTTCGTGTGGCAAGCACCGCTAACTCAAGCATCGACATTTACGACAACGACGTCAAACTGGGCACTCTGAGTTTTCCCAGTACGGGTGGTTGGCAAAACTGGAAAACATTCCTTTTCGAAACTACACTCGATACAGGCAAACACACAATAAAAATTTATACCCCCACTGGCAGGTTTAATCTCAACTGGATATGGTTTTCGGACACCCAGCTTTCGCTCGGAACAGCCCCGGTAGGTGTCCCTACTATTGACCTTTTCCCTTCGCTGGTAGATCGTACCGTAAGGATTACCGTGAGGGATTATACACGACCCTTGCAGGTAAGTTTCTACAATCAGCAGGGCGTGGCTGTGCTTAGTCGTTACTTCAACTTTCCTGCTGCTACCCAGGAAATAGATCTTACCGGCTTATTGCCTGGTTTATATGAGGTACGTATAATAACGGGTAACGCTATTGTACATAAAAAGATTGTAAAAAGATAGGTTAAGAGCTTTTGTTGGAATAATTAAGTGCCGGAGTAATACTTACCATATATTGCTACGGCACTCTGTTGTTTTATTTTCTTTTCGTTTATTAGGGTAGGCATTTAGAATTTTAGATGTTCCAGAACGAGCAGATACTCATTTTTTACTATTTCCCAGCGATGATGGTATTGATCAAATTTGCTGAGGAGGAAAATAGCCAGGGGGCATTTGTTCAGAAAAAATAATCCCTGTCTTGTTGTTTCAATAGGCGGTAAATAGCCGTAGAAGCATTCAAGAAATGCCTCTACGGCGTTAGCTTAGTTTGAGTAAACTTAATGATTATCTTTTCAGGAACAGCGCTGCAATGGTTCCTTTGCTGGTTTGCAGATAAAGGTTATACAAACCTGGAGATAACACTGGCAGGCGTATTTCGTATGGGCTTTGGGAGGAGGACGGGAAAGTGGCAGTGGTAATAGCTTTGCCCGTAATAGAGTAAATACTATAGCTTAAAATATTTTCGCTGCATTCTACTATCATCCGATCATGGGCTGGGTTGGGGTAAAGATGTAAATCTACATTACCCAGTCGAGTGGCTACCGAGGTGGTGACTTCGGAGAAAGATAGCAAAGTTATGCTCTGATTGTTAACCAGCATGTTGTACAATACCAAAAGACTGTCGACTATTGTGTTTCGATCCGATTCGGCTTGCGAGAGTGTCTGTAGAGTCTTACCAATGCTATCGCGGAGTATTATGTTTTCGGCCTGTAAAAGAATTATCTGCTGTTGTAAGCTTTGAATATTGGTTTTAAGTAAGTTGAGAGAATCTTTATACAGGGTGCAGGTATCAACATCAGGTATTAAATCGCTGGAAAAGCGAACATAGCCCATGTTGGTGGTCTGGTTCCACTGGTTGTCAGCATTGGAGTTCCAGAAACGCTGAGCGGTTCTTTGGTTGCCAGTACCATCATTGTCGGCCAG
>JBMFQE010000023.1:0-10523 GCA_049968755.1 Bacteroidales bacterium
GTACAGGGTGTCTTTTTTTTCTCCAGATGGAAAATGTACATCAATGGGGATTTTTTCAACTTTAACCCAAATTACGCATTAGAAAAACCCAAATTAAGCTTCAGATAAATAAACCGGTAAGTAAATTTGGAAAAAAGCATACCAGAATCCTGTAAACTGCTCTCTTCTTTTCTGTTTTAAACAACATCTCGTCCTTGTCTGACTAACTAGGCCCCAATAGCAAATGTTTCAAAACGAAGTGTGGACAATTGTTTTTGTATTTGCGTGTTCATGATAAATAGCCGAAACATGCACATAAGGTTATAGGCCATCATGGCCATATTCAAAGCGGCTTCGGTGCCGTAAAAATTCCTCATATTAAAACTCTCAAAACCAAAATCGTATTTGAGTTCCTTGATACGATTTTCTGCTTCTGCAATCTTTCGGTATAGTCGCCAAACCTCCGCCGCAGATAAATCTAAATTTGTAACGTATGCACTGTATCGGTAATTTTGGCACATACTCTCATGTTCAAAAAGCGTCAATTGCTTGCCGCTTGCTTGGGGACGTTTTTCCACCTCTTGCCTTACTATTAACTATTCGCCTTGATTGATCCCAAAACGGACTTGGATACATCAAAGAAGCAACCTCTACTCCTTCGGATAATTTCAGCCATGTCTTTTGATTTATCAACTCCAGATGAACAGGTCTATACATCTTGACGGCTACAATGTAGTTTAATCCTTTATTCTCAAGTTTTCCAATATGCTTTTGTCATAAAATCCGCTGTCTAACCGAATGATTCTCACTTTCTTGTGCTTTTAAATGGTTAAAGGTTTGCTCTAAAAAACCTATCAAATTATTCAACGTATGAGTATTGCTGCTTCTCAACCACATATTGGCTACCCTGTTGCAATCGGCCACAAAAGCAAGCAGCGGGTGATGAGGCGGCCGGACCCGGTTTGCGTGGATTGTATCCTCTTTTTGCTCCCTGTTGTTGTCCATATCGCACCAATACCGACGAATCTACATCCAAGGTAAATTCATCAAACATTAATTGATCAAAAAACCATTGATAGAGATACCCAAACACCTCCTGATTGGTGGTTTGAGTAAACTTACCAAAAAACGTTTGTATGCATCTTGTCCAGGTGCCTGCTTCCAGTCAAATATCCTATGGATGGGAATATCATGACGGGTTATTTCCGTATGTAAAAAACGATTGGCTCCACACCCGATACTTACCATAAATGCTTCTATATGCCTAGTGATAGGATAACCACGATTCTATCCAGGTTGTGGCAAGTGTATGCATTTATCAATGACTTCTCTAAATTGTATTTTATCTAGCATCTTTTTTAATAAAACCATCTCTCCCCACGGAGTGATTTCTTTATTGGTGAAAGCAATTTTTAGCCTGGACATAGCATAAGATTTCTTACCAACAAAATTGCCAAAATTTTCCATTTTTAAACTATACAATCATTTAATTTTCAACAATTTAAAACTAAAATTTTCTAACACTACGCATTAGAAATTTTATTCCTATTGGCTTAATTTGGGTTTATGCAACCTCTCGTTCTCCTTTTCCAGCGCTTTAATGCGGGATCAACCCGATGGTATCGCACAGCTAATCCATCAGGCCCCTGGCGGTGAAACTTACCCTTCCAGTTGTAGTACAATCCGCTGGCAATCTGACACTTGCGGCATGTTACTTCTACTCCTTGACTTTCCCCTTCCCGAAAGAACTGGAGCTTCTACTATAACCCAAATTTTTGTTTGTCTCTACTCCTAATTATTCTAATTTGCTGTCCAAGGTGAATTGGTAAATTTTGTCCAGCTAATTAGGGGGTTAAACCAAAAATCATTTTTGCCATAATGATTACTGACTTTAAGCGATGGAAATATTCTCTTAATTGGATATTATGATGTGTAATTCCGATAAATCTATATGTTGCTCTAATTCTAAAATATTGCAGGCAAGATTTTTTAATCCAGAAAAAATATCGTTAATATTGTAAAAATAAAAGTTTCAAACCATACCTGATGGAAATACGAGGGCTATTGTTTTCAGTGTTCCTGTTCATAGGCATTCAGGGACGAGTATTAGCGCAACTTACGGTGAGCGGTACAGTAACAAGTGCCGAGGACAATATGGGAATTCCGGGCGCCTCGGTAGTAGTAAAAGGCACCCAGATAGGAACGGCGACCGATATAGATGGCAAATATACACTTAAGGTTCCGGAGGGGTATAATACGTTGGTATTCAGTTTTGTTGGCCTGAAGACCCAGGAAGTATCCATAAATGGTCAAACCAGGATTGATGTTGTACTTAGCCCCGATATATTTAAACTTGAAGAGGTTGTGGTATCGGGGGTTGCCAGTGCCACCCCCAAGCGCAAATTAAGTGTATCGGTAGCCAAAGTAGGGAGTGAGGACATTGAGGCTGTGCCTGCTTCGTCGGCTGCTACTGCACTACAGGGTAAGGTAGCGGGAGTAACGATAGTTGGTGGGGGCGACCCTGGCGAATCAGCGGGCATCCGGTTGCGCAGCTCAACCTCCATCATGGGAGCCCAGGAGCCCCTCTTCATAGTCGATGGGGTTATCATCGACGGCGACCTGTCCGATTATAATGTCAACGATATCGAATCCATTGAAGTAGTAAAAGGGGCTGCTGCCTCAGCCCTATATGGTTCGCGGGCAGGAAGTGGAGTTATTGTAGTCAAAACCAAACGAGGCGCTTCGGCTGGAGAAAACCAATCCCAGATTAGAGTGCGTAACGAAATGGGATTTTCTCAATTGGCTCGCAAAATTAAACTGGCCGAACACCACCCCTACCAGCTGGCCAGCGACTACCAGCAACCCGGATACACCAAGTATGCCGGTGTAACCTACCCCGATGGCTATAGTGGTGGCTACAACAAACAAATATCCGGTTCCCGGACGCTCGACTTCGATCATTATGCCGATAACCCTTATTCGTTTGTTAACGATGTTCAGGAAGAAATTTTTCGCCCCGGCCTTTACTACACCAATTACGTCTCTGTAGCTACTAACTCCAGCACTTCATCGCTCCTGTTTTCATTTGAAAATAACAATAACTCGGGCATCGTTTTCAATAAAAAGGGTCAACAGCGGCAAAATTTCAGGATGAATGCCGACCTTACCCTGATTGAGAAACTGAAAATTTCCGGAAGCATGGCCTATACCAAAACACAAAACGACCTGGCTGGCGGAGAATGGGTACTGAGCAATGGAGAGGTAGTTGAAAACGGAAGCGAAAATGCTCTCAGTGCTTTCAGCGATGCCCTTTTTATGAACCCCGATGTGAACCTCAACATGGACGCCCCAGCCAGCGATTCCACCATCCTTAAAAAATATTTTATCAAACCCGACAACTGGGCAATTTCGGGTAATCCTAAACATACCCTTTATTACGAAACCCGCACTGCCAAAAAAAACAATATCTTACTCTCGGTCAATGCCAACTATCCCATCTTTAACTGGTTACTCTTCGACGTCGACTATGGAATGGAAAATCGAAATAGTGAATACACTCGATACGTTCCAGTAGGATTTCAGGGTAGTGCCCGTGAAAATGAAAAAAATGGCTCCCAGCGCTTCCAACAACGTAATGGCCTGAGCCAGACCTTTCAAACTACCCTTAATCTCAATAAAAGCTTTGGACAATGGGTGACCAAAGGAAAACTTTCATATCTTTTTGAAAAAAGCTACGAAAAAGTAGCTTTTGCAACCGGTGATTCTATCCTGGCTTCAGGTATTACCTCATTATCGGCTTTGGGTAAAAATATTTCCATAGGGTCGGCCTACGTCGAAGAACGTGCCCGAAATTATTTTGCTATTCTCGATGCCGACTATAAGGACCGATACATTTTTTCGGTGCTTTTCCGATATGATGGCTCGTCACTTTTTGGTCCCGAAAACCGCTGGAACCCCTACTACCGTTACTCTGTAGCATACCGGCTTAGCAAAGATTTTGCTATACCTCACATCGACGAATTTAAGCTGCGGTATTCTGTTGGAACATCCGGACAACGCCCCGGATACGACTTTCAGTACGAAACGTTTACCATTGTCAACGGACAATATTTTCCCTACAGCGCAGCCAACAAAGCCATTAAACCATCGGAAACCAAAGAAACTGAAATGGGCATCAATATTCAGTTTTTAGAAAAATTTGAGGCCGAAATCACCTATTCTCAGAATCAAACCACTGGCTCGTTTATTCCCGTACCGCTTTCGGCTGCATCGGGATTTCGTTATCAATGGCGTAATGCTGCCACCCTCGAGGGGAGTTCGCTTGAATGGAGTCTCAGTACGCAGGCCATTAAAACCAAAAATCTGGAATGGCGCATCAATCTCTCCTTCGATCGAATCCGCCAGAAAGTTACCCACCTCGAGGCACCTGCTTTTTTTGTTGGCCCATCAAACTTCGACTATTTCTACATAAAAGAAGGGGAAACTTTTGGCGTAATGTACGGCTACGACTGGGTTCGTTCCCTCGACCAGATGAAAAAACAGCTACCTGCCGGCGACAATATCGATAACTATACAGTCAACAGCGACGGGTTTGTGATACGCAAAGGTACCGAAGGTACCTATCTGGAAAAACCTATTCCCCGGCTCGACGCCAGCGGACAACCCTACTTTGGAAAGATTGCCGACATGAACCCAGACTTTAACATGTCGTTGCAAACCTCCCTGCAATGGAAAAAATGGAGCCTATCGATGCTATGGAACTGGAAACAGGGTGGCGATATTTATAACTATACAAAGCAAAATCTCTTCCTCGACAAGCGGGCCGGCGAATTTGACCAGGCAGGCAAACCCGACTACCAGAAAAAAAGTATCGATTACTATTTTACCTTTTACAACGCTTTTAAGGCTAACAGCTATTTCGTCGAAGATGGCACCTTTCTTAAGCTCAGGGAGCTGGGCATTTACTACCAGTTTGCTGCTGGAGAAGGCAAACTTTCGTTTCTCAAGGGTGGTAAAATTGGCTTGCTGGGACGGAACCTGCTGACTTTTACCCGCTATTCGGGCTGGGATCCCGAAGTAGCTTCCGGAGCCGACCGCACCAATTACATTGTCGATATTTTTAATTATCCCAACTATCGATCCGTTACTTTTTCACTGGAACTTAAATTTTAATGAGCGATGAAACGGTTGATCAACCTACTGCAATATAGTGCAATTGCCTCGCTGCTGCTGTTATCGTGCGAAAAGCTTGAGGTACAGAACACCGACGCCCCCGACCGACAGAAATTATTTGAAAATACACGCGACCTGCGAATTTTTGCCGACAATATTTATATTACCTACTGGCAGGCGTTACATGCAGCTCCCTATCTGAATTTACAAATTGCTTGCCTTACGGCTGCCGACCAGCTCACGGCCAGCTGGTATACCTTTGGTTGTTACGACCTTTCCATTGAACCGCGCATTGCATGGAATAACAGTCCTAACTATGAGTACCGCGACCTGACCTATGCTTTCTATAGCAACATGTATACCGTTATTTACATGTGCAACACTGTTATTAAGCTGCTCAACGAAGGAAAAACCATCTCTGCCGATGCTAATACCCAAAAAGGATACCTAGCTATGTGTTACTTTTTGAGGGGAGCCTCATTGGGTAACATTGGCCTTACCTTTGACAAGGCCCAAATTGTTACCGAATATTCCGATCTGGCCACGCTTACTTTTCAGCCTTACAATGTAGTTATCGATTCAGCCATCGCTTCCTTACAAAAAGCTATCAACATTTGCGACTCTACCACCTTTAATCTGGGCAATAACATAGTAAACGGCACCGCACTCGACAACGTACTGCTGGCGCGTGTGTGCCATTCGTACATCGCCCGTTTTATGGTATTGAGTTCACGCACAAAGGCCGAAAACGCAGCACTCAATTGGGATGAAGTACTTAATCATGCCAAAAAGGGTGTTACTGCCGATTTTGGTCCCCAGGGCGACGGTCACAATCGATGGTTCGACGAAATTGCCCGTTTTGTTACCAACCAGGATAATACCCAACTTTTCTTTGCCAAGGTCGACAATCGGATCATACACCTGCTCGACCCAGCCTATCCTGCACGTTATTGGAAAAATGGACATCCTGTTAAGGTTCACCCCGATAAACGCATGGGTGAAGCCACCTCGATCGATGCCCGGCTGGCTTCCGACTTTGAATACACCAGTGCCATCCGATTCTACCCCGAACGAGGAACCTACCATTTTTCACACTACCGTTTCAAACGTTGGGAAGGATTAGGAATCACGGGTACTGGTCATATGATAGATATATCAAGGTACGAAAATATCCTCTATGCCATCGAGGCCTATGCCATGCTGGGCGAATTAAGTACTGCTATCACGTTGCTCAATTTTCCTTTTTATCCTCGAAAAACCCGTGGCCAGCTGCCCGATATTCCCTCTTCTGCCGACAAACGCACTGTTCTCGAGGCTATATTCTACGAACGCGAAATCGACCTGCTCGGCCAGGGCTATCTGATTGGCTTTTGCGATATGAGACGACGTGATATGCTGCAAAAAGGCACGCCGCTCCATTTCCCTATACCCGGTAACGAGTTGCAAACCCTGGGCATGGATTACTATACCTTTGGTGGTGTAGAAAATGCCGATGGTATCAACACCTCGAATGGTGGATGGGAAGAGTAATGCAGTAAAATTTAAGTCTTAAAAAATGAAAATGACAATGCTTTTTTCAAAGATTGCAACCCAAAAATTCGATCTGTTTTCCAGGGGGACAAAATTATTCGTGTCGATTTTGGCCCTACTTCTTTTATCCCTGGCCGGATGCAACGATACGGAATATGATTGGAAAAACGTTGTCCCTGGTGCCTTAAAAATTATGTCAATTGACGAAGATACGGTAAAGATTGAAGTAGATACGTTGGTAGGAAACAACTATTCTATAAAAAGCTATAAGGTTATTCCTCGCGGGGGAAGCACATATCAATGGACAAGCTCGAATGATAGGCTTATTCTCACGCCTCGTGCCGGAATACCCTATATTGTCGATGTTAAAGCCAACAGCAATACGGATGGTGAGGCGTGGCTTACTGTAACCGAAACTACTTGGGGAGGCAAACAGGCCACGCCCGATTCGGTTAAAATAATTATTATCGGATATTGCCCGTATAATGCCGAACAACTCATTGGAAACGGCCGTTTTGAAAGCAAAATGACTTCCTATGCCCCATATCCCACCACGCTTAGTATCAAAAGCAGCGACACGCTTATCAATCATAACTTTTTTAATATGCGTTGGGCCGTTAAATACCTGATTGATCCAGGCTACGAACAAAACATATCCATTGTACCCAACCAGATTTTTGTCTATAATGATGAATACGTAACAGTGAAAGGTTCTGGCACATACAATACATGCAAAAACCTTATCGTAGTAAAATTTGCTGTTTGCTATCTATTTGGCGATACGCTGGATTTTGGCTCTGGTGTGGATACGCTTCGTCTTAAGCCATAAATACTTGATACGTTTCCTAAAAAAAACTTTCAGATAAAATTAACCAAAATGAAACTTTTTGGCGGGTTATGCGTTTATTTAAAAAAAAGATTTTTTTAATTAATTTTGCTTAAATTTAGCCATTATATGCACCTTTTGCATAAAGTTTGCATGTCGTTACTTTCGCAATAGAAAAAAACAACATAGGGATGAGACAGCTAAAAATCACCAAGTCTATTACCAATCGTGACAGCGAGTCGCTTGAAAAATATTTAAGCGAAATTGCTAAGGAAGAAATGATTACCGTTGAGGAAGAAGTACAGCTGGCTCAACGGATTAAAAAGGGGGATCAAAAAGCATTGGAACGGCTGGTTAAGGCCAATTTACGATTTGTAGTATCCGTAGCCAAGCAGTATCAGCATCAGGGTTTGTCATTACCCGACCTGATAAATGAGGGTAATGTGGGGCTTATTAAAGCAGCCCAAAAATTCGATGAAACCAAGGGTTTCAAATTTATTTCGTATGCCGTATGGTGGATACGGCAATCGATTCTTCAGGCCATTGCCGAACAGTCGCGAATTGTGCGTTTGCCGCTAAATAAAATAGGAACACTCAATAAGATTCACAAAGCATTCAATCAGCTCGAGCAAGAATTTCAGCGTACACCCATGCCTGATGAAATTGCCAAGATCGTTGATTTACCTGAAGAAAAGATTGCCAGCACGCTGGCCATGTCGGGCCGTCCGGTATCGGTAGATGCTCCGTTGGTAGAGGGCGAAGAAAGCTCCTTGCTCGACGTAATGGAAAATAAGGACTCCCCGATGGCCGATGTAAACCTTCTTCAGGAATCGTTGAAAAAAGAGATCCAGCGGACCCTTTCGACACTTTCGGAAAAAGAACGGCTGGTAATTGAAATGTTTTATGGGCTGGGTAAAAAAGAAATGTCGCTCGAAGAAATTGGACAGGAAATTGGCCTGTCGCGCGAACGAACCCGTCAGATAAAAGAAAACGCACTGCGCCGACTGCAGAAAAGTAGCCGAAATAAATTGCTAAAATCCTATCTGGGATAAAAATTTACCCGTGCAAAAAATGTTGCCACCGTAAAAGCGATGGCAACATTTTTTTTTGTCCGATAAAAACGACTATAAAAAGATTGCTTTTTGTACCTTTACCAGCATATTAATTGTCGAATTTAATTTCTGTTAATCATGTTTTTTCGCATTACTCCAGCTGTTAAAAATTTGATTATCATTAACACCCTGATGCTGATTATCACCTGGCTGGTAGGTGTATATGCTTCGGTTGATTTGAACAACATACTGGGGCTACATTTCTACAAATCGGAATATTTTCATGTGTATCAGTATGTTACCTACATGTTCATGCATGGTGGATTCTGGCATCTTTTTTTCAACATGTATGCCCTATTCATGTTTGGAACAATGCTCGAGCAGGTGTGGGGAAGCAAGCGCTTTTTGATATTTTATTTTGTCACAGGTATTGGAGCAGCACTGGTACACACTGCTGTCAATTATACGCAGATAATTCCTATGATCCGTGATGCACATTCGTTCATCAACACGCCTTCTCCTGAGCTGTTTAGCGCTTTTATTCGATCATACATCAGCGAACCCAACCGCGAAATTTATACCTTTATCAATGCGTGGTCACTTGTGCCACAAGACCCTGATATGATCAATCAGGCCATACAAATGATCAATGCCCACATCCAAATGACCCTGAATATCCCCACTGTTGGAGCCTCAGGGGCTGTTTTTGGCGTGCTCCTTGCATTTGGTATGCTTTTCCCCAATACACAACTGATGCTGTTGATACCTCCCATACCCATTAAAGCAAAGTACTTTGTGATGCTTTATGGGGGACTTGAGCTATTTCTGGCCTTACAGCAACCCGGAAGCCAGATTGCCCATTTTGCCCATCTGGGCGGTATGCTTTTTGGTTATCTCATGTTGCGCTATTGGAAATATGACCGGTATACATTTTACTAAAAATTTCCGCACTATGGGAATCATCGACGACATTAAGTACAACATCCGTATTGGCAATACCCTGCTAAGGCTGATTTATCTTAATGTTGGCGTGTTTATCGTTGTTAACCTCATATCGTTGTTGGCCACGCTGGTTGGTTTTTCGGAAAGCTGGCACAGACTTTCTACCCGATTGCTTTACATGCCTTCAAACCTGCAGGAACTAATTACCCACCCCTGGACCATAGTTACCTACATGTTTATGCATGCCGACATCTGGCACATTTTGTTCAATATGCTATGGCTATATTGGTTGGGACAAATTTTCCTTATTTATCTCAATAGCCGACAGCTCATTACGGTTTATCTAATGGGAGGGCTTGCAGGAGGCATGCTGTATCTATTAATCTATAATTTATTTCCCTCGTTCGAACTTGTCCGGTATGGTTCCTATCTGGTAGGAGCTTCAGCCTCTGTAATGGCAGTAGTTTTTGCCATTGCTACGGTTGCCCCTGAATATGTGGTGCCTCTCTTCCTGCTGGGGCCGGTGCGACTCAAATATATTGCCCTGGCCACCCTAATCATTGACCTGATAAGCATTCAGTATAGCAATGCTGGCGGACATATTGCTCACCTGGGAGGTGCCTTGTTTGGGTATATTTTTGGGTTGAGAATTCGTAAAGGGGCAGATATTACAGCCTGGTTCTCCAGTATTTTTCTTAAAATACCATCAATTTTTCGGCGTAAGAGAAAGATTAACCTTATGTACCGACGCCCTCCATTGAACGATTTTGAATATAATCAGCAAAAAGCTGAAATTCAGAAGGAAATTGACCGTATTCTCGATAAGATAGCTCAAAGTGGCTACGACAGTCTTACCCGAAAGGAAAAAGATTTTCTGTTTAGGGCAGGACGTAAAAATTAAATTCAGCGTGAATATAAAAAGTGTTTTCTTTAGCTAATTTTAAGCTGCTGCAGCCGTAGCGGCGCACGAATGTGGCCATGCGGTTCAACATGCAGAGGCCTATGCCTGGTTGGGATTGCGC
>JBMFQE010000024.1:0-9656 GCA_049968755.1 Bacteroidales bacterium
GGATTATTCAGGCAGTAGCTATATCGGTTGAGGTTTTGGGAGTTGGTAGGGGCTTGCACGTTGTTGTCGGGGCTGAGGAAGCGACCCAGGCGGGGGTCGTACACCCGGCCGTTCATGTTTACCAACTCAAAAAGGTCGATATGCTCGTGACCAGTAAAACCGCGGGCAGTGGCTGCGGTAAGAGGGATGGTATATCAAAGAACCATTAGCGCAGGGGTTGCTGCGCTGAAAACAAAAATAGGGAAAATTTTGGTGTTTTAGATGTTTGCTATTAAAAATTTAGTATTCTCCTTGATTGGGATAAATTATAATCGTTTACAAAACTAAAATGCTGTTTTTAAGTTTAAAGAATAGTAAAGTATGACTACCATAGGCTTGCATTATCTCCCTTCTCATTTGCTTAGAAGTTTCGTTTTTTTTAAAAGCTCTTCCTTTACTTCTAACTCTAATGCCTGACGGGAGATTATCTTACGCAACCTCTCATTCTCCTTTTCAAGCGCTTTGATGCGCGGATCGACCCGATGATATTGCGGAGCCAAGCCATCAGGACCCTGCCGGTCAAACTTATTCTTCCAGTTGTAGTACAGGCTACGAGCAATCTGATACTTGCGACAGGTTACATCTACTCCATGGTTTTCCCCCTCCCGAAGAATCTGGAGCTTCTCCTCTAACCCAAATTTTCGTTTGTTCTTACTCATAATTTTACAAATTTACTGTCCAAATTTAATTTGTTAAATTTGGTCCAGCTAATGAGGGTTTGAGACAAGGAAAAAAAACCGGTTTTCCCCGAGGCCATGTATTAAAAGCTTGTGCTAACATGCACCTTATGATTCATATTGTCCAATTAAAATTGATAAATCGTCTCTAAGATACTCTAATTGATTATATTCTGATTCAAACTTAAATGTTAACTTATTACCATTTCCAACTGGATAAACTGCATAACCTATCCATTCTATATTTCCCAAATGATTAAGCACACCTTTTAGATAAAATGTGTCTTCCATGGTTTTAAATTCTATTTCTATTGTCTCTTTATTAATAATTCTTTCTATTGATTTCAAAAATAGAATAAAGTCATCAATTAAAAATTCAGAAGTAAAGTTTGCTGTAAATCCTAACAATTTCAGAACAACATTTACTTTTAACCATTTTTTATCCCATTCATTTGTTGCATAAGGATTGCTTTTACTAATTATGTCAATATTAATAAATGCATTGTCGCCTTTAAGTTCCATATCTTATTTTTTATTGAGGGATAACTGTTATAATATCTCCATTCGTATTTGTTATAACCTTCACTTGACCATTATAATATTCTAATGTATTGGGTAGATTTCCTGGCGCAATCATTGAAGGATTATTTATTGCATCTTCTACAACAGAGGGAACAAAACCCCTTCCTTGCATTTGATCTAATGCATGCCCAGTGTATAATCTACCATTAATTGTCGTTGGGCTGTTAGTTCCTCGTGCATCCATTGGATTTCCCCTTCTTCCCACAGGTAAATTATAGTCACCCGATTTTACATTTAACTTTTCACCAGTTAGCGGATTCAAATTATTCGCCTTGGCATATCTGTATCCAGCATAACCACCCACAACTGACCCTATTCCACCACCCATCATGGCACCATTAATGCCCATCTTCCATCCAGCTTTCAGTGCTAATTCGAGATCGCCTCTTGTAATTAGAACTCCCAAAAAACCAGCTGTAAAACCTCCGGCAAACCCACCAACAGCACCCCCAATGAATCCTCCAATAGCTCCGTTAACAATTGGACTTGCTATAGTATATCCTGCCCCTGTAATGATACTTAAGCCACCTTTTATGGCCCATTGGCCAGCCACACCACCAACATAACCGGATACAAAACCAATTGCTCCTTGTAACAAACCATTCCCTATAATTTGCCAGAAACCTTTATCATCTAAGGCCGCTCCAATTGCACCACCAGCAAAACCACCTGCCGCTCCTCCTATTGCTGCCACCAATAATGGAGAAGCTGCTCCGGCTGTTATAACAGTTACTGCTGCAGCAACAACTATTGTTGTAGCTGTTACCACTAATTGCTTATGTTTTTTTGCCCAATTCCATGCTTTATCTACCCAAGTAAGATACCCCGTCGGATCCGTATACTTTAGCGGATTATTCAGGCAGTAGCTATATCGGTTGAGGTTTTGGGAGTTGGTGGGGTCCTGCACGTAGGGGTCGGGGCTGAGGAAGCGACCCAGGCGGGGGTCGTACACCCGGCCATTCATGTTTACCAGCTCAAAAAGGTCGATATGCTCGTGACCAGTAAAACCGCGGGCAGTGGCTGCGGTACCGGTAAAGGGCTTCCACGTGGCAGGATCACGCCGCCGGCCCCAGGGGTCGTAAGCATATTCCTCCAGCACTGTAACTGTGGGCGAAACTAAGTACATCAAAGAACCTAAATGATCGCGTAAGCAGTAGGCCAGACGAGTGTTTTGAGCCTTAGTGCTACGGGTATAGATGGCTACTGCCTCTCCATTTGCAAAAATATAAAAATTTTCCTTTACTTCGCCACCCGGCAACACTTCTTTCTCATAGAGCTGCCCCACATAGTATTTCGTAGTAGTTTGTCCTTCTTTCACACTCACCGCCTTAATGCGTTGATAATCGGTACCATAGGTAAATGTTACATTCTGTGTTGCATTGGATATGCTATATACTTTATCGAACGAGGTATATTCAACATTGTAATCGTATGGCTGATAGTCTTCCTGCGGATTTACTATTCGTGCTACTGCATGTGGACGTGTGGCCTCGTACTGATAAGTACCTACATCGCTCTTAAAAGTTATGTTACCTATAGCATTGTACTGTAAGCGTACCACATGGGTAGCTATATTATTGACATATACCGTACTGGACGTGAGGCGGTTCAACCCATCATAGGTAAAGCTTTCGGATAGACCTCTTTTCTGATTGGTTCGTCGGGTAAGATTACCTAACGCATCGTATTCATACCGCATATCCTGGATGTTACCAGCTACAGTTTGTTTTAAAAAGCCGGTGTTGGCATCGAAGGTATGGGTTACCGTAAGGTTAGCCCCCAATTGGTAGCTACTTACCTGACCTCGTGGAGTCATATCATTACAGGTGTAATAGAGCGTATCACCACCATTGCTCGTAACCTGATACAGATAGCCACTGCGATAGGATTGCTTTACCTTAAACCCTCCCGGATAAGTAATACCAATTACGCGCCCGTAGCTGTCGTATGTAAACTGTGTATTATAGGTGGCATTATCAATGGTCTCGCTAATTTTGACCAGCAAGCCTTTACTATTGTATGCATATTTCTTAGTATGCACATTGTTGCTCTCCTGAATAATCTTACCTCGTGTACAATAGTATTGTCCATCGTAGGTATAGTTAGTAACTACACTGGTATTGGTCTGGGCATCGGTTTCGGTGCGGGTTGTAACACGTCCCAAATTATCGTAAGTGTAGCTGGTGGTAAATCCTTTTGCATTGGTCGATGAGACCAGCTGACCCAATGCATTATATACATCGCTAGTAGTCCCCAGATCTTTATCTGTAAGGGTTGTCCGGTTACCATAGATATCGTAACTCATCGAGGTTACATTACCAGCAGGGTCGGTCACTGTAAGCATATTACCCATGGCATCGTATGTATATTGCACTACCCCTCCGGCATGGTCAGTAACGCTAATAAGAAATCCTCGTAAATCGTACGTCCGTTTCTCCGTTTGACCCTTGGGATTGGTGGTAGTAATATTAAGACCGTTGTAACTTACCGTCGAAGTACTTCCGTCGGGGTAGGTGGTTCGTGTCACCTGTCCCAGCAGATTATATTCGTAAGTCGTCCATAAGGGCGTTGTATTTTTTCGGTAGGGTTCCGACTGTCGCTTAACTCGCCCCAGGTCATCATATTCGGTGTCTATATAGATATAGTTCCCATTGATATCCTGCGTTACCTGTCGTACCTTACGACCGTACTTGTCGTAAAACTCATATTGAAATATGGACGGCTGTGTAAGTGTACGTATTACAAAGACTGCTGTTGAAGGAGCCAGCGAATCATACGCCGATGCCCATCTATAGCTATACCACGTGCTCCCAAAAGGCGTAGTTTTTTTGCTTAGTCGGCCAAACTCGTCATATTCTAGAATAGTCTTCGTCGAATCACTCGACCACTGAGTAGTAACCTTGCCAAATTTTGGATGATAGCTCATGGAATCAATCCACTCAACTGGATTAATAATTTTATATGGCCACTCAGGATTCACAGAATCATTGTACACATACTGAGTGATTAGAGTTTTATTGGCTCCAGACACCTTTTCATTAATTATCTGCCCCCTATTGTTGTATGTATATTCTTTCACAATCTTTTTTTGAGGGTCATCAGGTTCTGATGTTTCTGAAATTAACAGTCTTCTATCATTATCGTATGAGTAGCTCCAACTACGAGTGATATCAGGCATCATATAACGACTATACTTAACTGTCTTTTTCATCACCTTGCCTATCCACCAATTATCATTTGAATTATTATTTTCTATCGTATATGTGGTCGTAGTTCCTCCGGGATAACCTGTAGTAGAGTTTACAATTATTGTGTTTCCATAATTATCGTACGTGAAAGAGGTTCTGTTTTCACCTGTTTTATTCCCGCTCAAATCATAAGTAGCCGATTCAATAGTACTGGGAACGAAGTTATACACTTTCCCATTTACCAGTGCCTTGAGGGTATTGGTATAAGTTGTCGTTGAAAGTGTAGAGCCTTCTTGGGTTTTAGTAATCTGGCTTTTTATAGCAGTAAAATAATTTGTAGTATCATATTCATAGGTAGTTTCGGTGGTTATATTTGTCTTACTGTCGGTAGCCCTTACCTTATTAAATCCCAGCAATCCTCGTCCCAGCCGATGTACCTTTCCTCCTTCGTACTGATAGGTTGTTACCCGGCTACCTCCAATACCATCCTCCGTGGTAACCCTATACACCACCTGTATCCCCGCCGATAAATCGGTAACTGGATAGCTTGCATTACTTTGCCTTGTATATACTGCAGGATCTGCCAAATCGCGATATTCAATTTTCGTGACCACTCCCATACCATCCCGTATACCCTCTATCAGCTGTCCACGGCGCGAGGTGGAAAAGTAAGAAGTAATATCTATCTCAGTTAAATTTGAAGAATATGAAGAATATGACAAAATTTCTGGAACCCCATCGCCATTAATGTCACAAGTGAGATTGTTCTTAAATTCATCATAATTAGTTGTTAATTTGGCAAATTTCCCAAAACCTATTGTCATGTATCCATTCATAATATCTGCCTTACCATCTCCGTTAATATCACCTACCTGAGTATTAGAATAAATCCCATCTTCATACTCAGAAGTCGCTTGCTGAATAAATAAATCATTGAATGTCTGTGCCTTTTTGCCATTTGCATAATACAAAAACAATCCATTAAATATATCTGTGCAACCGTCGCCATTAAAATCAGCAAAAACAGCAAAGTTGGGATCAATATTAGCAGTAAAGGTCTTAAATAATCCATAGCTTTTATCCGACATAAAAATTCGCATGATATCTTTATCATTGGTCACCAGATCCATCATACCATCTCCATCAAAATCGCCTGTGGCTATTGGATAGCCCTTGATTAGACTTGAATATTGCGTACTACCCTTATCATAGAAGGTTAAATTATTATTTACGAATTGTGCATAAAGTAATTGAAAGTTATTATAGCCCGAAGTGTTGACTGCAATATCCACCGCTATTACGTCACTCAAACCATCCCCATTATTATCAAAAACAAATAATTTGGGAAGTTGTATACTTGCAATAGAGCCTTTTAATTGAAAGTTGCCCAACGAACCATCTATATTGGTTAAAGCTACATGTATTGTTTTATCTGATTGTCTATAAGCTAAGACATCCGTTCGTCCATCACCATTAAAATCACCCGTAAAAAAATTCATGGATTGAGTAAAATTCTTAATTATGGGGGTTGTAGCAAATCCAGAATTTCCATTGTTCAAATAAATATACAACGACTTATTGTCGTAAGATATGGAGAGAATATCGGACCGGCCATCGCCATTGAAGTCGCCCGTTAAAATTTGAGAGCCCTGCACAGTATACGTCCCCACCGTAGTAGGTCGAATATCATAATCTTCATCTTTCCACTTGAATATTATAGGATTTAACATAACATTACCCACCTTCTGCGTAATAGAGGTAAGCTGCAGCCGCGTGCCCAGACATGCTGGTTGGTAAGTAAGCACGTAACTACGGATATGCCCATTACTATTTTTATCCTTCTTGTATATAGCTATTTCGGTCAGATACTTGCTAAGTTGAGTGGGGTAACCATTGATATAGTAACGGTCAGCATTCTGCCGGTTGGTATAATTGAATACTACATAATACTGAAATTTTTCATTTTCACGAGCATTTATTGTGATCTCTTTCACCCAGTAGTCGCTCGTAGTAGTGTCGCGTTCATAATTTATAGTGTAATAGTTGCCCGTAGCATCGGATACCTTTGAAAGCAACCACATTGTTACAATTTTGCCTTTTGGAACCGTGATGCGTGAATCCTGTGTATGACCATACTCCATTGTAAGCCCACTTTTGGTCTTCACCTCAAACCAACTGGTTTGGCTATTTAATCCCCCGTGTGCTATGATCAAACTCCCATCAAAATTTAGCGGCAAATAACTGGCCCCGTCACTACCATAGGTACCTCTGTATAGTACTAACCGGTTGCCATCGAGCACCAGCCTGTCATTATTATCGAAATTCACCCTATCCACCTTTCCATCGTCGATGTAGTTGGAAGGAGCCCTGCTGATAACCGATAGGCCTCCCAAACTGAAACCAGTGCCCAACAAACCATCAGTCAATGTACTATTATAAACTATGCTTAGGTTAGGTGTTAAATTCCCTATCCCCTGTGGTATTTCTAACGGTAGTACATAGTTGGCCATCCCCTGCGGGGTCACACTAAAGGTGCCACTGATACTTCCGGCTATGTATTTGTCAGTGTTGATTAACGGAAGCCCACCCACAGGAGCATAAAAGGTATTATTATCGGGTGTAAAGCCCGGTGAACTAATCTGCGCCTTAAAACCAGAACCTGAGAATTTAAATCCTGCCTCAAGACTAACCTTATTCAACGCTTCGTAGGTGCCTGCATTAACCTGAGTATTGAGCCTTACATTCAAGTTGGGTTGCCCCGCTACCAAATACTCAATACCATATATTGCAATGATCAATAGCCGTATTTTCATAATATAACTCTATTGCTTAATTATTTTCCAGTCACTTATATTTTCTTTCATTTGCAACCGAATAAAATATATGCCCCGCGCATAAGAGCTTAAATCAACACGTACCTCCTCCCTAAGCAATGAAGGTCCTATAACTAATCGACCATTGGCATCGTATAGCATGTATTGTATAATCTCCCCCGATTGCTTACCTGCTATACGCAGGATAATATAACTGTGTGCTGGATTGGGAAAAATCTCAATACGACTTCCTTCCAGCGTATTGTCTACCACCGGCGTACCAACATCTGTTGCTATACTGTCGTTATCTATTCTGGCACGACTTTGGGATAGCGTAATGACTTTGTTGCTGACCCTGTTGCCACAAGCATCGTATCCTATATCATAACGTGTCGAAGTGTTTCCTATCAACTCAAATTCCTGTAACTCAAAGGCCTTATTACTATTTCCCGTAACATTAAACCTTACACGAATGAACTTGATGTTGCTGTTGCTGGCTAAATTAATGGTAACCACCGTAGAAGTAGGCAAGTAAGTCGCCAGTGTTGTATAGGTAATGCCATCCGTTGAACCCTCAATGCGAATATCATACGGAAGATTATAGTAATAAAAATACAGTTTAGCAGCACTAAAACTGTACGTATATGGAAAGCTGATTACAAACGAGGCGGTGTAGTTGCCACTGCCAAACACTACTTTCGTATCCATCAGGCCATCAATAACCTTGGCTATCTCTGCAATCCCACCTGTGTGAGTAGTAGATACAATGGTGCGGTTACGTGCAGCATTGTCTAGTGTCTGGGCAACAATATTAAGCCCCACATTTACGAACAGGAGGAACAACAAATAATATCGTTTCATGACCCATTGATTTATTTAATCTTAAGGTATTTTTTGATGGCAGCCACCTCAGCCTGTAGCGCATTGATGCGTGACTCTTGCTGTTGTATTTTCTGCTGCTGCTGATTGATTACCGTTTGTTGCTCGTTAATGGCCTGCAGCAGTATGGGCACCATGCCCATGTAATTAACATACTTTACCCCCTCGCGTGTCTCAACCAGCTCGGGAAAAACTTTCTCCAATTCCTGCGCTAAAAAACCAATATACTCAGGCGAAGAAGCCGTATCGGCTACCGCCCTTATAATGGGTTGCTGCAATGACGAAATCTTGCTCTGAGTCAAGGATGATATACTACTATCGCTGCTGGATATAACTCTGCCATTATCAAATACACTCGTATCTATCACACCTGTCGACCGCTGAACCTTTAGTTGATACCTGTAAGCCCCTATGCCCTGCAATTTTGTGCTTACCCCGCTCAATCGTCGAATGCTCGTTTTGAGCACAGAATCACTACTTACAACTAATGAACCTGCATTGTTAATGTACGACACCCGCCGAAAGGTAGTTCCTGTATTCTGACAAAACTCTACAAGATTGGTATTGGGATATCCCCCAGCCCACATAACTACTGCTGTAGCTTCTGATATAAATATCCCTCCACTATTATTTCCCGAGATACGCTCAATCAGTAATCCCGGTGATAAAGAAAAATTCTGTGACGAAGTAACCGTAACATTTCCATTCTGCGATACATTAAAGATGTTGTTACCATTGAACTTCATCTTAGCGTTGTTAACAACTTCCAGTTGTCCGGATACATTTGTTACCCAGAGAAAACCCATTAAATACAATACTACTCGTTTCATTGTTTTATAGATGTTAATTTTATTCCCTTGAACTACTGAACTAATGAGCCATTACACTCAGTTCTTATAATGACTCAATATTTTTTCAAATATATCAAAAAGTTAGTTGCATAAATCACTGATTATCAAATTTTTGATTAAGGGGGGGGATGAGTGACGAACGGATGTTTTTCTTTGACGAACGGCTATATTTTTTACACGAAAGGGTGCGAGGTAAAACACGCTGGTTACAAATTGTAAGTAATACTATATTTTTCAAAACGAAATGTGCAAAATTTCAAAACCAAATGTGCAGAAAAAAATCACATTTCGTCTTGATTCGCAAATTTATTAATTTCAGCTAATTGTTCATTAATATATGCATAATCTGTTGGGCATTGCATTATTGAATCGTATGTAAGTGTATCTATATCTATTGATATAGAATGAGCAAAAGGCTGCTTACTTATAGCATGTAAGACCTTTGAACTATTATCATAACTTATATAAGCAATCATAGTGGCAATGTATATATATAACCATTTGAACTGGTAAAATACACATTATTATCATCAGCAAATGCATAGATAGTGCCTGGTAGAATTGATGCAGCGAGCTGCTCTATTGTGTAATTAGATGGATTAAGCTTGTATATTTTGCCCTGATTGT
>JBMFQE010000025.1:0-3260 GCA_049968755.1 Bacteroidales bacterium
CTCAGCCCCGACAACAACGTGCAAGCCCCTACCAACTCCCAAAACCTCAACCGATATAGCTACTGCCTGAATAATCCACTAAAGTATACGGATCCGAGTGGAAAAATAGTTTGGTTTATTCCAGTAATCATTGGTGCTATTGTTGGAGGCTATATTGGTGGAGCTGCCGCTAATGGTTGGGAAGCTAATCCTGTCGATTGGAAATGGAATGGAGATACGTGGTCAGCGATAGGGCCTGGGATGATTATTGGAGCTGCAATTGGTTTAATAGGCGGGAATCTTGAGGCTTTTATTGAGCAGAATAAACCGAGAAGTCCAAACCAACCAGATAACCGTGACGTTGCAGTAGGCGAAGGAGCATTGGATAAGAGGGATGACAGTTATAGTGGTGGTTTTGGTGCATTTGGTCCAAAAGTAAATGGCAATCCTGGAGGATTAAATCAGGGTTATGAAATTACTGATCCCCAAAAATATCCTGGGGTTCGAATATATGTTGTTTCGACTTTACAGCGTGGTTTTTTTGACCCCTTTTCAAGGACGATATTTTTACCCAGCAGATATTCGACTGGTTACATACAACACGAATATGGTCATTATCTACAGCTAAAAAGTTATGGACTAATAGGATTTATATTTGTTCCCATGTTGTCAAGTGCTACGAGTGCCGCCATGGAAAATCTGTTGGAGAATGCTCTGCGCAAAAAAATATGGAACCACGATACCTTTTATTGGGAGAGAGACGCTAATCGCAGAGCAGCAGAATTTTTTACAAAACCAACAGATTATTGGGAATATTTCAACTCTATTTTTAATGACAATTATTGGCCAAAATAAAAAATTATGAATACTACAAAAATATTTTTTCATTTGTGCCTAACATGCATTTTATTCAATTGTATTTCAGATCCAGTTGTAAAAAATTTGACAATTGAGAATAATTCTGCTAATACAATTTTATTTTGTTTAATTAAAAATCCAAAATATATCGATAGTCTTTTCGTAAATGCATATTGTAAAAATAAATCAGACTTTCTGAATGCAGAATATTGTGTAGAACCACACGAAAGAGGATATATCATTACAAATCGAAGTTGGGATGATTTAGCGACAAATGATACGAGTGTGTGTTACCTTTACATTTTGAATATAGATCTGTTAGATTCACTTAAAAACAGCTTTAATGATTTAAATAAGATTAGAAATAAATCAGAAAGAATTTATATGCTTACCTTTAAACAATTAAAAGAAATGAATTGGACTATAAAATATCCTTGATTGGTAATTTATTCTGGTCATTTTTCAAACTTTAAATACTTCTCCTTAAATCATTTCAATTTGCCAAAACTTTTCCTAAATTTGTTTCCAGCGCAGCTACCCCTGCGCCAATGTTCAGGTTCTTTGATATACTATCCATCTTACCGCAGCCACTGCCCGCGGTTTTACTGGCCACGAGCATATCGACCTTTTTGAGCTGGTAAACATGAACGGCCGGGTGTACGACCCCATCCTGGGTCGCTTCCTCAGCCCCGACCCCTACGTGCAGGACCCTACCAACTCCCAAAACCTCAACCGATACAGCTACTGCCTGAATAATCCCCTAAAGTATACGGATCCGACGGGGTATCAATACGATTATAAGCAACCGGTAATTATATTTATGGGGATATCGTTTTATACCCTTGAAGAGTATGAATATTTTTGGCAGCATGAGTTATCGGAATGGGGCAAATATCCTTCACGGCCATTTGAGAGGAACTCCTATGTAGAGGAGTTGATTTCCTGGTTGAACTTTAACAGAGCTCTTACCAGTCCCACCCTAACGAACGAAGCCTGGTTAGCTTTGTCGGCTCCAGGGGCATTTGAGGGGGTAAGACGAGGAGATATTAGCATAAAAGTAACGCAAACGGAATATTATTGGTGCACAGCTTACATCGATAACCATGGGATATTGCATGAAACACACAGGGAATTGACGAAAATTATCTATGATTTAGAAGTGACTGTAAATAGCTGGTCAAATCATGGGGGAGGATTAAATGGGGGAAATGGATTTGCTCCAGGACAACAAACCCTTACAGGTCCGAAAGTAACTGGAAATGGGAAAGGGAAAGGTGCAGCAGGTGGGGATGAAGGTGGAGGGGGTGATGGCGCAAAAGCAGTAATGGCAGGTGCCTTAGTTCTTGGGGTATACACCTCTGAAATGCCTCCGGTTGCAGTAGCTATTGTGGCAGGAGGTGTAGTATTATACAGTTCTATTTTGTTATATGAAACTATTGCAGGAAAAGGTGGATATCATACAACTACAGAACAACCATGGACACCTAATATAAGGGGTTTTGATAATAAAAACTATTTTCCAAATGATAATCCGAATGTACCTAAATGGATTAGGTACACTGTTTACGGGGCAGGAGCAGCAGGCTTAGGTAGAAGGATATATGAGGGCATGTATCCTAAAGTTCCAGTAGGTATGGGGGCGCCTTCATATCCTAATACAATTCCTGTTATTTATCCTGGTTATGGCCATTCTACTTGTCCTGCTGATGCTACTAGAGTTGTTATGCCATTAATAATAAATAACATTCCTTAAATGAAAAGAAACCAGTTATTGTATAAATGGATTATTAGAATTTGTTTAGTAGGTATTTTTATTATTGTAATGATGGATTTATTTTTAAAACAATATTTAAATAAATCACTTTATAATATAAGAACCTTCTTATTAGCGCTGTTTCTTATTGTTGCTTTAGTAGCTGAGGTATTAATAAAAAAAGAAAACCACTAAACTCTTTAAAGATGATTAATAAACTGCTTATTTATTTAAGTTATCATTCCTACACAATAGTAAGGGTTTTATTTGCTTTAAGCTTACTAATAATATCTGTTATTGGCTTCATTTTTGGGAAGCCAATAACAGGTTTATTAAGTTTTATTTTCTTTTTCTTTCTAGGGTTATATTTAGGCTTTTGGCTATTAAGAAAGATAATGATGTTTTTAGAAAGAGAAGATATTAAAGAAAATACTTATTTGCAAAGTCTTTTAAATACAAAGAAGAGTTATAGAAAAACTGAGAAAAAGAAAGACTAATCTCTACTATATTAGCTTAATACCCTTTTTCTGGTCATTTTTCAAACTTTAAATACTGGTTTACCCCCCAATTTCCCCTTAAAACATTTCAATTTGCCAAAACTTTTCCTAAATTTGTTTCCAGCGCAGCTACCCCTGCGCCAACGTTCAGGTTCTTTGATATACTATCCATC
>JBMFQE010000026.1:0-3255 GCA_049968755.1 Bacteroidales bacterium
CCTGCCTACGTGAACTCATGGAACATGGATAAGGTGGAGATCAACGGCGTAGATTACACCAACAAATGGTCGAACAGTATGCCGCCAGCCATTGGTGGTAAATGGTACATTTACTACAAGGGTTCGTATGCTTGGTCGCATTTCGAGATACCTGCGGCAAAGAATTTAGTTGGGACCGTTTCTGCGGGTATTGAGATATTTCCCAATCCTTTTACCGATATAGTGCATATTCGGCTGAATGGTCTTAAAACTAAAAAAATTGAGGTGTATAGTTCTGTTGGACAATTGTTGAATGTTCTTGGAAGTGAAAGTATTACGGGCGATTTGGTGAACATTAGCTTAAATTACCCGGGCAATATCTTTATCGTTAAAATATGGGGTGATGCTGGTATAACGAATCATCTTGTGTTCAAGAAATAAGCAGATAATAGCATAGGCTGGTCCTATGCTTTTTTTCGTGCCAGATTAAAAAAGTGTGTTTTGTACATTTATTAATAATTAATTAGGTTTTAAACTAACTTAACTTTAACTACTATGAGCCAGAAATTTTTAATGGGGCAGAAATCTTATGCTTCAAGTAATGAAGGATCGATGAAAAGATCCGTAGTTTTCTTAAGACAAGGAAGGCTAATTTTAAAAGTAACAGCTTTACTGCTCAGTACAATGCTGTTGCATGTTGATCCGGTTTTCGGGCAAAGCAGTCTGCCATACACATGGAAGAATGTCAAGATGGGAGGTGGAGGCTTTGTATCGGGTATAATTGCAGCACCCAATGATCCGGGGGTATTTTATGCACGGACCGATGTGGGAGGAGCCTATCGCTGGAATGACGCAACTAAAACATGGGTGCCACTACTTGACTGGGTATCAGCCGATGAAAGAGGTTTGCTGGGGGTGGATGGAATTGCTGTGGATCCCCAGGTAAAAGGGAGGGTCTACATTCTTGCAGGTACGTCGTACTGGAACAACGGTAAAACAATGTTTTTACGTTCCGATGATTATGGCAATACCTGGGATAAGATTGATGTAACCAATCTGTTCAAAGCGCATGGGAATGGGATGGGCCGATCCAATGGTGAGCGTATCGCCGTGGATCCCAACAACAGTAATATTATTTTCATTGGAACACGGTACAATGGGATGTGGAAAAGTACTAACAGGGGTACCACCTGGACGCAGGTAACCTCTTTCCCTGTTACGACTACTCAGAATGAAGGAGGTATATGCGTAATTGTTTTTGATAAAAATGTAGTATCAGGCGGAATAACCCAGAAAATTTATGCGGCCGTTTCTCGTGCAAATGACAATCTTTATGTTAGTACCAATGGTGGTGCAAGCTGGTCCCTGGTTGCTGGGAGACCTACCACTGCTTCCATAATGCCACAGCGTATGGCCTTAACCAGCGATGGTAGGTACCTGTATGTAACCTATGGCAATGGTGGTGGCCCCCATCCTATGCTGTGGAATGGGGTCACCGATTATTACAACCGGGGTGCCATTTATAAATACGATACACAGCTGGGCACATGGACCGATATTTCACCCGAGAATTACATGGCCGATCTGGACAAGATTTTACCTGGATCCAACCAGGTTCATTATGGAGCTTTTAGCGGTATTTCCATTGATCCTTCAAACGAAAATAGAATTGTAGCTACCTCTATCAATAGTTGGAGAGCTGCACAGTTTTGGTATATCGATGGTAAATGGAAGGATGCATGGGGGGATAATATTTACCTGAGTGAGGATGGAGGAAAAACCTGGCGAAATATGTTTCGCTACTATTGGCTTGATGGTGGATATTACCCGGATTATAATATGGTGGATGCCAATGGTATTCCCTGGATAGCTGGTAGTGCAGTACATTGGAACGGGGCAGTTGTGATTGACCCCTATAATCCAAATAGAGCTTTTGTAACATCGGGGAATGGTGTGTTTATGACCGAAAACCTGCTGGATAAAACTTTTACTACCCAATGGGTCAACAATGTTCTCGACACCATCTGGCAGGGGCATGCTACCTGGAAATTTGCAGCACATGGCATTGAAGAGACTGTGCCCGAAGATATGGTAAGCATACCCGGCGGACCGGTAATTTCCGTTATTGGCGATTATGACGGCTTTGTTCATACCAATGTTGATTTGTATCCCACTGGGGGAAGACTTAAAACTGTTGTAAATGGAACAAACACGGTACTTGGTTCAACTACTGGTGTTGCATTCGCATCCAAAGCTCCTACAATCCTTGCAAAAGCTGCTGGTAATGATGTGAATGTTAATAATACCAATGTATCCATTTGTGGGGTAACTATCTCTACAAATACAGGTACCACCTGGAATCAAATTTACGCCGAACCCACTCCAACGATTATACCCTCTCAGGGAAAGTTGCAAAAAGGTAAAGTGGCTATTTCAGCTGACGGAACTGTAATACTTTGGGCACCAAATAGCTATAGACCCGCTCCATGGAATAGTGCAGAAATTGTTTTGCAGGGACATCCCGAACTGTTTAGATACGAAAATTCCACCTGGACCAAATGTGCTGGTATCGATTTTTACGGATATCCTGTTGCCGATCCGGAAAATGCCAATATTTTTTACGTTTACAACAATAATACCGGCTATCTTTTTGCCAGTACCGATAAGGGAAAAACATTTGTGCAAAAAGGAAATGCTGGCACCAGTAGTTTCAGACGGGCTGCCTGTGCACCTGGTCGAAGCGGTGATATCTGGATACCTTTAACTTCTGGAGGACTTACCCGATCTACGGATGGTGGGGTTACTTTCAACAAAATTTCCGCAGTGTCCTATTGCGAAGCGGTAGGCTTTGGTAAGCAGGCTCCCGGCGCAACCTATCCTACCATTTTTATATATGGAACTGTTGGTAACATTACCGGTGTTTTCCGCTCTACCGATGTTGGGGCAACCTGGGTTCGGATTAATGATGATGAGCACGAATATGGAGGCCTGGCAAACGGTGAATTTGTGTTTGGCGATCCCAATGTATTTGGACGTGTTTACATGAGTACAGCTGGAAGGGGAATTGTTTATGCTGATCCAGCTGGTAGCAGCACCACGGTACCTGTCACGGGAGTTACGGTATCACCCACCACGTTGAGCCTGACGGTAGGCCAGACCGCTACGTTGACGGCCACGGTATCTCCGGCCAATGCAACGGACAAGAGCGTCACCTGGAGCAGCAGCAACACTTCGGTAGCCACGGTAAGCTCGAGTGGGGTAGTTACGGCAGTAGCC
>JBMFQE010000027.1:0-2748 GCA_049968755.1 Bacteroidales bacterium
GTAGATTACACCAACAAATGGTCGAACAGCATGCCGGCCGCCATTGGTGGTAAATGGTACATTTACTACAAGGGTTCTTATCCATGGTCACATTTCGAAGCTCCGGCTGCCAAGAGTGTGGATGGAATGTTTACAACGAATTTTGAAATATCGATATCACCCAATCCTTTCAGCGCTAATATGCAATTGACAGGTACTGGTCTGAGCCGGATAAAAACTATCCGTGTATTGAATCTGATGGGTCAGGTTGTGGAAAGCATGCAGCCAGAAGTACAATACAACCGGATAGTATTGGGTAAGAGCTTGCCATCGGGTGTATATGTGTTGCAAATAATTGGCAACGATAACTCCATGCACAACTACAAAATCATTAAAAAGTAGAATAGGTTAATCAATGAGCAGAATTTCCTTCGGGATTTTCTGCTCATTTTTTGGAATGCGACAGCATTTTTTAGCAAAAAAAAGTGCTGAAAGGCTTGTTATATATATAACTGTAAGTATTTAAACAAATTAACCCTATGAAACCCACATGCTGAATATGTTTAACCCAAAGGCCGGATGAAAATAATCCTGAAAAACTTTTAAATAAGCATCGAGTCAGGAACATGTGGGTTCCATCCGACCTTTGAAAAAAAATTAATTACGGATGAAAATTAAACGGTTATGTTTCTTTGTGTGTTTACTTGCGCTCGTGGTATGGATCATACCTACGCATGCACAGGTAAATCCCTACATCCAGCGTTTTCTGGATTTAAGGCAGAAAATTTATGATCCTGCCAATGGATATTTTAGCAAGGATGGTGTTCCCTATCATTCAGTGGAGACGTTGATTTGTGAGGCGCCAGATTATGGACATGAAACTACCAGTGAAGCATATTCTTACTGGATATGGTTAGAATCAATGTACGGGGGCATCACGGGCGATTGGGCTCCGTTGAATGCTGCCTGGCAAAAGTTAGAGACGTTTGCTATACCAAATGCCAATCAACAACCAACGGCAGGTAGTTATAATCCTAATAGTCCGGCAACTTTTGCAGCTGAACATCCTCTGCCTAATGACTATCCTTCCATTCTGGAATCAGGAGTACCGGTAGGTAAGGATCCCATTTCACCCGACCTAACAGCTGCTTACGGTTCAAACATTTATGGAATGCATTGGCTTTTCGACTGCGATAATTTTTATGGATATGGTAATATGGGGGACGGAGTAAGTACTCCTTCCTATATCAACACTTTCCAGCGCGGTCCGCAGGAATCGGTATGGGAAACTGTACCTCATCCCTCCTGGGAGGATTTTAAGTGGGGACGAGATGGAGGGACGGGAGGATTTTTGCAGCTTTTTATAAATGAAGCCAATCCTGCCAAACAATGGCGTTATACCAATGCTCCCGATGCCGATGCAAGAGCTGTACAGGCTATTTTCTGGGCAGTTCAGTTTGCTAAAGAACAGGGCAAGAATCCAACCTCTATCCTGCCTACAGCCAAGGCCAGCAAGATGGGGGATTTTATTCGTCTGTCGATGGCCGATAAATATTTTAAACCACTTGGTGTACAATCAAAAACAGCACCGGGTGCTTCCGGATACGAAAGTGTACATTACTTACTTTCGTGGTACTATGCATGGGGAGGTCCGCTGGTAAATCAGGGTTGGGCATGGAGAATTGGTTGTAGCCACGCACATTTTGGGTATCAGAATCCGGTTGCCGCTTATGCCTTAAGCAGTGTGCCTGAGTTGAAGCCAATCTCTGCCAATGGCGTCACTGACTGGGCCAAAAGTTTGCAACGTCAGCTTGAGTTTTATACCTGGTTACAATCTGCCGAAGGAGCGATTGCAGGGGGAGCTACTAACAGCCTGAATGGAAACTACGATCCCTATCCAGCAGGTACCCCGACCTTCTATGGTATGGCCTATGAAGAACATCCTGTTTACCATGACCCGGGAAGCAACTCATGGTTTGGCTTCCAGGCATGGTCTATGGAAAGGGTGGCAGAATACTATTACCTGACCAACAATGCTACCGCAAAGGCTTTGATGGATAAATGGGTCAATTGGGTTAAGGGCGAGGTACATTTGCTCCCGAATGGCGATTTTGAGATACCCAGTTCCCTTGCCTGGTCGGGAAAGCCTAATACATGGAATCCCACCAATCCCACACCCAATACCAATCTGCATGTTACCGTCACCGATTATGGGAAGGATCTTGGGGTAGCAGCCAGTCTGGCTAAAGCACTTATTTATTATGCAGCTGCTACACAACGTTATGCAACGCTTGATGTTGCTTCTCGTGATCTTGCCAAAGAAATCCTCGATCGCATGTGGAATTTGTATTATGAGCCCAACGGTAAAGGAGTAGCTACGGAAGAAAAGCGCGGTGATTACAAGCGATTCTTTGAACAGGAAGTATATATTCCCGCAGGCTGGACTGGTAAAATGCCTAATGGGGATATTATACAACCGGGTGTAAAATTTATTGATATTCGCTCGAAGTACCGTCAGGACCCCGATTTTCCAAAACTTCAACAAGCCTATACTTCCGGAACAGATTATGTAGCTAAATACCATCGTTTCTGGGCGCAGGTTGATATAGCTCTGGCAAATGCTGAGTATGGTAGATTTTTTGGAGGTACTTCTACTACGGTACCTGTCACGGGCGTCACGGTATCACCCACTACGCTGAGCCTGACGGTAGGTCAGACCGCTACGTTGACGGCCACGGTATCTCCGGCCAATGCAACGAACAAGAGCGT
>JBMFQE010000028.1:0-2610 GCA_049968755.1 Bacteroidales bacterium
ACCGTGGCCGTCAACGTAGCGGTCTGACCTACCGTCAGGCTCAACGTGGTGGGTGATACCGTAACTCCCGTGACAGGAATAGTTTGAGAAGTTCCAGGCTCAGTGCCAGCTACCAAACGTCCATTGGCATACATGGGCACTTTGCTATTATCGGAATATGTGTTGGTTAAGCCCAGATGGCTGTAATCGTTAGTTGGATCCCAATGCGCAACAAAATTCGCATCTTGCTTAGCAATTAAGCCAAACTGAAATTCACGGGAACCATAAAAACCAGAGGTTGGCCAGCGAAATTCCATATAATATATTCCATTCTGAGCATCGAAAGGCAAGGGACCAATAGCCTGAACAGGGTCACCATTTACCGCATTTTCATCGTAATAAACGGCAAAAGTTACATCGCTAATTGTTTGATTGTAAGGTAACATCTCAGCAATACTAAAATAGTACCGTGCAACAATCGGAATTTCCTTTCTAGGGGGAAAAGCAGACTCATTGGTAACTTTAATAGAAATCTGGGAGCGTTCGCTGTTCTCCTGCTCAATCTTGGCTTGAATCCTATACTCAATCAGGGGTGGGTCAGCTGGAGGAAAATTAGCCACAGGTTGATGATCTTGTCCAAAATAAGTACACAGACCTGCAAGGGCACCTACCAGACCCGCATTATAGTCAATAGCCACCTCATTATAGATGAAATCATTTGTTGCATCGACATGTTCATCTTCTGAACCTGGCCCGCCAACCAGTGCCCCCCAGAGAATATGTTTATGTTCAGGGGGATCGAACATACTATTTGATGGAGACCCATGAGCAGCTCGATGATGAGGGTGTTTTGCGTAATTGTTGCTATATCCAACAACGTAGGACCGATTTAAAGGGTTATTTCCGAGAATATACTGCATTTGGCTTTGCACCCAGGCATCAAATCGGTTATCGGCATATTTTCTATAGACCATTGCCTGAAACTGTGCAGCAGCATTATAACGCGCAGAACCCCAAGAATTTAAAAAAGAAAATCCGGCAGGAGTTTTAACTAAATAGGTATTGTCAGATGGATTTTCGTGAGGAAAACCTGACCAATATTCAAGATTCCAACGAAATATGTACCAATGAAAAGCATCATTGGTAATGGGAGCTAATTTTGCAAAAACACCACCCCATTTGGTATCCCAGGAATGTACCCAGATGTTCTGCCATTGATCCTGCGCTGAACGAATAATTTTTCCCAGCCATCCCGTGTACACGCCAGCATTATCTTTTCGAATAATATCATCTAAATAATTAGTATTTTGGGTAGCAATATACAGCCATATGGCTGCCCAGGCCAGCTCATCCTCATCATATGACGAATTGTAAAAACCTCCAGAATAACCCAGGCCTCGATATTGAACGGCAAATCGATAGAGCGCCTCAGCATACTTTAGGCATTTAGCTGCATAGGTTGGATCATCAATTTTATTGTTCAGGTATGAAAGAGCCAGTGAGGCCGCTGCTCCTGCACATTGGTCGCTTGCTGGTGTTTCCGCAGTTGCAAAATATGCTGGACGAGGATACAACTTTGTATCTACTAATTCAGGTGGACCCCAAAAATTGTGATCTATGTTTCCTTCTCCCACCTGATAACAAAAAGCAACTACTTGGCCCGACGCATTTAAAAATGTAGATTTGAGATAATAGTCAGAACCCCACCTTAGCAGTTCTCGCATATGGGCAGCTTCTCCAATACGAACAAATGCATCTTTAAACTCATAAAAAGCCCATTCAAGCGTTGAAGTTGCATACGATTGGGGCAGACCAAACTTTACGTGATCACCCGCATCATGATATCCCCCGCTCAAATCAATGGTACCATCGCCGTCGGGATCAAGGACTGCTCTATTTGCATTGATAAAAGCTGCTGACATGTTGGTCATGGTGGTATTTAATGGCAACCGCTGGTCGGACACATGACAGTCGCCTCGCCAGCTTAAACGACCACCATTAATCCCCGTTCCGCATTTCTCTGCATCATAAAAATACAGTGACTTCTGCAGAGCTTCAGCATAATTGTATGGTTGCCCATAACAACCCATCCACCATATTATGCTGCTTATAATGAATGCTAACTTCTTTTTCATCATAATAAAATTAATTTTTTAAGGTATGATGGAACACCCATGTTCACAATTTTACACTATTGTCTTTGCGTTCGCAGGAACATGGGTGTTTCATAGGTGTATGTTTCTTATTAAGAGGCTGCAGATTCATTTACCTGCAGCCATCGTCGATTATTTTTTTATAAAGGTTTGGGTATATGTGTCTGAACCTACCTGAATTCTCATAATGAAGAAGGAACCACTAAAATTGGTCTGGATGCGTATATTGCCCTGTTCATCGAACTGCGGGCGAACCAATTTAGCAACCTGTTGTCCGGTAACATTGTATATTTCTATCCTATCAATAGCAAGTCTTTCCAATGATTTAATGAATAAGACATCATTAACAGGATTAGGAAAAATATCAAATTTTCGTGAACTGCTCTTGTTACTGAATGTTGTCTTGGCAGCCGGTGCTTCAAAGTGCGACCATGAATATGAACCCTTGTAGTAAATGTACCATTTACCACCAATGGCG
>JBMFQE010000029.1:0-2456 GCA_049968755.1 Bacteroidales bacterium
TTTTGCAAATATAAACTGATTTTACTATGTTTGTTTAACCTTCTGTACTAAAGTCCGATTTATTGGGGGCTAAACCAGTATTCACACATCCCTATACACCTCAGGAAAATGGACATATTGAGAGTTTCCATGCAATATTATCGGAAAAATTATCAAAATTTTCATTTTGGTCAATTGATGATTTGGAAACCGTATTAATCTTATTTTATGAGAAATATAATAATGAACGAATTCATTCATCAATCGGATATTTACCTCCTTTGGTATTCTGGAATTGTTGGGAAAAAGGGATTATTGAAGCTAAGTTTGATATGAAAAAACGACAAATCAAATTTAAGCTCTTAGTTCCCCATTATAAACTATCGGGAGATTTGAGCCTGAGGGAAGTCCCTTCCTATCAGACGAAACCCCTCGATGGGGTTGAGGATGATCAAAATTATTGTACTTATAAGATGGATGGTACCATTCCATCAAAACAACCATCGGTCGAAAATCGCCGTCGGTCGTCCCTTCCTTTTGCAAATATAAACTGATTTTACTATGTTTGTTTAACCTTCTGTACTAAAGTCCGATTTATTGGGGGCTAAACCATAAATAAAATAACAAAATATAGTTCTCCCAATGTTGTATTCTGTACAAAACAGCTATAAATGCTAATGAGTACGCCATTCCTGTATATATTGAAAATAATAGCATTCTTACATTATTATATGGAACGCCCAAAAAATACCAACTTCCTAATAAATAGAAAACACTAATAAACATTGATGTTGTCACGAAAAGGATACCATTTCCTGGTATATTCAATAATTTCATAAGAATTGCAACAACAATACTAATAAGTAAAATCTTCTCTAATTGCTTCATTTGTTTCTCTTTATCAAGACTGCATTAATTCCTTGTTTACTAAGTTCCTCAATAATCAACACTATTTTGTTTTTATCTTCCAAGCTGCTCAAAAATACATGATATTCAATGTTGTTAATTACTAAAATATTTTGGAGGCCATCTCGTACCCAAGAACCAGTTAAGAAAATCCCAAATTCATGCATTTCACCTTTATATCCTCTATATTTAAACTTTAAACTATTAATCTTTATTTGCTCATGTTGCATATTAAGCAAAATAGATACGTTGCCATCCTTATAGATAATTACCTCCCCTAATTTATTATAAGAAACAACAATCAAATTTAGAATAAGCCAAAGAGCAAGTAAAATCAATAATCCAAATTTAAAGATCGGTATCTCAATACTGAATACTTTTATACAAATTGCTATTGTTATAAGAAACAAGTATATAAGAATTAGAACAATACGTTTAATCCTATGATATTTATTATAACTTACAACATTTAATTTCAAGTTATTTATCATGGGGCATTGACTTTATCAAGTATTAAAGGTACTGATTGGTCTATAATAATACTCTTGGGGCTAATTGGAGGTACAGGACTTGTAAAACCTGATATTCCGGAAAATATCATCCAAGCTCCTTGAGAATATTGCCCTTTAACAGGTTGATTATATATATCGCTTCCTGTCATTATAGTTTTTACTCCACTTGGGATAGATACCAATGGATTAAGGTTTGCAATAAATTTAACTGGTGCTGGCACTTTTCCACCGTTTGTCCTTCCATCTAATGCTTCATCAAGCCTTCTTAATTGATAACCAATATTTTCAGCAGATGTTTTATAAATACCGGGGATTATGGGTTTATTTGGGTCTTTTATACGATCTATAATCTTCTTAAATAATGTTTTACCACCATGCATCATATGATTAAACATCACCACCCAGGCTCCCGATATGGCGCCCATGGCAAAATCACCACCACTCAAGTAGGCAGCTGTACCACCTGTCAGCGCTCCTACACCTATTTGCCCTGCGGTGCCTATCTTTTCGCCCAGATGAAAACCCTCTATCAAACTACCCGATAGGCTCGAAAATGACCCCGCCACAAAACCCGACCAGAAACTACCCCCTTGCATCGCAGTGAGATAACCCTGTACTGCTCCATGAAGCAACGCTCGTGTTCCCTCCCGTGCAACCGTCTGTAGCGTTACATTGCCTATGTTCATAAAAGCACCCTGCATAACCGAACCCACACATGCCGTAAAACTTGCACTTATGCCCCCAATGGCTACCCCTTGCATCGCAGCCCACCAGGCATCACTCCAGCTGGCATGGTTCAACTTCGCCCCTAACATTCCACCAGCGAAACCTCCGGCCATGCCTCCTAACATGGCTGCTACCGGCGCACCCAATCCTCCCGTAGCGGCTGTTACGATGGCTGCCACGGCTATAGTAACGCCCGTACTGATGAGTTGAACCTTATTTTTACCTACCCAAGCCTTAAAATTGTCCCACCAGGTTCGATACCCCGTCGGATCCGTATACTTTAGCGGATTATTCAGGCAGTAGCTATATCGGTTGAGGTTTTGGGAGTTGGTG
>JBMFQE010000030.1:0-2359 GCA_049968755.1 Bacteroidales bacterium
CTTGCACTCTATATTTCAATTCCACTATGGTTCGATTAAAAGAGGCTATTACGAAATTGTTAAGACGCTTATTGAGCAATTTCAATTCCACTATGGTTCGATTAAAAGTTGTTAAGTTGCTACTCGAGGAAAACGCAGACATGATTTCAATTCCACTATGGTTCGATTAAAAGTTAGACAGGCAGCAAGGAATGGGCACACAGAAATTGATTTCAATTCCACTATGGTTCGATTAAAAGCCTGCACGTGTATGCGCATGCACGTACGTGCACGCCCATTTCAATTCCACTATGGTTCGATTAAAAGATTGATTCGATTACTTATACAGGTACGATAATGTTATTTCAATTCCACTATGGTTCGATTAAAAGAGGAGACTGTGCACCAGGCGGGATTTATTTTGCGAGATTTCAATTCCACTATGGTTCGATTAAAAGAAAAACATTCGCACAAAATAAGAACGCTCTATTGATTTCAATTCCACTATGGTTCGATTAAAAGGGCTTACGCACGTGAGGCCGTTGACAGGAAAAAAAATTTCAATTCCACTATGGTTCGATTAAAAGATAATAGGCTCTTAGAACTTTCTGATATTGCTTTAAGTATTTCAATTCCACTATGGTTCGATTAAAAGATGAAAATAAACTTAAAGACTTTTTTCTTGAATTCGAATTTCAATTCCACTATGGTTCGATTAAAAGCTTCATTTTCATTTTTAATGACAAACCTTTTAAAAAGATTTCAATTCCACTATGGTTCGATTAAAAGCGTCGTCGTATCCAGCGTATTGCAGCCATCCTGTTAGTATTTCAATTCCACTATGGTTCGATTAAAAGGAGCGATTAAACATAAAGGAGCATTGAGGGAAAAGCTATTTCAATTCCACTATGGTTCGATTAAAAGGAGGATATCTCGACGTTGTGAAAATGTTAATAGACTCATTTCAATTCCACTATGGTTCGATTAAAAGACTAAATCTCTTATGATAACTGGAGGCGTCGGAACATTTCAATTCCACTATGGTTCGATTAAAAGAACTAAAAAAATTGAAACGACACAAAATATTATTCAATTTCAATTCCACTATGGTTCGATTAAAAGAAATCGTAAAAATGTTAATAGACGCAGGCGCAAACGATTTCAATTCCACTATGGTTCGATTAAAAGAGTGCCTCGTCCTCAATTGCGTGCACTTTTGCCCATTTCAATTCCACTATGGTTCGATTAAAAGCGAATAGCCTCGTTGTTTTTCGCATACACATTTGCGCATTTCAATTCCACTATGGTTCGATTAAAAGACCTCGCAGCTTCAAGCAGCTTAACAATGTAGGTGATTTCAATTCCACTATGGTTCGATTAAAAGTGGCTTTATTTTTATTATCCCGTATAAGTTCCTTTTATTTCAATTCCACTATGGTTCGATTAAAAGGAAACAACAACAAAAAAAGAAAAACTGTACAAAAAGATTTCAATTCCACTATGGTTCGATTAAAAGAGTGGGAAGGTTAATGTTGGGTCGCTATTCACGAGATTTCAATTCCACTATGGTTCGATTAAAAGGGAAACACAAAATGAACTTAACAAACAGCTTATCCATTTCAATTCCACTATGGTTCGATTAAAAGAATGACGACGAGGCGCTTCGTTGGGCTGCTGAAAAATTTCAATTCCACTATGGTTCGATTAAAAGGTTACCATGCCCGTGCTTTCCCGCTTACGCTTTCTTGATTTCAATTCCACTATGGTTCGATTAAAAGAAGATGTGCTGCTGATTACGCCACACAGACGTTGTTATTTCAATTCCACTATGGTTCGATTAAAAGGATTTCTATATGTCCATTGCCGGCCGCATATCTTAAATTTCAATTCCACTATGGTTCGATTAAAAGCTGACAATGATTATGCGATTAGATTAGCAGCAAATAAATTTCAATTCCACTATGGTTCGATTAAAAGCAGGAAACGAATATGCACTTAGGATAGCTGCAAAGTAATTTCAATTCCACTATGGTTCGATTAAAAGAGTAAAAAGGATAGTTGTGTTATACTCATTTCATTAAATTTCAATTCCACTATGGTTCGATTAAAAGTGTTGCTAATGCAGTGCGATGCCATTGTCATGCTCATTTCAATTCCACTATGGTTCGATTAAAAGGCTCTCAAAGGCACAATTGTAGCTGCACTTGCAGCATTTCAATTCCACTATGGTTCGATTAAAAGTGTGGTAAGGCTGCTACTAGACGAAAATGCAGACATGATTTCAATTCCACTATGGTTCGATTAAAAGTAGGCCTTACCCCTTGCGTTCCAGCGTCCAACACCCACCATTTCAATTCCACTATGGTTCGATTAAAAGAAT
>JBMFQE010000031.1:0-2039 GCA_049968755.1 Bacteroidales bacterium
CTCAGCCCCGACAACAACGTGCAAGCCCCTACCAACTCCCAAAACCTCAACCGATATAGCTACTGCCTGAATAATCCGCTTAGCCTTTACGATCCCAGCGGATACACCTGGTTCAGCAGGTTAGGGGATTGGTTGGGTAGTACAGGAAAAAGAATTGTCATAACATATATAGCCGTTGCAACTGCTGTGGGGGTATCAATTGCTACTGCAGGTATGGCAGATATTGTAGCAGCTGCATTTATCAGCGGTTTTTGTGTTGGATTGGCAACGGGTGCTGCAAGTGCCGCCTTGAATGGGCAGGATGTGATTTTTGGGGCTTTTAGTAGTGCTTTTGTGGGTGGTTTTACCTCGATGGCCATGTTAGGTGTTGGTGCTGCCTTGAGTAGTATAGGTCGATTACCCCAGTGGACAGGAACATGGGGAAAACATTCTTATTTTAGAGTTGGACCATTCTGGATAGGACAGAGTACGGGATATGTAAGTGCAGGTATTGAAGGTATAAGCAATCGAATTTTAAATTTAACATTATCGGGTTCACTGAGTGGTTATTTGTCATCAACATTAGTGACTGATGAGCTATTATCGAAGTTTATGGAAATGCCTGATCTTACCAGAGATTGGTTGGAATACAATGCTCACATGAATAATGCATATAATTCTAGTGGAACCCTTGATTGGATTCATTACGATACATATGGAATGCGCAGCGTTACCTCATTTGATGCAGTAAGTGGTACCAGTCCGAAAGCTAACTTTCCCAGTGGAGGTATGACGATTAATGAGGGTAAATGGGAGGTATTACAATTAGAAAATATCCCATATAATAAAGAGAATATTCCTTATTATTCAAAAAGAGGAGAGATTGGTTATAAAGTACGACTAAAAAATCAATTTGGACGAACGGGAATTTTGATTCATCCAGCACCTTCTAATGGGACATTAGGTTGCATTGGATTAAGAAATGTAAACGAATGCTTTGATTTTTATTTTCGAATAAAAAAACATCTGTCCCTTAAGAAAAATATTAATGTTTATGTTAAATATTACTAAATTCTTTAAGACAATCATACTGTTTTCTCAAATTTCTGTTTGTTTATATTCACAGCAATATACTAAACAGACGATAAGAAGTGAATATATTAAACAGCTGTTAAGTTTTTATGCTATATTTTATAAAAGTGACCACAATCTTTATCATGTAGTTGATACTGAATATTTTAATATTAAGGAGGAAGTTATATTATCCTATAGAAAAGAGCTAACTCAAGACTTAAGTTATAACGAAATTATAGAAATAATAAATAATTTAGAAGAATTTTATGATGGTGATATTTGGGATAGATACGTACAATTAAGGTTTAAGGATAACAAAAGGATTTTTTTTGTTTTTGAGGAAAATGATTTTGGTATATTTTTAACAGATCGTATTTATCTGTCAGATGGATATTCGTTAATAAGTTATCCAATTAATGTTTGGACAAGCGAGGGAATAATTATCAACAAAGGTTATAAAAGATGGAAATTATTGTTCCGAGGAATTATTAACGATAATATTTCAACTTATGTTGAAATACATGAAAAACCTGATAATAATTCAAGAAGTGTAAGGAAGATATATGCTAATTTTGTTTTTTATTTTTCCCCTTATGAGGTGAATAAAGATTGGTATGAAGTATATAATGAGAATATTGATTTTATTGGGTATATTCAAAAAAATAAGGTAGTTACATTTGATAATTTTCCTAAATGGTTGAAAGAAAAAATATGGAAACGTTTATGTTAAACATAAGCTATTTTTTAGTCTAACAACATCTTTTCTGGCTTCGATTTCAATTTGCCAAAACTTTTCCTAAATTTGTTTCCAGCGCAGCTATCCCTGCGCCAACGTTCAGGTTCTTTGATATACTACCCATCTTACTGTATCCACTGCCCGCGGTTTTACCGGTCACGAGCATATCGACCTTTTTGAGCTGGTAAACATGAACGGCCGGGTGTACGACCCCCGCCTGGGTCGCTTCCTCAGCCCCGACAACTACGTG
>JBMFQE010000032.1:0-1929 GCA_049968755.1 Bacteroidales bacterium
GTGCGCCGATAGCATTAGTAGGGTATATATTAAATAGATATGAAGTCTATTTATTATCTGGTTTAATTCTTATTGCAGGTATAGGGCTTTTTATACTTGATTATTATTTAGATAAGCCCAGAAAAAAAAGTTAAAATCATACCTAATATAGAAACGAATAGTCCATATCTTGACCATTTTTTATACTTTTTCTGTTTATCCCATAATGGCCCTTTACCGAAATCATCATTTGAATATAAATAAACCTGACCTTCCGGATCTATTAATGGCGAAATGCCATATTTATAAATTAAAATAAGCCCTACGGCATTAAATAAGGTTCCTATTGCTGACAAAATAATTTTAATTTCCATATTTTTAATGTTTAGTCTATCACTATTTTAGTTTAGCCGGTTCTTTAGCAGCAGGCTCAATAGATAATACCCCTCTTTTAGCCTTGCATTCAGACAACTGGCCTTCAAGCAAGGCTATTATCTTATCCTTATCTTTTATTATTTGCTCTTGTTTAGCTATTACCCGCTCTTTCTCTGCACACAGCGGGCAGCCCGGCGGCTTGGGCTCCTCTTTTTGTACTGCTTTGGGCGGCGGCTGGCCATGCTGCTGACTCAATGGCATGCGTAGCATCTCGCCTTCGCCAGTGATTAGCCAAGTGGGATTTAATACTTCATATTTATGAAGTATTTTTTCTATTAAATCTAAACTTGGTTTATTTTTACCTTTATATATATTAAGTAAATTGACCTCAGAAATCCCTGTTTCCTGAGCAAATTTATATCGGCTAATATTTAGATAATCAATGAATTGTAGTATTCTTTCATTGATGCTAAAATTTTTTTTAGTATTTTCTTGCATACTTAAAAATGTTTAAGTATATTTGTCAATAATTTAATCAAAATTAAACAGGTTTAACATGAAAACCAAAATAAAAACAATAAAAAAATTACTGGTGCGTGGCGACAACAGGCGAATAGCACGTCTAACAGGCTTTACCGAGCAGTATGTTAGTCGAACCCTATGCGGATACTACGACGAACCACATCCGCTAATTATCGAAACCGCTGAAAAGCTTATACAAGCTCGTGCCCGAAAAATTGAACAACAATTAACCACTATAAAATAAAGTTATATGGAACTAATACACGAAAAATTTGGAACCATAAGGGTTGAGCAGGCCAGCGACGGGGCTCCCCTTTTCTGCGCAGCCGACGTGTGCAGAGTTTTGGATTATAAAAATCCATCAAATATCATTAGAAAGTTATGTCGTGAAAAGGGTATATCTAAAAGATACACCCTTACCGAAGGAGGCAACCAGGAAATGATTTTCATTGACGAGGGCAACCTTTACCGCCTTATTTTGCGCAGCAACATGCCGCAGGCTCGGGCTTTTGAAGACTGGGTTTGCGACGAGGTGCTTCCCAGCCTGCGCCGTACTGGGCGGTACGAGATGCGCCGCAGCTATGCCAACGACGAGCCACCCCTGCAATACCTGTACAACATACTATGCGCCCGCGTAGGCTGGATGGTTGACATAGGCGCCATAACGTGGCCTTACTACAACAAGCTAAGCCAAACAGGGCGTATATGGCGTGTGCGCCGTGGCGGGCCCGGAACTTATGCCATGGTGGCCGTTATAAGCCTGCCACCCGATATGCGCACCAAGGTACTGGCCCAGGCTGCCGGTTACTTTGTCCAGCAGCCCGCCGAACTGATGGACGTGGAGCTGATACGCGAACCTGCCCGAATGCTATAAACCCAGCTTAAACCGATAAGCTATGATAACAATCAATGTACAACCCGGTGACCATGTGGAAATTACAAACCACTCCGACGGCTTTACCGTCAAGGTATTGCGTGGCAATAATAAACCGGCCGATAACGAGCCTATGGAGCAGAAAATTTATTCTTTATTGCTTGATACTCTGTGTCAAC
>JBMFQE010000033.1:0-1728 GCA_049968755.1 Bacteroidales bacterium
GCATTGGCCGGGGATACCGTGGCCGTCAACGTAGCGGTCTGACCTACCGTCAGGCTCAACGTGGTGGGTGATACCGTGACACCGGTTACAGGTACTGAAACAGAGGTGTTTCCACTGCAGTTTGGTATCACTGGAGCCAGATAAGGCCTCAATTTATCAACCTTCCAGCTCACAACATTTAGCCATTGATCATCTAATAAACCTCCTGTATCGCCGGAATTAGGATTTAAACACCAAAATGTCCATGAATAACGATTTCCCATGAATTGAAGAAAAGTATCAAACCAGATCTCGTCTTTACCACCCCGATCTCTTATCCCAAACTCTCCAACCAACAAAGGGGCAATATTTTGTGTAATGATGTAATTGAAAAACTTTTCCCAGATTTCCGGCATATTATTGGGAAAATCAGGTGCTGAAAACCAATCCTGTGGATATACAGTAGGACCATATTCATGAGGGGAATATACTAATTTTTGAGGATTACTCAGCTGGATAGGGTAATCCTTAACTCCCATAAGGTTTCCACCCCACCAGTAAGTTGTATTATTATACATTTCAACACCTTCAACGATAATCAAAACATTGGGATTAACGTTAAGAATTGCATTTCCACATCGTTCAGCTGCTTTATTCCAGTCGGTAGCCGGATTTGAGTTTCCCCAACTTGCTCCCTGCGGATATTTGCCATGAGGTTCATTGTTTAGGTCCATACCCACAACTGCATCATAATTTTTATACCGCTCTGCAAGGAAAACCCAGTCAGCTATCCATTTCTCTTCAGAAAAATCACTACGGTACCATAGTAATTCCTCTATGTAGGCATCAGGCTTTCGTGAATGATTATCAAGAATGATTTTCATATTGTTTTTCTGGCACCAATCCACTATAATGTCCAATATTTCGATGGGTTTTGTTTTGGTCGATTCTTCAGCATTCATTGGACTTACCCCAGTGTAGGGGTCGGTACCAAAAGAATTTATCTGAATGGTAACAGACGGATCAAGCATCTTATTACACCACGGTATTCGGATGCAATTAAAGCCCAAGTCTTTAATTTGCTTTAAAACGCTCTTCAAATCTCTTGACCACAAGCCATGAGGATATAGCATGGAAGTTTCAAATCCAAACCAGTTTACTCCTGTCAATCGAACTTCATTGCCATTAGCATCATATAATTTGTTGCCAATCGCATTTAAATAGTTAGGTTTACACGATTGGCCATAAATTGTGCCTGACAAGAAGAATAATAAGCATAGGGTTAGGGATACAAATCTTTTCATAGTAACCATAGTTTAGAAGTTAGTAGTTGTGTGTTGCTTTCAAAAGAAAAGAGGTAGTCTGTTTTTTAAAAACAGACTACCTGAATTTTTCTTATTGCTTTATCAATTGTTTGCTATAAACAAATTTTTGAGAAATTATTTTTAAAACATAGCATCCTGCGGGAATGTCTGTTAGATTAACTTCACAGTTTGGAGCTGTTGAACTCTGAGTTTTCAATATTCTTCCTGTAAAATCGACGATCTGCAGATGGTATACTCCTTCGCTGCTGCGTATATAAAGCACTTGACCTGCAGGATTAGGGAATACCGCAATTTCAGCTGTAAAGTTAGATTCAGCACCTCTTTTTGCAGCCGGAGCTTCAAAGTGCGACCATGGATAAGAACCCTTGTAGTAAATGTACCATTTACCACCAATGGCGGCCGGCATGCTGTTCGACCATTTGTT
>JBMFQE010000034.1:0-1723 GCA_049968755.1 Bacteroidales bacterium
TATGGTTCGATTAAAAGTGCTTCCACATCTTAAGCAATTGCGGGATATCTGCCATTTCAATTCCACTATGGTTCGATTAAAAGAGGAACAAGGTTAATAATCTTTCTCGAAAGCTCATATTTCAATTCCACTATGGTTCGATTAAAAGGCAGTAACAAGAGAGTTAAGAACAAGTTTTGCTGCGATTTCAATTCCACTATGGTTCGATTAAAAGGCACGTGTATGCGCAAACACGTACATGTGCGTGCCCATTTCAATTCCACTATGGTTCGATTAAAAGCGACGAAGTATATCGTTATAAAGATGCTGCACTGCAAATTTCAATTCCACTATGGTTCGATTAAAAGGTTCGATGTCCCTTCAAATATTCAATTGTTTCATATTTCAATTCCACTATGGTTCGATTAAAAGGGCGCAGACGTGCATGCAAACAACGACGAAGCAATAATTTCAATTCCACTATGGTTCGATTAAAAGACAGCCGAAGCTGTTAACCAAAACGTTGCAGGTATAAATTTCAATTCCACTATGGTTCGATTAAAAGTATACTGAAGTTGTTGCGATGCTTATCGAAAAAGGATTTCAATTCCACTATGGTTCGATTAAAAGTGGACACGGAAACGTGGTTCTGATGTCGAGGAACTTGTATTTCAATTCCACTATGGTTCGATTAAAAGTCCTCGATAAATCGCCTTTCAACATCGGAAATATAATTTCAATTCCACTATGGTTCGATTAAAAGCATCGACGAACAGCTAACCCAATCAAACTAAACCATTTCAATTCCACTATGGTTCGATTAAAAGGTGTCGCCTAATATATCAATTAAGATTGATGGCATAATTTCAATTCCACTATGGTTCGATTAAAAGTCTACTGTCAGTTAATATTTTAACGCTTGGATTTTTTATTTCAATTCCACTATGGTTCGATTAAAAGTTTGTCGTAATCGTTACTGATATCTAACATGTTAGAAATTTCAATTCCACTATGGTTCGATTAAAAGGGACACGCTGAGGTGGTTAAGCTGCTGATTAAGAAATTTCAATTCCACTATGGTTCGATTAAAAGTTTGGGTTTGCCTGGATTTTCGTAAATTTCACCTACATTTCAATTCCACTATGGTTCGATTAAAAGCATCCATGCCGCATGTAATCGTCAAGATATTTAGCGATTTCAATTCCACTATGGTTCGATTAAAAGCAAAGCTCGGAAGCTCGTATGCTGAATCTGCGAGCTTAATTTCAATTCCACTATGGTTCGATTAAAAGGGTTACAACGAAGACATTCTACCGTTCAATCCTTCATTTCAATTCCACTATGGTTCGATTAAAAGGTAACTGCATACACAAAAAGCGATTGAGTTTTTTTATATTTCAATTCCACTATGGTTCGATTAAAAGAGGCAAAGATATCTTTACCTGCAAAATATATTCCGCCATTTCAATTCCACTATGGTTCGATTAAAAGTCGTTGTAAATTTAATAAATTTTCAATGAATTATGGGGCTTTTGTTGCACGTATTTTTTTTAAAATAAAACCAAAATTTAGTCGATCATTGAAAATTGAATTTTTATGGAATATTGACAACCTGTACTTTGGCTTGCTTGCTTGGAAATTGGATTTTACGAAATGAATTTTAAAAGTTTTTTAAGGCATTTATATTCACATCGACAACTTATTTAGAGGATAATATCAGTGGTATTCTTCTCAATACCAATAA
>JBMFQE010000035.1:0-1579 GCA_049968755.1 Bacteroidales bacterium
CCATTGGTGGTAAATGGTACATTTACTACAAGGGTTCATATCCATGGTCGCACTTTGAGGCACCGGCTGCCAAGAGTATATCTGCAGCAGCCTCGGCAAATATCGAGATATATCCTAACCCCTTCAGCGATGCAGTAAATATAAAGCTCAATGCTCAGAGATTGAGCAAGGTAGAGGTTTATAGTAGTATGGGGCAATTGCTCGACGTAATTTCGGGGGATAGGGTATTGGCTGATAATATCCGCCTAAAGCTTGATTATCCCGGAAATGTATTCGTACTGAAGCTACATACCGAAAGCGGAGTAATCAATCGGATGGTTCTTAAAAAATAATAATCAAGGGAGGAGGAGAACCTCCTCCTTTTTTGCCTAAAACTATTAACTATGAAGTATATAAAACTCCTCATTAGTATCTTGCTTATAACTTTGAACTCTTTTTCCTTTGCCCAACGCGTTACCATAGTAGGCAATAAATTTTATGTGGGAGATAAACCTATTTGGTTTAATGGGATCAATACTCCGTGGCACAAATTTGTTGATTTTGGTCGACAGGATTTTGATCCGGCCTGGTGGGAGGCAGAGTTTCAAAGATATGTGGATAATAAAATAAACCTGGCTCGAGTATGGATATTTTGCTCGGGTGAAGTTAATCCGCTTATAGAGGCTGACGGTACCGTTACCGGAGTAAATAGTTTGTTCTATCAACACATGGACAAACTATTTGAGCTCTCCCGTACCAAAAAAGTTTACATTTTACCAGCGTTGCTTTCTTTTGATATTGTAAAAAATTCTTACAGTACCTATCAGCGCTACAGAAACATGCTGGCCAGTCCTGCTAAAATTCAAACATTTATTGATAATGTCATAATCCCTCTTGTAAAAAGATATGATGGCGAGCCCTACTTACTTGGGTGGGAAATTTGTAATGAACCGGAATGGATGTTTGAAAATGCTGAATGTGGTCCGGTAGCCTTCGACGATGTAAGGCGTTTGCACGCTATGATGGCTGCTGCTATTCATAAGAATTGTAGCCATTATGTAACGACCGGTTCGGCTGCACCCAAGTGGAATGCTCCTATTTATGACAACTGGGGAGATAGGGAAGGCGATGCATGGAGTGCAGCATCACTGCAATCTGTATATAATGACCCGGCTGCTTATCTCGATTTTTATCAATATCACTGGTATCCATGGCAGACCCAATGGATGGCTTCGCCTTTTACCCAGACCACAGTGCAGTATGGGGTCGATTTCTTACCTGTTATTGTTGGGGAGTCGGAGGGAAATAATGTTTGTGACCAATATATCTGTCAGACGGTTTCGCAGATGTATGAGAATGCCTATTTAAATGGTTTTGATGGTGTATGTGCATGGAAAACACCGCAAAATGACGGTCATGGTACTTTTGAAAACATTGCTGTGGCTACCAATGCTTTTTATGCGAAATATCCTCAGCTGGTTTATCCTGGTGGTACATCAACCACGGTACCTGTCACGGGTGTTACGGTATCACCCACCACGTTGAGCCTGACGGTAGGTCAGACCGCTACGTTGACGGCCACGGTATCCCCGGCCAATGC
>JBMFQE010000036.1:0-1512 GCA_049968755.1 Bacteroidales bacterium
CTACGATTTTATAAAATTTTAATTCTTTTCTTTTAATCGAACCATAGTGGAATTGAAATATTTATATGTTTCAAAATTCTTAAAATCTTCAACTCTTTTAATCGAACCATAGTGGAATTGAAATATTGAATCGGACGATGCACGGATTGAACTGAAAAGACTTTTAATCGAACCATAGTGGAATTGAAATTGGTTTATTATTAATTCAGCTCCATCGATGTATGCTCTTTTAATCGAACCATAGTGGAATTGAAATATAGGCGAAGTTTATGAAAATCCAAGCAAACTTAAACTTTTAATCGAACCATAGTGGAATTGAAATGCGATACTGAAGGGTCTAAAGACACGATTTGAAAAATCTTTTAATCGAACCATAGTGGAATTGAAATCCCATTCAACCACTTTTTTTGATATATTTTCAAATTTCTTTTAATCGAACCATAGTGGAATTGAAATTTTTCTTTTAACTGCCTATTAAGCTCTTCAATTCTCTCTTTTAATCGAACCATAGTGGAATTGAAATTCGAAAGGCATTACAAATTGCGCATTTCCGCTTGTCTTTTAATCGAACCATAGTGGAATTGAAATTGCAAATAATGACTATGCACTACGATTTGCTGCAGAACTTTTAATCGAACCATAGTGGAATTGAAATGTAGGATTAAAAGGTAAAATATCCTCGTTGTAACCCCTTTTAATCGAACCATAGTGGAATTGAAATAGGCTCAAGAATTTTGAACGTTTTAAGTTTTTCATTCTTTTAATCGAACCATAGTGGAATTGAAATGCTTCAATTAACAATTTCACAACATCTGCGCTACCGACTTTTAATCGAACCATAGTGGAATTGAAATAACAATAAAATTTATCGATATACTATTTCCGAGAATCTTTTAATCGAACCATAGTGGAATTGAAATATAGTGGTGCGAAACGACTGGGATAGAATAATTAGGCTTTTAATCGAACCATAGTGGAATTGAAATCAGCACAAACCGCCTTACGCCCACCAGCCCGCTGTCTTTTAATCGAACCATAGTGGAATTGAAATAGCGGTAAGGTTAGCGTGGGGTCACTATTCACGAAACTTTTAATCGAACCATAGTGGAATTGAAATGTGGTGTAAACAGGAATAAACTAACGTTCTTTAACACTTTTAATCGAACCATAGTGGAATTGAAATTGCTCGATTAACATCTTAACGATTTCTGTGTGTCCGCTTTTAATCGAACCATAGTGGAATTGAAATATCGGCTCCACTTCATAAACTTCAGTGCCGTAATTCTTTTAATCGAACCATAGTGGAATTGAAATACTTATTACTAATAACGTTACAACCTGTCCTGGTACTTTTAATCGAACCATAGTGGAATTGAAATCATGCACATTGATAGCTAATTACCCTGTAATAATGCCTTTTAATCGAACCATAGTGGAATTGAAATTACTTTGCCGCTATCCGCAGCGCATACTCATTACCATCTTTTAATCGAACCATAGTGGAATTGAAAT
>JBMFQE010000037.1:0-1442 GCA_049968755.1 Bacteroidales bacterium
CTTCCAATCTTTTTTTAATTAATGCATTGCGCTTATTCTTAAAATAAATTTCAATTCCACTATGGTTCGATTAAAAGGTTCTCGGAATATTTTAACAAGCAAGCAAGGAGCGAATTTCAATTCCACTATGGTTCGATTAAAAGATTGATTCGATTACTTACACTGGTACGATAATGTAATTTCAATTCCACTATGGTTCGATTAAAAGGATGAACGAGGGATAAAAGTGCCAAATAAATATAACGAATTTCAATTCCACTATGGTTCGATTAAAAGTAACGGCTTCATTTCAAAATATACAGATGCAAAAAGATTTCAATTCCACTATGGTTCGATTAAAAGGACGAACAGAAAGCTCTTATCGATGTCGTTAACAATAATTTCAATTCCACTATGGTTCGATTAAAAGATAATGGTTTAACGGCACAAAATGGAGCATTCAGATTTCAATTCCACTATGGTTCGATTAAAAGCTAATTATTCTATCCCAGTCGTTTCGCACTATGATATTTCAATTCCACTATGGTTCGATTAAAAGCAGCTTACAAATGGAACTATAGACTGGAAAGCTGTATTTCAATTCCACTATGGTTCGATTAAAAGTGAACGGGCACGCAGACGTGGTAAGGTTACTTATCGATTTCAATTCCACTATGGTTCGATTAAAAGCACGCATGTACGTAAGTTATAAGTAGCCAATTGAAGATTTCAATTCCACTATGGTTCGATTAAAAGCCCCCGGGGGTGCAGGCAAAGACGGGGTAGGGGGGATTTCAATTCCACTATGGTTCGATTAAAAGTCGATTATTTACATAATTATACAATTAAGATAACTGATTTCAATTCCACTATGGTTCGATTAAAAGTTCGACGTAATGATGCTTTGATAGTTGCAGCCGAGAAATTTCAATTCCACTATGGTTCGATTAAAAGGCCTTACCCCTTGCGTTCCAGCGTCCAACACCCACCATTTCAATTCCACTATGGTTCGATTAAAAGACGTTTATAAGCAACGACATGCGCACATGCGCACGTAATTTCAATTCCACTATGGTTCGATTAAAAGCAGACGTACATGCCAGAAATGATTTTGCACTGCGCATTTCAATTCCACTATGGTTCGATTAAAAGTACAACGACGAGCCTTTAAAGGTTGCGGCAAAAAAATTTCAATTCCACTATGGTTCGATTAAAAGCTATGGAAACAAAAAAAGAAAAACGGTACAAAAACATTTCAATTCCACTATGGTTCGATTAAAAGGCAAGCGCTCGAGCATAATTAATGCATTGCTCGAAAATTTCAATTCCACTATGGTTCGATTAAAAGAGTACCGACGCCTCCTGTTATCATAAGAGATTTGGTATTTCAATTCCACTATGGTTCGATTAAAAGCGTTCAATCGCAGCTTTATTTTATGTTTTCTGCCTTATTTCAATTCCAC
>JBMFQE010000038.1:0-1405 GCA_049968755.1 Bacteroidales bacterium
GAATTGAAATAATGCGTTAACGTAGCTTCCTGTATTGTAGTAAGCGGCTTTTAATCGAACCATAGTGGAATTGAAATATTACACTATCCGATGAGACAAACAACGGTATCCTCTTTTAATCGAACCATAGTGGAATTGAAATATTGGCTCCACTTCATATACTTCAGTGCCGTAATCCTTTTAATCGAACCATAGTGGAATTGAAATTCGCTTCTCCATTTGTTGTAGCGATGCGAAATCAACTTTTAATCGAACCATAGTGGAATTGAAATTCTTGCATTTCATAAACTGCATAAGCGGCGACGATTCTTTTAATCGAACCATAGTGGAATTGAAATGCAGCAATTAGCAGCCTAACAACTTCAGCGTGGCCCTTTTAATCGAACCATAGTGGAATTGAAATAAAAATGTAAGCAACTGACTCAAGTCCAGCGACCTTCTTTTAATCGAACCATAGTGGAATTGAAATTCTTGCAAGGCAGTTAATCTTGCATCTTTTACTGGTCTTTTAATCGAACCATAGTGGAATTGAAATTTTCGTTTATAAGCTTAATTACATAATCGTACCCGCTTTTAATCGAACCATAGTGGAATTGAAATTTCTCATTAAGATACAAAGAACAAATTGAAATAAACTTTTAATCGAACCATAGTGGAATTGAAATATGGAACGTATATGATTAAGAAAGCAAAAGGTGGCACTTTTAATCGAACCATAGTGGAATTGAAATGAAAAATAAATTCCGCCGGGGCTGCAGTCGCCTGAAGCTTTTAATCGAACCATAGTGGAATTGAAATACCGTATGCCCTATCTAGCAATTGAAAAAATATTCGTCTTTTAATCGAACCATAGTGGAATTGAAATTTCAATTGCATCGTCATTATCTGCATGCACATCTGCTTTTAATCGAACCATAGTGGAATTGAAATAACGTAAAGGCTCGTCGTAATAAGCGTTAACATTTGCGCCTTTTAATCGAACCATAGTGGAATTGAAATGAACTTTGCGATGTATTATGTTGATATTCTTGGTGCTTTTAATCGAACCATAGTGGAATTGAAATATATCATACCCGCCATGAATTTTGCCGCCTCTAATCTTTTAATCGAACCATAGTGGAATTGAAATATCGGACTTTTGATTGGTGCAATCGTTGGGGCTTTTGCTTTTAATCGAACCATAGTGGAATTGAAATTACGGCGGCTTTAGCTTACTTAACTAAGAACCTATTCTTTTAATCGAACCATAGTGGAATTGAAATGCTAAATTTCTATTAATATGAACATAACATCCATCGTCTTTTAATCGAACCATAGTGGAATTGAAATGCATGTATATCAGCACCAGCCTCAATCAGTAATTTCTTTTAATCGAACCATAGTGGAATTGAAATGCATTAATACC
>JBMFQE010000039.1:0-1001 GCA_049968755.1 Bacteroidales bacterium
TTTAATCGAACCATAGTGGAATTGAAATTTTATTGTATCGGTGTGAAATAAAGGCTGCTATCGGCTTTTAATCGAACCATAGTGGAATTGAAATTTGCTTGCAGCAAATCGCAATGCAGCGCCATTATCTGCTTTTAATCGAACCATAGTGGAATTGAAATAGCGTTTGCCTTGCTACAAAACACATCGTTTTTTATTCTTTTAATCGAACCATAGTGGAATTGAAATAAATTAGATGCAGTAAGCTCGAGTGTGTTGGCATCCTTTTAATCGAACCATAGTGGAATTGAAATTCGTTGTCAAGCAATACTTTTGGAAGATTTTGTAACTTTTAATCGAACCATAGTGGAATTGAAATGGCATTAGCCTTACTGCAAAACACATCGCTTTTCACCCTTTTAATCGAACCATAGTGGAATTGAAATTGACTATTGATTGTTATTCTTTTTGTGGATAAATTCTTTTAATCGAACCATAGTGGAATTGAAATTGCAGCCAGGCTTGTTTAATTTGTTTTTCGGACATACTTTTAATCGAACCATAGTGGAATTGAAATATTCGTTTGGCGGCTGAAAATGGACACACTGAAGTGCTTTTAATCGAACCATAGTGGAATTGAAATCATGCACATTGATAGCTAATTACCCTGTAATAATGCCCCTTTTAATCGAACCATAGTGGAATTGAAATAAAACTAAATTTACTTTATCCTCAACCGCCTTAACCTTTTAATCGAACCATAGTGGAATTGAAATATCGCTCCCTGATAATTTAGATAAATCACATAGATACTTTTAATCGAACCATAGTGGAATTGAAATACGTTGTTAAGCTGCTTATTGAGAACGGGGCAAACGCTTTTAATCGAACCATAGTGGAATTGAAATAATGCGTTAACGTAGCTTCCTGTATTGTAGTAAGCGGCTTTTAATCGAACCATAGTGGAATTGAAATTTATTTTAAGAATAAGCGCAATGCATTAATTAAAAAAAGATTGGAAG
>JBMFQE010000040.1:0-959 GCA_049968755.1 Bacteroidales bacterium
GATATCTTATTTTTTATCGTTTTTATTTCAATTCCACTATGGTTCGATTAAAAGATCGCTAACATCTTGGATGAGGAAATAAATTACAAATTTCAATTCCACTATGGTTCGATTAAAAGAAAGCCCCAACGATTGCACCAATCAAAAGTCCGATATTTCAATTCCACTATGGTTCGATTAAAAGCGACTTTCAGTTAATATTTTAATGCGGGGATTTTTATTTCAATTCCACTATGGTTCGATTAAAAGTTGTTGTAATTAAATATATAAAAACGCAAAAAAGAATTTCAATTCCACTATGGTTCGATTAAAAGCGTGCATGCAGATAATAATTATGCAATACAATTGGATTTCAATTCCACTATGGTTCGATTAAAAGATCCCGCCCGGTGCGCAGTCGCCTGAAGGATTGAAATTTCAATTCCACTATGGTTCGATTAAAAGAATTGTTTCTTGTAATATCAGCGCTGCAGACCTTAATTTCAATTCCACTATGGTTCGATTAAAAGGCAGTCGCCCGAAGGATTGAAAGGTTTACTATCCTATTTCAATTCCACTATGGTTCGATTAAAAGAGAAAGTAGCGAAGCTTTAATTCTTGCAGCTGAGAGATTTCAATTCCACTATGGTTCGATTAAAAGATCCCCTACTTATTTAATAACGTTATAACCTGTCCATTTCAATTCCACTATGGTTCGATTAAAAGCCGTTGTAAATTTAATAAATTTTCAATGAATAATGGGGCTTTTGTTGCACGTATTTTTTTAAAAATAAAACCAAAATTTAGTCGATCATCGAAAATTGAATTTTTATGGAATATTGACAACCTGTACTTTGGCTTGTTTGCTTGGAAGTTTGATTTTACGAAATGAATTTTAAAAGTTTTTTTAAGGCATTTATATTCACATCGACAACTTATTTAGAGGATAATATCAGTGGTATTCTTCTCAATACCAATAA
>JBMFQE010000041.1:0-936 GCA_049968755.1 Bacteroidales bacterium
AGTTGGTTCAAGAGCTGAAGCCGCGTGACCATCCACTTCGTTTTACCTTCGCTAAATGGGCCAAGGAGCAGCTAATCAATGATGTCGATTTTGCGAAAAAAATCATCTTTTCGAACGAAGCTCATTTTCATATTGGTGGCTACGTCAATAAGCAAAACTGCCATATCTGGGGCTCGGAAAACCCACACGAGGTCTTAGAGAAGCCAATGCATCCATTACGAGTGACTGTTTGGTGCGGATTGTGGAGGGAAGGCTCCATATTTCTTTGAAGACGAGGGCGGAGCAACCGTTACGGTCAATGGAGACACCTATCGCAACATGATAACCGATTTTTTTGTGCCCACTCTTGATGGTATTGATGTGGACAATGTTTGGTTTCAGCAGGATGGTGCAACTTGTCACACATCTCATGCCACAATCGACTTATTGCGCAAAACGTTCGTTGGCCGTTTAATCAGCCGAAATGGTGATGCCAATTGGCCGCCAAGGAGCTGCGACTTGACTCCGTTGGACTATTTCCTGTGGAGCGCCGTTAAAGACAAGTGTTATGTCCACCATCCAGAGACAATTGACCTTTTGAAGGCCAACATCCGAGATGCCATTCAAGAGATACGGCCCGAAACACTCAAAAAACTGCTCGAAAATCGGTCCGACCGAATGGGCTACTGTGAGGCCAGACGCGGCAGCCATTTGAATGAAATAATATTCCATTTCTAAGCGGAACAATTGTACTTCAAAACAAAAAAATTAATTTAGGAAAATCTCAAACCGTGTTTGTTTTATTGCATTTTTAAATCGAAACTTTTGAATGGCCGAATCTTTATTACCCTCGACTTCAATAAAATTTGAATATAACTCAAAATTTGTATTGAAAGTCCCGGAAATTTGTTACAGGCGCACTAAAACTAAACTTAACTCAAACCTTTTTTCAAAACA
>JBMFQE010000042.1:0-754 GCA_049968755.1 Bacteroidales bacterium
TTGAAAATGGAGGAATAAATATGTTTTATCCTGAACGCAAAAAATTACGTCTATCAGGTTACGATTATTCGCAACCGGGCGCGTATTTCATTACCATTTGTACCCATAACCGCGAATGTTTATTTGGGAAAATCAACGATGGTAAAATGTTTTTGAACGATATTGGCGAAATTGCAAAACAATGTTGGTTAGAAATCCCCAATCATTTCCCAAATGTTTCATTGGATGAATTTGTGATAATGCCCAATCATATACACGGGATAATTATTTTGAACGACAATACGAATTTTCAAAATAATGTAGGGGTTCAAAATTTTGAACCCCTACAAAAACCCCCACAACGAAACCAATTTCAAAAAATCATACCGCGATCCGTAGGTTCAATTATTCGCGGTTATAAAATTGGTGTAACAAAATGGTGTCGCCAAAATGTAGGGGCGAAAAATTTTTCGCCCCTGGGGGAACCGCCCATACACGTTTGGCAACGCAATTATTACGAACACATCATCCGCAACGCCCATGCATTACAACGCATCCGCCAATACATTGTTGATAATCCCATGAAATGGGAATTGGATATGGAAAATACAAATGCCACGAAACATCAAATCAACCATCATTATCAAATGTTAACGGAGGCCTAACCTATGCCCATCCCCACCGAACATAAAACCGTCCAATCCCGCATCCTGCAATATGCGCAGGAAATCGGCTGGACCTATATTGACCAAACCGAAGCGGAAAAACGGCGCGG
>JBMFQE010000043.1:0-717 GCA_049968755.1 Bacteroidales bacterium
CATCTAAATCTTTTTGAAGTTCGTCGATTTGCTCATAAATTTTTTCTCTAAACTTAATACGGAAGAATTCATCCAATACAGTACGGTTGAATCGTTCAATAAATCCATTGGTTTGAGGGGAACGCACTTTTGTAAATCGATGATGAATATCGTTTAGTTCTAAATATAATTCGTAAGGGTGATTTTCAGTTCCTTTAAACTCAGGACCATTATCGGTAAGGATATGTTGAACTTTAATATTATATTTTTTATCACTGTTGTCCGGTAAACGGTAAAATTTGTAATTTTTTGTTTCTAACTTGCTGTAAATCAATAGTTGTTTTTTTATTTTTCAAAAGTAAGCCCCCCTTAGTTCGGGGAAGAGAGAATATTGATACGTCAATTTGTTTTCTTTGATTATCTTCCTCCAACTACCTTCAGGATCATCTAAAAAGCTATAAATATTGATGTAATTCATCAATTGCTGCCGTATTATTGACACAAGATTGGAAAAAGACCAGCTACGTTTTACCCGGCTTTTCACGAGGGTTATCAGAAGGTTGGCAAGCATGGCAGCCCATATTTGAATCTCAATGGCATTTTCGTTGTCACCAAGAAAGTACTTTAACGGGAAGTTCTGCTTAAGTTGCTTAAACAATAGCTCTATTTGCCAACGTTTCTTGTATATCAGTGCTATTTTCTCAGCTGGTAGTTCAAAATTGTTAGTTATAAACTCAA
>JBMFQE010000044.1:0-633 GCA_049968755.1 Bacteroidales bacterium
AATGCATTTTGAGACATTGCCTTTATGTAATCCATTTTTGTATGTATCATAGAGAATGTAAAGTATAATTATATTGAATTCACTATCACCAATGTATCGGTCCTCATCTAAAAAGCATCTAATATGATTTTTTATGGTTTCACCATATTTTGATATAAACGTAATTAACTTGTTATAGAGATCTTCCTCATTATTGACATCTCTAACACCGACTATCTGAGCTAATTCCATAATGTCCGAGTTTTTACTTAAATCGTTGTTACCTGACTTTTCCTTTAGATTTGAGATTAATATATTAAAGTTAAATTTATCCATCTAATACACCTCTTCTACTAAACTTTGACTATTTCCGAGAACTTATTTTCAAAATTTAATATATCTGGCCTTATATAATTTAAAAAGGCTAATATTACTTCCTGTTTATCTTTCTCTTGTTTGAGAAACTTTAAGACTTCTGAAGCTGGTTTTTCTACAGTATTTAAAAATTGTTTATATTTTCCCTCAGCTTCGTTCTCAAGTTTGTTTATCACTTCCTTAATTTGTTCATTTATCCTCTTCTCTAAATCGTTTAATTTCTTTTCAATCTCAAGCTGTAATTTTGCCTTATTCTCATTAGCTTCACGTATATACTCC
>JBMFQE010000045.1:0-619 GCA_049968755.1 Bacteroidales bacterium
GATGCATAGTAATCTTCAGCCCTGGCAAATAATACTGAAGCATTAGGATTATTGGTTATAGGGCCTGATAAATAAATCTTTTCCATATCTTTTTATAAAATTAGCGGCCTGTTTGTATGTTAAATTACTTATTATCTAAATACCAACAAAGGTTTTCTATTTGCATATTATTATCTGCTGCAATTTTTCTGATAGCAGCTATTTGTTTTGATGTAATAGGTTTTTCGTGTCTTTTCATGTTTTTAACTTTAAAAAACGCTTTGCGTTTTAAAAACGCAAAGCGTTAGGTTTAGGCTTCGGTCATTCCAAGCGGTATACTAACCCATGCCCCGCTTTCGTTCTTATACTCGGCACGTATAAAGGTTTTGGTTATCTGAGGTTGATAACTTTCCTCAATAATTTTTACTCCTTCTATAAGCCGTTCGTTGCCGATTCTATCAGCAAGTTGACGTAATTGTAATACCCGGCTGGCTTTAAGATTGCCCTTTTGGTCCTTACTTAGTAGTTTTAGTATAGCTTCTACTAAAGCACGGCTATCATCATCTTTTGCCATTCCTACTATTGCCTCTTTAACGATAGCTATTCCTTCATTTACTGTATCCCGGTAAGCATCTGTAGT
>JBMFQE010000046.1:0-608 GCA_049968755.1 Bacteroidales bacterium
CTATGTGATAATTTCAATTCCACTATGGTTCGATTAAAAGCAGACGTTCACGCAAATAACGAAGAAGCTATTCGAATTTCAATTCCACTATGGTTCGATTAAAAGTATGTTATATGGTGTATTATCATCCACATAAGGCACATTTCAATTCCACTATGGTTCGATTAAAAGCTCATTGGTTACCCATTTGCGGAAGGCCCGCGCCTGATTTCAATTCCACTATGGTTCGATTAAAAGATATTCATAGGGCCTCCCTCGTTATGTATTTTTGCATATTTCAATTCCACTATGGTTCGATTAAAAGGATACTCATATCATTAATAGTTTCAACAGACACACAATTTCAATTCCACTATGGTTCGATTAAAAGTCTACCATTTAATTTCCTAAAATCAAATAAAAACACATTTCAATTCCACTATGGTTCGATTAAAAGGTGCTGCCCAACAAATTGCCTCGTCATTATTCGCAATTTCAATTCCACTATGGTTCGATTAAAAGTATATTATATGCAATATACATTTGATAAATATGAAAATTTCAATTCCACTATGGTTCGATTAAAAGATGAACTTAACAAACAGCTTATTGAAGCTGCAATGTAATTT
>JBMFQE010000047.1:0-591 GCA_049968755.1 Bacteroidales bacterium
CATAATTAATATTATCTAGAGTCTTAATAACATTTTTCAATTCAGAAAATTGGGCAATTAGCATATAACTAATTTTTTGATTAGATGATGACATTTCAGATAATTTTGTATTTTGTATTTGACTAAAATTTTGTGTTGAAAGTAGCATTTCAACAAGTATTTTATTTATACTAAAGAGTAATTCAAATGTTGCAGTATGCCAATCTTTACCATCAAAGAATTTTCTTTCTGTAGCATAAGCAAGCTGGTCTAGTTTTTTAATTGCTGCTTTTTGAAAATCGTCTAAATTGTCATTTTCAACAATATCTTTTATAGTTTTTTCAGTTATTTGTAAACCATCTTTAATCTGATCTTTAAATTGTTTTTGACTAAGTATTAATGCTACTTTAAATTCTTTTGCAATTTCTGTTTGTATATCTTTAAATAACCTCTTTGTAGCAGGTAATTGAAAAACACCTATATTTGTTGCAAAATGTTTATCAATCCTTTCAAATATTTTATATTTTATAGCATCTATTATATCATAAAGATTCAAATTAAATTTGTTTAATGCAATGTTTAGTTTATAAGTAAGTATTTTTACTGATTCTA
>JBMFQE010000048.1:0-555 GCA_049968755.1 Bacteroidales bacterium
CCGTCCCTTGTCTGCGGGACCTGTAACGATAACTCACCAACCCGTGTCACCAACTTCCTTGGTTTATAGCCATTGCGGTATGTCTTCCGATGCTCTACACGTTCATAACTCCCTGCCCCAATGTAATTATCCCGCTCTATCTCAATTAGCTTCTGAATCCCAATCTCTAAAATCTTACTCATGACCCCCGTTTTTCCCCCACTCTCTATAAGTCCCTCTAGCTCTTTTAAAAAATCTTTTGTACCTTTATTCAATTTTCTTGCCATGGCTGATTGATTTTTTAAGTTTTAATTTATACTTTTTTCTTCAGCCGTGGCTTTTTTAATTTTACAGAAACAAAGTTACACTACCTTTTTTGTTTTTGTAAAATTAAAAAACTCTGCAGAAGGCTAAGAAAAAGCATTTCCGGAAACACTGTAACTTGCAATTCTCCTGCCTTACCATCGCGGCGGTATTTTTCTCAAAAACATAAAATAAAAATTTAATCAGCTTGTTTTGCCTTAAAACATTTAACCGGCAAGATTTTCCGATGAAAAGTTTTTATCATCCCTCAAA
>JBMFQE010000049.1:0-514 GCA_049968755.1 Bacteroidales bacterium
ATGCATTATCTTTAGCGTTTTTAATACTAGCTGCAGGAACATCAATGTTAATATTTAAGGCATTGGGAATGCCAATTTTAATTCAAGCTATAATTTATTCTATAGGTATTCTTTATGTTGCTATCTCATCTAAAATAGGTGTAGGAGGTTTATTCTCAGCATTTAAATATATACTAACCAACTTTAACGATGCTGTTAATACAGTTATAGCTGATCCTACTTTTGGCGTTGCTGTTGTTAAAACAACGATTGTAGGTATATTTTCTTTTGTTATATATGTTATAATTCAAAAATTTGTTAATAAAAAAGCATCGGATGGTAGTGCTCCAAGCACAGATCGTATATTAGCAGAAATACAAACAAAATTCAAATAATTTTTTTGCAAAAAAATCAACTTTAATTTTACATGTAAAAGTTGCATAAATTAATATATGTAAATAAATACTTTATGGAGGTTTAGTTATGGAAAGAAAATTTAAAACGTTCCAAGAATTAGGAGAAGCGTATGGTTATC
>JBMFQE010000050.1:0-502 GCA_049968755.1 Bacteroidales bacterium
TTCAAAAGAGTTATAATTTTCAATTATTGTTAGATAGTAGTCAAGTAAATCGTCATCTGATGGTATAAACTGTTCTGCTTGTGTGTTATTTGATAACGCAGTAAATAAACCTTCATAAAAGGATTCCATATATTGCATTATTCATGTTGAATGCAAAAAATTAGATTAAGCTTGTTAACAATTTAGTTTCATTATTCATTTCAAAACTTTGTATAAATAGATTTTCATTAAAAGGATCACTTATGATTAACATATTATTTTTTATAATACAAAATGGATTGTAAATAGTATTTTTATTGTATGACGTTATGTTATAACTTTTTGTATTTAGCAAATCAACTATATAGAAACTTATATGCATATTATTAAAACTGGTAAATACGAATAAAAGTTGATTATACCAATATATATTTTTTACTTGTATTAGATTTGTTATAGCATTATCAAAATGGAATAACAATAACTTATTACAGCATGGTATTACAGCTCGTATAAAAGATGA